>JBJTQF010000083.1:0-10322 GCA_046075485.1 Myxococcota bacterium | reverse complement strand
GCTATCAAGACGCCCTCAGCCGCGAGCGTGCTGCTGGGCACGATCCCAAGCTCGGACAGCCTTTGCGCTCCGACTTACGCACGGCGGAGGCTTCTGGCCACTTTCACCTCTACGCTTGGCTCAAGCAGGTGCTGGGCCCGCACGCAACCGTAGCCCCTGAGTTCCCCACGGGAAACGGTAAAGTAGACCTTCATATCAAATGGCGCGAACGTGCCTACGTCTTGGAAGTGAAGAGCTTTCGAGATGTCGCTTCGCTTAAACAAGACCGCCTCCAGACCTTGCGGTATGCCAAGCAGCTTGGATTAAACGAAGCCTTGCTGGTGATCTTCGTCGATGGCGTCGCCCAGGAGCGGCTGGGGGTCTTGGCTTCCGACCAGGTCATCGAGGACGTTCACCTCATCACCTGTCCCATCGGATGGTGAGCCACAAACACAATCGGAGAGGCGACGCCAACGCCCTCCGGCTCACACCAGCGGCTGAACGAGGGATGTACACCAATCGGCGGGATTGGGGCTGGACTCAGGCCCCTTGTCATAGGACTCCCAGAGATCCTCGGCGGTCTGCAACCCCTCCGACTCCAGCCAGGCTTAAAACTGGCCCCACGCCGGCCCGAGCCCTTCGTAGCCTCCGCGATAGGTGGTGCGCACCACCGCACGCGGGGCAAGCTCTCCGGGCTCCACGCGCCCTTGAGCCTGTATCGGCTGAGCCACCGGAATGCCCAGCTCAAAGTCAAAAATCTCAGGAACCATACGGAAGTGATGGCTGATAAAGGGCCCCGTCGGAGCAATTCCTTGGGCTTCGAGGGTCGCAATCAGCTCGTGGAAGGCGGGGCCCATGACCTCTTGAATCTGAGACTTCGGCACCTTCAATCGGATCAGGGCCAGCGTTTGAGCGGAGGTCTGTGCATGCTGAGGCGTGTCCATCACGGGTGTCTTCCTTCTGTTGGGCGGTGAGAGCTCCGCGCAGAGAACACCCACATCGGTATTTTGCGCGGAGCAGGGCTTCACCTTAGCCCACAAAAGCGAAACTTTCAAGAAAGCTTCTCACCCGTCCGACCAGAAAAATGCGAATACCGGTAGGCGCGCCTTCTCAGAAGCGCCCCTGAAGCTGTACGGTGAGCTGATTGTTGGCCTTGTCGATCTTATTGCCCGCATCGTCCTTGTCGTCAAAGTCTGTGACAAGCTGGTACGAGACCGTCAACTTCGCCGCTTTGTTGAGCGCCACCAACACCGCAGGCTCGAGCGTCAAGGTCTCATTCTCTTCCTTCGCGGTGTCTGGATCAAACTGGTCCGCACGGAAGGCCACCGAAAAGATCGGCCCGAGTCCTTGCACCAGCGTCACATACCAACCCTGTCCATCCACATCCAGTTGTTTGTCGCTGTAGAACAGTCCATGCCCCAGGATGTACTCCGCGCGCAATGTGCTGGCACCCAGCGACTCTAGGAGGGTCAGGTTGAGCTGCGCATCGGCTCCAAAGCGGGTCTTCGAGAGGTACGTCAAGTCGCCGGTTCCCGAGTAACTCAACACCCCGGTATCCTCATTTTTCGTCGCGATGAGGCTTCCGATCACCCCCCACTGTCCGACATAACCGGAGACACCGGCTGTCACCGGCCCAAACTCTACCCCCACACGACCCGCGAAGTCTTTGGATTTATCGCGGTCCACGTTGGCAAAATTGAATGCAGCGGTGGTGGCAAAGGCTTCTTCACCCTCACCGATCACCCCGTCCGCGTTTTTGTCCGTTTGGTAGAGTGTGGTCGTGGCATTGTCCTCGATGCCATTGCCATTGAAGGCACCAAGTGCTAAACGCACCGGTCCCACACTGGTGCTCAATTTAACACCTCGGTCACGCACACCCGGAAAGAAGCGATTGACCACCAGCGAACGTTCGGGCAGCTCGCGCTCATTGGAGCTCTGGAAGATTTCATAACCGAATGGCACCTTTGTCTGACCCAGCGTCAGCTTACCCGGCACCTGTTTCCACGGAGAGAGCACCGACGCTTCCGCATCGATGAGGCTCAGACCTCGACCCGTCGCATCGATCTGCAAGACCACCTCGGCCCCTTGAATGCCGGTGTACGTGCCCTTGAGACGGCCTCGACGCACATAAAACTGGTCCTTGTTGGCGGCAGTACGGCCATCGGACGAGAGCCCATCCTTCGACGACTGATTCAGCTCCGCCCGCGCCTGAATAAAGCCTGAGAGCTTGAGGCCCTTGAGCTTCGACACATCCTCCTTGAGCGTGGTGAGCTGCTTCTTCAGCTCATCCTCGGGCTTGGACTCGGCGGGTTTGGCAGGCTCATCCGCCATGACCGGGGTGCTGCCCCACATACTGAGGAGACCCAACAGCGCCGCCGTGCGGAGCTGCGAAAAAATACCCGAACTATTCCGACGTGAAGCGCGACTTTCAAGCGCATCCGTCGCCGAGCCCCCTTCAGAGACAGGACTCACCGAAGCAACGGGGCGGCTCTCGGGGTGAATGTGAAACGCAGTCGGTGTTTCAATCTTAAAAGTCGTGTGTTTTGCCATGTCAAACTCCGAAGGTATACAAGAGGGATTTCCGTCAAGGGACTCACCCATGAGGGAATCAGGACACCGCATAGACATTGCACATGGCATGCCAGCACCAGCCCTCGGAAAACAGCGATAAAAACCGGTGCCAGACACGAAAAGCAGCAGGGAGCACGGGCAATGACCGTGACACATGCTGGGGATACCGTGCTGGCCATCATATATCACGGAGCAACAATCCACCACCCGCGTGTATGTTCCCGCGCCGCCGAACTTCCAGTCATATCAGAAGGATTCAATCCCCACACACCCCCGCGCACCCGTGCTGGGCTGTCCGTGAAGGATGCAGGCGCAATCCCGTTAAATATACTGGACGCAGACAATACCATCGACATATTTAATCTCCATTTCTATTTAAAATCAAATATTTAATAAACAAACATTTCCTGGCACGTTGTTTGACAGTTTCAAAGGCAGGTGAGCGCCGTCGTTTATCGGTTCGGAGCAACTCCAAAGACGACCGATGCAGATGGATGGGATTGTGGTCATGTAACAGAGGGATATCTGTTACCTTCCCGATGGCACTCACCACTCTCTTTGGCAACACTCTCTTTGGCAACACTTTGAGCGACACTCGACCGCATCGTGCAAGCATGCATTTTCGCGTTTGTACGATGCAAAACCCCAGAATAGACTCTCTGGAAAGGAATTCTATGGTACGCACACTTCTGATACTATGCCAGCTCTTCCTGCTGAGTACCTTCATGACCCCTCGGCTCGCTTCAGCGGGAGAGGTGGAGATCCTCAACGTTTCTTATGATCCAACCCGTGAATTCTATCAAGAGTACAATAAACTCTTTGGAGACTACTATAAAGGCAAAGCCAACACCGTTGTCACCGTGAAGCAATCACACGGAGGCTCTGGCAAGCAGGCCCGAGCGGTCATTGATGGTCTCGAAGCCAGCGTGGTCACCTTGGCGCTCGCCTACGACGTGGATGCACTCGCGACCCAAGCGAGTCTGATCCCCAAAAACTGGCAGACCCGCTTGCCCAACAACAGCGCTCCCTATACCTCGACGATTGTGTTTCTGGTGCGGAAGGGCAATCCGAAAAACATCAAGGATTGGAATGACTTGGTCCGCCAAGACGTGGAAGTGATCACCCCCAATCCGAAGACCTCGGGAGGTGCTCGTTGGAACTACTTGGCGGCGTGGGGTTATGCGCTGGCTCAAAACAAGAATGATGAAGCAAAGGCCCGTCAGTTTGTAACGGATCTCTTCAAGCGCGTTCCGGTGCTGGACTCCGGCGCACGAGGCTCCACCACCACCTTTGTGGAGCGTGGCATCGGCGACGTCCTGTTGGCCTGGGAAAATGAGGCGCTCCTGGCCATCAACAAGCTGGGCAAGGATGAGTTTCAGATTGTGGTGCCCTCCCTGAGCATTCTGGCGGAGCCTTCGATCTCAGTGGTGGACAAGGTCGCGGATAAGCTGGGAACCCGTGCGGTCGCGGAAGCCTATCTTCAGTATCTGTATTCTCCGCCTGCCCAAGAGCTGGCGGCCAAACACTACTATCGGCCTCGGGATACGGCGGTGTTGGCCAAGAACAGCAAGCAGTTCCCTTCTCTGAAGCTCCTGAGCATCGACAAGGACTTTGGAGGCTGGCCCACCGCTCAGAAAAAGCACTTCGATGAGGGTGGCATCTTCGATCAGATCTATCAGCCTGCCCGTTGAGCCTGCCTGCTGTACTCTACTTGCTGTGCTCTACTTGCTTTACTCTGCCTGCTGTACTCTGCCGTCTCATCCATCTGCAAAAACTGTGTGAAGAGGAGAATTGACCATGCATGTCTCCACCCGTCGTTTTTCGGCCCTGCCGGGATTTGGGCTGAGCTTGGGCATTACGGTCGTCTACATGAGCCTGCTGGTGCTGTTGCCGCTGGGCGTGATGACCTTAAGGACACTCAACCTGGAGTGGGAAACCTTTTGGAATGTGGTCTCGTCACCGCGCGCGGTGGCATCGTATCAGCTCAGCTTGGGAGCGGCCCTCGCGGGGGCTTCGGTGAATGCGGTGTTTGGATTGCTGGTGGCCTGGGTGTTGGTCCGCTATCGATTTCCGGGCAAACGCTGGCTGGACGCAATGGTGGACCTACCTTTTGCCATGCCCACAGCCGTCTCTGGTATTGCCCTCACGGCGCTTTATAGCAAGCAGGGCTGGATTGGCAGTCAGCTTGAACCGTTGGGCATCAAAGCGGCCTTTTCTCCCCTAGGTGTGGTGATTGCCTTGACCTTTATCGGCCTTCCCTTTGTAGTGCGCACGGTTCAGCCGGTGCTCGAGGAGCTGGAGCGGGATCTGGAAGAGAGTGCGGTGATGTTGGGCGCGACGCGGCTTCAGACCTTTCGGCTGGTGATCTTTCCGGCCTTGCTGCCGGCCCTGCTGACGGGATATACCCTGGCCTTCGCGCGGGCCCTCGGGGAGTATGGCTCGGTGGTCTTCATCTCGGGGAATATGCCGATGAAGACCGAGATCACCCCGCTGCTGATCATGACCCGGCTCGAACAGTACGACTACCTGGGGGCGATGGCCCTGGCAGTGGTGCTGTTGAGCTTCTCATTTATCATGTTGCTGGTGATCAATACACTCCAGCGGCGCACTCAAACCAGAGCCCACCTCGTCTAGGAGCGGTCGATATGATGAACTCAAGTCAAACGCTGGTATTGCCTGTGTCGGAGGAGACCTTTTCGGTTCCACCGCCAGCGACAGAAGAAGTCCCCTGGGTGCGTGCGGTGCTGATTGGGGTGGCGGTGACGTTTTTGGTATGTTTTCTATTGCTGCCCCTGCTGCTGATCTTCATCAGTGCGTTCGAGAAAGGTGTGGGAGCCTATGTGGATGCGCTCCGCGAGCCGGAGGCATGGTCGGCCATGCGTCTGACGCTGCTGACGGCGAGCATCTCGGTGCCTCTGAATACGGTGTTTGGAGTGGCAGCAGCGTGGTGTATTGCGCGTTTTGATTTTCGAGGGAAGCAGCTCCTGATCTCGCTGATCGATCTTCCCTTTGCGGTCTCGCCGGTGGTGGCGGGTCTGTTGTTTGTGCTCCTCTTTGGCTCGCATGGGGTGATGGGACCGTGGTTATCGGCGCATGACATCAAGATCATCTTTGCCGTGCCTGGGATTATCCTGGTGACCACTTTTATCACCTTTCCTTTTGTGGCGCGGGAGGTGATCCCAATTCTCGAAGCATCTTCTCGTGAGGAAGAAGAAGCGGCACTGGTGATGGGGGCTTCGTGGTTTCAGACCTTCTTTGAAGTGACCCTTCCCAATATCAAATGGGGCCTGATCTATGGGGTGATCTTGTGCAATGCCAGGGCGATGGGTGAGTTTGGTGCAGTCTCGGTTGTCTCCGGGCATATTCGAGGCGAAACGAATACACTCCCGCTGCATGTCGAGATTTTATATAATGAATATCACTTCCAAGCGGCGTTTGCAGTGGCATCATTGCTGGCACTGCTGGCCCTTCTCACCCTGGTGGTCAGACAGTGGATTGAGGCTCGTCAAGAGGGAGCCGAACATCCCGCTTAATTCCGAGCGTGTCTTAACGCTTGTGATGTGATGCCCTCCACCGAATCCCACCACTCTGTCTCACCAGCTCCACCTCTCGAGTATGAATGCGCGTGTGTGTATGCGCATGCGTGTGAACGTGTGCGTGTGTATGTATATGCAGGTGAGGCGCTCTGGTGTGCCCGTGTTTGATGATGGCAGTGCCGTGATCTTCGCTCAGCCATCCCCATCATCCCTGCTGAGTACGATCTCTTCTCATCGAAGTCTGTTTTGAATAGAGTTGAGTTCATATGTACTTATCAAATCCCGCCTGATCTATCTCTCTTTGGCACATGACTTGCAACAACTGGCCCCCGTAGAGCGTGAGCCGTCATATCGATGCACTTCAGTTCCAACGATGTTCCTACTCTCGATCAGATGGAGATCTCAAAGACCCCCGCAAGAGATCCATCTCCGGTGATATGGCGGCCACGTTTTGCATTTCTCTGAGCGGATAGCCGTCCCCCGTCATCATCTCCATGCCCTTTCAGAAAGGATCATCATGCAGACTGCGCCAACACTGCCCAACGCCGAGCCAGCTCCTTCCCTTTTTTTTGAGCCGAATAATCCCCATGCTCCCCAGCATATGGGGCCAATCCTGCGCACCACCGGCTTGGGCATTGGCTTTTTGCTGGCTTTTGCTGCTGGCATCGCGCCCGAGGTTTCTCTGGAGAGTCGCGCGACCCTCGACTTCTCAGAGGGAGGTCGAATCCCTGCCCCGCTGGAGCCTTCACAGCCTTCCTCGGGGGGGTCCGCAGCTCAGGCTGGGGTTTTGGATGTCCGTCCAAACATCGTCTTTATTCTGACGGACGACTTGGATGCCTTGACCATGCCATACTGGGAGGCCCTCCCTCAGACCAAACGTCTGCTGGCGGATCAGGGGCTGACCTTCACCCAAGCGTATGCGCCCACACCGATCTGCTGTGCGGCTCGCGCTTCAATTCTGACGGGGCGTTATGGGCATAACACAGGTGTCTTGACCAATGGCGGAGATCAAGGTGGGTGGGAGAGGTTTTTCGCCAGTGACCAAGAGGCGGACACCTTTGTGGTCGCTCTGGAGGCGGCGGGTTATCGCACCGGACTCTTTGGCAAGTATATGAATGGCATCGAGCGCGCGCCGGATCACATCCCCCCCGGCTGGACGGATTGGGTGGTTGGTACTGACATCGATCTCTACACGGGCTACGACTATACACTCAATGAAAATGGGGTCGAAGTCTCGTATGGCAATGCACCCGCTGACTATGCCACCGATGTCTTGAGAGATAAGGCGCTCGACTTTTTGGAAAGCACCGAGGTGGAGGATGATCGGCCCTTCTTCTTGACCTTTGCTTCGACGGCGCCACACCTTCCATTGCCTCCGGCGGTGCGGCATTCTAATCATCCGTATCAAAATGCTCAAGCGCCTCGCCGACCCAACTACAATGAGTCAGACATCTCAGACAAAGCAAGCTGGCTGAGACTGTCGGGGACTCGGCGGGCCACTTCAGTCTCCAATTGGGTGGATCCAGACTATCGCAATCGGATGGGCTCTCTGTATGCGCTGGATGAGGCCATTGTTTCACTGGTTGAGACGCTGGAGCAGAATGGAGAGCTTGATAACACCTAGATTGTATTTACATCGGACAATGGTTATAACTTTGGAGCGCATCGGCTCCTGCATAAGATGGCACCCTATGCGGAGTCGGTGAAGATCCCACTGGTCGTTCGTGGTCCTGGTGGGGTCACGGGCGAGACAGCGGCTCAATCGCTGTTGATCGACTTAGCGCCCACCTTTTTGGAGCTGGCGGGCCTGCCTGCGTCGCCCCGCATCGACGGGGTATCCCTGGTGCCGTGGCTTCGAGGCCAGCCTCCCACGGTCTGGCGAACGGACTTTGTCTCACAATATCATGGGGGTGAGGTCACCAACGGCATCGGGGCGGAGCTCCCCCCAGCGTTTTTGTACTTGGCCACCGGTCTGGACGTGCCAAGCTGGAGGGCGCTCCGTTCGCGTGATTATCTTTTCATCAAATGGTATGATGCCGACGGTCTTAATGGGTATCATGAGTATGAGCTCTATGATCTCAAGAAGGATCCTTATGAGCTGGTGAATGTGTTGGCACGGCCTCTGACTGCCCTCGCGTATAAATCGGTGCGGCAGCAGTTAGAACAGCGGCTGGCCACGCTGCTGACCTGTGCGGGAGAGAGCTGCCATCCTTAAATCTGCCCCTTCACCTGCCCTCAACCACGCTCAGCAACGCCTCCAATCTCTGGGAGTTTTTGATGGCTTCTATTCGCCTCTACGAGCGGCATCTTCGGCTCTTTTTTGACACCTCTCCACTCAGCCATGCAGATTACCATTATATCTGGCTTCGTCATCAATGTGATGGAGATCGGCATCCCCACACGCGGGAGAGGATGGTCTGTTCGTCGCAGTTTGGTCCTGCGCTTGCACCGCTCAGTGCGCATATTTCAGAGGATGGTGCCACGCTCTGGATCACCTGGAATGAGGCGGGGTCGTTGAGTCTCGTACCTCATCGTAGTCGATATGACCTACAATGGCTTCGTGCGCATGCGTATGCGCTCAACCGAGAGGAAGTGTTGCCACCGCCGCAGGCATTGGAGCCGATTTTGGTGAATGCAGCGGGATGGACACGCGCTCAGTGTATCGATGTGATGCGTGAGAAGGTGCAGGCTTGGGGTGTGGTGGTGGTGCGAGGTTTTGGGCTGGATACGGAAGGATTGATTGAGGGACTCGAGGGCGCTGGTTTGGTCTTGCGAGAGACACATTTTGGTCGCATTGAGGATCTCCGGCCAGACAATACGACCAATCAAAACACGGATCAGCTTGGGTATACCTTTGAAGCGGTGGAGCCTCATACGGACCAGCCATTTATTGAGGCGCCACCTCGTTATCAGCTTCTGCATTGTGTGCGGGCGGCCACACATGGGGGAGAAAATGCGGTGGTGGATGGTCTCCAAGCGGCGCGTTACCTGCAAGCGCATCATGCGCATGCGTTTCGACTGTTGACGGAGACACCAATTCAGTTTGACCGTCGTCAGCAGGCTTTTCGGAGCATGCAGTCGCGTCCGATCTTATCGTTTGATGCGGAGGGTGTTTTTCAGATTCGGTATTCGTATTTTACGATGGCCCCCTTTCAGTTGCCATTTGAGAGACTTGAGGAATGGTATGATGCTTACCATCTCTTTGCAAGACTGGTGAGAGCGCCGACATATCAATATCGATTTCTCCTGGAACCTGGGGAGTTGGTCTTTTATGATAATCATCGGATGTTGCATGCACGTACTGCTTTTTCGGGACCACGCTGGATGCGAGGGGTCTATTTTGATCCCGTGGCGGAATCGCGGGAAGCCGTGATACATCACGGGCAGGGATGATGGGCCGGGAGCGTGTATGGCGAATGCGTGATGTAATCGTTTGATATCACATCTGATTTCGCGTGGAGTTGATGGAGTCCATGTGGCACATATCTTGCCATAGGAAGGGATGGGTATCACCCGATGCTCTGGGATCAAGGGGCCCAAGGATCCCTTGTGGGTGCGTTTGAGGGGTAATCTCTTCTCAACGAGGGCTTTGGAAGATGAAGCCGCTTCGGCGTTCATCTCTGGAGTGTTTGACTCAGTCCCGCGCGCTTCATCGATAGGAGGTTGTGATGCAACATGAGACACTCACGCCGGAGGAAGACTGTCTTCCCGCGCTGGCGTACTTGATACAGAAGCTGGAACAGTGGGGACACGATATCGATCAAGAGCAGCTTGTGGCGCTGCTCGGGAGACCGATTTTGTGGGCGGATGTGGCACCGTTTCTGCGTTTTACCACGGAAAGCCGATGCCGAACACCTTTGCTGGAGACGCCGGATGTAGAGGTGATCTTGATCGGCTGGTTGCCGGGTCAGGCGTCCAGTTTGCATGATCATGGACCTTCACACTGTGTCTTTCGAGTGGTGAGTGGAGCGGCACAGGAGCAAAGGTTTCTGTCGAGTGATATGCCGAAGCCTTATGAGGAGAGAGTGCATCTGCCTGGGGAGCTGGTGACGGTGGTGCCGGGGGAAGCGCATATTGTGGCCAATCGGTCGGCACGGGAGCCATTGGTGACGTTGCATGTGTATGCACCTCCGCTTGCATCGGCACCCCCTCGCACACCCCTGAGCTAAAAACAAAATGGGGTGCAGGGGTGAGACCCACCCCTGCTGGGAAAGTTTGAAAGGGCAAAGTCCTTTC
>JBJTQF010000082.1:0-3065 GCA_046075485.1 Myxococcota bacterium | reverse complement strand
TCACCAAGCCCACCCCGCTGCTTGAGAGGCCGATGGGGTGGGGTTTTCCCTGGGAGGTGATCGGAATGTACCTGAACAATCTGCCGTGCTGCAAGATCTTTCGTCTTTCTCTCGCGTGTTATGGGCGGAGCGTGAGCGTATGATTGTCCATGTTTCAAAGCAGGCTTCTCCTCATGTGTGGCCGCGCCCAGGCGCTCGCCCGCCCCCGCACCCGCGAGAGAAGGACGAAAGATCTTGCAGCACGGCAGATTGTTCAGCTAGGATTCCGCACAACAAATTTGCTACCATCGTGTTTTGCACTGTTGTTGCTTGGAGCTTGGCTAGCCTATCCGGTATGTCGTTTCTACTCAACTCTGATGGGTCTGAGCACTACATAATGTAGTGATGACCATTCTTAAGTATCTAATAAACATAAACTTTAATGAGGCACTCACATGGACATAAAGACTCGATTTCAAAAGTTGCGCCGTGAGATGGGACTGAGCGCAGAAGCTCTCTCTTCTCGTCTTGAAGGAAGTCATAGTCTCTGGACACAGTACGAAGCCGGGCGAAGAACACCCTCCTTTGAGACACTGCTGGCCTTAAAACGTCTGGGCGTCAGTATTGACTGGCTGATGTCCGGTGATGGCCACATGCTCTTGGCCTCCAAAAAGCGGCGCAAGTCGAAACCCAACCTGCCGGAGCTGCTCGAGCCGCTTGAGGAAACCGTCATGGCACTGACGGAAGGTTGGTTGGACATTTGGGAAATCTTACTTCATGCGCTCGAAGGTTCTCCCAGTGGTCTCTCTCGGGAGGAGCTGCTTTCCCTTCCAGGTTTACCCAGCCACCAAGAGGTCGAACACGAGCTGGAGCGCCTCAAGAACGATGGTCTGATTGCGGAGTCCAAAGGCCGATACTATCTGATTCGGGCGAGTAAGAAGGATCCTCGCTTCGCGGAGTTTGCGTTTGTAATAGCGATGCGTGAACTGCTTCAGTATCATCTTCCTGCGCTAAGACGCGGTGAGCAGAAGGCAAGGCTGGACGTCGGCGAAATAAAACTAGAACGTGGGCTGGCTGTGGAGTGTGCCATTCAGCTCTGGCATTTTATCGAGAAATTTCAGTCGAAGCGTTCTTCCTCCAGAACAGGAGGGGAGCGGCTTAGAATCTTCATCTCTACAGTCGTAGAAGATGAACAGGAGTCGTTATGATGTCCTTCTATTGGTCAGTCGGTGAAATCGGTGAGCTCTTGGCTGACCTCTTCTTGAGCTGAGCACGCCAGCGGTCTCCCGGCTCCGGGGGGCCGCTGTTTTTCCCCTGACGCATAGATCGCCTCCCCCACCCCTTTCAGCAGCACCGGATGAAGGTCGTTGATCCCTGCAAGGTGTTACCGCCAAGATTACAGAGCCGCGCCACGGGAAGCGGACCAGACGACACGAAAGCCCACGCCGATGTACCGGTCCGAGGGCCAGTCCCCGTTCCGGTAGGCCCCCCGGAGGAGCGACGCACCGCCGGGCCAGGAACCGCCCCGCAGCACCCGGTGGGAGCCAGTTGTAGAACCTGACGGATCGATCTGTGCGCCAGGAGAGTATTCCCCATACCGGTCCTCGCACCACTCCCACACATTTCCCGCCATGTCCAGCGCACCCACCCAAGAAGCCCCGTTGGGGTATTGACCCACAGGAGTCGTACTTCCCACGTCGTTTTCGTAGTTCGCCCGCTCGGGGGTGGGGGGTGCTTCGCCCCAGGGATACGTCCGGGACTCGGGGCCTCGTGCGGCGTATTCCCACTCAGCCTCCGAGGGAAGACGGATCCTGCTGGCTCCGTCGGGTGGCAGGGACACTTCTTCGCTCATTAGGGCACCCGCCCACTGGGTGAAGGCGATGGCAGCGTCCCAATCCACCCCCACCACTGGCTGCTCGGGTCCGTTAAACTTCCGTTCCTCCCAATACTCTGGCTCAGGATACTGCGTCTCCCTCACAAACTGCCCGTACTGCGCATTCGTTACCGGGTATTTCCCTATCCAGAAGCCTCGTGTGAATTCCACTTCATGGATGGGCTTTTCGTCATCGTTATCGTTGCTCCCCATCTTGAAGCGGCCTGGAGGCACATACACAAACTCCAGCCCCGTGGCCCGGTGGATCCACTGGCTCCCGGCGCATAGCGGTTCCTCCTCCACCACACCACGCTCTGCCAGCAGCTCCCGCGCGAGGGCGCGTAAGCTCAAGCTCTTGTCCTGCACCAGCGGACGACATCCCGCGATCACCCGCGTCGGCTGCTCCTCTCTCATCCCCCGGAGCGCCCAAAGTGCCGCATACCGCACTTCTTCGCTTCGTGTGGTATCGGCAGCCACCTCCAGGAAGGGCAGCGGCGTCCGCCATGAGGCATCGGCCACCACATCCGACAGAAGCTGTCGATATTCCTGTCGAGCAAAACCATCGTGTTGCAACACCCTCCGCATGAAGGGCTCAAACAACGGCGGCTCCGGCAGACTCACCAGCAGCAGCAGGACCTCCGTCCACCACGACTCCCCAAAATGGCGCGCCGCGTCGTCCAGGATCGATTTGTCTTCATGACTCGTGTTCTTCAGGTGCAGGGCGGCCAGATACTCTTGAAAGGCCAGATGGATGAATCCGTAACTGTCGGCGCTCCACCCCACCAGCAGCCCACTTCGATCCCGAACATCCTTGAGAAACTGCTTCAGCCGCTCCGGGGTCACATTCAGCCGAGAGAGAGGCTCCTGAATCGCGGCCACCAGCTCGTCCGCCGTCGCATGACGACGCTTTTCCTCTTGATGCAACCACCACGCTAAGGGCAACAGGATCCTGCGCGGCTCTTCAGGACTCTTAAAGGGAAGCTCTAGGCCCTTTGCTCTCTGCCAGTGCCATAACAAGACCGCTACGGCTTCCTCGAAGAGTCGATGCCGTTCTCGTGGAAGGTCATCTCGTCGCTGATGCACCAGACATACAATCGTCAGCAGCAGGGGATTACTTTGAAGCTCCCGCATCCGGCGCGTTCGGAAGGATTCCCCGCACAGCAGCTCCCACAGATGCTCGGAGCGTTCTTTTGCAATCACCGCCGCAATACGC
>JBJTQF010000081.1:0-6462 GCA_046075485.1 Myxococcota bacterium | reverse complement strand
CTGAGCTAAAAACAAAATGGGGTGCAGGGGTGAGACCCACCCCTGCTGGGAAAGTTTGAAAGGGCAAAGTCCTTTCAATAAAAAAATAAAGCCGCTTTCCAAGCGGCTTTTTAAACTGAGAGGACGCTGTCCTCTCAGACGCTCCTGCAAGGGATTCCATCCCTTGACCCGTGGTTTGTTTTATTTTGTGGTCAGGGTGCTGGTGTCGTTCGGCTTGTGAGCGCGTCGGCGTCTGAGTTGCCACAACACGCCCATCAGCAGCGGAAACATCCCAAACTGCTCTTCCTCCGCTTGTCCGCAACCGCACCCAGGCACGTTATCATCCACCTTCCCATCACAATCTTGATCTACTCCATCCTTCTTCTCTTCCTGCCCTGGAAAAATATCCCCATTCGTATCATCACAATCGGCGCAGGCGCTGAACCCGTCTCGATCCGCATCGGGCAAGTCATCTTCCACCCCATCGCAGTCTTGGTCTTTCCCGTCGCAGATCTCCTCCGCGCCTGGATATACCGACGCATCACCATTATTGCAGTCTTCCCCCGACTCAAAGCCGTCCTCATCAAAATCGGGGGCGAGCACATCCTCCAAGTTCAGCCGAGGATACACATAACCACTGGGCACCTGAGCACTTCGATCATCCTCCACCACCACCGACGAGACCACCAGCGCCGTGCGCAGCGTCTGCGGTGATGCACCAGGATCCGCCTGAGCCAACAGAGCCGCCGCTCCTGCCACATGCGGAGCCGCCTGAGAAGTCCCTCCAATCGTCACCCCCGCAGCGGTGATCATCGCACCCGGTGCTGCAATCCCCACCAACGCTCCCCCATTGGAGCTGCACACAAGCTGGCTTTCATCCGGTGCGCGGTCGGTACAGAGCACACCTCCATCCGAGCTCGCCCACGCAAACGTTCCAATCGGTGTTTTTGTGTCATATACATTGGCCACCGCCAACACATCCGAGAGACAGGCTGGATAACTCACTCCGTCCGGCTGGCCTTCATTTCCTGCCGCCGCCACCACCAAGACCCCTGCGGCTGTCACCGTGCGAATCGCCGCCGTAAAGGAGCCAGAGATCTCCCGATCACAGGCCGTCTCATACGATACCCCCAGATAACCCAAGCTCAGATTTGCAGCCACAATGTTATATTTTGAACGTTGAGCCACCACCCAATCCAACGCTCCGTTGATGCTCGAGTCTTTCGCTTCTAGGCAGTTGCTGCCCCCAAAGACCTTCAGCGCCAAGAGCTGAGCGCCCGGCGCCATTCCCTCACCGATGTCGGGCTCACTCCCCGCATCGGAGCTGTCCACATACGGAAGACCCGCCGCGATGGCCCCCACATTAGAGCCGTGTCGATACGAACGGTCGCAGTCCGACGGATCCGCGTCCTTATCGGCGAAGTCATAGCCGTCCACCACCTTACAGCCGGGTCCAAAACAGTCCCCCAACCCGTCGTAGCTTGGCGTAATCCCACTGTCCAGGATGGCAATGCTCGTGCCCTCCCCCGTGAGACCATAACGGGAGCCGATCTCATCGGCCCCCACCAGCGGCACACTCTGAGCCAGAAAGCGGCGATTGTTCCGATCCGGCCCCACAAACACCACACCTCTACAACGACGGAGCTTTTCCACCCCCGCCAGGTCCAGCCGCAGATGCAGGAGGGGCAGGTGGGTATACACCGTCCGACGAGCACTCATACTCAGCCCCGCGCAGGAGAGCACCTCTCGCTGCTGCCGAGCCACTGCATCCTGCCATAACGGAAGCTGACGAGGTGTCACGTCCAGAGGTGCTTGCAGGCTGACCAGCACCTCCAGCCGCTCACCGGCCTGGAGACGGGCCCACAAGGAGCCCTCCACCCGTGCTTCATCTTTTTGAGCTTCTGCCGAGCGCCGCACGGCATCAACGCCAGAGCTCAGCTCCGCACGAGCCAAGTGTTGTGGTCCGACCAGACAAGATATAAGCAGGACCAGGATCCACAGATGTCGGGATAAAGCACCCATATCGACCTCGCGGTTGAAGCGCCGGGATGGAAACACGACGATGGAGACATGACCATGGAAGCTCCCTCACGGAAGCCCTGTGTCGGAAGATGTAGCAGAGGGAGGTCCGGCTGTAAATGGGGTGTTTCAGAATCAAGGTGGGCGGGTAAAACGAAACGCCTGACCTTCGGAGGATGGCACCCTACGCGGCGGCTCACTGAGTCAGATAGAAGAAGCTGAGACACATCTCGTCGCTGGTGCCTTCGCCGTGGGTGACGGTGGCATCCGTCGGGTTATCGTAGACACAGCTCAGTGTTACCACATCTCCCTTCTTGAGCGAGAGGTAGGAAGGCGCCTGGTAAAAATAGAACTGCTGCCAGTGGAAATCCCAGCTTGGAATGTCGATGATGCACTGCTCCTGCCCACCACTCTTGTAGGTAACGCCGATCCGGGAGCCCAGCGTGTGCATATGCGGGGCCATCCCCCATACCTTGAGCGGCTGCTCCAACGTCACCTGCGCACTCACTTCATAATCCGTTGAGTTGGGTGGGATGGCAAAATTCCGACCGGCCACCTGCGCCAGCACCGCCGGGGTCACGGGCTCACGCGCATACTGCAAGCGCATCCGGGTCTGGTCTGGCACGGGTCCGGTGTTGTAGAGATTATAATGCATCTGCATCACCATGACCTGGCCCGCCTTGAGGTTGATGCCCGTGTTCTCCGGAAAGAGAGTCGGCGGAGACCCCGGCACCCAACCGCCCAAGAGCTGTGGGTCGGATGTTTCTGTGCCTCCGAAGCAGCTCCAGCCCAGCGACGGATCGGCGGCATCCACCGCTTCGGCATCCGCTCGGTCCACGGCAAAGATCAAGACATGATGCACCATCGCAGTGGCATCGGGCTCCACCTCAAAACCGATGAGCTGCTCGTTGGAGCTCAGCTCCGGATCCACCATAAAGCAGTGGTAATCGTCTTGGAGCGTCCCCGTGGGCGTATAAGGCTCCGCCAGCTCCACCTCCGCATCGACCCAGCCCAGCTCAGGATAGGACTCCGCCTGCGGCACCATCGTCGTCTGCGCTTGAGAAGGCTGGCCCTCCGGAGAGCCCTGCTCATACCAGCTCTGGAAGAGGCTTTTTTCTTCCGCCGTCAACACACGCGCGTATTTAAACGACTGGCAATCCGGGGAAGGCATCCACGGAGGCATGGTGCCCGCTTGAACCTCCCGGTTGAGCATGGCCGACCAGATCTTGGCCTGATCGTAAGTCTCCAGCGCAAATGGAGCGATCCCTCCCTCCACATGGCAGGACACACAGGCACGCTCGATGAGCGGCTGCATCTGACCATACCACGTCACAGTCGGCACCGGCGTCGGTGAGGTATCTGGACTCGGAGACGGGGTCGGTGACTCCTCTGACGGTGTGCCTGTGCAAGACGTCAGGACGCTCAGCGCCAGCCAAAACATCCAGGATGAACGGGTGATCATGTGCTCTCCTCCACTCGACGCATGTATTCTGCAAAGAACGCCCGCAAGGACGTGAGGGTAACATTCAGACACGGTGCCACGGAAAAATGAAAAGCAGGCCGAGAAAAAGAAGCCACAGAGATGATTAATATCGATAATAAGACATATATATCCTAATATTAACCCAACCGTTGGTCTTCTTTTATGCAGGAGTCATCGGCTTATGAGCACACGCAATGCCACTTGGCTCATGGTCATGGTCAGTCTCTCGGTGGGGGCTGCGGTCGGGGTCGGAGGTTATACCTTCCTCTACGCAAAGGGCGCTTCTTATCTGAGCAACGATCCTGCGGCCTGCGCCAACTGCCACGTCATGCAGGAGCAATACGCAAGCTGGCAACGCTCCAGTCATCGGCAGGTGGCCACCTGCAATGATTGCCATACTCCGGCCCAATTTCCGGCCAAGTATATCGCCAAAGGGCTCAACGGCTTCTTTCACTCGTGGGCATTCACCACCGGAGACTTTCACGAGCCCATCCAGGCGACCGAGCGTAACCACCGCATCGCGGAAAACGCATGCCGAAACTGCCACGGGGAGCTGGTCTCGTCGCTCGAAGCGCCTCACGCGGCGGCGCTCCAGGCGGATGCGCCTGCGCAGGAGGAGCCTCTGTCTTGTGTACGCTGTCATGGCGCCATCGGACATCCCCATTGAGTCACCTTATCTCTTGTTTTGATGTTTCAATCTTATGCGTAAAGGAGAGCATATGTCTTCCACCCCCACGGGCTCCATCGCGGGTCACAGCGTTACGCTCTGGCTGGCAACGGCGCTGGTGGCCATGCTCGCCGCCGGAGGTGCAGCGGCCCTCCTGGTGAATGTGCTCGAGCGCAAACAGGAGGCGCGTCATCCCTTCTTCCGAGTGGTCGAGCTGACGGATGAAACCGAAGACCCCGCCGTCTGGGGGCAAAACTTCCCCCTCCAGTACGATGGCTACAAACGCACGGTGGATATGGAACGCACGCGCTACGGGGGCAGTGAGGCGGTTCCACGCCCCCCCACCGCTCGGGATCCCCGAGACCTCACCTCTCAGTCTCGTCTCGAGGAGGATCCACGCCTGGTCACGCTGTGGTCAGGTTATGCCTTCTCGAAGGACTTCCGAGAAGAACGTGGACATGCTTACATGCTCGAAGACCAGCTCTTCACGGAGCGGCAAGACGTCGCCAAACAGCCCGGCGCGTGTCTCCACTGCCACGCATCCATGTATCTGCCCTATAAGAAGGCCGGTGACGGAGATCTGATCAAGGGCTTTGAGACACTCAATCCACTCCCGTATGCGGAGGCGCGACAGAAGGTCTCTCATCCCGTGGCGTGCATCGACTGCCATGAGCCCAGCAGCATGGCGCTCCGGGTCACACGCCCCGGCTTCATCGAGGGCATACGCAACTTGAAGGCGTCTCAAGGCATCGCAGACTACGATGTCAATCAACAGGCGTCTCGCCAGGAAATGCGCTCGTATGTCTGCGGCCAATGTCACGTCGAATACTACTTCAAGGGCAAAGAGAAGCGCCTCACCTATCCCTGGCACAACGGACTCAAAGTCGAAAACATGCTCGCCTACTACGATGCGGAAGGCTACAAAGACTGGAGCCACAAGGAAACCGGGGCTCCCGTGCTCAAGGCTCAACATCCCGAGTTTGAGCTCTGGAGCCAGGGCGTGCATGCACGCTCCGGGGTGGCATGCGCGGACTGCCACATGCCCTACATGCGCGAGGGCGCGCTCAAGATCAGTGACCACCACATCCGCAGTCCTCTGCTCAACATCAACCAAGCGTGCCAGACGTGCCACCACTTCAAGGAGGAGGAGCTCAAGGCTCGGGTCGAACAGATCCAAGACCGCACGTTTGCCATGCGAGATCGTGCGATGAATGCTCTGATGGGGCTCATCGAGGAGCTGAAGACCGCAAAAAATGCCGGGGCTTCGGATGATGCGCTGCTGGCGGCCCGCAACTTCCAACGCCATGCCCAGTTCCGGCTCGACTTCATTGAGGCAGAAAACTCAATGGGCTTCCATGCGCCAGGGGAAGCTCTCCGCATCCTCGGGGAGTCGATAGACTTCTCTCGACAAGGGCAGCTCGCGCTGCGAGGGGTTCCCGGAGCACCCACGACTTCGCCAACACCACCGTCTCTGATTCCAGCGGCAGCGGGGACGGTGCCTGCGACGGCTCCAGCGACGGCGGCAGGAACCGGGCATTGAGATTGCAGAAAGAGAGAAGAAGAGGAGAGAAGAGGAGAGGAGAGTCGGAGACATGAAGGGGCGCTGCCCCTTCACACTTCCCCGCCAGGGAACAATGTCCCCTGGACCCCGTTTTGTTTGTTTTAGAAGGGGTAAAAGGATCGTCGCTTTTTGAAGGTTGAGCACCCTTTTGTATTGGGCCAATCTTGGCACAATGCTTTATCCTGCTCCGGTCACACCCACCGGAGGTCCCATGAAAACCGACGATCTGCTCTATCAGCTCTTCCGGCGTTATCCACACGCCCTCTTTCGAATGGCTGGACTGCCCTACGAAGGCCACTGGACCTTCGAGAGCATCACCGTCAAGTCCACCGAAAAGCGCCTCGATGGATTTCTCTGTCGTCAGGACGCACCGACGCCCTACTTCATGTTTGCCGAGTTCCAGGGATATCGCGAGTCGTCGTTCTACTGGCGGCTGTATCGGGAGCTGGCGGCCTGGTACGAGCAGAATCCCGATGAAACCCGTCCATTTGTCGCGGTGGTGGTCTTCTTGAGCCGGAGTCACGATCCGCACAACGCACAGTTGAAGCCACAGGGCAACAACAAGCTGCTGCGGCTCTATCTGCCGGAAGTGCTCAAGCGTCTCAAACATCAGCCCGGACCCTGGACGCTCCTCGAGCCCCTGGTCCTAAAACGTGCCTCGGAGCTGAAACAGCGGGGTCCGGAGTGGCGGCGGCTGCTCCAGACGTTGCCGATGACCCAGGATGAGCGTATATTATGCACAGAGCTTCTCAT
>JBJTQF010000080.1:0-7791 GCA_046075485.1 Myxococcota bacterium | reverse complement strand
GGCGAAGAGATCCTTGGCAAACTGGTCATGTCGTTCACGGGTCATGAAAGACTCCGGCTTTGATGGAAAAGGGAGGGCCGTGAGCAGGTCTTGGCTTGCGGGTGCATGCCAGTATCGTGCATGCGTGCATGCGTGTGCGCGCGAGCGTCAGACCTGTTGGCTACGGGGAGAGAAGTAGTCGCGGGCAACATGTGTGTCAAGGGGCATTTTCTGGCAACGCAGGAAGCATATGCTTCAGGGTATTTTGGGGGGGGCTTGTGTACACTGACACAATGGCTGAAAGGGATGACAAGCGGCTCAAACGAGCTGGGTCAGCAGCACCACAATAAACACCACGGCGATCAAACCCACACCCACCCACACCAGGGGAGAATTTCCCTTCTCGGCGGTCTTGCGTGCGCCTCGAAAGACGATCTTACCCGGCTCCAGGGAAGGGCGAGGCATGGGGGTTGTGGTACGTGGTGCGGTGGACTTCAGCCCCGCTTGGGTCAAGAGCTGCTGCGCTGCCACCGACTGAGGCGGCAAGTGAAGGGTTGAGCGTGCGCTCGACGAAGGCAGGGCGATGGTAGACTGTCCCACGGCATCGGTATCTTCATCGATTCCGGGTACGCTCACCATCTTGGTGGCGACGTTGGAGAATCCATCCGCCGCGCCGTGAGGTGAGATCATCCGGGTGGCCATGCCCTGAAAGCTGCTCGAGCTGGAGGGATCTGCTCCTGCCATCGGCACCATCCGGGTGGCCATGTTCTGAAACTCAGCGCCGGGGGCGCCTGAAGACGAAGGGGTGGCAGCGCCCATCACACGAGTGGCGATGTCATCAAACTCGCGAGGAGCATCGGCGGGCAGCGCAGGAGGCAATACCAAGGTGGCTCCGGCTCCAGCGGATGGACGAGCGGAAGCACGGGTCTGCTGAGAGGCCAGCGGATCACTCGCCGAAACCGGTGGTAAACCAGATTTCGGCAGCACGAGGGCTTGAGTCGGAAGCTCCACGGCTTGAGCAAGCTGTGCTCGAGACTCGGGCCGTGAGCTCGGCCCGGAAGTGCTCCCGGCTCCCTGAGCAGGGGCTTTGGAGAGGTTGAGGGCCGTGGTTGCCTGTTCCGAGACCGGGGGGACGTTCACTCGAGCGGACACAGCGGTGGTGGGCAGCTCGGCCATCGGTGCCACGTTGGGCTTGGGTGATGCGGAGGAGAGTCGAGCGGACGCGGCGGTGGTGGGCAGCTCGGCCATCGGTGCCACGTTGGGCTTGGGTGTGGACTGAGCCGGGGAATTCGCCAGGCTGCTCAGGTGAGCGCGAGGCCCGGTGCTCCGGGGATTGTCGGGCGAACGTCCGACGGAGAAGGCTCCTGGAATGGGAATATCCGAGACGGTGCGGAAAACTTGTTCGGTCATGGCGGCTTGGTCTGCACGGAGCAGTCCCAGCTCTTCCATGGAGACCACGCGGGATTTTTCATCACCCCAGTCGTCATCGAAGCCGATCTGAGGCGGAGGGGGTATGGGGGGTAAGTCGTCTTCGGGGCTGAGCTCCATCTCGGGCTCTTCGGTATCTTCGTTGTCGGCGGCGTCGGCCACAGGCGGCGGCACGGAAGCAACCACGGGAGCAGGGGAGGCGCTTGTGATCGCAGGCGCGGGCTGGCTCTCGGGTACTTTGATCTCGCCGGAGAAGGTCTGGACGGTGTCTTCCTCCTCCTCATCTTCTTCGTCGTCGTCTGCTGGGCGTGACGTGGGTGCAGGGGCGGTCATGGCGGGGGCTGGGGACAGGTTCACCGGACGCGCTGAGGGGATGGGCTTCACGGGCACCATCGGGGTCGAACGCAGCGGATCGGGGATCTGCGCAGGGAGGCTCGGATTGGGGGGTCTCCCGGGGCTGGCTGTCCGTGTCGGAAATGGAGGAGGCAGCATGGTCTTATCGTCGCCTGCGGCTTGGAAGGGGGGCGAGGGTGGCCTATTCCGATTTGGCAGGTTGGGGGGCAGCATGGTCTTATCGTCGCCTGCGGCTTGGAAAGGGGGCGAGGGTGGCCCATTCCGATTTGGCAGGTTGGGGGGCAAGACCTGGAAGTCCATCAAGCCAGCGCGTTCTGCCAGTCCGTTCAGCAGGTCGATGGTATTCTGAGCGCCTTTGCTGCCGAGGGTATCGGTGTTGTCGGGCTGCCGGGGTGTTTGAAGGGGTGGCGGTGTGCCTTTGACGAGGGTGTCGAGGGGCATCACCTTGCCTTCGGTGCGGCGCATGCTGGCGGCGCGGTTGGCTTCGTCCGATTTCTGCTGCCGCGAGAAGTTTTGGATCTGCCCGGCGTAGGCTTCGAGGTCTACGTCTTCGGCGTCGAGCTCTCGGGCGAGCTTGCGCAGCTCTCGGCCAAGCTCTCGGGCGGTCTGGAAGCGACGCTCGGGGGTGCCTGCCAGCATCTTATTCAGCAGAGGAATGAGCTGAGGGAAGCGAGCGGTGAGCTCTTTGAGGGGCTGAGCAACGTCGGCATCGCGCACGCGACCCATGAGCTGCATCAAGGTGGCGGCGTCAAAGAGGGGTTTCTGAGCCAGCAGCTCGTACAATACGGAGCCCAACGAAAACAGGTCAGAACGCCGATCTACCGGTGCTGCTCGTGAGATCATCTCGGGGCTGAGGTAGCGGGGAGTGCCTTTGATGAACCCTGCGTCGGTGAGGTTTTGGTTCTCCACGCGCGCGATGCCAAAATCCATCACCTTCACCACGCCGGTGGTGGTCAGCATCAGGTTCGACGGTTTAATATCGCGGTGGATGAGCTTGAGGGGTACACCCTCGGCGCTCTTGGCTTCGTGCGCGTAGTGCAGGCCCTCACACGCCTGCGCGATCAGCTCGAGGGCGATGCCAATGGGCATCCACTCTTGGCGGCTCCGATGAAAGGCGATAAGCTGCTGAAAGCTGAAGCCGTCTACATACTCCATCACCAGATAATATTGGCCATCGTCCTGCCGGAACTCGATGGTCTGGGCAATATTATGGTGGAGCAGCAGGCCACCAATACGGGCTTCGTTCTCAAAAGCACGCACGGCTGAAGCGTCTTGAAGCACATGAGGACGCAGACGTTTGATGGCCAAGAGCCGCTGGAAACCCGCCGGGCCCACGTGTCGAGCACGGAGAACCTCGCCGTAAGCGCCCTGGGCGATCTGGTCCAGAATCTGGTAGGGTCCGAGGTGGGTCATACGTGTATCCGACATGCGCTCCGCTTCCGCTCCGCGTTAATCACTGGGTTGATCATAACATTGCTCCCCCGAAGGTGCAAGTTAAGCCAAAGACTCAGCCAAATTCTGCCTGAAGGATGGCGTTCACCGCTCGAATGCCATCCACCGCCGCAGAGGTGATCCCACCGGCATATCCCGCCCCTTCTCCCACCGGATACAACCCCGGTGTGTTTAAGCTCTCCAGGGAGCCACTGTCACGAGGAATCCGCAAGGGCGCACTGGTCCGACTCTCGATGCCCATCAAGACCGCATCCGGATGGATAAAACCTCGCATCTGCCGGTCAAAGCGGGCAAAAGACTGGCTCAAGGAGGTGGCCACAAAATCCGGGAGCAGGGCATGCAAGGGCACCGCACACGCTCCCGAAGGTGATGAAACCGTCGGTAAGCTCGTCGAGTGTTTATGCGCCAAAAAATCCACCAGGCGCTGAGCCGGAAGCTGATGGCCTCCACCGGCTGCTTGCACCGCGCTCCAGGCCCGATGCTCCACCGCGCGCTGAAAATCCAAGAGCCGATAAGGATCGTCTCCCGGTACATGTTCCGGCTTCACCGGCACCACCAGGGCGGAGTTCGCCCACTTCGAGCTGCGATGATAGTTCGACATGCCATTGGAGACCACTCCATCGGCTTCGGTCCCCGAGGAGAGCACATATCCCCCCGGACACATACAGAAGCTGTAGACGCTGGTCGTGTCGGTGTTCCAAGCCAGCCGATATTGAGCAGCACCCAGCTCTCCCGGATCTTCTTGGCCCAACTGCATCTGGTTGATCAGCCGCTGCGGATGTTCGATCCTCAAGCCCATCGCAAACGGTTTAGCCTCCAGCGTCACCCCCTGCTCCCCCAGGGTCCGGTACAGGTCACGGGCCGAGTGTCCGGTGGCCAAGAGCACCCTTCGACTCTCAAATCGGCGTCCGTCACGAAGCTCAACGCCCTGAATCCGGCGCTGCTCGTCCAGCAGGAGCCGCTCCACCGGGGTCTCGTAATGGAGCTCACACCCGGCTTCCCGCAGATGGGCCACCATGCGCTTGATCACCTTCCGCAGCCGGTCTGAGCCCACATGCGGATTGTGTACATAGAGGATCTCAGGGGGAGCACCAAAATCCACCAGGCGCTGCAAGACGTACTGAATGTAAGGACTCTTAATCCGAGTGATCAGCTTGCCGTCAGAAAATAACCCCGCGCCACCTTCACCGGAACAGACGTTGGAGTCTGGATGAAGTTCGCCCTTCCGCCAATACATATTAATACGGACGGTGCGTGGATGCACTTCGGCTCCCCGCTCAAAGAGCACACAGGGTAAGCCGTGATCCAAGAGACGTAAGGCCGCAAAAAGCCCCCCCGGTCCCGCTCCCACCAGAATCGGTCGCGTGCCTCGCCACTGAAGCTGCGGCAAGACCTCCCGAGCCGCCGGTGTCATCGGCTCTGAAGTCGAAACCTTCACCAGCCCTTGAGCCTCACCAGTATGAGAGGATAAAGCCTGCTCGCGAGAAGCCGCTTCACCCTGCGCCGAGGCGACGATGGCTTCCGGTGGCAAGGGCTCTCCCACTTCGTACACCTCCAGGGTGTACACGTAAAAGAGCTGAGGCTTCTTCCGCGCATCCAATGACCGCTTGACCACCTTCACAAAGGCAATCTGCCGGGGCGAGACGCGAAGCTGCTGCGCCGCAATCCGCTCCAGTGGCTCTTGTGAATCCGTCGGAACTCGAATCTGAGTGAGCTTCTTCATGCGCTAAAAGACAACTCCGAAACACGCGGGGCAAGATAGAGGTCGTCACCTCGGCGCTCCACCGAAAAACATGCCACTCGAGCCGCCGGTGAGACCGGACTCTGACCGGTGCGCACGTCAAATTTCCAGCTATGCAGAGGACAGGTGACATCGTGGCCTTCGAGCAGGCCAAAAGCCAGAGGGCCTCCCCGATGTGCACACTTGTTGGAGAGAGCGTAAAATTCACCCTCGATGTTGAAGAGGGCAATCTCCTGAGCCCCAAGCTGAACCACACGGGCCGAACCCGAGGCAAGCTCATCCACCCTCAACACCCGAACAGGCTCGGAGGCCACGACGGAAGAAGCCGAGGCAGACGCTGGAGCAGGCACCGCAGACGCTGTCGGAACCGGAGAGGCTGCCGGAGCTGCGGCTTTTGCCGAGGCAGGCGCTGGAGCAGGAGCAGGCGCAGGAGCTGCCGTCGGAACCGGAGAGACTGCCGGAGCTGCGGCTTTTGCCGAGGCAGGCGCAAGAGCAGGCGCAGGAGAGGCTGTAGAAAGCGGAGAGGCTGCCGGAGCTGCGGCTTTTGCCGGGGCAGGCGCTGGAGCAGGTCTCACAGGTGCAGGAGCCGGTGCCGGTGTAGATTTAGAGGCGGCGGCGGGTGAGGCACTCTTCTCGGCGGCTCCGCTGCTGTTGGCTTTGGCGGCGGCTTGCTCTCGTACCTTCACCTCAGCGGCCACTTTGAGCTGAGACAAAAATCGTCCCATCAGGTTGGCCACGTCGGAGTCCAGCCGAAGCCGCTGCTTCACGCGGGTGCGTAGGCGATAAAACGGGAGCGCACGTCGCTCCACCGCCACTTCGAGCCTCACTTCGGTGCGTCCGCCTCGGTCCAGCAAGAGAAAGGATGGTTTTAACCACGCAGGCTCTGTGCTGATGTGCAGGGTGACACTGCCTTCTTCAATGCGTGAGACCTCCAGCTCCGCCGGAAGCCAGTGGCCCAGCAGGTTCAGCTCCAAGGCTGCTCGGGCTCCCGAGCCTCCAAGATGGCGCGTCAGATGCCGATACTGCTTAAATCCATCTGGCACAAAGTGCGGATGCGCTTCCAAGTCGGTCAAGAGCTGGCGAACGGCACTCGGCGGCGCCGCGATGGTAATAGAGTCGGTGAAGTTGGCCATACGCTTCTGCTTGCCCCCTGGCGAGAGGTTCGGGCGGAGTGATTCCGGTAAAGTTGGAAAATCAAGGCTGCACCGGGGGTATTATAGCGCATGCGCTCCCGCCAGCATGACAAATGATCACGCCATTGAGGGTTGACTTACATGGGGAGGTGTGGATACTGCTGCTCAGTCGTGCTCCCTCGGGAGCGTTGGTTACAAGGTTGAGAGGCGGAGCAGTGCGCCAAAGGGCTCCAGCTCTGGCACATGTCTCCATGAGGTGTCTGTATGAAGGTATCGCTGGCAAAAGGAACGCAGGATTTTCTGCCACAGTCCGCCGTGCCTCGGCAGAAAGTGATGGGACGGCTGGCTCAGGTCTTCGAGAAATACGGCTTCGAGCCCCTCGAAACCCCCGCCTTTGAAAAAATTGAGACACTCACCGGAAAATATGGGGATGAAGGCGAAAAGCTCATCTTTAAAATCCTCAAGCGCGGAGAAGATGGCAAATCAGGTGAGGCGGATCTCGCGTTGCGTTATGACCTGACCGTCCCCCTGGCGCGGGTGGTGGCCATGTATGGAGAGCTCCCCCGCCCGTTCAAACGTTATCAGATGGCACCCGTCTGGCGCGCAGAACGCCCTCAGCGTGGACGCTTCCGCGAGTTCTATCAGTGTGATGTGGATGTGGCCGGCTCCACGTCGTCGCTCGTCGAGGTCGAGCTGCTGTCAATGGCAGTCGAAACCTATACAGCCCTCGGGTTTACCGATTTCACGGTGTGGCTCAACCATCGCCAGGTCTTGCGCGGCTTGATTCATGCCGCCGGAATCCCCGAAGCACGGGAGGTCGAGGCACTGGTCACGCTGGACAAGCTCGATAAAATCGGAGCGGATGGGGTCAGCAAAGAGCTCCTGGAGCGCGGCTTTACCCACGAGCAGCTCCAGCCACTCCAGACGCTCATGGGGTTGAGCGGTGATAACATGACGCTGTTGGAACAACTCTCGACCCTCGTGGGGGAGCACGAAGGCGCAAAAGCCGGACTGGGGAACTTGGGAGAGATCCTCCGTGGGCTCGAGCAAGCAGGGATCCCAGCAGGACGAGTCAAGATCAGCCCCGTGCTCGCCCGAGGCCTCTCGTATTATACCGGGGCCATCTATGAGGTCCAGGTAGAAGGCTTTAGCTCGAGCATCGGCGCCGGTGGACGATATGATAACCTCGTCGGACTGTTCAGCAGCCGCACCGTGCCGGCGTGTGGGTTTTCGTTTGGGTTGGACCGGATTTTGATGCTGCTGGAGGAACGAAAGCTGCTCAGCCTCGAGAGCTGTCGTACCCAGGTGCTGGTGCCCCTCGCGTCGGAAGAGGTCAAGGGGGCATGCTTGAAGCTCGCGTCGGAGCTCCGGGCGGCTGGGGTGAGGGTCGATGTGTATCCTGAGCTCCAGAAGCTGGGCACTCAGCTTCAATATGGGACACAAAGAGGGATCCCTTGGGCGGTGATTCAAACGGGGGAAGAGCTGGGAAAAGGGGGGGTGAATGTCAGAAATTTAAAAACCCGCGCCCAGACGTTCGTGCCTCGAGAGGAGGTCGTCACGCACCTCGTCGGACTGCTCACACCCTAACAAAACACGGGTCAAGGGATGGAATCCCTTGCAGGTGAGTCTGAGAGGACAGTGTCCTCTCAGCTTCAATAAGCAGCACAAAAAACAAAACACGGGTCAAGGGATGGAATCCCTTGC
>JBJTQF010000079.1:0-7247 GCA_046075485.1 Myxococcota bacterium | reverse complement strand
CCGCAGAGTGGGTTCGTTTTCGCCTCCAAGAGTGCCAAAGCCTCGAGCTGCTGGAGTTACTCCAAGAGAAAATCTTTCTCTCCGCCTCCGTTGATGAAGCCCAAGCCCACGTCAAAGCCGCCCTCGGCAATGGGACTTGAGGCGCACCATGATCACCCTCACGCCCCTACGCGAGACCCGCGTTTTCCAAGAGTTTGGCCAAGAGTTCCTTGAAGAAGGCATGCAGAAAGGACTCCAGCAAGGTCTCCAGCAAGGTCTCCAGCAAGGTCTCCAGGAAGGGGTCCAACAGGGAGTCCAACAAGGAAGGCTTGAATCGACAAAGGCGAGCCTCTTTAAGTTCTGGTTCCTCCGGTTTGGTCCACCCGTCGAGTGGGTCCACTTCCGCCTACAGGCCTGTCAGACCCTCGAGCTGCTCGAGGCCCTCCAAGATAAGCTCTTTCTCTCCACCTCCGTTGATGAAGCCCAAGCCCACGTCAAAGCAGCCCTCGGCAACGGGACTTGAGCCACTTGGCACCCCCTCATCCTCCGCATAGAGGCACGATGGAGGAGGCATCAAGGAGGCCCTGAGCCTTCCCAGAGCCTCCCACCTGCCTGGACAACCGCTCGTCAGTCCTCCACCTTCAGCCGTTCCGAGCTGCTCCGCCCAAACGTCTCCGGCATATACATCTCCTCTGCTCGGGTGGGTGGCACCACATACGAGCCCGGCGTCGTCGCACGCGCAAAGTAAACGTAGGTATGCACACCCTCCCACAGCAGCGAAGTAAACGCCTCCACCCGCTCATCCCGCATGTTGGTGTGTTCGTACCACGGACGCCACCACCACCAGTACTTGCCCCCACGTCCCGGACCTCCGAAGCCCTCCGCACCCATCACCCCGACCTCTGAGCTCTCGTCCGGCAGTGAGCCCGTCGTCTTGAGCTCCGGATTTAACGCCTCCAGCCCCGCCGGGAGCGGATCCACCAGCGCCACATGATACCGCCGTGACGGAGCCACCATCGTCAGCTTCACCTTCACCCGCGCACCCGCTTTCACATGCCACACGCCATCCTTGTCTTGTGTCACATCCGACGGATTATCCACCGGTTCGTAGCGCCGCTCCACCGTAAAGCCCGCATCAAAGGGCTTCAGCTCCAGGTTCTTCGGTGCATAGCGCATACCAATTCGGTAATAGAGCCGCCCCTGCCCCTCATGCGACAAGATCAGGTTGCCCTTGCCCTGCGGAAGCTGCTTCTCGTCCTTCAGCCAAGACATCGGGATGTTGAGCTGCTGACGGTCGGCGCTCCGCCCCACAAACTTTTGCTCGCCCGCAAAAGCAGCGCCCAGCCACACCCGCGCCACCAAGTTCGGTGTCACCTTCTCGTAGGTGTTAAAATAACGATCCATCGCCAGCAAGATAAAGACGTTCTCCTGCGTGTTCAGCCAGTGACCCGCCTTCCGATGCGCCAGTAAGCCCGTCACCAGCTTCACGATCAGCTCGTTTTTGGGATCGGCTTGGATCAACGCCTCCAGCAAGATCCCATCCGTCCGTCGGTTGGAGTGCAGCAGCACATGCGCTCCGTCCGAGATATTTTCCGCAAACGCCGCCGTGCTCGCCGTCTCCGTCGCCCGATTCTTGAGCACCCGGAGAATTTCCGTCACCTCCGCACTTCCACTGCCCCCCGTCAGCAAGGTGGGCAGCAACCAGCCCAGACTCTCGAGCGGGGTCTTGGCAATCGCCTGCTCCTTCAGCAGCGCCCTCGCCTTGTTGAGCTCCGGCTGCCCCAACAGATTCAGCACATACAACGCATATGCCCGAATCGAACGTTTTGCCTCCTCCGAATAGATGCTCGGGATGTGACGCTCAATCTGCTGCAAGTGCGAGGTGCTCCGCGAGAGCATGTCCGCTGGCACCTCGTACCCCTTCGCCTTCGCACGCGCCAGCGCATGAGCCACATGCACCGAGAGGTAAGGCCACGTCGGCTCTCCGCGCCGCCACCACGAAAAACCACCGTCATAGTTCTGGAGCTGCTTCAGCCGCTCAAAATCCCGCGCCATCGTCGCTTCCAGCTCCGCCGCCGTCGGCATCTGCTCACTCTTAAAGGCCGAGAGCACATCCCGCAGCGCCGCAATCCCCAAAACACGCGAGCTCACCTGCTCCGCACAGTCATACGGATACTGCACCAGGTACAAGACCGCATCCGTCAACGCCTGAAGTGCCGTCGTGGAGGTCGTCAGCTCCAGCCCTCCAAACTGCGAAAACGCATCCTCCGGAGCCTGAATCGGCTGAGCCGTTGCGCCTCCGTCGAGCTGGCCATACGTCGCAAACGCCTCCGACGTTGCCGGCGTCCACACCGGGAGGCTCACCGTCGCCGCATCCGAATGGTTATCCGCTGAAACCGCCGCCTGGAGCTGCACCGTGCCCGGACGTTCAGGCGCCGCTGCAAATCGCACCTCCACTCGGTCATTGGCCGGAACCGTCACCCGCTTCCCCTGCCCCTGCGGAAAGACGATGTTGGAGCCTCGCACCGCCACCGCCACCTCCAGGGGTTTATCAAGCTGGTTCTGCACCACTACCGGCAGCTCAAACGCATCGCCGAAGTTCAAAAAACGAGGCGCGGAGAGCCGCACCATCACCGGCAGACGCGCCGTTAAGGTAGACTCGCCCTTGCCAAATCGCACCGCACCTTCCACCGCGATGGCCATCAACCGATATCGGGTGAGGTTGTCCGGCAAGGTGATGGGCACCGTCAGCGTACCTGCCCCATCGGTCTTCTCTTGAGGTGCAAAGAGCGCCAGCGGATCAAAGTTGGAGCGCAGGGCGATGGCAGGGCCCGCTCCACCCTCGGCGAGGGGCTCCGCAGCCATCGAAGCGTCGGCAGACACCTCCATGTTGGCTTCTTTCATGCTTGCAGCGGCCAGCGGAGCCGCAGCCATCGGCGCCGGAGGAGGTACGGGCCCTCCACCCGGAGCCGACTTCATCAACATCATGGCCCTCCCACGCTGCATCCCCAGCCCCTCGTTGAGGGCGCTTGTATCCAGCTCGGCAGGATTGGCCAGCAATACCTGGTTGCGGAGATGCTGATCCTGGGCGCTGATGTCCCGTGCGGCATAGAAGGTCTCCAGCGGACTGGGGAACTGATGCCCGGTGAGGGTCAAGACCGCTTCATCTACCGCGACCACGACCACCTCGGCCCCTGGCACCCCTTTGCCAGACTTATCCTTGACGGTGATGTGCAGGTTGGTTTTCCCGCCGGGCTCCAGAGCACTCAGCGCGGGGGTGAGCTCCACACTCAGGGTTCGCTCAAGCGGCGGAATGTCGAGGGTCAACGCTCCGTGGGCGAAGGCTGGACGTGGAGGCTGCTTGGCATCGGGTGTGCCTTCTGGGGTCAGACGAGGCGCTTTGCCCACCAGATCCACCTCCACGCCGAGGTTGGGCAAATACTCCTCCCGGATCGGAATGGAGAGGGTGGTGCTGCCGTCCTTGATGTGGAACACTTCGGTGGAGAGAATGCCTTGGCGCTGAATCCGCAGCACACCTTCCGCCGGGGAGAAGGGGCTGAGCACCAGGATCTGCGCGGTGTCTCCGGGCTGATATGACTTTTTATCGGGGATGAGCGTCACCTCCTCCTGCTTGAGCGCACGCTCTGGAGGCTGTTTTCCGCCCATCACCCAGCGGCTGAGCTGCGTCCGGTTGAGCCGGTTCTGATCATCTCGCACGTAGGCGCGGATGAGCCACTGGCCTCCGTTTTTGGGTTTAAACACACAGCGCACGCTCTTTTCGAGGCTGACCACATCGCAGCGTTGGAGATCGACCTCTTTTTGGGACCACGTTCCTTCTTCCTGTACCCAGTCGAGTCGAACGGCGCTCAACGAGACCTTCCGATCCTTGACCCGTTTTCCTTCGACGTCGCTGACGATCACGTCTACTTCGAGCGGCTCATCGGCCTTCAGGAAGTATTTTTCATTCTTGAGGCCCACGTAGAGGCTCGACGGATGCACCAGCAGGTTGGTGGTGGCGGTCCAGGCTTGACGGTTGACATCCATGACGGTGGCTTCTGCGCGCACGTTCATGGCGCGTGGGGGATTGACCGAGAGAAAATCCACGCGGAGTCGATGTGTACCGGTCGGATCGGTCTGGCTGGAGAAGGCATACCCTTGTCCATCCGAGCTGTCTTCGCTGTTGATGATGCGGCCCCACCAGGGCACCCAGTCGTTGAAGGTGAAGTCCTCTTGGTTGGGGGGGGTAAAACTCGCCGAGCTCACCTGAAGGTTCCACGTGGTGGAGGCAGCGGGCAATCCGCCGCCCGCAAAATAGTGGGCATTGACTTCAGCGGTGGCAAATCCGCCTACGAAGAGGGGGCCGGGGGTGCTGTTGGCGCTGACTTCAAACTCGGGTCGGCGGAATTCCTGCACTTCAAAGCTGTGCTGATGGGTGCTGCCGTTCAGTCCGCTCGCCACACTCAACACCAAGAAGGCATCGCCCAGGTTCATCTCGGAGGGCAGGTCGAGGCTCAGGTCAAACGCGCCCAGGGTGCTCAGGGATGCTTGGCCTTGTTTGATCTCATTTCCTTGTGAGTCTCTGAGGGTATACGCGACGGACGAGAGCCCACTGGCGAGGCTGATATCCCCCCCTTTTCCCATCCCAAGCTGGCGGACATATCCTTTGAAGGAGACCTTCTCGCCGGGTCGATAGAGATGTCGGTCATCGAACACAAACCAGGAGAGTGTATCGCTGCGGGTGTTTTTGATCCAGCCGCCTTGTCCATCCCAGAGGTTATAGTGCGCGGGCAGGAAGGCCACGTCGTCTTCGGTGGTGACCAGCATGGGACCACTCTGAGAGCTCGGTGAAGGAAATGATACCAATCCCGAGCGGGTGGAGACTCGTTTCTCGGGTGTATTGATCAAGCTGACATTGGCACCTTCGATGGGGGTGCCGTCCTTGAGGGTGGTGATCCAGCCGATGACTTGCTCCCCGTCGTCGAACGCGGTGATGCCGAGCTGTGTGACCTGGACCCAGGTGATCAGCTCTTGTCGTCGCCATTCATCTTTGGGTTGGTTGAGTGGCTCCACCTGGAGAATCACGCTGCCTCGACCATTTTTGAGGGCAGGGTTGAGGTCGATGAGGGTCTCGACCAGCTCATCGGGGTTGCTCTTGACCTCGACGACCGACTCGATCAGCTTGCCGGGGAATTTGTAGTTGCGGGGTCGGTTCCAGCGTTGCTGAAGTGTGATCTGGTAGGCCATCCAATCTTGGGGGGTGACGCTGTAGAGTTTCACCTTCAGCTTGGGATGGTTGATCGAAAACACCGAAAATCCGCCTCGAGCGTAGGGGTCGAGCACCTCGAGGGGGCGTACATTGCTGAGCAGCACGGCTTCGCTGGAGCCCACTTTGAAGGTGGCGGAGGTGGTTTTCCCCAAGCTCTGCTTGAAGGTGTCGCGGAGGGTGGCGGGGACATTCACGGTGTAGGTGGTGTTTCCTTTGCTCTGTCCTTGGACGGTGAGCACATTGCCGTAGATGCTGGTCTTCAGGCCGGGCAGCTCGGGGGAGACGTTGAGCTGGCCGTTCTTGAGGCTGGTGGCGTCGAGGGGATTATTAAACTCGAGCTGCCAAGCTTGGGTGGGTCGGCACTGACCATTCCATCCGCATTGACTGCTCACCAGCTTGAGGGGCCCATAGGTTTGTTGTTGGTATCGTTCTTCTTTTTCGGTGACTCTGGGGCCTTCGAGGGACACAATGCCTTTGGCCATGCGGACTTGCACGCTGCTGTCGTAGGGCAAGGGAGACGCGGGTTTGATGGCCACCCAACGCCCGGGCTGAGCGTCTCGCGCGAGTACGGAGACCACATCATCGGCTTGGATTTCTTCGGGGGTGGCTTGACGGACGCTGCCTTGTCCTTTAACGCCCCAGGAGAGGGCTTTGAGCACGCTGTCGGGGTCGACCTTCTGGTCGAACTCCACAAAGAAGGTCGGGTTGAGGGAGACTGGCATGCCCAGGTCATGGGGATGGACTCGGAAGACCTGGGGTGGAGGGGTCCGAAAGCGGGAGATGAAGGCATTGGCGAGGAGCTGGCCGGAGGCGGAGCGAGCTCCGGCGGGCACTTCGACGGTGTACTCGGTGGCCATCGGGAAGCGGCCTTCGGGCTCAAAGAGTAGGGTGCGGGTGCCGATCCAGCGCCATTTTCCGGCGGGTTTGGGGGTTAAGACCACGGGTGGTTCTTGTTGTGCCAAAGTCTCAAGGGACGTGACGGCCACCATCGGCTGGTTGAAGGTGATGCTGAGGTGTGGGGCAAGGTCCACATCCCCTTCGGGAGCAAACCGCTCGACTTTGAGGGGGCCGGAGGCGACTTCGGGGGCGACTTCGGGCGCTTCGGGGGGTGGGAAGGGCTGCTCGAGGGTCTTACCGGGCCGAGGCGGAGGCAATGAGCCGGGGCGCAGCTTAAAGTCTACTTGAGCGTTGGGATCGGGCGTCAAGTCGGGCAAACGTTTGAGCACCCGCTGAGTGGTGCCATCGTCGAGCCGTGCGGTTTGGGGTCTGGGGAGGGGGGCATTTGTGCCTGCGTCGGGTTGTCCTTCGGACAGCTTGAGCGCCAGACCTGAGGGCAGGGCTTCCTCTGCTGTGTTGGGGAGTGGATCAAGGGGATTAGCCACCTGCATGCTTTTCTCCTGGGTGCTGCTGGGGGGTGCCTCGCTGATGGGGTTGCTGCTGGGGGTGATGCTTTGGCAGCTTATCATCACCAAACAGAGCCACACGAGCATGTGATAATAGGGGTTCGAGCGTCTGGGGGGGGCTCCTGGCTGCATGGCCGTCTCCTACGGCAGAAGGGTCTTGGGGGGAGGACGGAGAGTCCTCTATTAAGCTGAGGGGATTGTGTGACAGGTGGAGGGGGAAGTCAATGGAGCGCAGATCCGCTGGCGCACCGAGCGGCAGTATCGCATGGGAGCACATGCGGAGGTGATGGGATGGGTGGAGCGGCGCTTGCAGGTCGGTGTGGGTGTCGGAATTTACACATTACGTTCTTTGGCAATCGACAACATCTTTTGTTTGATGTTTAAATTGTATTGGCGCTGCTCATTTTTCAACTGGTAGAACTTGGAGCCTCATGTTATGACAGAAAAGCTCAGCCTCTTGAGCATGCTGTTGAGTCTTGAGGAGTCCTGTGTGCGTACCGATTCCCTTTTTTATGAGTTTAGTGCGGCTCGACCTGACCAGCTTGCTCGGCTGGTGGGGCTTGAGCCATCGGAGGGCTGGCGTTTTGAGAGTGTTAATG
>JBJTQF010000078.1:0-8635 GCA_046075485.1 Myxococcota bacterium | reverse complement strand
TCGACGCTCCACCTTCTCCACATGCCCAGGCACAGAAGACTTCCGACGACCCATCCCTTACTCCGGTGCAGGTTTTGCATTCCTGCTCCATCTGACAACACTCCCTCACCCCCTGTCAATCGTTTTAGATACCCCTCCCTCGAGACCCTCCCGAATGAGCCAAAACTCCACCCCATGAAATACACACGCACGGCTGAGTAGCCAAATCCAGAGAGTCACTCCACGATATAGAGCGGAATTCTCAATGTGGAGAGAGTTAACAGGCAGGCTTGTGAGCAGACTTGACCAGTAGGCTTGTGAGCAGAGCACTCAGTTCAGGTGAGACTTCAGCAGCGCAAGGGCTTCAGGCGTAAGCGCCGCCACCAGCTCCTCCGGCAGCACCTCACGGCAGCACCTCACGGCGGAACGCCACCAGCGACTGCCCATAAAGCTGGATAAAGCCGCTCAGCGCCTCCCGCGTGGTCCCATCTGACACCACCAAATCGCTCTCGAGAACCGGATCCCGGTCTTTATCCAGATACGCACGCGAGAAACGTTTGTTCGTGTTCCACTTGTTGATCTTCTCCAGATCCGTTGGAGCACCCGACACCCCCACGTAGAGCTGCAACGTCCCCTTCAGGTTAAAGAGCACCACATTCATGCCCTCCATCTTAAAGGTGATCTTGCCCGCATCCTTCACCGTCACACTGGAGTAACCCAGCTCCTTGAGCAGCTCCACCAAGTCGTTATCGCTCGTGTTCATCACGAGCTTACTGCCACCACCACCACCACCACAGCGCTTCTCGAGCGCATCCGCTGCCGCCTTGGCATCCCCCAGCGCCTTGTCCAGCGCCGCATCCCCCCTCACCAGTGAAGGACTCAGCCCCAGCACCACCACACCCAACAAGCCCAGCATACGGCCCATGCACAGCTCTTTTATACGGCCCGGATTTTTCATCCCAGCCTCGTCAATCCGTTGTATTTCACCATCCACCGACTCACCCACGAGACGCTTCTCGACGGACGACCCGACGCAGCGCCCGAAATGCAACCTTCCGAACTTCTTCCGGCTCTCCCGGATGCGCCAGCACCCGCTCGAGCACCTGACGGGCCTCCACTGTCCCCAGTCGCCCCAACGCCGAGAGTCCCTCCAGTCGAGCAGGAGACTGACCTGCCTCTTGCGCCAGCGCCATCAGCCCCGATACCGCCTCCGCGCTCAGCAGCCCCCGGAGCGCCGGAGAGAGCTTCGCCAGCAGCGCCTGCTCTCCTTGTCCGGTATCACCCAGCAGACGTTTCACCCGCGTGACCACATACTCGGGCAGCCGTTCCTCCTGCCTCAACTGTTGCAGCACTGCTCGAGTCCGTGTGTCTTGCGGAGCCGCCGCACCTCGCTGTTCGAGCGCCCACACCAGTGCTTCCACCGCCTCCACCGTGTCGAGCAGCCGTTGAACTTCCGGCTGATCGTAGTTCGTGACCCGCAGGTTTTCGAGGTTTTGACGTGTGCTCAGCACGGGCCAGCCGCGCTTCCGCAGCAGCCGTTCCGCAGCTTGGCGGAGCTGCTCGAGCCCTTTCTCCAGCCCGGGCACCAGCCCTTCCACGGATGCATCGGGCAATCCTCCGGTGAGCCAGCCTGCTTCCGCCCTGACCTGCGGGAGCTCTCCCACCAGCAGCGGCGTGAGCCGATCTTCTGCGCGCCAGCTTCTCCGCAGCAGCCCTTGCCGGAGTGTCGCTCTGAGCCGAGCCCCTTGAGCCGAGCTGCTGTGGAGTCCTCCCGCCTGAGCCTGTGACCCCAGGGTCTCGATGAGCGCCTCCGGTGGAGCCTCCTTCGCCAGCCAATCCACTGCCTTTTGCTGAAGTCCTTCGTGCTGAGCGCCGAGTGCCGTCCGATACGCCGTCAGAGGTTCCCCCAATCCCAGCAGGCCCTCCAGTGCTTTTTCTGCCAGCCCATGTGTTTCTGTCTGGACGATATGCTCCAGCACGGGCCGAGAGCCTTTTTCGCTCAGCCAGGCCAGCCCTTCCAGCGCGGTGAGTCGCAGCGAGCCTTGCTGTCGTTTATCCAGTGCCACTTGCTCGAGGGTGATGCGACTTTTCTCATCGCCTGCATGTTGGAGTCCACGCAGCACTCGGAGGCGTTGGCCATCGTTTCCGGAGCGCAGCAGCTCCTCGAACAGCTTGCGGATATCCAGGCGGTCTTCTTCCTCGAGCGTGGGCAGCAGGGCGCCGAGTGCTTCGTAGGTGGCATTGGCCAGCTCGAGCTGCTCTGGCGTCTTGTCCTCGTCGAGTGTCAGCAGTGCCTGGAGCTCTGGGAGCACGCGCCGGTCGCCGAGCCGGGCCAAGGCGAGCAGTGCAGGTTCTTTTTCGTGAGGTTCTCCGGCTTTGAGCACCAGCAGCAGGGGCTGGAGGGCTTCTTTCTTCTGGCGAAGGGCCAGACCACGCGCGGCGCTGAGCACGAGCTCTCGACGTCCAGCGCGGAGGGCTTGGGTGAGTGGGGTCAGAGCGGCGCTCTCGAGGCGTTGGATTCTGAGTCGGGCGGCATCACACGCGGCCATCCGCACGGAGGGCGCACGATCTTGGATCAAGCGCAGGAGCAGTGCTTCGCACGCGGGCAGGTCCAGATGATAGAGCAGTGATGCCACCTTCACGCGCACGGCCTCGAGGGGGCTTTGAGCCAGTCGTTGCAGGGTGTTGAGGGTGCTATTCTCCTCGAAGAGCAGGCGTTGATTCGGGAGCGGCTCGAGTCCTACGGCCAATCGTCTCCAGGCGGGTGCTGGCTCAGCGGGTCGATGGGGGAGCGTCGAGTGGATCTCGACCCCACGCGGTGTTAATCCCAGCCTCAACAGGGCGCTGAAGCCTGCCTCACGGTGGGAGGCATCATCGGCTTCGAGGCTTCGCCAGAGGGTCTCTGCTGCGCTGGGTGAGCCCACGTTGCCGAGGGCGGCCAAAATCTTGGCGCGTGGAGCGGTCTTATCGGGATCGTCCTCGAGCCGGTTCAGGAGGGTTTCCGCCACGGGTTCCGCCTGAGTATTCTGCCGACGCGCCAGTCCTTCCAGTGCCTGGAGTGCGCGTTCCACCGTGCTGCTTTCTTCGGAGCGCAGGGCCAGCCCGAGCACTTCGACGGCGCGACCTTCTCCGCGTGCGGCCAGGGCCACCGCTGCTTTGAGCCGGAGATCTTCATGCTCGCTGCTCAAGGCTTCGGCGAGGGCTTGCTCGAGGGCATTTTCTTCGAGAGAGGGCTTCTGTCCTGCCTGCTCTCCTTCTTGAATTGGGGTGTTGTTGCGTGCTTGTCGAGCGTCGAGGGCTTGGAGCAGTCGGTCGAGTGCATTTCGTCTGACATCTGCTTGAGCGCAGCGGAGCCCGAGCAGCCAGGGCTCGAGGCTCTCGGCGGGGTAGAGCCGGCTGAGGCGGGCCAACACGGTGGCGCGGACTTCGGGGTGAGGCGCATCTAATCCGGCGACCACGCGCGTGCGGGCGTCTTGCGCGAGGCTTGAGAGGGTCTGTGTTCCGGGTTGAGCGCCGACTTGGCTGGCATCAAACGCGGCGAGCAGTCCTTCCAATCCGGCGTGGCCCATATCTTCTGCACGAGAGCGCAGCATGAGGGTGAAGGGCTCGAGGCTTCCGGTGGGGAAGAACTTTTGTAAGGCGTTGCTGGCGGCGCGTCGTACCAGATAGTGTCCATCTTGCAGGCCGAGCTGGAGCAGCGGGAGCACGGCACCGCGTCCGATCTCGGGTTTTTGGGCCAGGATGACCAGTCGCTCGAGGCTATCGCGTCTGACCGGATGTCCTTCTTGAGCTTGTCCGCTCTCGGGGAGCTGCCGCACGAGTCCCGCGTAGGTTCCGAACACCAGCCGCGTGAGGCCGGCGCTATCGGGATATTTTTCGGTGCTGGCGGGGACGGTGCGGGGTCGAGCGGCCCCTGCGAAACGGAGCACGGTGAGTACGCGCTCGGTGTGTGAGTGTGCTTCTGTTCTGGGTCGAGACACGAGCTGTCGAATCCAGCCGGTGCGTCGTTCTTTGCGTTCTTCCTCGGACCAGCTTGTGAAGGGGATGAGGGGGCGAGTGCTATCCTGGAGCCCGCTCATGCGCTTGGACTCGCTCCAGAACGCGAGGGGTTGCTCGCGCAGGAGCAGTACTTGAGCGGCGGCGTAACGTTGAGAGGGGCGTTCGCTGGCCAATCCTGCGAGCAGGGCGCGTAAGAAGGCTTCTCGTTTGGCTGTGGGGGGCCATTCTTTGAGGTCGGCGTTTTTTTCGGGTTTTGGGGGGCCGAGCAGCTCGAGGGCGAGGGCTTCGTAGCTGTTACTTTTGTTCTCGAGCCGTACTTCGAGGGCGCGAGCGGCGGCGAAGCGCAGCTCCCCTCGGGATGCGGCGAGGGCGTTGAGCAGCAGCTCGGGTGCCAGTCCTGCCCGTTGGAGGGCGACATCTCGGGCCACCAGCACGCTGAGCACCAGAGATTGCAGGGATGCTTCGGGGTCTTCGAGACCTTGCAGCAGGCCGGAGATGCCCTCGGGGCCGAGTGCGGTGAGGGAGACCACGGCCCCTTTTCTCAGTGGCAGGTGAGGATCTTTGAGGGTGCCGATGAGGGTGGGCAATGCGCGGGGGTCTCCGAGGCGAGCGAGTCCTTCGGCGGCCCAGCTTCTCACGGCGAGGTCTGCGTGGGAGAGTGCATCCACGAGGCGTTGTTCTTCGCCGGGTCTGGAGGCGTTGGCGATGGCCCTGGCTGCTTGCTCACGCACCATGCCATCGGGATCTTGGAGCAGGGTGACGCAGGCGGGGAGTGCTTCGGGATCGCCGACATCGGCGAGGGCGCGTGCGGCGCGTTGGCGCAGCTCGGACGTGGGATAGTGCAGGTGTGTGGGGGGGATCTGGAGCAGGCTGAGCATGGGCTCGACAGCCCGGAGATCTCGTCGAAGTCCGGCGAGCTCTCCGGCGCGGACTCTGAGGGCGTAGAAAATGGACTCGAAGGCGGCGGCGAAGGCTTCTTGCTCTGTTGGAATCAGTCGATCTGCCGCTTCGATGGCGGGCAGGTGGACTCTCGGTTCGGGTTCTCGCACGCGCGCGGGGAGATGGCGGCGTGCGACCTCGACGCAGGCGCTGGGGCAGGCGCGGCAGGCTTCGGCGCGGACTTCCCAGGGAGGTGCTTCAAAGGCGGCGTGATGGATCTCGGGGCGTTCGTTGCTATTCTTATCATCTCGCAGGGCCTGGTACGCGGCGAGTCCTACGGAGGCGCTGACATCTCGAATGCGTGCCAGCAGCAGTTCGAAGCTGAAGGGTGCTTTGAGTCGAGTGGCTTCCTGGACCACGCGGAGGCGGAGATCGGCGTGGACTGAGGTTGTGCCGAGGCGGAGTGCGGTCTCGGGGTTGGATGTATGCCAGCTTAGCAGGATGCGGAAGGCTTCGTGCCGGGTTTCTTTGGCTTCATCGTGGAGGGTCTCGCACAGGAGGGTGCTGGCCTGTGTGCGGAGGTTCTCCAGGTGGGCGAAGCTGCCGGTGCCTCCGAAGCTGGCGAGCAGGCCGATGGCGCGTGTGCGCATATCGGCTTGGCTGGAGCGCAGGGCTCGAGCGCCTAACATGAGCAGGCCGGGGGCGCCCTGGGCGCTGATCAGGCTCTGGAGGGCTTGGAAGGCGTTGGCGCGGACTTCTCCGACGGGATCGTCGAGCAGCCATTCGAGGCGTTGGATCAAGCGTTCGTCGTCGGGCATGGCGAGGGCTCCGGCGAGCAGTCCTTCGACGCTGAGGCGGCGCAACCGGGGTTGGGGTTCCCGGCTGAGCTGGAGGAGGGCTCCGACGGCGCGGTTATCTCCGAGGCTGGCGAGCAGGCCGGCACCCTGGAGGGCCAGGGTGGGATCGGCGCAGGCGAGCAGGGCGAAGAGGGGCTCCAGCGTCTCTTCGGTGAGCGGAAGGGGCTCGAGGCTGTCTTCGGGGGGGCTCATCAGGGGGGGGGCGGGAGGGCTCTGCCGGAGTCTCATCCCGTCGAGGGTGCTGAAGAGCTTTTGGAGGGATGCGTGTCGTTGTGCCAGGGGGTGGAGCAGCTTGGGCTGGAGGGTCAGCACATGGATGCCTGCTGCTTCTCGCACGGGCTGGAGCGGATGTTGTAAGCTCTCGAGCAGGAGCTGCCGGGTGCTGGGGCTGGGGTGCTCGCTGCTTTGCACGAGCAGGCTGAGGGCTTGAACGCCGACATCGGCGGGGCCTCGTTGGGTGGCGAGCCGGAGGGCTTCGATGCGTGGGCTTCGGGCTTGCAGCAGTCCCTCGAGGGCGGCCATCCGTACTTTTTGCTCATCGTCGTGGAGCCGCTCGACCAGCAGGTTGACCACTTGGAGCGAGCGGGAGGCCAGGGCGGGCAGGCGTTGTACGCCTTTCAGTCGGATATCGGCGTGGGGTCCGCTGAGGGCCACTTTGAGGGGCGAGAGGTTTTCGGGGCCTTCGAGGGTCAAGAGGGCTTCAAACACTCCACTGCGCACATCGGCGCGTGAATCGCGGAGGGCTTGGCGAAGTTTGGGGCGGCTGAGGCGACGACCACTCTGGGCGAGGGCGCGTGCAGCGGCCATGCGCACGTCGGGGCTCGAGGCGTCGAGACCTTTTTCGATGAGCAAGCGGGCTTCATCTTCGGGGAGTGGAATTAAACTTTCGAGTGCGGCGAGGTTGGCTTTGGCGGCGCGTGCTTGCATCAGGGACTCGAGCCGTTCGAGCTCGGAGCCGATGCGGTCGAACGTTTCGCTGGGCAGTCCTTCTTCGTTGAGGGTGAGGCGAAACAGGTCTCGCTCGCGGGTGCCGATGAAGAGGGAGCCTCCACGCTGAGCGCGTTCCACTTTGGGGGGAGCGGGCAGCCAGGTCCAGGTGGTGGGGGTGGCGTGGCGTCCGAGCTCGAGGGTGCGGGGGGCGCGGCGGCTGTCGAGGGGCCATGCGCGCAGGGTGCCTTCTTGTCCCAGGGAGAGCAGACGACGGGGGAGTGCTCGACCTGCTTCATCTTCGAGGGCGGGGCTGAGGCTGAGTGCGCGGATGGCGCTGGTGTGGGGGCTCTCGGCGGAGCGCAGCTCGAGGTCGGGGGTGCCGAGGTAGAAGCACAGGTGGAGCGTGCCATCGGCGGCACCGACGGCGATCCGGTCGTCATCGGTAAAACAGAGGGCGGTGATGCCTCCTTCGCCCACGGCGACTTCTCGGGGCGTGCTTGACGTATTATGAATGTCTGAGGGCGTGAGGGTGCGTAGGAGGCCATCGTCTCCGCCGACGGCGAGCAGGCCCTCGAGGGGGGTGTGGCGCTCGGAGGGCAAGAAGGCAAGGCAGCGGAGGGGCTGCTCGCTGAGTGTTCGGCGGGTATGGGCTTCGAGCCGGGTGGCGTTTTTCTCGGAGACGAGCTGAAAGCAGCAGAGCTGGCCATCGTCTCCGACTGAGAAGATGCCGCGTGCGAGGGGATCGGCGCAGAGGGCTCTGACGGCTCCGGCGTGGGCGGTGAGATGTGCCAGTGGACGCAGTCGTGGCAGGGCCTCGTCGTCGTCTGTTTTCTGTTTGGTTTTGCGTGTTTCGGGCGGTCGTGTCTCCCAGAGCCAGAGCTGACCGGAGCGTGTGCCGGTGAGCAGGAGGTCTCCGGGAAGCCAGAGCAGGGTGGTCACGGCGCTGGTGTGAGGGGCCAGTGCATTGGGCTTGAGCTTGGGGAGCTGAAGCAGGGTGACAACACTCTCGGAAAGGCTCTCGGCGTCCCGTTCACCTGCGAGGGCGAGCAGGCGAGCCGAAGCACTGACAGCGAGGGCCAGGAGTCGTTCGAGATGGGGGCTGGTATCTGCGGCCACAGTCAATCCTCCGATGGAGACACACACGCACATATCCGCGTCCGCATGCAGCGGCGTTGTTTGGTCTTACTCTGAAATGACCTAGAGAGCAAGGGGGATGAGATGTGGAGCACGCTGGAGGATTGTGGTGTGCCACTTCTTCCGGGAGACCGGCTCATCACTTATGCCGCACTGCCCACGACTGTGGAGCCGGAACGGCACGGCGTTGTGGATACAAGACGCGAAACAGACTGAAGATGAAGATTTAACAACTATGAGCGATTATACCCACAGACCCGCGATTTGCTCTACCGACGTAACCGCTCCAGCTCCGCAAGAAGCGCCTGAAGCTGCTGCTCCGCACGAGAGGCTTGTTCAAGGGCCGCTTGCGCTTCCGCCTGAGCTCGCTGAGCACGAGCCACTTCCGCCTCCCGCTCCGCCTCCGCACGAGAGGCTTGTTCAAGGGCCGCTTGCATCTGCGCTTGGGCTGCTGAGGCTTGCGCCAGGGCCGCTTGCGCTCGCGCCGCTTCCGCCTCCCGCTCCGCCTCCGCACGAGAGGCTTGTTCAAGGGCCGCTTGCGCTCGCGCCGCTTCCGCCTCCCGCTCCGCCTCCGCACGAGAGGCTTGTTCGAGGGCTGCTGAGGCTTGCACCAGGGCGGATTCGGCTCGCGCCGCCTCCTCCTCTCGCTCCGCCTCCGCACGGGCTGCTTGTTCAAGGGCCGCTTGCGCTCGCGCCGCTTCCGCCTCTCGCTCCGCTTTCGCACGAGAGGCTTGTTCAAGGGCGGATTCTGCACGAACGGCTTCCGCCTCTCGCTCTGCCTCCGCACGGGCTGCTTGTTCAAGGGCCGCTTGCGCGCGCGCCGCGTCCGCCTCTCGCTCCGCTTTCGCACGAGAGGC
>JBJTQF010000077.1:0-976 GCA_046075485.1 Myxococcota bacterium | reverse complement strand
AGGTCAGCCCTGGCTGGTCAATGCCCTCGCTCGACAGCTCACCCAGGTCATTGTCAAGGATCGGACTCAGTCCCTCACACAAGCACACGTCGAGCAGGCGAAAGAAATCCTGATCCAACGACGAGATACTCACCTCGACTCACTTGCCGAGAGACTCCGCGAAGAGCGGGTCAAAGGCATCCTCGTCCCCATGCTTGCCGGTGAAATGCTCCCCGATGTGCCGGATGACGACCTCCGCTACGTCCTCGATCTGGGGCTCATGGAGAACCGACCTCGTGAAGGTCTGGTCATCGCCAACCCGATCTATGCTCAGATCATCCCGCGCGTGCTTACCCATATCATGGAAGTCTCTCTGGGCTCTATCCGCCCGACCTGGCTCACCCCGGATGGACAGTTGAGCCTCCAGAAGATGCAGGACACTTTCCTCAAGTTCTGGCGACAACATGGCGCGCCGCTTCTGAGAGCCGCTCCTTATGCCGAAATCGCCCCTCAGCTCGTGTTGATGGCGTTTTTACATCGGGTAGCGAATGGTGGCGGGAGAGTAGATCGAGAATACGCCATCGGCTCCGGGAGGCTGGATCTCCTGCTCGAGTATAAAGGTGTGCGTTTGGCCGTGGAGTGCAAAGTTCAGCGGCCCGACGGCAATGATCCCCTCACGGAGGGCCTGGAGCAGCTTGATGAATACCTCTCCGGTTTAAGCTGGCCCGAAGGAAGTGACGGCACCGAGTCCTTCCAAGCCTGGCTCTTCATCACCGAGCGGCGAGAGCTCCCGCTCAAAGCCCCCATCATCCCCAAAGTAGAGACACATCGTACACCCGAACAACGGAAGATCCTGGTCATCTGGGGGTGAGAAAGCTGTATGGTCACATCAGCTCACCTCAAAGATGGAATCACCGGTTTCTTCTCGGAAGTTCTAAGCAGTGCTCATATACTTCCGGGATGAGCACGTCGGAAGAAGCGCGCAGGGGCTCGAGTC
>JBJTQF010000076.1:0-38384 GCA_046075485.1 Myxococcota bacterium | reverse complement strand
GAAGCCCTCCAGCTCAAGGAGGAGATGCGCAACGATCCGGCCCGAGCGCGGCGAGGTTTTCCGCTCTACACGGAAGCCTTTATGGGGACGGGGTTTGTCAAAAACTTCTACAAGGCGATGAAGAAGTTCTCGGGGTTCTGCTTAGACCGTGCGCTTATCACCGGGGTCACGCCCATTGTCCTCGACGACATGGCCAGTGGGTTTAACGTGATCTCTCACTTGACCTTATTGCCTCAGTTCCACGCCCTGGCGGGCCTCACACATGCCGACGTGGCCCTCGCCGTGGAGCAGTTTTCAGCCACTTTTCCCGAATGTGGCTCCCGGGAGGTCATTCTTCAGGAGCTGCTGGACAACTACGACCACTACCGCTTCAACCAGCATGTAGAAGAGACCTTATTTAATCCCGACATGGTGTTCTACTACTTTCAGCAGCTTGCCAGTCTGAAAATGCCCCCGGAAGACCTGCTGGACAACAACTGCCGCACGGACTACGACAAGCTGAGGCTGGTCGCTCAGCCTCCCGAGCTGGATGACGACACCTATCTGGAGTCCCTCTTTGACTTGGTTCAGACCGGACGCACCACGGGACGTTTGCTGACGAGCTTTAGTGCCTATCATCTGCACAGTGCCATGACCTTGCCATCATTGTTGTTTTACATGGGCCTGTTGACCCTTGAGGCCCGAGCCACCGATGGGGTCCACTTTATGGTCCCGAATCGGGTGATCAAGCAGATGCACTGGCAGGAGCTGTATGAGCTGCTGCTGCGTCAGAAGGGGATCACAGTAAATATCCCGAATGTCCAGACCTGCCTGGCCAAGCTGGGCGATCATGGCGAGCTTCAGCCCCTGGGCAATCTCCTGCAAGCGCATGTCTTGGACATCCTCTCGAGCCAGGATCTGAAGTACATGCGTGAAGAAGTGGTGAAGGTTCTGTTTGCGGGATATATCGTGTTAGGAGACGTCTTTAACGTGATCAGTGAGCCGGAGCTGACCCCCGGTGGATACTGTGACCTGTTTCTGGGGCTGGACCGACGTTATCCGAAGGCGCGCTGGGGCTGGATCCTGGAGTTTAAATACGTCAAAAAGAGTGCTTCGCAAGCGGTGATCCAGGCGAAACAAAAAGAAGCGCGAGAGCAGCTCCTACGTTACTGCGAAGAGGGTCCACGACTGCGCCAGCTCCTGGGGAGAACATCATATAAAGCCGCCTCGATTATCTGTGTGGGGCTCAAGAAGTGTGTCGTCGAGGTGGTCAAGGTGGTGGACTCGGAAGCTCCGCGAGCTGGCTGAGCAGCTCAATAACCCCCCTCCCCAACCGCCGATGAGCACTCCTCACACCAGCTTGAGCCGAGTGGTTCGCACGCCATAACACACCATCCAGGGCGGCAAAGGGCTAAAGAGCCGCCAGCGCATGAAAAAAGGGGGTTTAAAGGGCTTGGTGTTGTCCAGCCCTCGTTTGATGAGCATTTTCAGCATCAACCCCTGGATATATTGCATTACCCGGGTGGGCCACTCACGCTCCTTCTGCACCAGCGCCAGCACCTCAACCGGAGCCACCCCACGTCTCAGCGGCTCCTGGAGCACATTGGCCGCCGCCACTGCATCCTGCACGGCATAGTTGATGCCAACACCTCCCACGGGCGACATCGCATGCGCCGCGTCCCCGATCAGCAGCAGCCCCTCCCGATACCAGCGCTTCACTCGATTGGACTCCACATTGAGCAGGGCCACATCTTTCCAGTCTTGCAGGAGATGAACCCGATCCGCCAGTGCGGGCTCCACCTCCACCAGGCTCTGACGGAAGGACTCCATACCCTGCGCTCGGAGCGCGCTGAAGTTGCCCTTCGGGAAGATATAACCCACTTGCCACTCATGCCCTCGGTTGAGAAAGATCAGAATACGACCGTCCTTGATCCGGCCCATGCTGCCGTGGTGTTCGTCTTCTCGGCGAGAAAGTTTAAACCAGAGCACATCGATGCCTTCTGTGAGCTTCTGAGGCTCGATGCCCGCGCTGCGACGCACGCGCGAAGAACGGCCATCCGCCCCCACCGTGAGGACGGCCCTCAGCTCGTGGGAGACCCCCTCTTTTTTGAAGCGCACCCCCACCACCTTCTCGCCCTCGAAGATCAGCTCCTGGACATTGGCCTTAAAGATGAGGGTAAAATGAGGCGAACGTTTGGCCTCCTGAGCTAAAAAGTCCAGCAGGATCGCCTGAGACATCATCGTAATATAGGGATAGCGGGTGTTGAGATAGTCAAGAGAGAGTCCCCCTTGACCCTCCTGCTGACCTGGCAAGGTGAAAGTAGACACTTTGTGGTGCGGGAGGGTTAAGACCTGCTCCGCCATGCCGAGCTGCTCGAGCAGCTCCATCGTGGGGGGATGTACGGTGTCCCCTCGAAAGTCCCGGTCAAAATCGCGGGCCGCTTCCAGCAAGACCGTCGGAATCCCCTGCCGGGATAAGATGAGGGCCAGGATCATACCCGCCGGACCTCCCCCCACCACGCAGCAAGTGGTATGAAGCGGCAGCTCCGACGAAGCGCCTTCCAAAGTCTGAGATGTCTCCATGACGATGCTCTTTCATTTTTTGGCACTCTCAGAGAGTCGCAGGGAGATTCTTTTTCTGCCTACCCCTGCTGGCCAATTCGTGTTATCCAGTAAAGACACTGACACACCTCAGGGCGTGCCAGGCTTATCCTGACCAACCGCAAAACTCATCCACCACTTCCTGGGAGTATTCCATGAGCCCGCTCAAACATCCTGCCCGGATGTTCTCTCTTGTCACGACGCATGCCGGCACACGACTGGGTCTGAGTGCCGGCACTTGGCTCCTGCTCCATTCCGTTGCCGGTGCAGCGGAAGAACCCACCACCCCCACCGACGCCGCGACTGCCTCCGACGCCGCGACTGCCTCCGACGCACCCGCTCAGGCCACAAAATCGAAGGACTTTCGCACCGGCATCGGCTTTGCGGGGCTCCCCCTGGCCAACTTCAGCAGCGACGATGGCTTCGGATACGGCGTGAAGGTCGCCATGTACGATTATGGGCAAAATCAGAAGCCCTACAAGATGCAGCTCTCGGTACAATTTTTTCAGACCACAAACCGCGTCTGGTATCACGAGGTCTATTTCGATGCCCCTAACTTTATGGGCACCCCCTGGCGCGTGGACTCGTACCTGAAGCTCGACCGCGTGCTGACCAACAACTACTACGGCATCGGCAACAGCGCCACCATTCCGGACATGACCAGCTATGACGGCCTGACCCCCGAGCAGAACGAGCGCATCTACAAGTATTATGGCTCCTTCCAAAAGCTCGAGCCCAAGCTGATTCTCAACCTACGGCGTAGCTTGGAAGGCCCCTGGAAGCTGTTCAACGCACTCCAAGTCAAGTATACAACCATCACGCCCCACAGCAAAGCCACCCTCGAACAATACGCACCGGAGGTCGCCGGAGCCGTAGACGACACCTGGATGAGCTACCTAGAGGAAACCAAACCCTACGGCTACGGTGGAGGGGTGGTCAGCTACCTTCAAGGTGGGGTGGTCTTCGACGGACGTGATATGGAAGCCAGCCCCAACAACGGCATTTTTGCGGAAGCCTCCGTGCGACTGGGCTATTTTGGAGGTTTTAACGCCGACGATACCGCCGATCATATGCCAGCCTACGCGGGCCTGAATCTGACCTCTCGGCATTATTGGACCCTGCTGCCCCGCACGGTCTTTGCCACGCGCATCATGGGTGACTTCTTGTTTGGAGATGTGCCGTTTTTTGAGCTCAACAACGTAGGCGGCTCCCGCGACTACAGCGTGTTGGGCGGCAGCAGCTCCGGGCGAGGCATCCCCTCCTATAGCTATGGTGGCAAGGTGAAGCTCCTGTTCTCTCCCGAGCTGCGCTTTACCCCCGTCGAAGTGTATGCCGGTGGCACTCAGAAGATCAACGTGGGTTTGGTGGCGTTTTCGGACATCGGGCGGGTGTGGGCGGATTATGCCTCCGAAGGAAGCCTGACCGACCTGCATGTGACCGCAGGCGGTGGGCTCCGAGTGGCTTGGAACGACAACTTCCTCATCCGCTTGGACTATGGCGTTGCACCGCTGGAAAATACCACCGGCTTTTATCTGACCTTCAACCACGCTTTCTGAGCCGCCCTGTGAAAATCCCTCGCTTATCCTTCCACATTTAAGGCCCTGCCGGGTCCAATAACATGACCTCGAGCGCTTGTTCTACCCGCTCGCCCTGCAATTTCCCGATGATGGAGGTACTTTTCATATGCGAACATGGCTCACCCTCTCGGTGCTCAGCGCCGCTTTATGGCCCTTGACGGGATGTGGACTTGCCCCCGCGCGCGATTTTGTTGATGTTTTGCCCTCAGCCGCGTCTCTGCTCGTCGATTTTCCAGGCGCAGAAGAGACCTCAGCGGAACGTATGAGCTCTGCCGGAGAAGGGCTGGAGCAGGCATTTCGCAAACTCCCGACCCTCGACGACACGGACGTAGAGAGTGCTGCCTGTTATGATGGCACCCTCGAGCTGGCCACCCGCGCCAATGCCACCGTCGCCTACGTGCTCAACGGACTGGATACCGTCACCGATTACCGGCCTCAGCAGGTCGAAGACGGGGTCTACCAGTGGGGACCGTGGGAGAGCCAAGACGGAACCCTCAACCTGCGCTTGCGGATGTCGATGGGGGAAGAGGGCGATTATGTCTATTCCTTCCAGGGCAGCAACACCCTGAGCGAAGACTACCTTCAGCTCATCTTCGGGCTCATCGAAGAAGGCAGCATCCGTGAAGCGGGCAGCGGCTCGTTTGTGCTGGACTACGACAACCTCGAGGCCCTCCAGCCCAGCGGAGAGCGCAAGGGGCAGGCGTCTTTCGGCTACCAATACGATGGCACAGGCGCACGCGAGATCAATGTCCAGCTTACCGACTTCATGTTCGAGAGCGGGGAAATCAGCGATGCCGTGCTCGAGTTTGACCGAAATGCCGACATCACCGGTAAACTGGACTGGTTCCGCATGCGCGATGGGTATGACGATGGCATGGGAGAGGCCCTCCTAGAGTCCTACGCTTACCGCTCCCGCTGGTTGGCCGATCACAGCGGACGCTGCGACGGCATCATCAACGGAGGAGACCTCGGCGCTCACGAGGTCAAATCCCATCAGTGCTGGGACAGCAGCACCGCCGAAGTCTATTTTCAAGCTGAGCTCGACGGTGAAGAGGTCAAAAACCGAGGGGCGCTTGAGAGCTGTGCGTTTGCAGATGCCGCCTATGCCGACTGAGCCGGGTATGTCGGAGCCGCCAGAGCTCGAGCGGCTTTGGGCCTTCGATTTTGGAGGCCCTGCCCTTCCTGCTCAGCAGCGTCGAAAAATCGTGGGGTTGGAGGCCGTTCGGCTCGCCCCTCGGGTCTACGAGGTGGGTGTGCATGGGCTCAACCGAGGAGTGCTCGAGCGTATGGCGCAGGGTCGAGCCCCGGGCTTCAGCGTGTTTGAGCTGGTGAAGCTGCTGCTGGCGCGGCCTCATCCAGCGCGGGTGGGTTTTGATTTCTCGTTTGCGATTCCGCACCCGTTGCTGCAAGACGAAGCCCTGCGACTGGGTGAGCAGACGGTGCCGGGAGACTGGCAGACCTTTCAAGCGCGGGTGGCGTCCCAGCTTCCGCTGCCGGAGCATGCAAACACTGCTCTGAATTATGCTCCTTTTGCTACACTTCGTTACACCGTTCAAGGCTCTCGCCTATGGCAGAAGCGGCTCACCGATCACCATGCTCAGGCTCAACCTGCCCTCAAGGATGTTAATCCGTGCCTGCTGCCGATGACCTTGCTGGGAGCCTCGCTCCTGCATCACCTGCGCACGCACGGGGCGTATCAGCTCTCGGGGCTCGAGGTGCCGCTCGAGGTGCCGCTCGAGGTGCCACTCGAGGGAAGCGATAAAACACCCACTGCGGGGAGCGCGCACGCATCAAGCCCTTCACCCAGCCTGCTGCTCGAGGTCTATCCCGGAGCCGCCATGCGCTCCCTGGGGCTGCGGAACTACAAACAGCAGCCGGAAGAAGCCCTCACACGCCTGCTCACGCACCTCAAAGACGCAGCGATTACGCTCAAGCTGGAGCCACGGCTGGCCCAGCTCTGCATGACCTACAGCTCGGGAGGCGCAAAACAACGAGACCCGGACCTCTCGGATGCACTGGTGGCGTTGGGACTGGTGATCTTGCAGCGAGAAGGTCAGGCGCGCCCGCAGGTGCCCACGGCAACACGCACGCCGGATGGAGGCTGGAAAGTCTCAGCGGAAGTAGCAGCCGCCGTGGCCGCCGAAGGGGTGATCTGGGCCCTGTGAGAACCCCACTCAGGAGCTCATGCGGGTCCAGAAGTGCTGAAGCTCAGCAGCCAGGTCTTCTGTCTCCAGCTCAGCCGGAGATCTATCGTACCACTCACGGGGAAGGAGCTGTGCATACCGGCTTTGCACGAATCTTTTGCCCACCAGCACCACCACACCTCGGTCTTCTTCTCGGCGAATGAGCCGACCTGCCGCCTGGATCACCTTGGCCATACCCGGATAAAGATAGGTGTACTCAAAACCTTGACCGTTCTGCTCGTCGAAGTGCCGCCGATGTAGCTCCTGGTCCACATCCATCCGAGGCAAGCCCGGACTGACAATGATGATGCCCGAGAGCACCCCTTCCGGCCACTCGATGCCCTCCGCAAAGCTGCCCCCCTGAACCGCCAGCAGCAGGCGTCCACGATAACCACGAAAGAGCCCACGCGCTGCCAACGGCATGGCGAGTCGGCGCATCACCGCCGCACGAATGCCATCGTCCATGCGAGCGTCCTGCACCAACAGCTCGTAGTCCGGCAGGTTGAGGCTGGCGCTGAAGGTCTTTAAGAACTCGAAGCTGGGAAGGTAGAGGGCATAACAGCCGGGATGGGCTTCGAGCACCTGCTGAACCACCTTGCGGAGCTTGGGAATGGCGGCGGGGCGCTCGTGATAGCGGTCGTCGATGTCTCCCACGATAAAGACCCCCCGATGCGCACGGGGAAAAGGAGAAGGAAACGACGCACTCAGCGCGGACGCCTCAAAACCCAAGAGCTGGCGGTAAAAGTCCGTGGGCGTGAGCGTCGCGGACATGGCCAGCACCGCATGAAAGCCCTCGAGCCGCTTGTGGAGCGACTTGGAAGGATCGTGACAGAGGATGCGGAGGCGGGCCTCATCCTGCTCCCGCTCGATCAGGGGGGTGGAGCTTGAGTCGAGGGAGCGGGCGACCTCTGTAAAGGCGTGGAGCTGGCGATAGAACGCCAGGGGGATGTCCTCCTGACCGGGAGAAGGCGGGATTTTGCGGCGGAGGGGGTCATCAAGGAGCAGCGCCTCCAGGGTGTCTCGCCAAGCGATCAGTTGAGAGACATCGGGAACACACTCCACGGTGCCTTCTTGCACTTCCGTCAGGCCAGCCTCTGATAAACACGTCCAGAGATACTCCTGAATGTTCAGTGCAAGCTGCTGAAGACGATATCCCGACGCATCCAGCCGTTGCTCTCCGTGCGCCTCCAGCAGTCGCGCCGCTCGCCAAGACAGCAGCGGGGAGTAATACTCTCGAGCGCGTGGCAGCAGGTTGTGTGCTTCATCGATGATCAGCAGGTAGTGGTCATAGGGACGTTCGACGAAGATCCGCCGCAAGGTGGAGGTGGGAGAGAAGACATAGTTATAGTCACAGATCACCACATCCACCTGGTCGAGCAGCTCCAGGGAGAGCTCAAAGGGGCAGAGCAGGTGTTGTTCGCCCGCCTGTGCGAAGTGGGAGCGATCCAGCAGGCCCTGAGAGAGCAGCTCGGGCAGGATCTGGCTTCGCCGCACCCGCTCTACGTACTCTCTTGCATGTGGGCAAAAGTCCGGGTGACAGTACACCACAGGATGAGGACAGAGTTTTTCCCGTGAGGTGAGGGTTAAGGCCCGTAAAGAAGGCAACGTCTGCATCATCCGGCGCAGAAAGGCTTGTGCGCTGCTCTGTCCCGAGGTCTTGGCAGTCACAAAAAAGATCTTGAGGTCATGGGCGAGGGCGTACTTTAACGCGGCATAGAGGGAGACCGCTGTTTTTCCGGTGCCGGTGGGAGCCTCCATCAAGAGTGCCCCTTCTCCCTGAAAGCAGGCGGAGGCTTCTTCAAACATCGACACCTGCACGTCTCGCCAAGCGTCATACGGGAAGTGCATCTGCTCCACCAGCGCCCGCCGAGCGGCCAGCCAGCGCGCCCGCGCCTCCGCATCGTCGAGCAGCTCATCGAGGCGGGTGAGCAAAAACCGTTCGATCTCCCGTACATCGTAACGGATGGGCAGGACATACTCCAGCGTGCGTTCAAAGAGTGAGCAGATGACCAGCTCCCCGCGCACTTCACCGTACCCCTGAGCAGACAGCACATGCAGGTAGAGCAGGAGCTGCATACGCGCCGCCGGGAGATCGTACTCCGTCAGCCGCCCCAGCTCTCCGCCCTCGAGGGCCATACTCTTGACCTCTTCGACCACCCAGCCGCCTGCGCTGGGATAGAGCCCGTCGATGCGCCCCTGAATCTTCACCCGATAGTCCCGATGCAGCAGCTCCCAGACAAAAGCGTGCTCACCAAGATACCCTTCTTGGGCCTGCTCCCGGAGCCTGCGCCGCTCGCTGTGGAGGGCGGTGCCGAGCTGCCCTCGTTTGGGCAACCACGGCACATCCCAGCGGGTGGCCTCCGGCCCGATCAGCTCCCGGACCCCAATCCGGGCGGTGCGCTGCTCCAGATCAATGTTCATGACGGCTCTGGATCTCCATCGAGAGCACCCCGTAGCTTTTCTTTTGCCTGTACTTTTAATTGTACGGCTGACTGTATCGATGACTGTACAGACATCTGTCCGTCTGTTGTTCCCTGAAGCAGCCGACTCACCAGCGCCCCCACAAACTTCTCCCGCGTATTCAGCCGACAGACCCAGCCACGTCGTGGCTCAAACCCTTGCCCCTCTTCCCGCTCCACCAGCAATACCCGGGTCTGCTCCAGGAGCGGAAGCCACGCCAGCCGCTCCAGCATACTCTCTCCCAAACGCCCATCCCCCTGAAGACGCTGCTCGAGCAGACCACTCGGCACCACCGCCCGGTGACGCAGAAGGCTCAGCACCAGCCTCAACGCGGCATCCCGCTGCTGAAGCACCTGCTGCACATGCGGGGCATCCAGCCTGAGCCGCACCCCTGCCACCGTCGCCTCTCCCGCTCCTTTGTTGGCAAACCGCTCGATCTGAATCAGCCCCTCCTGCTCACACTGCGCCAGGGTCAAGCGGGTGAGCTGCTCCCCCAGCAGCTCCCGCAGCCAACCCTTGAGGGTCACCAGCGGCAACCAGTCTTCCTCGGGTGCCCTCAGCCTCAGCCAGTGCAGGAAATGATCGAGGGTTAACACCGTCAAGAGCATGGCCCACGCATCCGGCAACACACGGGGCTGAGCGGGCAGGCTCAGCAGGGCCTTCACTCGCGGATGCGTGCGCTCGAGACAGACCAGGGTGGTGCGACGATCCGGCTCAAAGGCATCGGGCACCTCTTGGCGGGTGAGCAGCCCTTCTTGCAGCAGAAAGTTGAGCCACTCCCGCTGACGGGCGGGGTTGAGCTCCAGCGGCAGATGGGCCACCAGCGGATGCAGGCTCAGCAGCTTCAGCAGGTAGTTAAACGCCGCACCCGGCCACTCGGGACGTAGTTGCTGGAGCCGATCCAGACTGGCCACCACCGCTCGCGGCAGCTCTCGAGCCCAGCTCACCAGCGGATGTTGCGCCTGAAAATAATATCGATAGAGCCGAGGGGGGAGCTGGCCCGGCTGCTCCTTCACCTCACGGCGGAGGAAACCACAGTCCACCGCCTGATGCAGCCAGAAATAGCGCTCTTCTTCGCTCTGATCCAGCGCCAGCGGGTTCAAGTGCTCCTGAAGGGTGGAAGGAGTGGCATAAAATCGCTCAGGTTTGTCACGAAATAGATCATCCAGCACCCAGACCATCCGCACAAAGGTAAAACTTCGCCAGTCTTCCTGCCACGGCTCCAGCCGCAATACCAGCGCCGGTGGCCCTCCCACGCGCGCACGCTCCACCTCGGCTGCCTCCCCTCCCCTCCCCGACACCGGGCGCGTCAAAGGCGAGCGCCCTTGTCCGCGTACCTGTACCCGCACACTCGAGGACGGACCCAACAAAAACCGCACCTGCCGCCGTCCCTCCTGGTAGACCTCCTCCCGCTGAATCAGCCCTGCCTCCACCGCCGCATCCAGGCTGCGTGAGGCCCCCCCTTCCGTAGTCACCCCCCGCGAGACCAATGCTTGACAGAGCAGACGGTAGGAGCACCAAGACTGTCCCCGCTCTTGCAGCACCTGAGCGAGCACCTGCCGGACCCCCTCCCCCACCTGTTCTTCGTGCAACGCAAGAGAAGTGGGCACCCGGAGCCCCCCCGCTCGAGCCCCTCCCCCCACACTGAGGCCCGTCTCCGCCACCGCCGCATGCTTGGGACGCTCGACGCTGATGTCGATGCGTTCATGAGAGAGGCCCTCGCGAGCTTCTTCCCCTTCCTGCTCACCGAGGCTCTGCGGAGAACCCGACGGGGTGGTTGCCCTCTCCTGCTCGGCTCCCCACGAGGACTCATCCGCCAGCACCAGCGGAATGAAGCGGTGGGCGTGCTTTTTTAAGACCGATGAGGTAGAGTCATCGACACCCAACACCACCCCACGACGTCCTTGACGACGGATTTCCTCCAGCGTGGTCAAAAAATCCCGATCTCCACTGGCCAGCATGAAGATCTCCGGCGCTTCTCGAAGGGTGAGCAGCTTGAGCAGCTCGAGCTGAAGGGCAAGATCGGCGCTGTTTTTTCCAGCGTGGGAGGTGGGCACATAACGGGTCTCAAAGCCTGCTGTCGCCAGCGTCCGCTGAGCCCCCGGAAATCGATCCCAGTCTGCAAAGGCCAGCAGGTGGCGAGGGATACCCACTCGTTGGGCATGGCTCAGCAACAGACGCACCACCTGGATGTGTCGAAGAGGATGGGTCGCATGTCTGGCAAGCGAGATATAGACGTTTTCGTAGTCTACAAAAAGAGCTACGGCATCCACGGGCGAGCATCCTTGAATATGGGACAGGCGGAAAGGCTTATGATACGGAGGGGGGGCCGGAATGTCAACGCCAGGGGATTCCCCCGACTTTATGGGAGGCAGGAAGTGCCACGTTTGACCCCTCACACCCACCGGGAGCCCTCAACGCCCCGTCTGCTGCCTGCGCTGAGCGCCTGCGGACGCGGATTGTTTGTGTGTCTCATGCTGTTGTGGACACCCGAGACGCTGCGGGCCGCGCCGTCCGCGCATCACCCGCCTGCACCCATCGTTCACCCGCCTGCGTCCATCGTTCACCCGCACGCGGAAGGGTTTCCCCGCTGTCTCACCCCGGTGTTGCTGGAGCAGCTTCGGCTCCTGCCCTCCCCGCCCCTCTGGGCCCTCGAGCGACGATTTCCCTCTATCTTTCCCGCCACCAACACCCCGGTGCCCTCCGAAGGCTCTATCGCCTCCGATACCTTGCCCTTAAGAGTGCATTATCGCCTGCTCGAGCAGCAGGAGCTGGCCGCCTCCATCCTGGCGCTGGCGGAGACCTCCTATCGCCTCGAGGTGCAGACCCTGGGTTTTTTGCCCCCAGAACCCGATGAGACCGCCGGAGGAGACGATAAGCTCGACTTTTACCTCGCCACCTACGCCTCAACCTCGGGTGGTGCCTATACCGTGCCCACCTATCGCGACATGCGCCCCAACGATGGCAGACAGTCGTGCTCCACCTATATTGTGCTCTACGAAGAGATTGATCCTGCCTTGATGCCGGTGTACGTGGCCCACGAGCTCAACCATGCCCTTCAAGCGGCGATGGACTTCCGAGAGGGGCCGTGGGCCTGGGAGATGACCGCCACCTGGATGGAAGAGGTGGTGTTTGATGAGGTCAACGACTACGCGGATTTTATCCCCGCTTTTCAGCAGAACTCCAGCCACTCGTTGTATTGGTTTCCGTCGCGCGGAGAAGCGGGTTATTACCCGTATGGATCGAGCATTTTTCTGCACTTTCTCCAGGAATACGCAGCGGACGCTCAACCATACTTTGTAGCGGACCTTTGGATGAACGCTCAACAGGACGGCACCGACAACGAACCCGACCTGCTCGACAGCTTCCAGGCTTTTGCACTCCCGCATGATCCCCGAGGTCTGGACGGACTGCTCGCCTCTTTTGCCCTCTGGCGCGCCTTTACCGGCAGCTACGACGTGGGCGCACACTTCTCCGAAGGTGCCACCTGGAAAGACTCCGAGGTCAAATTCCGATATGACGTAACCTCGGCGCAGCTTCCCGCCTGGGGTGACTTTGAAGACGTCGAGCCCCTCGGCATGCAATACCTTCAGCTCGTGAAGGACGATGGCCCCTTGCCGGATGCCCTGGAGCTCACCCTCACCGCACCTGCGGATGCCCGGGCGGGTTTGGCTGTTCAGGTGGTGCCGGAGACAGGCCCCTTGCCACCCCCTCAGCAGGTGCTGGCCGCTCAACCAGGTGAGACCCTCTCCCTCTCCCTGGACAGCCCTCACGCTCAGCGCATCACCGTGGCCGTGCTCAACCTCGGCAAAACCTCCCTGGATGTGGAATCGTCTGAGCCTGCCGCGCGCTTCCAGCTTGAGCTGTCGAATGCGGGGGGATGTGGCTGCTCGAGCCTGCCGTCCTCCAGACATCATTTTTTGGCAAGTATTTTTCTGATTTTGCTTTCGGTGGTTCGTCTGTTTTACCGAAGACTGTCATGAATATTACCGACGCAGACTTCCCGCGCCTGTTACAATGACCCTGGCTGCTTTGCTCCTGCCTGTGTCGTTGGAGGCTCCCATGTGGCGTCGTCTGGCTCTTCCCTCCTGCTGTGCGCTCTTGTGTGGCGTGCCTCAGCCACTCTCGGCATCCTTTTATGAGCTTCCCCTTGATCAAGCCCAGGCCACCTTCGTCGGAGAAGGCACCAATGAACAAGCGGGCTGGTCGGTGGCCTTCGCCGGAGACGTCAACGCCGATGGTTATGGAGACCTGCTGATCGGTGCTCAGCTCAACGACCAGGGCGGCACCGACGCCGGGAAGGTCTATCTGGTGCTGGGACAGCCTCACGGTGTCACAGGACGTTACGATTTAGAGCGATCTCAAGGCAGCTTTGTAGGAGAACGCGCCGAAGACTACGCAGGCGCCGCCCTCGCAGGCGCTGGAGACCTCGACGGAGACGGCTACGACGACTACCTGATCGGTGCTTGGGCCAACGACGAAGCCGGTGGCGCTGCCGGAAAAGTCTACCTCTATTACGGAGCGGCTCAAGCGCCTGGAGAAGTCCTCCTCAAACAAGCACCCGCCGCCTTCGTCGGAGAAGCCGCCGGAGACATCGCCGGATATGCCCTCAGCCCCGCCGGAGACGTCAACCAAGATGGATACGCCGATATCCTCGTCGGTGCCCCCAACCACGACACCGGTGGCAACAACACCGGTCGAGCCTACCTCCTGCTCGGCAGTGCCTCCCGCGCGCGAGGGGTGCAGTCGCTCAAGCTGGCCCCGCTGATCCTTCAAGGTGCCGCCGCCAATGACCGCTTTGGTTACGCCATCGCCGGAGGGGTGGATCTCGACGGAGATGGCAGCAGCGAGGTGGGGGTGGGGGCTTGGGGACACGACGCCGGTGGCACAGAAGCGGGCGCGGTCTACCTCTTTCGCTTCTCCAACTTGGTGGCCGGCATCAATCTCTCCTCCCGAGCCTTTGTGAAGAGTGTGGGAGCCGCAGCGGGGGATCTCTTTGGCACCTCACTGGCCCTGGTGCCCGACATGAACGCCGATGGCCGTGGGGAGTTATGGGTCGGAGCCCCTCGAGTGAGCACGGTGGCAACCTGGGCGGGCGCGGGCATCTTTTTCTCGGGTGCGCAGCTCCAAGCGGGCAGCACCCTCTCCGCCTCCGTGGGTACTTGGTTTACCGGAAGTGCTCCTTACGACGAGGTCGGGCGCACGGTCGCCCACGCGGGAGACTGCAACGGTGACGGGGTGGCCGATCTGCTCTTGGGAGCCCCCAACTCGGATTATCACGGCATGGTGAATGCCGGAAAGGTGGCCTGGATTCCGGGAGGACCGGCGCTCAAACCACTCCCCCTCGAGCAGCTCCCCGACATCTTTTATGGCGTGCAAGACGCGGGTCTGGCCGGATTTTCTCTCGCCGGGGGTGCGGACATCGACCTCGACGGCCATGACGAGCTGCTGATCGGCGCGGCGGGGGCTGGTACTGCTTATCTCTTCCTCACCGGTCGATACTTCGACGATGATGGAGATGGGATCTCCGAAGTGCAAGGAGACTGCGACGACCAGGGCCCCAATACCCCCACCACCGCTGAGATCCCTTACGATGGCATCGACCAAGACTGCAATGGCTCCGACCTCACCGATCTCGACGGAGATGGGATTGCATCCACCATTGTGGGCGGCACCGACTGCAATGACCGCGATGCCTCCGTCAACCCACAGGTGAGCGATGTCCCAGATGGCATCGACAATGACTGTGATGAGATCATCGACAATGACACACCCTCCGCCGACGATGACCGAGATGGCTTCAGTGAGCTGGACGGAGACTGTGACGACAGCGATCCCGACATCTCTCCCAGCACACCCGACATTCAAGATGGCCTGGACAACAACTGCAACGGCAACATCGACGAGACCGATCCCACCACCGACGATGATGGGGATGGGTACTCCGAGCTGGAAGGGGACTGCAACGACTTTGATCCCCTCTTTTCACCTGAAGCGCCTGAGCTCCCAGATGGCAAGGACAATGACTGTGATGGTCTGGGAGATGATCCCCTGCTCAACGGGGATGCCGATGGAGATGGTTTTACCCCCGCTCAAGGAGACAAAGACGATGCCAATCCCAGCGTCTATCCCGGTGCGCCTGAAAAACCCGACGGCATTGACAACGACGGTGATGGCCAAATAGATGAACAAACCGACGATGCCGATGGAGATGGCTTTACCCTCGCCGAAGGTGATAAAGACGATGCCGATCCCACCGTCTATCCTGGTGCCCCTGAAAAACCCGATGGCAAAGACAACGACGGCGATGGCATGGTGGATGAGCTGACCGACGATGCCGATGGAGACGGTTTTTCTCCTCAGCAGGGAGACAAAGACGATGCCGATCCCACCGTCTACCCCGGTGCCCCTGAAAAACCCGACGGCAAGGACAACGACGGCGATGGCTTGGTGGATGAAGGCACGTCCGATGCCGACGGAGACGGCTTCAGCCCCGCACAAGGAGACTCAGACGACACCGACCCTTCCATATACCCTCACGCCCCTGAAAAAGCGGATGGCAAGGACAACGACGGCGATGGAAAGATCGATGAGACCTCCGACGACGCCGATGGAGATGGTTTTACCATCGCCGAAGGAGACCAAGACGATGGAGACGCCACCCTCTACCCCGGTGCGCCTGAATTAGCCGATGGCAAGGACAACGATGGAGACGGTGAGCTCGACGAAAAGACCGACGACGCCGATGGAGATGGTTTTACCATCGCCGAAGGAGATCTCGATGATGGAGATGCTTCTGTCTACCCCGGCGCAGTAGAGCTCGACGACGGCAAGGACAACGACGGGGATGGAATGACCGATGAAGACACAGAAGATCTCGACGGAGACGGTTACTCCGTCGCACAAGGAGATCGAGACGATCACAACCCTTCCGTGCATCCCAACGCCATTGATATCGCCGATGGCATCGATAACGACGGGGATGGAAAGCTCGATGAAGACGTCTACGATCTGGACGGAGATGGCTATAGCATCGCCGACGGAGACCTCAACGATGCCGATGCCAACACCTACCCCGGAGCCCCTGAAATCGCCGATGGCATCGACAATGACGGGGATGGAATGGTGGATGAAGGCACCCAAGACCTCGATGAGGACGGTTATTCTCCTGGAGACGGTGACTGTGACGATGTCAACCCGCTGGTGTATCCCGGCGCGGTGGAGCAAATGGACGGTCTTGACCAAGACTGCAACGGCCTGATCGACGAAGGCACGGTGGTCTTTGACGACGACCTCGACGGCCACGCCGAAGTGGATGGAGACTGCAACGATCAAGATGCCCAAGTCAGCCCGGTGGCACCGGAAGCCTGCGATGGCAAAGACAACAACTGTGATGGCCTGGTGGATGGAGACTGTCCGCCCACACCCACCCCTCGAGACGAAGAAGAGGAGCCCACGCCCACCCCCACAGCGCCTGCCTCCGACCCCACACCCACGCCTCCCGCTGGCGGTTGGGATGGCTCGGGCACCCTCGACGACGACACCCCGACCCCGGCCCCGCCCTCTCCTCCCCTGCCGGAAGCACCCGGCTGTGGCTGCGATGCGGCGGGCAATACCTCCTCTCAAGGTGCTGGCTGGCTCTTCTTGGCCCTCCTGTTCTGGCCTCGCCTTCGCAGACGCTGACCCGTGCTGTGGCCCTCGGGATATCTGCACCCCTTCACCAGTCCATGCTTGTCATGGGCGTATTAATTGGGATATTTAAGGACACCTGAACATGGGATAGACTCCCCCGCGCTGTGCGTCGAGAAGGCGTTCTTTTCCTCGTGCGCGCGTGAGTCATCCAAAATCGAAGGAGCAAAGGGTTAACATGAGCTTGAAGATTGCCATCAACGGATTTGGACGCATTGGCCGCTTGGTGTTCCGTGCGGCGTTGGATCGTGGGCTCGAGATCGTGGCCGTGAACGACGTGACCGATGCCAAGACCCTGGCCCATCTGCTGAAATACGACTCGGTGCATGGCCGCTTTAAGGGCGAAGTGCATGCCGAAGGTAACCACTTGGTGGTGAACGGCAAACATATCCGCGTGACCTCCGAGAAAGATCCCGCCGCCCTGCCCTGGCGAGAGCTGGGTGTGGACTGTGTGCTCGAGTCTACCGGCAAGTTTACCGACCGCGCGGGTGCCAGCAAACACCTCGAGGCCGGTGCTCGTAAGGTAGTGGTCTCCGCTCCGTGTAAGGGTGCAGACCTGACTGTTGTGATGGGCGTGAATGACCATGCCATGAACGCTTCTCATGTGATCATCTCGAATGCTTCTTGCACCACCAACTGCTTGGGACCGATGGCCGCCATCCTCCACGAGAAGTTTGGCATTGAGAAGGGCCTGATGACCACCATTCACTCCTACACCAACGATCAGAAGATCTTGGATGCGCCGCACAAGGATCTCCGTCGTGCCCGCAGTGCAGCGGTGAACATGATCCCCACCACCACGGGCGCGGCCTCAGCGGTCGGTGAGGTGCTCCCCACCCTCAAGGGCAAGCTGGATGGCATCGCCGTGCGTGTGCCCACTCAGAACGGCTCGATTGTGGACTTGGTGGCCACCGTCAGCCGTCCGGTGACAAAAGAAGAGATCAATGCCGCCATGAAAGAGGCAGCGGAAGGCCGGCTCAAGGGCATCCTCTCCTACACCGAAGATCCGATTGTGCTGGAAGACATCGTGGGCGATGCACACTCTTGCGTCTTCGACGCCCTCTCCACCAACGTGCTGGGTGGCACCATGATCAAGGTGATGGGCTGGTATGACAATGAGTGGGGTTACTCCAACCGCTGCGTGGACCTGATGGTCCGTCTTGGAGCCGACTCGGCGGCCTGAGCCTTCCACACCTCCAACGCTCCGGCCTGGGGGCCTTAGCCTGCGTCGCACTTAGCCTGCTTCGGACTCAGCCTGCTTCGGACTCAGCCTGCGTCGGAGCCCTTCTCTCTCTCAAAATACCCGCGTAGCACCTCCAAAAGCCGCTGACCGTGGGGCGAGCCCAGCCCGGTGGCGGCATTCCAGCCTCTCAGCGGGCTGGCGCTATAACCGCCGTTATTTCCTTCCACGATGGTATTGAAGACCTCTCGCTTCTCATCGAGCTGGAGCCGATACAGCAGCGGATTTAAAAAACCCAGCCGTCGCCCCACCCCTTGAGTCAACAGCGTCATCAGCCCTGCGATCAGCGGCGTGGCGGCGCTGGTGCCTCCTCCATAGCGCCACTGGCGATCCACGAAGATGGTGTAGCCGTTGAGAAAGTCCGCATTGGCGGCCACATCGGGGCAGCCTCGTCCCTGAAAACTACGGTAGTCCGAGAAGACCCAGTTTTTGAACACCATATACTGATAGAGGGGCACCTCACAGTGCGCCTGCCAAGCGGGGCGTGGGAAATAGTGGCTGACGCCGCCGCTGCTGGACCCCAGATTCGACAACATGCTGCTGATATAGCCGGGATCCACCCCGGACTCATACTCCAGGTTCATGGTCTGGCTGAAGCAGTTCCAGACCACTTCTTGCGTGCGCAGTGAGTACGGATTCCAGCTTGTGCCGCCGCAATTGAGCACCCAGGGGCTCGAGCCTGGGAAATACACCAGGGGAGGTGCCGCAAACATGCTATTGGCCAGCGGATAAGTGGCACCGGAGTCTCCCGAGGCAATACACACGGTGATGCCCACCAGCGCGGCGCAGAGCAGGGACTCATTGACCAGCTCCGCCTGGGGTTTGGTCCAGGCATCCAGCAGGTCTTCGGGCAGGCCCCAGCTTACGGTCAGCACGTTGGGACGATTGACCACATCACACACCGCCAGCATAAAGACCCGGACATAATCCATTGCCGTGATGTCATCGTTGGCGCTCAGCGACGAGGAGTACACCACATGACGCGCACCGGGTGTCACCGAGAAGGCCACTTCTACATCCATCGTGGTCTCGTAGTTGGTCCAGGTATCGGTACCGGTGCCGAGCTGAGGGTCTCCGACCACCACAATTTCGGGCACGGGGAGCTGTTGAGCTCCGAAATAGGTCTGCAAGTCGTAGGCGGTATAGGAGCCGAGCATGGAGATCACCCCGATACAGGCACCGCTCCCATCCAGCTCTGCCGGAAAATCATATCCCTTTGCAAACTCGGAGGCCCAGAACGACCGCCAGGGCACTCCTGCCTGAGCGGTGGGGGGTGGAGGTGCGGCTTGTTCGCTGCTGCTGTGATCGCTGCTGTGCTCGCTGCTGTGCTCGCTGCTGTGATCGCTGCTGTGATCGCTGCTGTAACGGGAGCCCTGCGCTGAGGCACCCGTGTCGAGTGTCTCGGAGGTGGACTTCGCAGCGCCGGAGGGCGTCGGTTTTTTGGGTGAGTATCCCACGGTATGCAGTCCTGCCACCCAGCGCACCCGCTCCGCCAGGGCGGGAGGAAGGTGGATCTCCCCTTCAAAGGTGCGGATCTTGTCGGAGCGGCCTGCCACGGTCTTGAGCTGCACATGAAAGGCTTGCTCCACCTGCGAGCGTCTCCCGTACACGCACACGAGGCACGAGAGGGGATGTTGAGGGCTCACCCTCAAGCCGAAGTAAGCGAGGTACTGCGAGAGCAGCTCCACATCGGCGGGATCGTGGCCAAATCGTTCGGTTGCTTGTTCGATGGAGAGACATGTCTGCTGCGCCAGCCCTTCGAGCACCGCCTTTTCCAGCTCTACTGGACCCTGCCCGTTACGACGGTGCAGCATGATGACCAGCTCCAGCTCAAAATCCTGTGGAGGCTCGACGCTGAGGGTCACATGGGCGGGGAGCCGAGGGGCTCGACCATTGTGAAGAGGGACCATCTGCTCTGGCATAATCTGCTCCTGTGTGGTTTGTTTGGGACATGCACTTAACGAGGTGATATCTCTAACTCTGATTGTCATGTGAGCCGATGATCAGCTCGCCGACCGTGGTTTCTTCCAGCTCATCCAGTCCGGCGGCCTGCGCAAAGAGGGTCGAGTTTCCCCGCCCCATGCCACAACACGCCAGCCCCAGCGCGGTCGCCACCAGATACAGCGTCTGATAGACCACCCCTGCATTTTTGAGGGTGATGGCGTAAGGCATATTCTGATAACTCCAAGACATGCGCTGGAAGCGGCTGGCCAGACATAACAGGAGCTGCGGCGACGAGCTCACCCCACAATTGCTCATGGCCTCGAGGCGGAGCGTCTGAAGTGCGGGGGTCTCACCCGTCAGCATGTGGAGGGCGTGTGCTGCTGGATCATAATGATAGAGCCCTGGCTCGAGCTGCTCACAAGCGCCGGTGATCAAGTAGACTTCCAGGTCGTAGGAGGCACCCCCCGAAGGATAAGGCCGCCGTGTCACCTCATAACCACTACCGGGGGTCAAGGGCAGCGTCTCCTGGACGCGCAAGGCGTGATACAGCAGCGCACTGAGGGCCGAGAAGGACAGCGGCTGAGTGCCATGCACCCGCTCGGAGCGTCGTCGTTCGAGCAGCTCAAAGAGGGAGGGCTCTGGAGAATTCTGCCCGCTCACCGGGGGTTTCTCCAGCGGAAGCTCTCGGATCACCTGCGGATGACGAGGCCGAAGGGCTGGCAAGGGCTCAAAGATCCCTTTAAAGGGCCAGGTCTTGCCCACGGGGAAGGCATGGTTTCCCGGACGACTCCGGCGATGAAAGAGCAGCTCGTGGAAGCTCCAGGTGGCCAGCGTCGCCTGTTGCTCCTCTTCGCTCAGCCCATGTGGATCGCAGGCCACCAAAAAACCGCTGGTCACCAGCAGGCCAAACAGTGCCTCGAGGGTCGCGAGACGTTCTCCTGTCGTCACCCTTTCTGCCGTCACCCTTTCTGACATCATCCCTTCTGCCGCTATCGTGGAGGCCCAGCGTGTCTGGAGGCTCGGCCCATTCAGGTGTAGCAGGAGCGTGCCCACCAGCGGCTCATCCAGTCGAAGCAGTGCGGGCACACGCGGCGACTCCAGCACCGACCAAGCCCCCAGCCGTCTCACAAAAGCAAATCGAGAGAGGCGATAGGTCTGAGTGCTGTCGATGGGTCTCAGCACCCCCAGCGAGCCCTGCACCATCGGCTGAAGGGACACCCACGACCTCGAGCCGTCTCCGATGCCAAACGCCAGCAGCCCCAGCCCGTCGAGCTGCGCCAAGTACGCCAGCCCCTGTGCGTGTTGCTCCGGCGGCAGTCGCTGCACGAGTGACATGACCGGCTGCCCTTGCCCCTGGAGCCCCTCCAGCAGCGGGCTCCAGCCGTGGAGGGTGTGCTCCGCCGACGCTGTACCGGTGGCAATTTCCGGCAGGGGTGGAAGCTGTTCCAGCGAGACCCCACTTCGTAGGCTCAGCGTGACCTCATCCCACCAGTGGCGCATGGCATTTCCCTCTTGTGTGTGGGTCATGGGATTCAGCAGACGCTCGGGAGGAGCCTGCCATCGTTTCACCCGCATCCGTCCTCAGATGAAGATGGGCATGGGATTCAGCTTCGCTTCGAGCGGAGGATGGGGGAGCCATCCCAGCTTCACCGGTACATGATAGAGCCGACCGGGGCCCAGCCGAGGCCAGAAGTGGCGCAGTCCCGGCACCACCACCCGCACCACCGCCAGCTCCACATCGGGCTGAGTACAGTCTAGGGCCAGCAGCTCGAGCCCCAGCGCCGCTGTGCGTTGGAGGGCTTCCGCCAGCAGTGTTTCAAGCCCTTGTTTTTCGGGAGGCTCCACGCGGGAGAGTGTGCTCACCGGCTCAGTGGAGGGTATCTCATGTCCGGCGAGCCAGGGATTTTCCTCGAGTCGTGCGTCTCGCAGCCACTGCTGAGCCAGGCTGTGTCCGGGATGAGGGTGGTTTAAGCTCTGCTCCACCCAGGGCATAAACTGGTTGTGTTCGGTCAGGGCACGTATCAGCGCAACGTGGGGATCAAAGTGGCAGCCCAAGCCCATGATGATGCCTTGAGGCCCTCCGCTCAGGTGGGCGGAGAGGGCGACCACCACGGGAATATGCAGGTCGGTCTGGAGATCCAGCGCCCAAAGCCGACGTCCACGCTGTTGCCAGTGGCGCACGAGCTGTTGAATCCAGGGATCGGCCATCGTCTCCAGGCTCAGCCGAGGCCGTGACACTCGGTTGTACCACCAGAGCGCGGCGGCATCTCGCTCCACCAGCTCAAGAAAACCTTGGAGGATGGCTTCTGCTCGGGTGAGTCCGGCGGCGGTCCCGTTGGAGTCGGCGTAGGCGATGGGTTCTTGCCCGGGCTCCTCGAAGCCGTAAAAGCAGAGCTCCGTGGGGAGATATCGGCGAGTGCCCTTCGTGAGAGACCAGCAAGGGGTCCAGCTTCGGCTCTTGTCCGGCTGGAATGGAGCAGGCACACGACAGATCAGCTCTCCGGTTTCGTTCCAGCGGTGCCGCTCAGCATATTGTTGAGGGCTGAAGTGTAACACCTCACGCGGATCAACCCCTTCATCTCCCAGGGCGTTGAGGGTGGTGATGATGCGTGCTTCGTCTCCACGAAAGGCGGCGGCGTACCGTTCGAGGGATTCTCCGATGGCACTGGCGCGCGCCTGAGCGTCTGTGCGACCTTTCCCGCCGGAGTAGGCTCTCAACGTGCCCCGCAGCCCTTGAAGCCCCGAGCAGGCGTGTACGAAGTTGTGGTCGGTGATATAGGTATGCAACAAGCTCGGCTCATCGGAGGGGAAGCTGGCCCGCTCCAGACGACGGATCACCCCGGTGATGGGGCTGACGTGATGCTGAAGGCGCTCCACGAGCTGCTCCGGGAGGAGCTGGCGCAGTCCACCTTCACGAGAGACCACGGTCTGGGGAGTCTCCAGCACCACGGGCTGACGTTGCTGCTGTGCCAACAGCTCGGGGTCTCCGCAGTCTCGGCACTGAGGACGACGCACCAGCCGATGGGAGCTGCTGCTCATGCTGAGGGTCTCGTAGGCTAAGACGTGTCCTTCCAGTGCAGGAAGCGTGCCTTCCACCGCTGCCCGTGCCAGCAAGGTCGAGAGAGTCCCGGCCACAAACGCGGACAACGACGGCAAAAACGCGGACGGTGCCACCGCTGGGGTGCGCTGGAGTCGCTGAGCCAGGTAGTGCTCAACTTTTCGATGGGCTTCGACGCGCTGAGTCAGGCATCGCCAGCAGCCGGAGCTGCCCGGTACAAACAGGGGCCCCAGCCAGAGGGTGGTGCCACACGGACGCACGAGCAGCCAGGGGCGACCCGTGTTTAGGCTCTCATGGTGGAGTGGCTCCAGCCGGGGATCGAGCACATCCGCCACGATCACCACGGGCAGACCGGGGTCTTGCACGGGCATGTGGAGGCGCTCGAGCTGCATTTGCAGGGCTCCGGCGGTTTGTTCCAGGAAGTGTGCCAGCGCGGGCGCGTGGGAGGGGCTCAACACCTTGAGCGTGATCGGAAATCGTTGAAGGCGGGCGCGTGCTTCTGGCCCTGAGACCAGCACCCGATCCCAGAAGACCTCTTCTTCCCCTGTGCTGGCTTCAGAGAGCAGCAGTCCGGCTCGATGCAGCGCCTGAAGGGTTTCTAACAACACCGAAGGGGGGGTCAAAGGAAAGTGAAGGCGGAGGGCATCCCAGCTCAGGCCCTGCTCGAGCAGTGGCACAAGCTGCTCACACAACGCCCCGGTGAGCACGTAGCTGCCGTCCTCCCAGAGCAGGAAGACGGCTTCTCCGGGGATGACCTCCGCGCGTAAGGCGGGCCGAAGACGATAGAACGGAATTTCAGACATCATGCACGCCTACGGGGAAGGGCTGAGCATCGATCAGGGAAGCTCGGTGCTGGAGGCATCGGCACCCGCATCAGGAGGCGGCGTCTAGCCTGAATCGGCGCTGGCCTGCCCACCTGCGGCGGTTCCACATCCCGTTGCGGTTGCCAGTCCACACGCGGAGGCGCTCGCCTGCCCACTTCCCGCCGTGCCACACCCCGTTGCGGTTGCCACTCCACATGCGGAGGCATTCCCGCTCTGCCACAGCGGCGTGGCCCTTCCCGCTTCTTGAGAGCTGCGCACACCAAAATAGAACGGGACTCGTTCGCTCAGAGGCTCAACGCTCGGTGCGGAGCTGGGAGCCAAACACAACACCCGCTCGAGCTGGATGTTCAGCTTTTCAGCAGCGTATCGGCGGATGGTGTGTGTCGGATCACGCTCGAGCTGCTGCCTAAAGGCGGCATCCTGTTGTGCAAGCGTCAGCAAACCTGCCCACTGGGGTGCTGTTAAATACATCTGGGATTGTGTGTCCTGCGTGCTCATAACGGATGGCTCCCAACAAGGGTTCACAGACAAAGACCTGCCTCTTTAGCCTACCATCCTCGCAGATCTCGCTCAACATCAATGTTGGTTATCTAGTTGGTTGCCAACACAAAATATGCCGCTCAAGTACATTCTGTCTTTAGGGATGCCAGCGGCGTATTCGATCCACTTCTGGAAGCTCTTCCCAGCCGCTCAGCTCGGCAAGAATATTCAGCACTTTCACTTTTCCCCGCTCAAATTGGCCGCGTTTGGCCTGTATTTCTGCCCAGTCAAGAGCCGCTCGAAGGGCGTACAGTCTTGCCCCTTGGCCCTCTGCTACTTCAAGGGCGGCTTCCAGAGACTCGAGCTGTGCGGCTTCATCTTCCAGGGACAGCGCGTAGAGCTTGAGCACATGGGCCAGATAGGGCGCGGAACCATCTTGATAATCTGTCACGCAGGGCTCAAGCAGGCTTCTGGCTTCGGCGGTGCGGTGGTGTTTCAGCAGCAGCTCCGCCACCAGACCTGCCCAATAAAGACGACCGGACACACCTCCGTAGGCCAGCAGGCTGTTGTAGCGGGTGAGAGCCTCCTCCACCTGGTCTTCTGCCCAGGAACGGATGATCTCGGTGAGCGGAAAGTAAAATGAAAATCCATACTTAAAGATGAGCTGGCGCATGGCGTCGCTGAGTGCCACCACCGGCTGAGGAATACCCTGAATATACCAACAGCTCGCATCTCCAAAATAGGAAGCACTCAGCAGGTGGGGATGTTGACTCCCCGAGACCCAGCGCCGGAGCTTCTCCCGCTGCACCGAGGCTTCCGCCAGCCGTCCCCGCAGCAGCTTGATCACGATGAGGTTCGTCCAGGCATAATGCAGCACGTTGATGCCAAAACGATGGGAGGCTTGTTCCGGCTGCTCGTGGGGGGAGGCACTCACCGCACGCTCCAGCACCTGCTCGGCTTCCAGCAGCTCGCCCAGGCTGAGCAGCACTTGGCCCAGGGCGGAGCACGCTGCTTGTTGGCCCGCCAGATCGGAGGTCTTATCCGCCAGCTCCAGAAAATGCCGAGCCAGCTTGAGGGCTTCTGCCATCTGGCCTTGCCCATAGTGGTCGATCACCAGGGCCCACAAGGTCGGAAACAGATAAGGACTCGTGACATCATCCCCCACCAGCCGCTGAGAACGTTCCAGCACTTCCCGCAGCAGGGCCACGCTATAGCCTTGAGTGGCCATGATCAGCGGCTGAATCAAGGTGTTGAGCTTCAGCTCCTGGGCCACCCGCTGCGTCTGTGGAAGGGTTTCCAACCAGCTCCGACAGCGCAGACTCAGCTCAAGGGCTTCTTGATGCGCATGACGTTGCGCGAGCTTGGAGACCGCACGCACGCCATGCTCAAATGCCAAGTCGTAACGTAGGGCTCGCTCGTAGTGATGCAGAAAGAGCTGCGGCTCCTGCTCCGGCATGTTCGGAAATGTCTGCTCCAGCCGCCGTGCCACACTCAGGTGATGCGCCCTGCGGGTCTCTTCCGACAGGCTGAGATACGCCACATCCCGGATCAGTGCGTGTTTGAACGAATACAGCCGCTCCTGCCGCCGACGACGCACCAACAACAAACCCGCCTGCTCTAACAGCCGTAAGTCATCTTGGAGAGACTCAGGGGTGAGTGTATACACAACTTCCAACATCTCATGGGTAAACTCTCGACCCAGCACCGCCGCAAGCTGCGCCAGGGAGAGGGCCGATCCCGTATGCTCCAGACGCTGCATCAAGGTGGCGTGCAGCGTACTCGGCACCCGCTCGCGGAGACTGCCCTGCTGATGACGGGTCGCGACCACCAAACGCGCCAGCTCCTCCAGGTAGAGCGGAACACCGTCACACTGCATCAGGATCGAGTCGAGCTGCTCGGAGGTCAGGGCTCTTCGATGTGTCAAGGACTCCACGAGCTGCTGGGCGGCCTCTCGCCGAAGGCTCCCCAAAGGCAGGTGCTCCACACTCATCAGCCACGGAGACTGGACGGGCGAGCGCATGGTCATCAACAGCAGCAGCTTATACCCAACGAGGGACTGACTCAGCTTCTCCAGCAGAGCCAATGTGCTCTCATCCGCCCAGTGGAGATCTTCCACCAGCAGCAGCAGGGGTTTATCTTCGGAGAGAATGCACAAGAGCGAGACAATCCCTTCAAAGAGCAGCTCTCGCTGGCGCGCAGGGGTATGAGGCAAGGTGGGAAAACGCCCCAGCAGGTCCACACTCAGGATGCCCGCAAACAAGGGCACATGAATGGCCACGTCAAGCTGATAGGCCGACAATATCAGCTCGAGGGCCGAGAGCTGCTGCTCAGGTGCCGCCTGACGAGGCAGGTCCAGCAGAGACTCCAGTAAGGTGGTCACCGGTGCCAGCGGATTTAGGCGCAGCTCACTGGCGCATCGCAGCTCCAGCACCCGCTGCTGTTCGGGAGGAAGCGTGTCACGCAGGGCCAAAACCAGCCGCGATTTACCAATGCCAGCCTCACCGCTGAGCAGAATTGCTCGCCCCTCCCCTTCGAGCACGGTCAGCCAAAGCTGTTGAAGCCGGGTCAGCTCGGAGGCTCGGCCCACCAGCGGAATGGAATCCAAACGCTCAGCAAAGGAGGGAAACTGCTCCACCACCCGCCACGCACGCTTCCAGGGAACCGCAGGAAGTTCCTCTCCAGAAGCAGCGGGCTCCAGCATAAAGTGCTTCTGAAGCAGCGGACACATCTCATCGGAGACCAGCAGCTCACCGGGTGCGGCTTCGGCAGCCAGTCGATGGGCATACGCCTGCACCGGTGATACCAGCTCACCCCCCAAGAGGTTGGCTCGAGGCCAGCTCGAACACAGCACCATGCCGGAGGCCGCGCCCAGTCTCAGCCGCACCTCCAGCCCTTCAAAACCCTCACGCTGGAGATGCTGCACCATCCGCTGTTGAAGGGCAAATCCGAGCTTCACCGCACACACCGCATGCAGCTCATCCGAGCGTGGATATCCCAGACATATCGTCAGTTGTTCGGCACTGAGATGCACCAGGTGTCCTTTGCTGCTGGCCACCTCCTCCGACATCAGCGTCAGCAGGCTCACCATCACCCGCGCGAAGGGCTCGAGGGGCGGAGGGCTTCCATCTGGCTGGACCACTTCAGGCAAGATGGCCAAAAACGAGACCATCCGCTGCTCCCGGGGCGTCATCAGGGTCGGAATGGCGCTGTTCGAGGGTGCTTCCGAGCCGGAGGGGAGCATGTCTTGGGGCAGCAACGTGGTCTCTTGATCGTCGTTGAGGGCTGAGACGGTGCGACTGACAACCGCTTTCCGCTCCAACGGGAGCTGGCGGGTGTTCCATAACAGCTCGTGCATGCTTGCCTGGGGGGGATTGAGACCCAGCAAGAGCTGAAGCACCTCTTGGGATTGTGACAAACGCTGCTCCGGCTGACGCATGAGCACCCGCTGGAGCAGCTTGCCCATCGGATGCATCTGGAGCGAGCGCGGAAGCTCCACCGGTTCTCCTGAACACTGCTGCCGAAGAATCTCAAAGATGGAGCTGCCACGAACCAGTGGCTCTCCCGTCAGGCACTCCCCCAGCACCAGCCCCCACGAGTACAGGTCGGAGGAGGGAGCACACACTCCTCCCTTAAGCTGTTCGGGGGCCGCATAAGCCGGAGTGCCCAGCACGTCCATGCTGCGGGTCAGCCGTGTTCCTGCATGACTCATCGCATCGGTCACCACAATACCCAGACCAAAATCGAGCACCATCGCGTTATCTCGACCTCCTGTAGAGGTGATCATGATGTTCTCTGGTTTGATATCTCGGTGAACGATGCCCATGCTGTGGGCAGCACACAATGCGTCCAGCACTTGTGCCATCAGATGGAGCGTCTCTGAGAATGAAAGCTGATGGTGTCGCCGGAGAAATTCTCGCAGTGTCACGCCAGAAATGTGCTGAAAGATGCCGAAGACTGAGGATTCATCGATCTCACCATGATCGATGAGACGCACAATGTTGGGGTGTTCGAGCTGTGCAGAGAGCTTGAGCTCACGCTGAAATCGAGCGCGGGTGCGCTGAGTGGAGGATTCTTCATCTCCCTGAATTTTAACCAGTTTTACCGCAACAAGTTGCTGAGTTCGTTGATTTTGTGCCTTAAATACTTGGCCGAAGCCGCCTTGTCCTATCTGCTCTAGGAGCACGTAACCCAAGGCAGCCAGAGCCGCTTGAAGTGCAGGCTTGTTCACTCTGTTTTGCATATCTGATAACTCATGGTCTGCTATCGCATGGTTTAATCATGACCGCCTCATGGCCATCATTCATTCTTTACGATGTACGATAGAATGAGCAGGTTGGCAATACAAGTTTATGTTTAATCCTCATACTTTAGCAAGACATGTTCCACTCTATGAACAGAGCATCGAGATCTCTTACTCCCATGAGACGACCGCTTCAATGGATGTGCAACGCTTTTCACCTTCACGCACTGAGACATCACCTCTGCATATGTATGAGGGTTGAGAGTCCTCCCTTGAGCCCTGCTCAGGAGATATGCAGCGTGCAGGATGGTGGTGAGGAGAAGCGTTTAGGAGACCCGCAGGTTGAGCTGGAACAGCGGCTTCTTGATGTTCATCCCCGGTTGCTTTCAGCCGCTCCCCTTTACATTGGGCTGCCTAAATGCTACGTTAACTTCCAACATACTCTGGAGGAGATCATACTGTGGCCACGCCCGTCGAACCCCAGCTCACGGATCAGCTCGATACACTTGAGAACAAGCTCTATTTGCTCAACGTGGAATATGATAAGTATTTCATGGGGATCGAGCGCAAACCTCCTACGAAGGAGCTGGCGGAGGTTGAAGCAATCTTACGACAGCTCTCCAAAGCCACCATCCGAAATACGGCTCATAACTTTCGCTTTCAGAATCTGAAGGCCCGCTTTGTCACGTTCAACCAACGCTGGACACGAATTCTGAAGCAGATGGAGGATGGCACGTTCAAGCGGGACCAGTTTAAGTATGGGCTCAAGCACCGAGAGTCGGAGGAGCAAAAGAAACAAGAGGAACAGGCTCGGCTGGAGGCCCAACGCCGCGAGGAAGAAGAAGAACGCGCTCGCCAAGTTCGGGATACGGTGGCGGATAAAAAACGCCTGGAGACGTTGTTTAAGGACTTCGTGCAGAAACGCCAGCAGTGTAATGAGCGGGTGGATAACGTTCAGTTTGATAAGATGGTGGAGTTCATGCAACAGCAGACCAAATCCATCAAGGAGAAGTACGCGGCCAAGGCGGTGGAGTTTCAGGTGGTGGTGGATGGTGGGAAGACGCGCCTCAAGGCCGTGCCCATCAAATAACACACCCACAACAACACAAAATGGGGTCAAGGGGCCCGCTGGCCCCTTGCAGGAGTGTTTGAGAGGGCAGCGCCCTCTCAATAAAGGGCTTCGGAAAGGGTGCAGCTTGCTGCACCCTTTTTTTATGAGCTGAAAGGACGCTGTCCTTTCAGACTTTCCTGCAAGGGAGCAGCGGCTCCCTTGACCCTGTTTGGTTTTTTGTTTTTTGCAAAGAGGGCGCTGCCCTCTCTGCACTCTCCTGCAAGGGAGCAGCCGCTCCCTTGACCCTGTTTTGTGTTGGATGAACAAATATAAAAGGGGAACCCGTGAGATCACAAGTTCCCCTCTTACCAGTCGCTCACACGCAGTTCAGCGACGTTCGACGGCTGCCAGACGAGCCTGATTCCGCTCTGTTCGGTCGGTCAAGACCGCATGGTCGGGATCGCTCGGCTGAAGGTTCTTCAACCGCTCCTCGTCCTTCGCCAGCTCGGCCTTGATGGTCGCAGCATTCAACGAAGCAGGCTCCTCAGCGGAATCGGTGAGGATCACCACCCGCTCCGGGCCGACTTCGGCAAACCCACGCCCGACCACAAAGCTCTTCACCTGGTCTTTCTCACGGAAACGGACCTCACCCGGCTTAAGCTGGGCAATATAGAGCGCGTGTCCCGGGAGCACCCCGAACTCGCCATCCACTGCCGTGGCAATGACTTCACTGACTTGGACCTCTGCCGCCACCTTTGTTGGGGTGACAAGCTCGAGCTTGATGGAGTCTGCCATGCGATCACCCCTTAGCTGCTGGCGATGGTGCGGGCCTTCTCGACGGCTTCTTCAATGGCACCGACCATGTAGAACGCCTGCTCCGGCAACTGATCCCACTTGCCCGCGCAGATCTCGTCGAAGCTGCGGATGGTGTCGCTGAGCTTCACCAGCTTACCCTTCATACCCGTGAAGTTCTCGGCCACATGGAAGGGCTGAGACAGGAACTTCTGAATACGACGGGCGCGACCCACGGTGAGCTTGTCCTCTTCGGAGAGCTCATCCATACCCAGAATGGCGATGATGTCCTGCAAGTCCTTGTAACGCTGAAGGATCTGCTGAACCCGCCGAGCCACTCGGTAATGATCCTCACCCACCACCTGAGGATCCAGAATGCGGGAGGTCGAGTCCAGCGGGTCCACCGCCGGATAAATCCCCAGCTCCGAGATGGCGCGCGAGAGCACGGTGGTCGCATCCAAGTGAGCAAAGGCGGTCGCCGGTGCCGGGTCGGTCAAGTCGTCGGCAGGCACGTAGATCGCCTGCACGGAGGTAATCGACCCCTTGTTGGTCGAGGTAATACGCTCTTGGAGCGTACCCATCTCGGTGGCCAACGTCGGCTGATAACCCACGGCAGAGGGAATACGACCCAGAAGGGCGGACACTTCCGAACCCGCCTGGGTGAAGCGGAAGATGTTGTCCACAAAGAGCAGCACGTCCTGCCCTTCCACATCGCGGAAATATTCCGCAATGGTCAAGGCGGAGAGGGCCACACGCGCACGCGCACCGGGCGGCTCGTTCATCTGACCGTACACCAGAGCAGCTCGGGACTTCTCCGAGTTGCCGGGCACAATCACCGCGTTGTTGCCACCTTCCTGCATTTCGTGCCAAAGATCGTTGCCTTCGCGGGTACGCTCGCCCACACCCGCAAACACAGAGAGACCTCCGTGGGCTTTGGCCACGTTGTTGATCAGCTCCATGATGAGCACGGTCTTGCCCACACCAGCACCTCCGAAGAGGCCAATCTTTCCACCACGGGTATAGGGGGCCAGCAGGTCAATGACCTTGATGCCCGTCTCGAAGGCTTCCACCTTCGAGCCCTGCTCGGTGAAGCTGGGCGGCTCACGGTGAATCGGCATGTACTGAGTGGCGGTCACGGGGCCCAGCTCGTCCACCGGCTCACCCACCACGTTCAGAATACGGCCCAGGGTGCCACGTCCCACCGGCACCGAAATCGGCTCGGCGGTGTCCCAGGCTTCCATGCCACGCACCAGACCCTCGGAGGAGTCCATGGCGATGCAGCGCACCACGTTCTCGCCCAGATGAAGGGCCACTTCCACCACCAGGTTCCACTTGGCATCGGAGATGGCCGGATTGGTCACCTTGATGGCGTTGTAGATCTCAGGCAGCTTTCCCTGCTCGAACTGGATATCCACCACCGGCCCAATGACCTGGGTGATGCGTCCGATGTTCATTTCCATATCCTAAAACTCCTCTGAATTTCAGCACGAGAGGCTTACAGCGCTTCTGCGCCGGAGACGATCTCGACAAGCTCTTTGGTAATCGCCGCCTGACGAGCCCGGTTGTACTCGAGGGTCAGCTTCTCAATCATCTCGGAGGCATTGCGCGTGGCATTGTCCATTGCGCTCATCCGAGAACCGTGCTCACTGGCAGTTGATTCCAGGAATGCCTGAAGCGCCCGAGCTGTCACAAGCTGCGGGAGCAGGGCATCCAAGATGGCCGCCTGCGAGGGCTCGTAGATAAAATCAGTCAGTGCAGTCTGGGCCGCATCGTCCTTCTTCACCGGTGGGGTGAGAGGCACCAAGTTCTCCGTGGTGACCTCTTGGGAGATGGCGGAACGGAACTGGTTGTAGAGCAGAACCGCGAGGTCCACATGGCCTTCCTCGAAGTCCTTCACCAGCCCCACCACCACCTCGCGGGCCACGGTCGCAAAGCTCGCGGGTGCCAAGTTGGAATACTCCTGCACCACTTTGTAACCTTGCCGACGGGCATGGTCCCGCGACTTACGCCCCACCGTAATCAGCTCCACTTCTTTACCCGCAAAGTCATTGCGAATAAGCGCGTCGAGCCGACGGTTGATGGTGCTGTTAAAGCTGCCGCAGAGTCCCCGATCTGAACCAAACACCACGATCTTGACCCGCTCCACCTTCTCACGCACCTGAAAGAGCGGATGGTCCAGCTCTTCCATCGACGCCAGCAGGTTGTCCAGAATGCCCTTGAGCTTCCGGTTGTAGGGACGGGCGGCAATGACCGCTTCGGTTGCTCGCTTGAGCTTCGCACCACTCACCAGCTTCATGGCTTTGGTGATCTGGCGCGTGTTCTTGACCGAGGCAATACGCTTGCGAATCGCTCTCAGGTTGGCCATGCTCGCCTCATTATTCCTGGAAAACGCCCGCGAAGGCCGAAAGCGCCTTCTTGAGCTTGTCTTCAAGTTCTTTGGTCAGCTCTTTTTTGCCAGTGCGCAGGCCCTCGAGCAGATCGGCGTGATTGCTCTCGACAAACCGCAGCAGCTCCACCTGATACTTGGGCACGGACTGCACTTTGTAGTCGCGCAGATAACCGTTGATGCCCGCGTAGATCACCACAACCTGCTTCTCCATGGCCAAGGGCTGATACTGAGGCTGCTTGAGCAGCTCCACCAGTCGAGCACCACGAGAAAGCAGCTCTTGGGTAGACTTGTCCAGGTCAGAGCCGAACTGGGCAAAGGCCGCCATCTCACGATACTGCGCCAAGTACAGACGCAAGTTACCCGCCACCTTCTTCATGGCTTTGGTCTGCGCAGCGCCTCCCACGCGGCTCACGGAGATACCGACGTTGATGGCGGGACGCTGACCGGCGTTGAAGATGTCGCTGTCGAGAAAGATCTGACCGTCGGTGATGGAGATCACGTTGGTCGGCACGTAGGCAGACACGTCACCGGCTTGGGTCTCAATGATCGGCAAGGCGGTCAAGGAACCGGCACCTTTGTCGTCGCTCATCTTCGCCGCACGCTCGAGCAGCCGAGAGTGGAGATAGAAGACGTCGCCCGGGTAGGCTTCACGACCGGGAGGACGACGCAGCAACAGAGAGAGCTGACGATAGGCCACGGCGTGCTTGGACAGGTCATCGTAGACCACCAGCGCATGCTGACCACGATCACGGAAATACTCACCAATGGTCACACCGGAATACGGAGCCAGGAACTGCAAGGGCGCAGGAACCGAGGCGGGAGCACTCACCACGCAGGTGTACTCCATCGCGCCGTACCGCTTGAGCTTCTCTACCACCTGGGCGACGGTGGACTGCTTCTGTCCAATCGCCACGTAGATGCAGAACATGTTCTGCCCACGCTGGTTGATGATGGTGTCGATGGCCACGGCAGTCTTACCGGTCTGACGGTCACCAATGATGAGCTCGCGCTGGCCACGACCAATCGGCACCATCGAGTCAATGGCCTTAAGACCGGTCTGCACCGGCTCATGCACGGACTTACGATAAAGAATACCGGGGGCCTTCACTTCGACACGCGCACTTCCAGAGGCGTTGATGGGTCCAGCGCCGTCGATGGGCTGGCCGAGGGCGTTGACCACACGGCCCATCATCTCCGGACCCACGGGAATTTCCACGATGAGACCGGTGCGCTTGACCACGTCTCCTTCGTGAATGTCTTTGTCGGGTCCGAGCACGGCGATACCGACGTTGTCTTCTTCCAGGTTCAGCACCATGCCCTGAATGCCGTTGGCGAACTCGACCAGCTCACCGGCCATCGCCTTCTCCAGGCCATACACGCGGGCAATACCGTCTCCGACGGAGAGCACTGTGCCGGTCTCGCTGACCTGCACCGCCGCGTCAAAATCCTGGATCTGCTTCTTGATGATCCTGCTGATTTCTTCTGCCCTGATATCCATGAGTCCTCATCCTTGGTAATCGGCCCGACCACCTGCGGAGGCGGACCGGATGATCATCGCTAAGTTTCTTGTCCTCAGTCCACCGACTCGGTCAGCAGCGACTTCTTGAGACGCTTGAGCCGGCTGGAGAGGCTGCCATCAATCTGAAGATCTCCCATGCGGGTGATAATACCACCCATGATGCTGGGGTCCACTTTCTGAGTGACCACGGCTTTACGCCCGGTCAGCTTCTCGATCTGACGCACCAGCATGCTCTCGTGATCGGCGGTCAGGGGAACGGCGGAGGTCACTTGAACCCGCACCACCCCTCTGCGCTGATCGTCGTAGGCGCTGAACTCGCGCACAATCGCGTCGAACACATCCAGACGGCGCTTCTGGGCCAGCAAGATCAGAAACTTGCGGGTCAAATCGGAGTACTTCATGGACTCCAGAAGGTCTTGGAGCACAGCAAGACGCTGCTCCGTCAAGATGGAAGGATTGGTCATCACGGCGCTCAGGGGAGCGGAGCTCGACAGCTTGCTCTGAAAGTCAGCAAACTCACGGCTCACGGTCTCAATCTGATGCTGCTCGATAGACAGCTCAATAAAGGCTTTGGCGTACCGCTTGGCGATGCTTCCCGAAATCATGGCTCAGTGGACCTCCTTAGACTGGAGCTGGCGAAGGTATTCTTCGGTCAGCCGCTGATGATCCTGCTGAGTGACGCGCTCGGTGATCATACGCTGAGCCAGCTCAACGGCCAAACTGACCACTTCTTGCCGCATCTGAACGCGGGCTTTGCTGACTTCTTCTTTCAGCAATCGCTCGGCATCGGTCTGGAAACGGTTGGCGTTGGCTTGAGCGTTCTGCACCAGCTTGGCGGCTTCGGCTTTTGCTTCGGCGCTGGCGTGGGACTTCATCTGCTCGATGTCTTGGGTCAGACTTTGGAGCTTCTGCTCCAGCTCTGCGGCACGCGCTTCTGCTTCTTTGCGGGCGCGCTCAGACTTCTCAAGGGCTTCACGGATGCCGTCAGAACGACGCACCAAAAAATCCGCTAAGGGACGTCGCACTCTGGGAATAAGAAGGGCCGCCAAGACGATGAGGTTGATCAGATGAAACCACACAAACGTCGGCGGTCCATGATGGCCACCGCCATGTTCACCTTCTCCACCCCCCGCTGCCAATAGCAGGGAGGGCGTCAGGCACATAAGCTGTAGCCATACTGCGGAGAGAAATCTCTTCATAGCTCATGTTCTCCGAACCGGGAGCACACATACTTCCGGTCAAAACAGTAGGTCAAACCGAGCGGCCCAGCACTTGGGAAGCCATCTCTTGGCCCAGATGCGGTACCTGCGCCCGGAGACCTTCGGCTTCCGCCTGACGTGCTTTTTCCAGCTCTCGGCGGAAATTCTGGGTATAACCCTCCACTTTGTGGCGGGCTTCGTCGAGAATCTGTCGTTCTTGTGCCTGTGCTTCACGCAAAACGCGGTTTCGCAGCTCGGCGACTTCTGCTCTGGCTTGGGCCAGCTTTGCATCCAGCTCTTTGGACTTCTGGTCGGAGGCGCTGTCAATCGAACGGGCGGCGTCGCCGGACCCTTCGATGCGCTTCTTGCGCTCTTCCAGGAAATTCAGCATGGGCTGGAACAGGAGAGGGTTCAGCACCGCAATCAATACAAAGAAAGGCAGGAGCTGAATCAGAACGACTTGAAGCTTCGGAAAAATCTCCATGGAGGCTCACCTGTCTCTGGTTCTACTGAACCGATGTCGGGATACTAAATTAAGGCCGCCTGCTATTTATCCACCCTCTGAGGTGATGTCAAGGCATTTCCACTTAGGCGTGGGTATCGTACTTCGAGAGGTCGAAGGTATCCATATCGTTGTCGGAAGGAGCAGGCTTTGATCCGGCCCGACCTTCACGGCTCTTTTGATAGGCTGCCACATCCATCCGGCAGTTTCCTTCAAAAAACACACCTTCGTCAACGGTCAACACGGGGGTCACCAAGTTGCCCACCAGCCGCGCCGGTGCGTGCAGCTCCACTCGTGTACGGGCGGTGATGTTCCCCACCACGTTGCCACTCACAATCACCACGGCCACGTCGATCTCCGCATGCACTTCGGCTCCCTGGCCAATGATCAGCACGTCGTTGCTGAAGATCTCTCCGGTAAATCGTCCGTCAATACGCACGGTGCCTTCAAAAGTCAGCTTCCCTTCATATTCACAGCCTCGCCCCAAGAAGGCGTTCAGCTCGGTGGAGGGGTCTTTCTGGGCAGTCCGGGCCGGAATGGTGTTGTACTCTTCCCGGCGGGACTGGGTGGATGCACTCTCTTTGCTGCTCAGGAATCCCATGATCTTACCTCGCTTTTAATGGCTTCGACTTTCAGGGCTTCGACTTTCAGGGCTTCGACTTTCAGGGCTTCGACTTTCAGAGCTTCGACTTTCAGGGCTTCGACTTTCAGAGCTTCGACCGCTCCGGTCGGCCCGCCCAAAGGCGTGCGTCAAATTTCAGGACTCCGGAAGAAGCTCCAGAATCCGGTTCAGCTCTTCGTCGCTATAATATTCGATGCGAATCTCTCCGCCACCCTTCTTCCGTGGTTGAATGTCCACTCGAGTCTGAAAAGTCCGGCGAAGTCGGTCTGTGACAAAATCCAGCTCCGGGCTGCTGGCTGGCTTCTGTCCCGGCTTTTTCGGCGGTCGCGCTTCGCGCAGACGCTTGACCAGCTCTTCGGTCTCTCGCACACTCAAGGAACGATCCACCACGGTCTTCAGGGCCTGCTCTTGACGCGGCGCATCGTCTAAACCCAACAATGCACGGGCGTGGCCCATCGTGATCACGTCGGAGCTCAGAGCCAGCTTCACAGGCTCACTCAGCTTCAACAGCCGCAGATGGTTTGTGATGGTGCTGCGATCTTTCCCCACCCGCTTCGAGATCTCTTCTTGTGTATACCCAAACTCGTCTTGAAGCTGCTTAAAGGCTCGAGCCAGCTCAATGGCGTTCAGGTTCTCGCGCTGAATGTTCTCGATGAGGGCCAGCTCCAAGCTCTCGCCGTCAGAGCTCACCCGCAGAATCACCGGCACTTTCTCCAGGCCCACACGCTTGGAGGCACGCAGACGACGCTCTCCCGCAATCAGCTCAAACCGATCTCCCACCGGCCTCACAATCAAGGGCTGAAGCACACCCTTTTCACGAATCGACTCCGCCAGATCGTGAAGGGCTTCGTCTGCAAACTCACTCCGAGGTTGGTATCGCCCCGCATCAATCTTGTCCACCGAGATCTGGAGCACTCGCTCACCTTCCGGCTCCACCTTCACCGGCTCCAAACGCGCTGGAACGGAACTCTCCACTTCCGGAATCAGGGAAGCCAGACCGCGCCCCAATGCAGGACGTTTTGACATATCTCCCCCTGTACGTTAGCGACCCTGGGGCTGCTTCCGATGCTTCAGAATCAGCTCGCGGGTCAGGGCCAAATAAGCATCGGCTCCGCTCGAGCGTGGATCGTATTGAATGATGGGCCGCCCAAAGCTCGGACTTTCGCTGAGACGCACGTTCCGAGGTATCACGGCTTCAAAAACCAAGGCACCAAAAAGACGCCGCACTTCGTCGCTCACCTGCTGAGCCAAGCGGTTCCGCTTGTCGTACATGGTCAGAACAATGCCTTCGCGCTCCAGGGCCGGGTTCAGTCGCGCTTTGACAAGCTGAAGGGTTCTGACCAGCTCGCCCAAGCCCTCCATCGCAAAATATTCACATTGGAGGGGGATCAGTACCGAGGTTGCTGCGGTCAGGGCGTTGAGGGTCAGCACGTTCAGGCTGGGAGGACAGTCGATGATGATGTACTCAAAGGCAGGGCTGAGCACGTCTAGGGCACGCTTGAGCCGCTGCTCACGACCTTCGAGGGAGATCAGCTCGACCTCAGCGCCTACCAAGTCGCGATTGGAGGGGATGAGAGAAAGCCGGCGGACAGGGGTCTCCACCACCGCCTCGGCAGGGGTGCAGAGGTTGAGGAGGAGATGGTAAATGGAGGCGGTGACGTCGTCTTTGGAGACTCCGACGCCGCTGGTGGCGTTGCCTTGGGGATCGAGGTCGATCAAGAGGGTGGGCTTGTCGGCAGCGGCCAGACATGCGGCGAGGTTGACGGCGGTGGTGGTTTTGCCGACGCCCCCTTTTTGATTGGAGACTGCGATGATGCGCGCCATGACTTGAGATCTTTCGACTGTTGCTGCTCGTCGGGGGATGTGCGTTTTGAGGCGCAATTATGCGGATTTCTGTCAAAAGATCAAGTTTTACCAAAACATCACCCCAACAAACCGGGGTCAAGGGGGCCGCTGCCCCCTTGCGGGTGAGTCTGAGAGGGCAGCGCCCTCTCAGTATCAGGGCTTCGGTATCTGAAGCAGCTTGCTGCTTCAG
>JBJTQF010000075.1:0-8117 GCA_046075485.1 Myxococcota bacterium | reverse complement strand
GTTGTACCGTGCCGGTGCTGCTGATCTGGTACATCCCCCCGCCGTTATTAAAAGCCGTATTGCCCTGAAACACCGTGTATTTTACCGTGCTATTATCGAGAGACTGCATCATCCCGCCGCCGTAGGAAGCCGCATTACCCTGAAACACTGTATTTTGCACCGTGCTGGTGCTGTATTCCAGGTACATCCCCCCGCCATGCGAGGCGGTGTTGCCGGTCAGCAGCAGTCGGTCGAAGCTCGCCGTAGACCATTGTGCCAGCACGCCTCCCCCTGCACTGCTCGAGCGACTGCTCCCCTTTCCCCTCGTGATTTTCAGGTCCGAGAGGGTGGTGCCATCCTCCATCCCATACAGCAGCACCACCGACTGCGTGCCATCTCCCTTCAGCGTGGTGAGGTCGCGCCCCTGCTCACCCGTGAGTGTGAGAGACTTAAAGGCCACCCACAGGTTCTCCTGGTAGGTGCCGGGCGCCAGGCGGATCTCGGTGCCGGGAAAGGCTTCATCCAGGGCCTCCTGCACCCGGTCCAGGTCTGAGGGCACCTGGATGACGGGCTTCTCTCCTGCCACTGCGTCGAAGGGATCAAGGGGATGGGTGTCCTGGTTCACCTCCCCCTCATCGTCCACCCCGTCCCTGTCGGAGTCCGCATCGGTCGGCACCAGACCCCGCTCGTACTCCCCCTTGTGGGTGAATCCATCCCCATCAGTGTTTGCCTGCGCATCGTCTCGGGTCGTATCCAGCCCGTGCAGGGTCTCCCAGTCGTCGGGAAGGCCGTCTTTGTCCTGGTCGGTGGCGGCTGAGTCCCGGCCTCCATACGCCCCGATATCGTTGCGGCTGCCGTCGGGATCGTTGTCGCCGCTGAAGGTGCTGCCCTTGTTTCGGGCCGGAGAGTCGCTCTTCAGGTGCAGGTCTACCGCATCCAGCGCGCCGTAGCGCACATCCCGGATGAAACCCGGCTCCGCCTGGATGATGCCATAGTTTTGCAGCACAGAGTCGGAGATGCCATAGAGCGCCTGCCCGTCGCTCTCGGGATTGTAGAGCAGGCTGTCCATCAGGAGGAAGGTGGGGGAGGCGCTGCTCCCGTCATAGTGGAGATTGCTGCCCCTGTATGCGGCGCTGTTGAAGGCGACGATGCTGTTCTGGAGGGTGGGGGCGGCGGTGCTCTCAATCCAGACTCCCCCTCCTGAGTCGTAGGCGCGGTTGCGTGAGACGGTGGCATTGAACACTCTGCACGAGCTTTTATCAGCGAAATACACCCCCCCCCCTCGTCTCATTGCAGTGCTCCCCACCACCTGCAGGTTACGCACCGGGAGGTCCGATGAGGTGTTGCAGTACATCCCTCCCCCATCGGTGGCCGCGCTTGTATTTCGAAGTGTTACCCGGGAGAGGTCAGTTTTACCCACCAGGTAGAGGCCCCCGCCGTTCAGGGCTCGGGCGTCATCGATCAGGACGTCCTCTACCCGACCTCCGCCGGTGAGGTACAGGCCACCGCCGTTGGTAGCAGTCGCATTGTCATTCAGGGTAAGGTACTTCAGCATGGCATTTGCGGAGAGGGAGGCGTAGATCGCCCCCCCATCGCCGTTGGCTCGGTTGCCCTCAAAGTTCAGCCCATCAAAGGTGACAATCGTCGAGTTGTCCATGAGGTAGAACGCTCCGCCCTGACCGGCAGACACATTGTCCTTAAACCTCAGCTCCTTGAAAGTGCCGGTGCTGCCCGAGGACAGCGTCATGTTCAAGCCGCCACCACTTGAGTTCGTAATATTGCTGTTAAAGTGAAGTCCCTCCGCCGTCACGCTGGCCCCGCTGCCGAACGAGAAACTGGCCGCGCCTCCGCCCCCAGCCCCGGCGTAGTTTCCCTCAAAGTCCAGGGCGCTGAGGTGGATGTCGCCAGCGGTGTTGAGGTAGAGCCCGCCCCCGTTGACCGCTGTGTTCTCCGAGACCGTGAGTGCTTCGAGCGTCACCTGGTCCGTGTCTCGAATGGAGATGCCGCCGCCGTAGGCGGCCTGGTTTCCGGTAACAATCAGGTGTCGAAGGGTCAGGCTCAGCGGGGTGGTTGTGGTGCCACGGGCGCAGATGGCACCGCCCGCCGTCTCGCTAGGACTGCCCTCAAAGCAGGTGTTAGACTTGCCAGCCGAGCCGGTGCCGCCCGTGATGGTAAAGCCCTCAAGCGTGATTGTTCCCCCCACGATCTGGACGACGCTTCCGGTGTCTGCCCTCAGAGAAGTAACCGCTTCTCCTTGCTCGCTCTTAATGGTGAGGTTGCGATTGATGAGAGAGAAGCTACCACGGTAATCACCAGGAGAGACCACGATCTCCGCACAGTCAGACCCCGAGCTGATTGCATCAGCAATGGATGTGAAGGCCGGGAAGCCCAGGGAAGACTGACCCGAGGCCGCGACATAGCAGATGCTGTCAATGGTGCCATCACAGTCATCGTCTGCACTATTATCGGGAATCTCGGTCGCGCCTGGGTTGATGGTGCCATTGCCATCATCACAATCATTTCCCGGGGCAACATATCCGAGCGGAGCTGTACACGCCAGGGTTGATACCTGCTGGGTGCCATAACCATCCCCATCCTCGTCGCGGTAATAGGGGGTCTTGAGCTCAGCGTCTTGACTGCCATCACAGTTGGCGTCGATGTCATCACAGACCTCCGTCATACCTGGATGAATGGTGGGATCTGAGTCATTACAATCGCCGCCCTGGGAGAGATAGCCGCCAGGTTTATTGCAGGCAGAGACGGCACTCTCTATCCCGCCATAGGTGTCTGAATCCCCATCCTTGTACCAGCTCGGCGCATTCTTGACATCATCATCCGCATCGTCCACCCGCGCATCACAGTCATTGTCCTTGCCATCACACTGCTCCGGAGAAGCAGGGGAGACCTGAGCATTGGCATCATCACAGTCCAGCCCGTTACTGACATATCCCGGAGGCTGAGACGACGTACACGTGTGGAGCGGGCGTGCAGCATTGCCATAAGCATCCTGATCGGCGTCCCGATACCAGACAATGCCCCCCGCCGGATCATCATCCACCGCACCATCACAGTCGTCATCGATGCCATTACAACGCTCGGGCGCATACGGATAGATGTTGGCATTGCTGTCGTTACAGTCGCCTCCTTGTGCGAGCCAGGGAATGCTGTCCACGGGCGGAGCGCACAATACACGCGCACGACTCTGATCCCCAAAACCATCCCCATCGGCGTCGGGATACCAAGCCGTCACCCCGGAAGCACCTTGAGGGTCGTCGTCATTGGTTTTGCCATCACAGTCCTCATCCCGATTCTGCCCATCACAGACCTCGGCAGCACCAGGATAGGTGGAAGCATCCAGGTCATTGCAGTCCAGACAGGCGGCCACCCCGTCCCCGTCTTTGTCGGTGTTTTCGTCACTGGTAGCGCCATCACAGTTGTGATCGAGACCATCTCCACAGGCTTCAGGCGCACCGGGGTAGACATCTTCTCGGCGGTCGTTGCAGTCATCATGAGAGGATGCCATATTGTTGGGTGCATCACATTGCATGACACTCTTTCCATCTCCGGCACTTTCGTCTCCGTAGCCGTCTCCATCACCGTCTGGGTAGAAGGTCAACATGCCCGTAGGATCGACCGAATCATCGGAGTCATCGGCATCTCCATCACAGTCTTCATCTGCATTAAATGGATCGCAGACTTCCTGAGCGGAGGGATTTACATCGGCCCGACTGTCATTGCAGTCATCGTGGTTGGTGACGCGGCCTTCAATCGGCTCACAGGACTGGACGGTGAGGGTGGGATCGTTGATGCCGTAGCCGTCACCATCCGCGTCAAGATAATACGAGCGGCCATCGACCGGGTTGACATCAAGCTGACCATCACAGTCGTCATCGATGTCATTGCAGCGTTCAACAGCGGCGGGAGAGATGGTCTTTTCGTGGTCATTGCAGTCTGCGGCGGTGATGGTGGTGGCGCATACCAGAAAGCCATCCTGGTCAAAATCTGATTCTTCAGGCGGGACGATGCCATCACAGTTGTCATCCACGCCATCGCAGACCTCAGCGCCGTCCGGGTTGATCTGAGCTGCACCGGGACTGGAAGCCGCATCGTCGCTGGAGTTGTCATCACAGTCGAAGGTTTCAGGCCCTCCTTTGAGACTCCACCCAGGAACGGTACAGCCGACCAGACTCTTGGGATTGTCTTGAACACCCCAACCATCTCCATCGGCATCTCTGTACCAATATTGAAAGCCGATATCGTCTCGCACCTCGTTACAGTCGTTGTCTTTGCCGTCGCAGAGCTCTGGCGCACCGGGGTAGATGGTGAAGTCTGCGTCGTTGCAGTCTGACTGAGAGTCGATGTCTGTATTCTCTGTCGGTTGGCAAGTAGGAATCCCATCTCCATCCCGGTCTCCTTCTCCCACCAGACCGTCGCAGTTGAAGTCCTGTCCTTCGGTGCCGGGTGCTGGACAATATTCGACCGCGTAGGGATGAAACGAGGCTCCAGCTTGTAGCGGATCGTCCTGACAGTCCTCCGCATTTGAAGCGAACCCCTCCGGCTGAGGACATTGTACCCTTTTATCATCCTCATCGGCGTTGCCATCGCCGTAAGAATCGCCATCTTGATCTGGATACCAGGTGAGTAGCCCCAGACCTTCATCCACGTTGCCATCACAGTCATTGTCGATGGCATCACAGTCTTCACCTGCACCGGGATGGATGGATTCACCATTGTTTTTGGGATTATCGTTACAATCCAGGCTGTTGAGGGCATAACCGGACTGAGCACATCCCGTCAGTGTTTCCGGTTCATCGGGATTGCCATACCCATCCCCATCCAGATCACGGAACCATGTCTGTGCTCCTGCATTGTCTACCTCCACGTCGCAGTTGTTGTCCTTGCCGTCGCAGATCTCGGCTCGTCCTGGCCGCATCTGTGGATCCGCGTCGTTGCAGTCGTCGCAGGCCCGGGAACCGTCTCCATCCTGATCAACGCTGTCGTCAGATGAGCCATCGCAGTTGTTGTCGATGCCATTGTTAATGCCACATGTCTCATCGGCTCCCGGGTGGATGGCTTCGTCGCTGTCATCACAGTCTTTGGCATTGGGTGCGTAACGATTGGGGGCCTGGCAATTCTCCACCCCCTCAGCATTCTGATCCCCATAACCATCGCCGTCGTTGTCGGGATACCAGATGGTGAAGAGGAGCTCCTCGTCGAGCTCCAAATCGCAGTCATTGTCGAGACCATCGCAGGTCTCATCAGCTCCCGGGTAAGCTTCAGGGTTGGCATCATCGCAGTCATCGCCGAGCAGGATCGCCTCAGGTGTGCTCTTACAATCGAGTGTCGCGCTGTCAGGATCGCCATAACCATCATTATCGGCATCGGTATACCAGGTGCGGAAGTCGAGCCCCTCGGTATCATGAAGTGTCTCGTCTGAGGCTCGGCCATCTTTCAGACCATCACAGTCATCATCGATGCCGTTGCAGAGCTCTGGCTGTCCCGGATGAATCTGAGGCGCATCGTCGTTGCAGTCACAAGGATAGGCTTCGGTGGAGACCCAGTCACCACAGTCTCGCCACAGATCTCCATCATGGTCCCCGAGTTTTTCCTCGACAGAGGTACACGCGGGTAAGAGCAGAAGCCAGCACAATAACCTTGAAGATACAGATGAGGTCAGAAGGTGTTTCATGGGCGTTTTCCTTGTGCGGGAGGTTCGACATCAGAAACCCGGGAAGGGTGGAGAACCGGCAGCGTGGCAGACAAAGACCGCTTTGCGAGCGTGTGTGTGGGGGTGTCCGCGTGAGCAGTCTGAGAGGTCCACGAGCGGACCTTCGGGAAATAGATGCGTCTGAAGTTCAGCTCTTGGAAGGTAAAGCTCAGCGAGACGCCCAGGCTCAAGGCACTGCTGGTCAGCAGTCCGGCGGAGAGGGTACGCAACCGCTCATAACGTGCCTTCTCAGCGTCGGTGAGTTTGAAGGATTCTCTCTTCGTGACATCGATCTGTTCCAGCTCATGCTGCTGGTTTAAGCTCCAGGAGCTTCCGAGCAGCGTGAACACACCGACACCCAGACCGGCCCACTTGATGCGGGAGAGTGTGCTCGCGTGATGATCGATCACATCCGTGATGGTATCTCCATCATGGTCGAAGTCATCCTCATCAAAGAGTCCATCGCAGTCATCATCTCGGAGGTTTCCCCAGTCTTTCTGCTGAGGGTGAACTGCGATATGATGGTCATCGCAGTCATCCCCATAGGTTTGGCCACAGAGCTCTCGTGCCCGATAACCATCCCCATCGAGATCAAAACCTTCATCGACCTGTCCATCCCCGTTGTCGTCGATGCCATTACACTTCTCCGACTCCATACAGTCGCCGATACGATTGCGGTTCTGGTCGAAACCTTCGTCGGTCTCTCCGTCGAGATCGTTGTCGATGCCATCACACTTCTCAACGGTGCCGGGTACGAAGCCGAGGGCGGTATCCGTGAGACGTCCGCTGATGAGAGGAAGCTGTTTGCCTCCAGAGTGTGTGCGCACCTCATGGGAGACAAAGGCATGAAATTCGTTGAGGGTGACGGTGCCACTGCCATCCTTATCTGCACCGGCGCCCAGGAGTGCTCGGAGTATGGCCCAGGTAAAGAGGCCATGCCCGGCGATGCCCTCTGTTTCATTGGGAAGGCGAAACTCGGGGCCTTCAACGGCCTTGTCAACGGCACTTCCTGCCGTATAAATAGCCCATAGACCTTGTCGAGCATTGGCCTCTTCATCGTTGATGGGTCGGACTTCTCCCGCGACAAAGAGCCCTTTTCCATCTTTTGGAATGGCCTGAGTCAGTGCGCCAGAGTCGCAGGTATCCACCAACACCAAGAGACGATTCTTTTTGCCGTTACTTTCGAGCTTGCGTAAGATATCATTCTGCTCGAGCGCAGTACCTGCGATGGAGGTCAGCAGGCTGTCGTGGGTGAGATAGTGCCATGCTTGAGTTTTTGGATCGACCAAACCGTGACCGGAGAGAAAGAGGATGAGCTGATCATTTGGGCGAGCGGCCCGGAAGTGCTCGAGCAGCGCTTGAATGACCTGTGTCCGAGTGACCTCCTGATTGGTGAGGAGGCGAGTGTGGACCTCAGAATACAGGCGACCTCGCTGAGACTCGGCCCATTGAATCATGGCGGTGGCGTCATCATCGGCGTATTTCAGGTCTTGAACGGTGGGATCCTGATAGTCGCTGGTGCCAATGGCCAGCAGGTAGAGCTCGGGCTTGTCGCTGGCGCGCAGCGGAGCTGAGCAGAGGCTGAGGAGGCACAGCAGCCAGCCGAAGCGAAGCAGCGCCGGGTGGAGCCTCGGGGGAGGGTGGACTTTTTGATCAGGTTGTCTCGTCACATGGACCTCATAGATGTGGTGAAGGTGCAAAACGACAGAATGTCATCCTCGCATGACAACGGATGACCGAGGGTGCTTGCGTGTGGTACATGGGCTGCGACCGCACCGTGTTGGTACATGGATGGGGGGATGGCAGCCTCGGGTATGACACACGCTTTTCTCGTGGTGCAAAAAGAAAGCAAGCGGCGTGCCAGCCATTTGTTCTGAAAAAAATTCGGGAGTTGCAAGAATTGGCGGGTAAAAACGGTCAAAAAATAGGCCAAAATTTGGTTAATCTGGAAAAATGGACATGTATCGAAGTATTCAAGTTAAATAGATACGGAACGAAAAAGAGCGAAAAGGTAGCGAAAAGTGGACGTGTGTCCAGTAAACGATACACAGGGGATTTCAGGAGGGGATGTAGCAAAAAGTGGACACATGTCCAGCAAACGATACATTTTTCGGAGCGGAGCGCCTCCGGCTGGGCGTCGAGGTTGGCTGATGGAAGGCCCGCAGTCAGCTCATCCATTTTGCTGGCGATTGTAGGGCGTATCGCGTATACACGCGCGGAGGGGCGTGAGAGCCCGCATGTGAAGGAGTGCATGGATGAGACGATTCTTCAATACAGCGGGGCCGTGTGTGGAGTCGCGTCACTATATGCTGTCGGCGGTGGCGCGGGTGGCGCATGTGCGCACCCTGATAGAGGATATGTCGTTTTTTGTCCTGCATGCGCCTCGTCAGGTGGGGAAGACGACGAGCATGATGGCCCTGGCGGAAGAGCT
>JBJTQF010000074.1:0-35196 GCA_046075485.1 Myxococcota bacterium | reverse complement strand
CGGTTATGGTATGTGTTATCGCCGGGATTTTTGAGTGGGCAAGTGAGGCCAAAAGAGCTGACAGAAGGGCAGTTGTTGGTATACTTGAAGATGTTAAGCTGGATGGTGAAACAGAGTGAGGAGGAGCGAATGAGCCTGACGGACTACGAATTCCTGAAGGGGGAGGTAGAGCAGCTCGTAAAGGACTACCTTCCGAAGCTGAGTGCGGAAGCGCGTCTTGCGGGCTTGCCAGCGGAAGCGCGTCTTGCGGGCTTGCCAGCGGAAGCGCGACTTGCGGGCTTGCCAGCAGAAGCGCGACTTGCGGGCTTGCCAGCGGAAGCGCGACTTGCGGGCTTGCCAGCGGAAGCGCGACTTGCGGGCTTGCCAGCGGAGGAGCGTCTTGCGGGTCTTCCCCCGGAGGAGATCCTCAAAGCCCTCTCCCCCGAAGTGCTTGCCTTGCTGAAGTCTACCCTCAACTGAGCCTGTTCAGCCTCGCTTCTTACCCTCGTAAGTCTGGGTGGAGGTGATGGTGAGCCCCGGTGGGTGCATCCTTGAGCGCCTCTTCAATATCCGTGAGCGCCTGTCCCGAGAGTGCCTTCTGGATCCCCCGTTCCATCCGCCGTTGAGCCAGCGGGAGACTGGCGCGATCCAGCCGCTCGATGCCCTCACGAATCGCGTGGTGATCCGTGCCCTCGAGCGAGCCCTTGAGCCCTTCTGCCACCCCCTGCATCCGCTCTCGCTCTGAAGCAGAGAGCAGTGCATCTCCATCCTCCGTGAGCGCCAGGGCAAACGCTGCCAAGATACGTTCTGCCTCCACCCGAGCGTCGATCAACATGCGCTGATCCACATCCTCCTGCGCGTGCGTGAGGGCCTCACGCAGCATCTTTTCCACCTCCGCGTCCGAGAGCCCATACGAAGGGCGCACCTCAATCTGTTGCTCCACCCCTGTGCGTTCCTCCTTCGCTTGGACCCGCAAGAGGCCATCCGTATCGATGCGGAACGTCACCGCCACACGCGCCACCCCCGCCGGTAGCGGCGGAATTCCTCGGAGCGTAAAACGTGCCAAGCTGCGATTATCCCGCGCCAGCTCACGTTCTCCTTGTACCACATGGATGTCCATCGCCGTCTGGCCATCCGCAAACGTCGTGAAGACCTGCGTGGCACTCGCGGGCACCGTCGAGTTGCGATGCACCAGCTTCTCCACGATGCCGCCCATCGTCTCGAGGCCCAGGCTGAGAGGGTTCACATCCAGAAGCAGCACATCTTTCTTCCAGCCCACCAGCAGCGCCGCCTGAATGGCCGCGCCCAGCGCCACCACCTGGTCAGGATCCACCCCCGTATAGGGTGCCTTACCAAAGATCTCCTCGACATATCGGCGCACCAGCGGCATCCGCGTCGAGCCCCCCACCAGCACCACCCCATCCACCTGCTCCGGCTTGAGCTGCGCATCCCGGAGCGCCTGCCGACACGCCTGACCCGTGCGCAACACTATCGGACGGCTCAGCTTCTCGAGCGCCTCCCGCGTGAGCACCCGCGCATACGACTCACCCGTCGTCGAAGGCAGCGTCAGCGTCACCTCCTCCTGAGCGGTGAGCGTCTCTTTCCCTGCACGCGCGACCTGTAGCGCCAGTCGTCGCAGCCCCGGTTCCAGATGCGCCGGATCATGCCCTGCCTCCCGCAAGAGCACCTCCGCCACCGCATCATCCACATCATCGCCCCCCAAGTGTGTATTCCCACCCGTCGAGAGCACCTCAAAGACGCCCGCCTCCAGCTTCAGCAGTGTGATATCAAACGTGCCCCCTCCCAGATCGTAGACCGCAAAGATGCCCTCTCGATTCTGGTCCAGCCCATACGCCAGCGCCGCCGCCGTCGGCTCGTTGAGCAACCGCATGACCTCCAGACCCGCCAACCGGCCTGCATCGCGGGTTGCCTGCCGCTGCGCATCATCAAAATACGCTGGAACCGTGATCACCACCCCCGCTGAACGGCGCTTCAACGCCTTCTCCGCAATCCCCTTGAGACGACGGAGAACCTCGGCACTCACCTCCACTGGGGTGACCTCCCGAGAACCCGCTGCCAGCCGAATCATCCCTTCCTGCTCACCGACCACCTGGAGCCCCGCCGTCGTGGCCTGCACCTCGGGATCCCGGCTCGAGCGCCCCATCAGCCGCTTGATCGAATAAAACGTCTCTTGCGGATGTGTCAGCGCCTGCTCGATGGCCTCGTATCCCACGCGCACCTGGCCGTCCGCATAACTCACCACGGAAGGCACCAGCGCCCGCTTCTGCTCATCCAGGAGCACCCGAGGTTCACCATCCCGCACCGTGGCCACCAAGCTGTTGGTGGTCCCTAAATCGATGCCCAAGGTGGTCTTGGTCATGCCACCCTGTCCGGGAAGGCCAATCTGAAGCGCCATCTCTCTACCTCCAAGCGAGTTACCCGAAAATACGTTTCCTGCGTCCTTACGCCGCCGCACCCAGCTCTGACAGCAGGTTGTGCAGATAGCGCAGCGTCATCACTTCTGGCTCCAGCGCGTTGAGCACCGCCTCGCGACTCTCTGGCGCCAGCGTTGCCCCCTCATCAAACAGCCGCACCACCGCCTCGTAGTGCTGCCGCCATAACCCTCGAGCGTGCTCCAGCTTCGTGTGCAGGGTGGTTGTGTCTCCCTCGAGCCGAGCCTCCATCAGCGCCTCTTGCAGCTCCAGCACCTCCTCGAGAAACTCGAGCGGCAGCGCCTTTCGTCCACCTTCCTCCGAGATCTTTCGACCCCACAGACCCAGCAGATACTCCGCTCGTTTCATCGGCACGCGCAGGGTTCGATACGCATCGTTGAGCGCCGTTGCGTGCTCCAGCGAAAAACGCCGCTCTCGATCCGACGCCCCCGCATAACGATCCGGATGCAGCAACCGACTCAGCCGCTTAAACGACGCCTCAAGCACCTCTGGCGCCAGCGAAAAAGCCGCAGGCACCTCCAGCACCTCAAAATGGGAACGTCCTGGATTCGGCGGCTGAAGCACATGACACGCATCACAGGACAGCGCCCGCAGCGAGAGCGGATGAGCACAGCTCCAGCAAGACTTCATGGGATTTACCTCGGATGGCAGCAGCACAGGCAGGAAAACCTCAGCAGAAGGGGGCTCAGACGGTGAAGCTCTCACCGCAGCCGCACTCCTTCTTGACGTTGGGATTGGAGAACTTGAAGCCGGTCTCTTGGAGACTGTCTACATAGTCCAGCTCTGAGCCTACCAGATAGAGATAACTCTTGGGATCCACAAAGAGCTTCACCCCGTGGAGCTCCCATACAAAATCCCCTTCTTCGGGCTCCGGCGCAAACTCGATCAGGTACGAGAGCCCCGAACAACCCCCCCCACGCACGCCCACTCGCAGGCCGTGGTCGATATATCCTTCGGAGTCCTGAAGCTCTACGACCTTCAACGCCGCACGCGGGGTAATGCTGACCATCTCCATGATTCAACCTCCTGAGCGCCTAGAGCGCCTGCGGACCTCAGCTCGCGGAGCTGATCGCAGGGGCACTCTTTTTCTTATAGTCCTCAATGGCCGCCTTGATGGCATCTTCGGCCAGCACCGAGCAGTGGATCTTCACCGGTGGCAGACCCAGCTCCTGCGCGATCATCGTGTTTTTGATCTGAGCGGCTTCGTCGATGGTGCGACCCTTCACCCACTCCGTCACCAACGAGGAGCTGGCAATCGCGGAGCCACATCCAAACGTCTTAAAGCGGGCATCTTCGATCACCCCATTGGCTCCGACCTTGAGCTGAAGACGCATCACGTCTCCACACGCCGGTGCGCCCACCAAACCGGTGCCCACCGTCGGGTCGCTTTTGTCGAACGCGCCGACGTTGCGGGGATTTTCGTAGTGTTCTACCACCTTCTCACTGTACGCCATCGCGCACCTCATCTTGTGCGAGCGTCGGCACTCGGGCCTGACGCGGGTTATTTGTCATCAGATGTCAAAAAATTACAAGCATCACGCCTAAGCCACTTTTCGGGGCCACTTTTTGGGGTCACTTTTTGGGGCCACTTTTTGGGGCTGTCGTGGCTTTTAACGCCATCTTCCGACTTCATCGGAAGTATCGGCATGCCGCCTTCCACGCTTGGAGACCCCCTCGAGCCTTTCCCCTCGTCTTTTGGACCTGCTCAGTGTGCGGCCCACTGGATCTCTGCCAGGTTGATGCCCTCTTGAGCCATCTCCCACAGCGGACTCATCTCGCGCAGCTTGTTGACCTTATCCACCACAAGCTGGATCACGAAGTCGATCTCTTCTTCGGTGTTAAACTTGCCCACCCCAAAGCGGATGGAGGTGTGCGCCAGCTCATCCCCCACGCCGATGGCGCGCAGCACATAGCTGGGCTCGAGGCTGGCAGAGGTACAGGCGGACCCCGATGACACCGCCACATCCTTGAGGGCCATCAAGAGCGACTCGCCTTCCACATACGCAAAGCTGATGTTGAGGTTGCCCGGATGCCGCTCCGTCGGATGTCCATTCAGAAACACATCCTTGAGCTGAGCGGAAATGCCTGCATGGAGCCGGTCGCGGAGCGCCTTCACTCGAGCCGACGTCTCGGACATCTCGAGCCGGGCCAGCTCAGCGGCCTTGCCCAGCCCCACGATGCCGGGTACATTTAGGGTGCCGGAGCGCATCCCACGCTCGTGTCCCCCACCATCCATCTGGAGCTCCAAGCGCACCCGAGGATTCCGGCGACGCACGTAAAGAGCGCCCACTCCTTTGGGGCCATACAGCTTGTGCGCCGTGATGGAGACCAGATCCACCTTGAGCTCATCCACATGGAAGGGCAGACGGCCAATTCCCTGCACCGCATCGGTGTGGAAGATCACCCCCTTCTGCTTGCAGAGCGCCCCAATCGCCGCAATATCATTCACCGAGCCAATCTCGTTGTTGACCCACATGATCGAGACCAGGGTTGTCTCGGGGGTGATGGCTGCCGCCACGTCTTCCACGCGCACCTGGCCTTGTGCGGTCACTGGCAGGTAGGTGACCTTAAAACCTTCTTTCTCGAGGGCCTTGCAGGTATCCAGGATCGCTTTATGCTCCACCTGCGAGGTGATGATGTGTTTGCCCTTCGACTGATAAAAGTAGGCCACACCCTTCAAGGCAAGGTTGTCAGACTCGGTGGCACCCGACGTAAAAATAATCTCTTTGGAGTTTGCACCGATGAGATCTGCCACCTGCTCACGAGCGGTCTCGACGGCTTCTTCGGCGCGCCATCCGAAGGCGTGGCTGCGGCTTGCGGCGTTGCCAAACACATCGGTGAAGTACGGGAGCATCTCTTGCAGGACGCGGGGATCCATCGGTGTGGTCGCGTGGTTGTCCATATAAATCGGCAGCTTCATGTGCGTTCCCCCTCCTACTGGGGCTCAAAAAACAGGGTCAAAAAATGGAGGCTCTGCCCTTCAGTGTGGATAGAGCCCTGCAATCATGCGCGGGCGTGCGTCGTCGGCAGCATGATCGCAGCGGGTACATTGTCCGGGCGAAGTGGCCTTAAAACATCCGGTCACACAGTGATGAAGATATTCCACCGTGGCGTCGAGCTCGCGGGCCAGCCCTTGCAGCCGCGCCACCTCCGCCTGAAGCTGTTGGCGACGCTCCAGCATCACCTCCAAGAGCTTACGAGCCGCCAGTGAGCCGGTCTCACTCTCCTCCCAGCCGCGCAGCAGATCCCGGATCTCGGGCAGCGAGAGTCCCAGTGTCTGGAGCTTGTCGATCAGCCACACCCGGGTGACCGATTCCTGCGCGTAGAGCCGAAAGCCGCCGCGTGTGCGCTCCGCTGGACGCAGGATCTCAAGCTCTTCATAAAAATGGAGGGCGCGCACGGTCTTCTGGGTCAGCCGAGCGAGATCGCCGATGCGCAGCAGCTCAAGGCTCTCAAGGGGCGCGGGCTCCAATGTTGGCTCGGAGGCCGGCACCAGAGGGGCGGCATGCACTTCAGAGACCGTATCGGCTCGCACGGGAATATGGGGAGATGGGCTCCGCTCGACCATCGTGACCTCCAAACCTGACGCTCACGTAAGGATGGGGTTGAATATAGCCGTCGCTCCGGCTTCTGTCAACACTTACTCTTACGTATACGTGAGGTTTAAAATACAAAAATTGAGCCTGACCCAAGTTTACCCCCAAGACAGAGACGGGATGCCTGATGCTCCAGCGTCTGGAGCCCTCCAAGCCCCTCGATCTGCCACGCATCAGTTAAGGCCGAGCGGATTTGCGCCAGCCTGGAGCCGAGTGCATGGTATCGTAAGGATTGCCGCTCGCACGGTGTCTGTCTCCCACCCCCCTTCCTGTCACTCTGGAGGTCTCCCCATGACGTCTCGTTTGCTCTGGCTCTGCTTGCTGGTCCTGCTCTGTGCTGCATGTGGGCCGGTGACGGCTCTCAGAGGGCTGCCCTCCGCGCGGATGTTGGGTGAGAAACCCTACCTGAGCGGCAGCAGCCACCCCAAACATCGGCTGGACTTGATCGTGCCTCGGCAGAAAAAGGGCCCGCTGGTGCTCTATGTGCATGGTGGATATTGGATCAGCGGCGACAAGCGGTATCTGCCGGTGCTCACCGGACTCTACGGCAACTTCGGGCAAGCACTGGCCAGGGAGGGCATCGCCACCGCCATCACCAGCTATCGGCTGGCGCCCGAAGTGGATGTCGAAGGCATGCTCTCCGACGTGGCAGAAGCAACCCGCTCCGTGCTCCAGCCTGAGTTTATCCCAGGGTATGAAGTCACCTGCTTGGTGATGGTCGGCCACTCCGCTGGAGGCCACTTGGCAACGATGAGCCTGCTTCGGACTCAACAGCTTGAGGCGGTAGGGGTGCGTCCTTCGCAGCTCGCCGGTGTGGTCTCGGTGGCGGGCGTGCTCGACGTGCCGTACATGGCCGAAAATATGACCCCCGCTCGAAACGAAGAAGTCACCCACGCGGTGTTTGGTCGAGATCCCGCTCGGCTGCTGGAATATTCTCCGTCGAGTTATCTGCAAACGGGAGAGCCTCCCCTGCTGATCCTGCTCGGCGAGAAGGATTATCGCTCCATTTATGGTGCCACCCACGCCCTGGTCAAAAAACGTCAGGCGTCGGGCCTCAAGACCCGCTTCGTCGAGCTCAAAGGGTATAGCCATGAGGCGCTGGTGTTGAGGGTGAACCTCGGGCGAGACCCCGTCACGAAGAACATCAGCGCCTTCGTGAAAGAAGTATGCGCGCCTGCCTCCGCGCCTACGCCTACGCCTGCCTCTACGCCCGCCCGAGAAAGCCGTTGACGACTCGCCTCAGATCGGAAAAGATCCCCCCTCCTTTGAATGACTGATCCGGGAGAATCACATGAGCGACTGCCAATTTTGTCACCTTCACCTCCACACTCAGTACAGCTTGCTCGATGCCATGACTCAGATGCCCCCATTGATTGGGCGTGTCTCTTCACTTGGCATGAAGGCCGTCGCCGTCACCGATCACGGCAATATGTTTGGTGCGGTGGAGTTCTACAAAGAGGCCAAAAAAAAGGATATCAAGGCCATCTTGGGGGTCGAAGCGTATGTGGTCCCCGATGATCACCGAGAAAAGACCCCTCGCCAGCGTTATACCCATCTGGTCTTGCTGGCCACCAATGCGGATGGATATCGCAGCCTCTGTCGTTTGATCTCGGCCTCGTATCTGCACGGGTTTTATCGTCGTCCCCGCATCGATTATAACCTCTTGCGTGAATACAATAAGGGCCTGATTGCGCTCTCGGCCTGCTTGAGAGGGCCACTCAATGATCAGCTCGTCAATGATCGAGACGATAAAGCCAAAGATGAAGCCTTGCGCCTGCTCGACATCTTCCGGCCCGAAGATCCGCTCCGTCCTACCGAGACAGCCCGCTTTTTTGTCGAGCTGCAAGATCATGGCATTTCCCTTCAGCACAAGTGTAATGGTGGCTTACGAGACCTCGCCCGGACCCTGGGCATCCCGATGGTGATCACCAACGACAGCCATTATACCTGCCCCGACGATTATAAGCCGCATGATGTGTTGCTCTGCATCGGGCAAGGCAAAAACTTCTACGATCCCAATCGAGAGTCGGTCTACAATCCCGAATTCTACGTGAAGAGCCCCGAAGAGATGTACAAGCTCTTCCCCAACGATCACGAAGCCCTGCGCAATACCATGCACATCGCGGAGCGGGTCAACTTTAGCTGGAAGTTTAATCAGTATCGATTCCCCATCTACACTCGACCGGGAGAACCTCCCGAAGTAAAAGTCGATTACAACGAAGAGATGAAGCGCCTCTCGCGGGAAGGTCTGGAGAAACGATTTGAGTTCTTGATCCGCTCTTGGAGACGGCGCAAACACTTCAATGATGAGCAGGTGGAGGCACGCAAACAAGAGTATTGCGACCGCCTGGAGGTGGAGCTGGAGTGCATCGTCAAGATGGGCTTTGCGGGTTATTTCTTGATCGTGCAAGACTTCATCAACTGGGCAAAAGATCAGGATATTCCCGTGGGGCCCGGTCGTGGATCTGCCGCAGGCTCGCTGGTCGCCTACTGCATGCGCATCACCGATATTGACCCGATGGAGTATGATCTCCTCTTCCAGCGTTTTTTGAATCCAGAGCGTATCTCCATGCCCGACGTGGACGTCGATTTTTGCATGCGTCGGCGTGAAGAAGTGATCAAATATGTGCATCGTCGTTACGGTGGAGACAGCAAAGTCTGTCAGATCGTCACCTTCGGAAAGATGCTCGCGCGAGGGGTGATCAAAGACGTCGGCAGAGCAATGGAGCTGCCCTATGCTGAAGTGGATCGGCTCTCGAAGATGGTGCCAGAAGTGTTGGGCATCAAGCTCAAGGATGCCATCGAGCAGGAGTCACGCTTCAAAGAGATGGCCGATCAAAACAGCAAAGTCTCGGAGCTGCTCGAGTACGCTCAGAAGCTCGAAGGGGTGGCCCGTCATACCTCCATGCACGCCGCCGGGGTGGTGATCTGTGACGTCGATCTCGATGATGTGGTGCCCCTCTATCGGATCGGTGACGAAGGTGTGACCACTCAGTTCGACATGAAAGGCTCCGAATCCATCGGACTGATCAAGTTTGACTTTCTCGGACTGAAGACACTCGACCAGATTCAATATGCCTGTCAGATGGTCAATCAGAAGCTCCGAAAGAAGGGACTCGTCAAATCCAAAGAGGATGAGTTTAACATCAGCGAGATTCCCATCGACGTGGGTTTTGAGGACGCGCGCAAAACCTATGAGCTGCTTCAAGCAGGCGATACCGTCGGGGTCTTTCAGCTCGAATCGAGTGGCATGCAGGAGCTGGTGATCAAGCTGAAGCCCTCCACCATTGAAGACATCATCGCGTTGGTGGCACTCTATCGTCCCGGGCCTCTTCAGTCGGGCATGGTCGATGACTTCGTGGACCGCAAACACGGTCGAAAAGAGGTGGTCTATCCATTCCCTCAGCTCGAGTCTCTGCTGAAGAATACCTATGGCGTGATTGTGTATCAGGAACAGGTGATGATGTTGGCCTCCGCTCTGGCAAACTATAGCCTGGGTGAAGCCGACCTGCTCCGCCGTGCAATGGGTAAAAAAGACGCCGCTGAGATGGCCAAGCAGAAGAACCGCTTCTTGCAAGGCTGTGAAGAGAACAAGCTCGACCTCAAAAAAGCCGAAGACCTCTTCGACCTGGTGGCCAAGTTCGCCGAGTATGGCTTCAATAAGTCTCACTCCGCTGCCTACGGTTATCTGGCGTACCAGACCGCTTATCTGAAGGCCAACTATCGAGCGGAGTTTTTTGCCAGCCTGCTCTCGATTGAATCGGACTCCACCGACAAGGTCTTTCAGTATATCTCCGATGCGCGTGACGCGGGCCTGGAGGTGGTGGCGCCTGATATCAACCGGGCAGACAAGTATTTTTCCGTGGACGACGAGAAGATCGTCTATGGTCTGGTGGCCCTCAAAGGGGTGGGCGAAGGGGCCGTCGAGGTGATCCTCGAGGCGCGTCAGAAGCTCAAGAAGGGCTTCAAAAACCTCTCACACTTCTGCGAAGAGGTGGATCTGAAGAAGGTCAACAAGAAGGTCATCGAAAATCTGATCAAGGCGGGGGCCTTCGACAACATGGGCGACACCCGAAATGCCATGTTTTCGGCCCTCGAGCTGGTGTGCGAAGCGGGCACTGCCGCGCAGAAAGAGAAGGTCTCCAGCCAGTTTAGTCTGTTTGGGGCAGGCGCTCGGCCCTCCTTTAAGATCCCACCGCTCAACGAGTGGCCCCAGAGTGACAAGCTCACCTACGAAAAGGAGGCCCTGGGTTTTTATCTCACCGGGCATCCGATGGGGCGCTATCAGGAGGAGCTCAAACGGTATACCTCCGGCACCCTCCACGAGCTGGCGGGGATGCCAGACGAGTGCCCGGTGAGTGTGGCAGGCACCATTGTCTCCAGAAAGGTGATCAACACCAAAAAGGGGGACCGGATGGCCTTCTTGACCGTCGAAGACATGGTGGGCTCCGTCGAAGTGCTGGTCTTTCCTCGCACCTATCAGGCCAGCGTGGAGCTGATCGGCGAAGACCAAGATCAGCCGCTGCTCATCAAGGGCAAGCTCGACAACAAAGGAGAGGCCCCCAAAGTGCTCGCGGAGAGCATCGAGCTGCTCTCGACGGTGCGCGCCGCCAATACCCGCAAGGTGATCCTGCGTCTCAACCTGGATAAGCTGACCGAGCCGCTGCTGCGAGAGGTCGATAAGACCATGCGCAAACATCCCGGACCCGTCCCGGTGGAAATGCACTTCTGGAATCTGCTGGGGGATGAGCTGGTGCGGGCGGTCCTGCCCGTGCATACGGTGAGTGTGACGGCATCCGACGCCTTCCAGCAGGATCTGGAGCGCGTTTTTGGCGAGCCGGTGGCCTTCTTCAACTGAACAGGAACAGAAAGCCAAACCATAAGGCCGAGTGCATGCTCGGCCTATTACGGCACTTGCACCTGAAGAGGCAGGCTCAACGGCTGACTGCTCAGATGAGAGCGGAGCTTGAGGTAGAGGGTATAACTGCCCGATGTCAGGCCCTGAGTGGAGAGCGTCACCGGCACTGTGACCGTCTGTCCTCCCAACAACATCCCGGCGCTCACGCCGAAGTTGACACTCCCCGCACGGGGCGGAAAACTCGGCACCAAATCAAAGGTCTTGCCTGAGACCAGCATCGGCGAGGGTTTGGTGGGTGTGCTCACCGTCAGCTCGAGCCCTTCTGTCCCGGTCTCATTTTGCAGTCCTGCCCGTGCCCAGCTCGCCGGAGGCCCAGTCACATCTGCATATGAAAAACGAATGGTGCCGTTCGAGAAAAGTCCGGTCTGGAAGGTATAAGCCTGAAGTCCGTCGTAGTCGGGCACCTGTACCAGCTCCACCCACAGCTCACCTCGTCCCGGCTCTGGCCGGAAATAGGCGCAGGGCTGCTCAAACACCAGATCGGCCCACAGCGCGGCAATCATCGTGCGGGGCGCATTGGCGCTCGGCAGGCTCTGCTCCAGGTAATACAGGGTCGGATCTTCGGTGAGTGTCAAGTATCCATCGGTGGAGAGCCAGTAGCTGCGATAATCCTTAAAGTAATACGGAAAGTCGAAGCCAATCGACAGCTCCGCCGAGTGCTCCTGATCGCCCGTAAGATCGATGAGCTGCGTGGGATCCTGCACCACCTCTTGCCATGAGAAGGGGCGCTCTTGAACCTGGTACGAGATGCTGGGTTCGACTTGCCAGCCCAGCTCACTCTCGGCACTGGAGGCGGTATTTCGCACGGTGAGCTGGAGGGTTCCGCTGCTGTTGGCTTGTACCGTGATGTTGCTGGTGCTCAGGCTGTAGGCCAGCGTGGGGGTGGGGGTGGGCTTGAGCTGGACATCCTTCTGGAGCTGACCGCGTGTGGCATTCTCCAGCCCACTCAACGAAGCGGAGAGGGTGGCGGCATAATATCCCACCGCGTCGATGGAGAGGATGGCCGTGGTGCCTTGTACGCTGCTCGGCAGTCGGAACAGGTAGGCCCCGCGTGAGTCGGTGGTGGTGCTCATGGGGGGGGTGCTACGAAGCTCCACCTGAGCGCCTACGATGGGTTTGCTGGTGGTGCTGTCGAGCACCAGTCCCGTGAGATAAGCATTGGCCACACCACTGGAATCGGTCAAAATTCCGGTGGCGAGAAATGCATACTTGAGGGCCTTGTAGGTCAGGTCTGCTTGGCTGGACGAGTCTACATCATCCACGGCGGCGAGCACACTGACGGCCCAGTCTTCGAACTCGCTGGTGGGGGTGAGCCGATAGACCATGCTGCTGTAGAGGGGGGCCATCACCAAGTCTAACGAGCGCATGGCGTTGCTGTCGGCGGGGGGCACCACATATCCATAAAAAGCGACCCCTTCCGAGCCTTCTACGGCGAGCTGAAAGGCTTTGGTGGGGATGCTCATGTTGGTGTGAACGCCGCCCCGGTCTCCATCGGTGACGACGAACTGGCTCATATGTTCCGGCATACGATAGAGGTCAGGGCGCTTGAGATTGCGCAGTGCAGGAATGCCAGGAATATCCTCGGCCATGCGCCAGTCGAGCTGGCCGGTGGCGGTGGTTTCGACGGCCACCCCAAAGATATCGGCCAGCCCTTCGTTCAGCGCGCCGGTCTGATAGGTATTTCCAAGCTGAGTAGAGAAGCTGAGCACGCCGTGGGTCAGCTCATGTCCGGTGACATCCACCGCGACGGCGAGAGACGTATTGTGATAGCTCCCGAACAACATATAGTTATAACCGGTTGCCCATGCCGCGTTGAGCCCCTTCAGGCCCACCCGACTGACGATGTCCACCGGTGTTTGTCCGGGATGCGCCAGTCCTTGCCGTCCATGTTTGGCGGCATAATAGTCGAGGGCTGCGCGGAGGCTGTGCAGGGCACTGACGCTGTCTCCGTACAGGGTTCGATCCGAAAAATCCAGCCCTGGCCCGTTGGAGATATAGTCATTTGTATCGTAGAAGATGAAGTCTTCGGGATTGGCGATGTTGCCATCGGAGCGCACCACATAGATCCCGCCGCGTGAATCTCCTTCAGAGAGATCGACAAAGTAGCTGCTGTTGCTGTCGCCGGTGCCATAGATGTTGGGATAAGCATCTCCTTCGAGGGGATGCAGATACCCGTCCACCAGGAGCGGGGTGGGGAAGTCATCGCCGCGATAGACATAAAACTTGTAGGTGCGGCGGTCGTCTCCTTGCCCCGAGGCTTCTGCTTGGCAGCCCAGCTCGGTCTCATTGGTGCAGGTGGCGATGCGCTGATGGGTCTGCAAGAGTGCGCTGCGTTCGAGCACCCGCCCATCGTGAGCGGAGATCACCAGCCACTCGGCACCTCGGAGGCTCTCTGGCGCGGGAACGCCGACCAGCTTCCAGGCGCGTTGAGCTTCACCCTGTTGGACCCACCACATGGCTTCGGGTGTGGGAGCTCCGGGCTTCAGGCGTGTGTGTGCGAGCAGGCGCTCGAGCACCTGGGCGAGTGGCAGGGCCACCTCTTGGCGCTGGGTGTGAATGGGGACCAGGGAGGACTCGAGGCTCTTGAGCTGTGGGCCCACCCCATGCAGGTGCAGGCGAGCTCCTTGAACGGGCAGTCCTTCCCTGCGCTGCTCGAGCTTGAGATGCCAGCGTTGTCCGGCCATGACCTCATATTGCAGAACGTGGAGCTGATCGGAGGTGTCCAGACCGAGCATGCCCTCGAGGTGGGAGAGGGCTTCCGGGAGCCATTCGGTGGGGTTGGATTTGGCTTGCCAAGAGGGTAAGGGCAAGCGGAGGCCCGCCAGAGCCCGAGGTCTCCCATCGCTGTGCCGACTGAGCAGCAGGGGACGCTCTGCGTGTGCGGCATGACGCCATTGTGTCAGCCGGCTTTCTTGAGCCTCGGCCATCCGAGGGGGCGAGGCAAGCGTGGGGGAGTACGAGAGCTGCTCGTCAGGTGTCCGCTCATCTGGGGTTAGCGTAGAGGGCGCGGCACCATCGAGCCTCGGGGCCTTGAGCTCTGGCGGGGTGGTGTGCTCTGAAGGGTTCGGGTTCTCGGAAAGGTTCGGGTTCTCTGACCCGTTGCTGCGCTCTTGGCAGGCGGTGAAGGCGCTGGCACAGACGAGCATCCCTGCGAGCGCCAGGAGCACTCGGAGACTTTTTCCAATGGATAATACAGACAACTTAGAATCCACGGGGGCTTCCTTTTCGCACTTCAGGAAACAAGAAGATGACCTCGACCCTTCAGGGGGGGCCGGGCTGCCGGAGATACGGACTCCGAGGAGAGGCGTGTACGATCCAGCCACGCTCGGAGTCCGGGCGGATCGATTGGGCGCTGCGCATGATACGTGATGCGGTCCTGCCACCCGGCTCCGTTGCAGCAGCCCTTTCGGTTGCCACATGCTCCGCGTGATCACGGGGATCCGTGGAGGTCTCAGCGGCGTGGGGCGGTAAGGGCTGTTGCGGGTGCTTCAGGCCCTCAAGGGATATGAGCGGGACGTAAGTTTGCAGCGACATTGAAGCCTCATGCTAGCGTATACGTGTGCATCATGTCAACGTAAATTCAGAAGCATGCGTGACTAAAAGAGGATGTCAATAGTGGCGAGATGTCATGAAAGACACTAAAGCTGATTTGGCAAGTATCGATGAGCCCCTTGATCTCTGGGGGATCTCTGACGTATGATGGCAACGATTTATGCCTGTACTGTAATATGTTAGCCGCTTGAATCGCTCCAGGAATAGATAGAGCTGCCAGGGGTGTCAGGTGCTTGTTTTAAGACCTGTCAAATAAAGCATCGCCTGTTTAGGGCGCGTGGATCGCCGCTCCCTTTTGAGAGAGAACTCCGGCCAAAGGCGAGTGAAGACCCCTTTAGCCTGCCTGTGCAGCAGGAGCGGTGCCCCCCTTTGGTGCTGAAACCCGTAAGGTGCGTCGCGCGTGCGGGCGCGCCCGCGTAGGTCCACGAAAACCATCCGGTAAGGCCGGTTGTCGAGGCGGTCGTAAGGCCAGATGATACAAAAATGTATTGCCAAATAAATGGCAAGCGATCATGTGGTAAAGATATCTCAGGGAAATTCCGATCTAGTGGGAGCAGAGAATCTTATGGGAACCCATCCTCTTTCTGAGGACCGTCTACCTGAGCGGCTGATGCTTGCCTCGTCGCCCACAACCCCCACCTCGGGGATGTCGCGTCGAGCCTTCTTCACCCTGCTGATGCTGACCGCAACCGCGCTCCAGCCGCTTCCTGTGTCGGGGCAAGCGCGACCGGAAAACGCCCCCCTCGGGGTGGTGATGCAGGCCCAGCCTCGACGCTTGGCCAACCAGCGGGTTCTGGTGGACTACTCGGTGAGGGTCGAAGGTAACTCGCTTCAGCCCGGCATGGTCTTAGCCGCTTGGCGAGCGACCCGCTACGGCGAGCTGGAGGGCCCGCCTCACGCCCTCACCGGCTGGATGGTGGTGAATGCAGTGGCCCCCGGGATGGTCTTGGCGCGTCAGCTCCCGGCCAATGCCCCGGAGCGAGAGCGGCTCAATCCGCCCGTGCCGGTGGTGTTCGATGAGGTCCGGCTGGAGACGTCGGTTCTCACCCTGGCACCCGGGGGCGCAGGGGTGGAGCTCAAGAACCTCTTCCCTCAGCCGGGATCGGTACTCGCACCCGAGGCGCTGAAGGTGCTGGGGGAGCTCAGTAAGTCCGTGGGGGCGCTCGATCAGGCGCTCTTGGTGGTCTACCATCCGCCCGGAGCTCCGGCGGAGGCCCTTCGTCTGGCCTATGAGCAGGCGCAGGCGCTGGTGCAGGCGCTCAAGGCTCAGCCCGGCATGGCGGGCAGCACATTTTTTCCAGTGGTCATGCCCCTTCCCGGACAGGGGCAGGCGTTGCGTGCGGAGCTTCGTCCGTTCGCAACTCAGAAGTCCGGGGATTCATCCTCCAAATAAGCAGGGCCGACGCTCCTTTCGGGCGCGGTGCCTGAAGGAGATAGACCATGTACAATTCCCACCATTCTTCTCATGCGGGGGGAGGCGGGCGGCCAGTGGACTCCTACGGCGCGCCTGCGCGTTATGGAGCGCCTGATCCGGGGGAGCTGGTCGTTCACGAAGGAGCGGCCATCTGGGGTCATCACCCGCCCATCCACCACGTGCCCGCTCATACACCCGTGTACAAGCAGGGGTCTCAAGCGGATGTGGCATACATCGTGGTGCGTGGCAAGTTCCAGCTCGTGCGTGAAAATGCCGTGCGCCGTTCGGTGGTCGGCACCATCGAACAAGGGGCTTGGCTGGCGGTGCCGGAGCTGCTCAACCATCGTCCATATGCCTCCAGTGCCGTGGCCCAAGAACCCTCGGTGGTGATTCCAGTCAACCGCGAGCTCTTCCAGAGACTGCTCGTGCAAGCCCCGGGGCTCACTTCACGCGCGCTCGTCGGCGTGAGCAAACAAGCACTCGGCCTGCTCGAGTCGCTCGAAGCTCAGGTCTTGGACCAGACCTTTCTCGGGCTCACCAAAGGGCTTGAGCTGGTGATGGCGGGTCGTGACAACCTCCCGGAGAGCCAGCTCCTGACCCGGCTCCGCGATCTCTTCGCGCTGCCCAATGCCTCGCTGCTCGAGGCGCTGAAGGTGCTGGAGAGCCTCAACCTCATCAAGCGTCAAGCGCAGCCAGGACGTGAAGCGGTGATCAGTCTGACCGAGCCCACCGCGTTCCCAGATCAGGTGAAACGCTTTGCGGATCAGTGGAAAGGCCGCCTGCCCGGTCTGGTGGCCTCCGAGCCGCCGCGTGAAGCCTTCCGCCTGGAGGAGCTGTGTGAGAGCTTGGGGGTCAAACCGCCCCAGTTCTTGCGCCGTATGACCTTGCCGGACTTCCCCCTCGGGATCCTGCGCTTCGACCCCGAAGGGGTGGAGGCCCTGCGCAAAACCCAGGGGGATCTCTTCTTCAAAAAGAAGGTCTCGGGCAAAGAGCTGCTCCAGCAGCTTCAGAGCATCGAGGAGCTGATCGACGTGGAGCCAGACTTGCTGCGGGATATCATGCCCAAGCTCGACCTGCCACGCCTCATCAAGCTGCTCGCGGGGGTCGATTCCAAGCTGCGGGATCATCTGATGAATGCGCTCTCCGCCCGCACCAAACGGATGGTCACGGAGGAACTTAACCATGTTGGCAGCCCCTCCAGTCATGAAATGGGCGATCTCGAGGCGGAGCTGCTCAAGCTCTGTCGCGGCGGGTCATGAGCGTGCACCCTTCCGGGCATCGCGCGCGCGTCCGGTACGCTCGAGGAGGCCGCGCACTTTTATATATAAAGGAGTCACGATATGAACTTCACAACCGTCGGCGGGTTCCTCCTCGGCCTTGTGCTGGTGGTGCTCGCGGTTATGCACAGTACGGACAAACCGAGTATCTATATTGACGTCGCTGGCATCCTGCTGGTGTTGGGTGGCTTGGTGGCCGCTGCGCTCGTCAGCTTCCCCATGGCGGAGCTCAAGCGCCTCACCAAAGTCATCGGCATCATCATGACCCGCGAGAAAATGGATGTCACCTCCACCATTCTCCGCATTCAACAGCTTGCCACGGTGGTCAGCCGGGAGGGTTTGGATGCCCTCGACGCACACATGGGCAAGATTGAGCCGCACTTCTTGCGGGATGGTCTCGAGATGGTGGTCGATCAGGTCCACCCCGACGAGATCATGGCGGTGATGGAGCGCCGCATCGAGCTGACCTACGAACGGGAGCTGGTCGAAGCCAAGATTCTCCGAACGCTTGGCAAGATGGCCCCTTCGTTTGGCATGTTGGGCACCACCGTCGGTCTGGTCAACATGATGTCAAACCTGGACTTCTCAGGCTTCGAGAAGGTGGGTGCAGGATTTGCAACGGCCCTCGCCACCACCTTCTACGGCTTGATCTTGGCCTACCTGATCTTCGCTCCGCTGGCCAACCGGCTGGAAGCACGCGCCGAAGAACGGGTGCTCGAGATGCGCCTGATCGCGGAGGGTGTGTTGCTCATCGCGCGCCGAGTTCCGGCATCGCTGGTGCTGCACCGCCTCCAGGCGTATGTGCCCCCTCGTATGTGGACCGCTCAAGAGGGTCAGGGCCGCTCTGGTATGAAGCGCGCCTCGGGCTACTAAGCCGAGGCAAGGAGGCTCTATGGAGTCCAACGGTAACGTCATTCAGCTCCCCTCACCGCCTGGGGTCACAAAAGGTCCAGCGCGTCCCAAGAAAAAAGAGGACGACGATGGCGAAGTATGGCTGGTCAGCTACGCCGACATGATGACCCTGCTCTTCTGTTTCCTGGTGATCCTGCTCAGTGTGTCACGCATCGATGTGGCCAAGATGTCTGGGCTGAAACAAGAGATGGATAAGCAGTTTACTCAGAACGCAGCCCCCCAGAAAAGTCTGGAGGACATGGAGCAAGAGCTTCAAGCAGCCGTCACCCGTGCCGGGCTGACCGACCAAGTGAGGGTGCGCAGCACCGAACGCGGGCTGATCTTGGACCTCAACGCACAGGTGCTGTTTAAACCCGCCAGTGCGGAGCTCAACCTGCGCGCGATGGACCTGCTAGACCGAGTGCTGGCCCCACTCTCGGCGGAACCGCTCCAGGTGACGGTGGAAGGTCATACCGACCCCATGCCCATCAAGAGCCCACTCTATCCCTCCAACTGGGAGCTGAGCGCCGCTCGAGCCAGCACGGTGGTACGTTATATGATCACCACCCTGGGATTCCGGCCTAACCGACTCTCGGCGACCGGCTACGGAGATACTCGACCACTGGGACCGGATGGAGAGCTGCTCGAGAAAGCTCTGCCCTCCGACTATTGGACGGAAGAGTATCTGGCGCAGCAACGCCGAGTCACCCTGGTGGTCACGCCGCTGCCGGTGGAGACGAGCAAGAAGGCTGCCAAGAAGCCCGAAACGGCTCAACCGGGGGGATCACTCGGCGCGGCGACACCTCCCCAGGGTGCTGGTATTCCGGCTGGGTCGGAGCCGAACACGAACATGCAGGCGGTGGCTCCGGCGAGTGTGGCTCAACCGAGTGCTGCACCCGTCAACCTGGCACCGAACATGGCTCCTGCGCCCATGCCCAACCCGAACCTGCCTTCAATGGCGGCTGCGGGGGTGAGCTGGCCTCAAGCACCGATGGCGGGCGGAAGTCTGCCGACGTCGGTGGCACCTCAAGCCTCGGCGGGCTGGCCCTACGGCTTGGCCGCTCAGGAGGAAAATCCGAGAGCCAACGCCCTCCGCAAGAAAAGGAATAAGCGGCTGGCGATGGCCGAAGGTGAAGGCCCTGCAAACAAAAGCCGAAATAAGGGGGCAAAACGCCGCTCGACACAACCTCAGCAGACACGCTGGGAGTAAGCCGCCCCGCTTCCAGCTCTCCGCTCTGACCTGCCTTGCCTCGCTCGCTCACCTCTCCACACGCAACGCCCACGCGCATCACACGCCTGCGCGCATCACGCACGAGACACACGAGTGCTCAGCGCATCACACGCCTGCGCGCATCACACACGAGACACACGAGTGCTCAGCGCAGCCCGTCTTGGCCCCTGCTCAAGCGGTCTTCTGATGGGTGGAGCCTGTCAAACCTCGTCGTGTGGCTGTCAAAATCTTGGCAGCGAGTGCCACACGGGGGCTTTTTCCGCCATTTGTTGAAGTTCCCGCAGAAGCCGACGATAAGTCCAACAGCGCGAGCCGCTGGGCTTTTGAGGAGAAAGAACCTGCTTCCCAGGAAAAAAATGTGGGACATGCCACCACGCGCCAGGATGTGCGCCGAATGGCATGAAACTTGAACTCTCCTCATAAATGGCAAGTACCGGCGGAAGAGAAGGCAAGGCTGGATGCCTGAGACCGGACCCTTTCTTCAGGGCGAAGAGAGGCGCGAGAAGCAGGGGCGAACGCAGGATGAACGAGCAGCAAACACATCCCTGGCAGGGGAAGCGAATCCTGGTCACCGGCAGCGGTGGATTTTTGGGCTCCCACCTCATGCCACGCCTGACGGAGCTGGGAGCCGTCGTCACCGCACCTCGCAAACGGGAGCTGGACCTGCGCCGTCGTGAGGAGACACAGCGGTTTTTTCAGTTCACCCGCCCTGAGATCGTGCTTCACATGGCGGCTGTGCAGGGTGGGGTGATCTTCATCAATGAAAATCCGGCAGACATCTATCTCGACAACCTGCTGATCAACACCCACACCTTTGAGGCGGCGGCGCTGTGTGGAGCGGAGCGGGTGATTACGATGGGCTCTTCCTGTGCCTATCCCGATGCGCACACCCATGACTTTACCGAGGCAGATGTCTGGAGCAGTGGGATGCATCCGAGTGTGGCCCACTATGGCATCACCAAAAAGGCGGGGTTGCTTCAGCTTGAAGCCCATCATCGCCAGCATGGACTGGTGAGCAGCATGCTCGTCCCCTCGTCGATGTTGGGTGAACGAGATGATTTTAGCCCAGAGCGTTCCCATGTGGCGGGTGCGCTGATTCGAAAGTTTGTCTATGCCGTTCAGCATGGCATTCCAGAGGTCACACTGTGGGGTGATGGAAGTGCCGTGCGTGAGTTTATGTATGTGGGAGACTGTGTTGAAGCCATCCTGCGGGTGGGTCAGCTCTCCCGGCCTCCGATGCTGCTGAACATCGGCACAGGGGAGGGGGTTAGCATTCGAGAGCTGGCCTCCATCATTGCGCGGCTGTCTGGGTTCTCTGGGCGGATTGTATGGGACACCAGCAAGCCAAATGGAGCACCCCGTAAGGTGCTCTCCAGTGCGCTCTCGAGGGCGGCGCTGGAGTGGGAACCGCAGGTCTCAGTCGAAGAAGCATTGGCGCTCACCATTGGCTGGTATCGAGCACGAACTTGGGAGGCAGAGGCTCCACTATGAAGATCTTGATCACAGGTGCGGCGGGATATCTGGGCTCGGTGATGGTGCCCCATCTCTTGGCGCTGGGGCATGAAGTGATCGCCCTGGACAATTTTATGTTCAATCAGACCTCCTTGCTGGCCTCCTGTTATCATCCGGGCTTTACGATGGTGCGGGGAGATGTGCGGGATCGGGCCACCATGAAGCCGCTGATGGCGAAGGTGGATGCGATCATCCCCCTGGCCTGTCTGACCGGTGCGCCGCTGTGTAAGCAGCAGCCGGATAATGCACGCAGCATCATTGTGGATGCCCTCAAGCTGATGCTCGAGATGCGCTCGTCCTCGCAGCAGATTGTCTATCCGACGACCAACTCCGGTTATGGTGTGGGAGAAGAGGGGGCTTTCTGCACCGAAGAGAGTCCGCTGCGTCCCGTCTCTTTGTATGGTCAGCTCAAGTGTGATGCAGAGGCCATGTTACTGGATGCAGGCAATGCCATCACCTATCGATTGGCGACGGTGTTTGGGGCTTCACCGCGTATGCGCTTAGACCTCCTGGTGAATGATTTCACCTTTAAGGCGGTGCATCAAGGATATCTGGTCTTGTTTGAGGCTCACTTCAAACGAAACTACATCCACATCCGAGACATTGCACGGGCCTTTGCGCATGCGCTCCAGAACTTCGAGACCATGAAAGATCGCACCTATAATGTGGGCTTGAGCAGCGCGAATCTCTCGAAGTATGAATTATGTTTAGAGATTCAGAAGCAAGTGCCATCCTTCTATTTTGTGGAAGCGCCCATCGGAAAAGATCCCGATCAGCGCAACTATATTGTAAGCAATGCACGGATTGAGGCCACCGGTTATAGGCCGGAAGTGGAGCTGGCAGAAGGCATTCGAGAGCTGCTCAAAGCCTTCCAGATCTTACGACTGAATCAGTTCTCGAACGTTTGATGAGCGGAAACTGGGGCGGCGTCATGGTGGCGCGCTTAAACCCGTCCTTGCTGTAGCGGTGACATATGCTGGCAACTGAACTGACCCCTGTCGCAGCGCGCGGTGCTCAAATGATCATCAGCAAGACACCTTATCGCATCTCGTTTTTTGGGGGTGGGACCGACTATCCCCGCTATTTCCAAGAAAATGGGGGCGCCGTGTTGGGCAGTACCATCGACAAGTACTGCTATCTGACCTGCCGAAGTCTCCCTCCATTTTTTGATCACTCGACGCGGGTGGTATACTCCGAGCAAGAGTGTGTCAACGACAACAGCAAGATTCGACATCCGACCATTCGAGCAGCACTCATGCTCATGGGTGTGCGAGATGGAGTGGAGATCCATCACGATGGAGATCTGCCAGCGCGTTCGGGGTTAGGCTCATCGTCATCGTGTACCGTGGGCATTCTGAATGCGCTCTTTGCCATGCAGGGCCGCCGCGCTTCTAAACAGGAGCTCTCTCAGCTCGCCATTCACATCGAGCAGAACATGCTTCGAGAGAATGTGGGCAGTCAGGATCAGACGTTTGCAGCCTTTGGAGGCTTTAACAAGATCCTCTTCCATCAAGATGGCCGAGTGGATGTGATGCCGATGACATTCCAGAGTCATCGCCGAGAGCTGCTTCAGAATCATCTGATGTTCTGTTTTACCCGCACGCAACGTATTGCATCGGGGATTGCGAAGTCGGTCATTGAAAATATCCCCAAGAAGCAGCAGGAGCTTCGAGAGATGCGCCGCATGGTGGATGTGGCGGAGGGCATTCTCTACAACGGGGACATGGATGATTTTGGCCACCTGCTGCATGAGAGCTGGCAGCTCAAACGGTCGATCTCGACGGCGGTGTCGAACGAATATCTGGACAGTCTCTACTTCCGTGCGCGTGATGCGGGTGCGCTGGGGGGCAAGCTCTTGGGTGCCGGTGGTGGTGGATTTATGCTCTTTTATGTGCGTCCGGAGCAGCAAGAAGCGGTACGTCGGGCGTTGAGTGAGGTGATCTGGGTGCCTGTTCAATTTGAGCGGGATGGCTCGAAGATCATCTACTTCTCGGAGTAAGTGTGAAGGTATCATTGCCGCCGCTGTTGCTGCTCTGTGGTGGGTTGGGATCTCGCTTAAGGACGGTGGTATCGGATCGTCCGAAGCCGCTGGCCCAGGTACAGGATCGTCCATTTTTGGATCATCTGCTGGATTGGTATCGGGCGCAGGGAGTGACACAGTTTATCCTTGCGGCGGGATATCTGGGGGAGCAGATCCGCACACACTATGCCCATCATGCGGATGTGGAGGTGGTGATCGAGTCGGAGCCACTGGGAACAGCGGGAGCCATTCGATTTGCGTGGTCTCAACATCCATCGGGCCTTCTTTTGGTGGCGAATGGGGACTCGGTGTGCCCGCTGGACGTCTCGACGTTGGTGAGACGACAGCTTGAGGCGGGGGCCCTGGCGACCTTAGCGGTCTCGGAGCTCGACGCCTCAGCGGATTATGGGCGGGTGGTACTCTCGCCGAGTGGCTTTATCGAGGCATTTTTAGAAAAGTCATTTCCTGAGACCCCCCGGATGTTTATCAACGCGGGGGTCTATTGTTTTGATGGAGCGGTGCAGGCGTTGCTGCCGGAGCGGGGTTCTCTTGAGACCGAGGTCTTTCCGCGTCTGGCGCAGGCGGGGCAATTGGCGGCGGTGCTCACCACCGCTTCGGTGCTTGACATCGGGACTCCAGAGCGGCTTCGGCAGGCGCAGAACGTCCTCACATCGTGGATGGTAGGAGCGGTCATATGATGGACAAGTCTAAGTTTACGTTTGGCAATATTTCGCTGGGGGCGCGGGCGCGTGAGCTGCTCACGCAGAGCATTGAGGCGGGCTGGATCAGCGCGGGGCCTCACGTCAAAGCCTTCGAGAAGGCGTATGCGGAGACCTTCGGCACTCAAGAGGCGGTGGCCGTTTCGTCGGGCACCACAGCGGGTTTTGTCTCTATTGCGACGCTGCATGATTTTGGAGGCACTTGGGGGGATGAGGTGATTGTCCCTGCACTGTGTTTTGTGGCGGCGGCAAACTGTGTGACGGCGGCGGGTTTTAAGCCGGTCTTTGTGGACATCGACCGGCGCACGCTCAACATCGATCCGGCGAAGATTGAGGCGGCGATCACCCCTCGCACGCGCGCGATCAATGTGGTGCATACGATGGGCAAACCTGTGGATATGGATCCGATCTTAGAGATTGCCAAAAAGCATAACTTGATGGTCTTTGAGGATGCGTGTGAAGCACATGGCGCTCAATACAAGGGGCGTTATGTGGGCACCATGGGCGATGCGGGGGCGTTTAGTTTTTACGCGGCGCATATCATCTGCTCGGGGGAAGGGGGGATGGTGACGACAAACCGTCCCGAGGTGGCGCAGATTTTGCGCTCGGTGCGCTCTCACGGGCGGCCTGACGGCACGCTTTTCTTCCAGTTCGACCGGTTTGGTTTCAACTGCAAGATGAACGATCTGGAGGCGGCGGTGGGGCTCGAGGGCATCGAGAACTTCTGGTCGATCTTCAACAAGCGTAAGGCGAACCTGAACTATCTGCTGAAACACACGGCGGATCTGAGCAACCTCTTCTACTTCACGTCGGAAGGACCGGATGAGGTGGTGAGTGCGCATGCCTTCCAAATGACGCTGAAGGAGGAGGTGCCACTGGATTTCTGGGACTTCTACCGTCACTTGGAGAGTCAGGGGATCCAGACGAAGCTCAATTTTGGCTCATTGCCGACGCAGCACAAGGTGTTTTCTCACCTGGGCTACAAGCTGGGAGACTTCCCAGAGGCGGAGTATGTAGGCCAAAAAGGGCTGCATGTGGGCTGTCATCAGTATCTGGAGCAGGAGCACCTGGATTATCTGATCGAGGTGGTCCATCAATATGTGCGCCAGCGGCTCTGAGAGGGTTGGACTTCACGTCCTCGTGCGCTCCAGAGGTCGATTGTGATGAGGTTGTGTGGTGTCGCCGAAGACCGCGTCCGAGGTCTCACCCGAGCTCAGCTCGAGGCGTTGCTCAAGAACATGCCGGAGTGAAACCCTGCCAGCATCTCTTCACCTGCTCATTCTTTCGCTTGGCTCACCAGTAGCTCGAGCTGTTTTTTCAGCGCGAGCTCTGTCACCGACGTGCGCTCGGCTCCCAGAATCACCAGAATACCCGCCAGCGTCTCTCGAGAGGTGTCTGTAATCCGTGCCTCCTTCTTGAGATAACGTCGCAGTGGCTCCGTACCAATGGGTGCGTCATCGGTCTTCGGGATCGCCAAAAACTGTCCATGAAGCTGGAGGCTGGAGCGTGTGAGCCCCTGTATATTCTTGTCTGCTAGGTAAATCACCAGCGAGACAAAGCTCAACTCCACCTGCTGTACCGGGGTTAAGCTGCTGAGCGGAAGACGTGCGATCCGGCGCTGCACCTCCTCGTGCTGACCCAAAATAAGGGCATCCTCGATCAGCGCAATGGCGGTGCGTGTGTCATCCGGCAAGAGCTCCTGCGCCATCAAGTTCAGCTTGTACGAGCTCTGATGGTCATCGGAGAGCCGTGCCAGCTCCGCTTGCGCTCGGTAGACCTGCGCGACATCCTCCGAGCGTCCCAGCGCATTAAAGGCGGACAGCGCTTTATCCAGCTCGCGCCGCGCCACCCCGGCTCGTTGCCCCACCACCGCCGCTTGGCCCAATCCGAGGTAACATTGAGCCTCAAGCAGGGCATCATCGTATTTTTTGGCCAACTTTTTGAGCCGTTGATACGTGCTCTCCGCACGCGACGCATTCAGCGCGGCCAGATACTTGGGCCCGAGCTGCTCCAGACAGACCAGCTCACCGAAGTCATCCCGCGCCTTTCCCCGCAGCTCACAGGCTTTCTCCAAGCGGTTTCGAGCGGTGATCGGCTGGCCCATCTTTTCCATCAAAATGGCCATACGTTCCAGCAAAATGGCCTGAGTACGCGCATCCTTCTCTGACTCCGCTACCGCCACCGCCATCTCGAGCGTCTGACGAGCACGGGCGAGCTGACCCTTACGCTCTTCGCTGAGCGCCTCCGCATAAAACCGTGAGACCGAAGAAGTGGAGCGGATCTCACCAACAGCGCCCCGTTGCGCTTCAGAGACCTCTGCCTTGCCTGTGAACGGAGCCCACATCAGCCAAATCAGAATATACCCCAAAAGCTGTCGGGGAACCGGTCCTGAGTGCCGGTGGCGCGCCCGACCATGACGAACCAAGCGCATGTTGCGTTCTCCTGTCGTCAGCCTGCCCGCTGCCGACCTGTGAGTGGGTATCAATACCCTTCCGTGAAGTGCTCCCGGGTGCGAGTCAAGAAGCCTCTTCACCAATCGATGCATGTCTGTGCGTAAATAATAGCAGATCTGCCCGCAAAATCCTTATATGGTCAACCATAAAACCGCTTCAGCTTCAGAAAGCTGGTGGCGAAGTCATCCCCTACTCCTGTTGAGGAGGTTCAGAGAGCCAAAAGCAAGCCCGTCCGCCCCCCGAGAGAGGTCCAGAACAACTGAAGTCTCAAAAACCTATCTCAGCGTTCCACCGCGACAGGCAGGGAAACATTGACACGCCCTGCCACCTCGCCTATCTTTCCCCAAAACGTTCTGGCCAAGAGGAGCATCGCGTTATGTTAACCGGACGCACCGGCATCATCACCCGCATCCAAAACAGCATCAACAACGCACTCACGCAAGATCCCTTCCGACGTGACCCTGCTTATATCTCCGAGCAGCTTCCTCAGTTTGAGCGGGTGCTCGCCTACTTTCGTCCCCACATCTACGGCGTAGACAACATCCCCCGCACCGGCCCCTTTCTGTTGATTGGCAACCACTCCGGCGGCATGTATACCCCTTGCGCTTACTCCTTGATCGCCGCCTTTTGGCGCACCCAGGGCGTCGAGCGCCCCTTCTACGGGATGGGCCACAATATTCTGTTCAGCTCCCCCCTCAAAGACTGGTACGCCAAGATCGGCATCCTGCCCGCCGATCCCAAAAATGCAGACCTCGTCATCGAACGAGACGGCGTGCTCGTCATCTTCCCCGGCGGAGACCACGAAGCCTATCGACCCTTCAAAGATCGAAACCATATCGACTTCGCCGGGCGCAAAGGCTTTATTCGACTGGCCCTCAAACATCGCATCCCCATCCTGCCGATGGTCGCGCATGGCAGCCATCATACCCTGTTTGTGCTCTCGCGAGGAGAACGGATGGCCGAAGCCCTCAACATGGAACGTCTGCGGGTGAAGATCTTCCCCTGGACTGTCTCATTTCCGTGGGGAATCTCTCCCGGTTGGTTTCCCTCTGTGCCCTTGCCAGCCGATCTGACCCTCTCGTTCTGTAAACCCCTCGCATGGCCCGAGCTTGGACCCGACGCCGCCAACGATAAGACCCTCGTCAGCCGCTGTTTTGACGAGGTCGTCGGCGCCATGCAAAATAACCTCGACCGGATGGTGCAAGTCCTGCCCGATCCCCTCGCACGCCTGCGCGACCGCACCCCCGAAAACCTCGCCCGTCAACCCTGGGTGTATCACGGCCACAACGTCTGAGAAAAGGTCTGAATAGCCATTCGGCTCAGACGTGTATATATATAGTGTGCCCTGCCAACCCCGGCGGATAACCCCTGGAGCCTGATGCCACCATGAAGCGGTCCCCCCTCTTTAGTCGTCTGCTGCTGAGCTTGACCCTGAGCAGCCTGCTGAGCCTCTCCGCCCCCCACGTAGAAGCGGCGCCCTCTCCCGCTCAAGCCGCCATGAATGAGACCCTGGCCAACATCGAAGCACGCCGCTTCCCCGAAGCCATCGTGAGCGTCAAAAAAGCACTCGCCGCCGAGCCCGAGCGTGTAGAAGCCCACCTGCTCTACATTCGCCTCATGCTCGATACGGGGAAACGCTCCGAAGTCCAAGCGGAATACGCCAAACGACGCGACACCCGCAAAGATGGCCTGTCCCTCATCCTCTACGGACGGACGCTCGAAGATCCCGCTCAGATGGAAGCGGCCTTCAAAGAAGCCCTGGCCAAAGAACCCAAGCTGGGCTGGGCTCATTATTGTCTCGCCACCCTGCGCATGCAGCAGAAAAAACCCGAACAAGCCGTGGCCTCCCTCGAAGCCGCCGTGGGCGTTCAGCCCGGATTTTATCAAGCCCTCGAGTCCCTCGGCACCCTCTACGTGATGCAGGGCAAGACCGACTTGGCCATTCAACGCTACAAACAAGCCGTGCTGTATAACCCCGAAAACGCACAGACTTTGTATCAGCTTGGCTCCCTTCAAGGCAAGAGTGGAGACCTCGTCAATGGCGTGGCCAGCCTCGAGAAGGCCCGCACCCTGGCCCCCGGCAACCCGATGGTGCTCAACAACTTGGCTTTTCTCTACTTTAAGCAGAAACGCTACGACGAATCCCTGGCGGTCTACGATGAGGTGCTCAAAGCCCTGCCAGAAGCCTCCGAAGCTCGACTCAACCGCGAAGTGGTGGCCCGCGTGAAACGCGGAGACCTCAAGTTTGAAGCGGTCGCGGCCATGGAAAAAGCCATGAGCGCCAGCAAACCCGAAGATGCCGTCGCTTCCTATAAGAAGGTGATCGCCCTCAGCCCGAATTTTGAGCTGCCCTATCTGGCCCTCGGTCAGCTCTACGCCGCCCTCAACAACGTCGAAGAAGCCGAAAAGAGCTTCGTGAAAGCCCTCCAGCTCAACCCGAACTTTCCAGAAGGCGCGCGGCTCGCCGCTGAGTTTTACCTGGTGGCCGGAAAACCACAGAAAGCCGAAGCCCCCCTGGTCAAAGCCATTCAAGCCTCACCCAAAGAGCCTCAGCTCTACGCCGCACTCGGCATGGTCTACCTGCGTACCAATCAGCCCGAAAAAGCGGAGACCAGCTATAATACGGCCATCAAGCTCATGCCTGCGAACTTGGCCGTGCCCTCCCGGTTGAATCGCTCTCGTGCCATCTTTGCCCAGGGCCGCTTCAACGAAGCCCTCAAGGAAAACCTCGAGATCCTCAAGCTGGTGCCGAACTATCCCGACGCCAAGCTCGAGGTGGGTCACTGCTATTTTGCCCTGGAGAAGTTTGACGACGCCAAGAAGCAGTACCAAGCCGTGCTGGCCCTGGATCCCAAAAATCCGACCCTGCAAGAGTTGGTCAAAGCAGTGGATGCGCGAAAAACAGAGTTTGCGACGAAGTCCAAAGACCACCTGCGCGCTCGGCAGATCCTGGTCAAGACCCGCACCGAAGCCGATGACGTGCTCAAGCAGCTCCAAGCCGGCGGCGATTTTGTCGTCTTGGCCCGGAAAAAATCCATCAGCCCCGAAGCACCCACCGGCGGCGACCTCGGCTTCTTCAAAAAAGGCGACCTGATGCCTGAGCTCGAAAAAGCAGTGCTCGCCGTGCAGCCCGGACAGCTCAGCGAGGTGGTACAGTCCGCCAGTGGGTTTCATATTCTCAAGCGGCTCAACTGAGGAGAACCGATGTCAGCTCAGCTCACACAGCTCTTGATGGAAGATGGCGTGACCCTCCCCGTGGGCTACTGTTTGGCCTGCCACAAAGAAGTGGTGGTGCATGGCAAGCTGGGACAAGGCCCTCGCGCCGGACAGCTTCTCTGGCACTGCCTGTTCTGCGATCAAGAGGTGCTGCAAGAAGCCGAAGGTCTGAGAGAACATGACGTGTCCACCCTACAAACCCTCGGATACGCGGTGGTGGAGCCCGATGAAGTCACCTCCAGCGGTGGCGGATGTGGCTCCGGTGGATGTAGCTCCGGCGGCTGCTCCTCGTGAGTCCGCGTGAGCCCTCGCCCCCACGAGAGGCGCGTGAAGCCGCTCCTTCAGGCCCCATTTGAGCCCACGCGCCGTTTTCGCTGGCGCCGGTGCGCTTAAGCCTCTTGTCTCTCGCCGGAGCCTGTGCTAAAGAAAAGAACCTCTGAGCAGGCAAAGATTCCGACCAACGACATTCTGGTCTTAGAAAACAACGTCATCAGGAGTAGTGTCCATGTCAGGTCATTCAAAATGGGCCACCATTAAGCGGAAAAAAGGTGCTGCGGACGCCAAGCGTGGCAAGATGTTTACCAAGCTCATCCGCGAGATCACCGTGTCCGCCAAGATCGGAGGCGGTGACGTGGGAGGCAATCCCCGTCTGCGCTCCGCCGTCGCGGCCGCGCGGGCACAGAATATGCCCAACTCCAACATCGAGCGGGCCATCGCAAAGGCCACCGGAGACGGTGACGCCGCCAACTACGAAGAAATCATCTACGAAGGTTATGGACCGGGACGGGTGGCCTTCATGGTGGCCGTGCTCACCGACAACCGGAACCGTACCGCTGCCGACGTGCGCTCCATCTTCACCAAACGCGGCGGCAGCCTCGGCGAGTCCAACTCCGTGCGTCGCATGTTCGACCGCAAAGGCCAGATCCTCATCGAGAAAGAAAAGGTCGATGAAGACACCCTGATGGGCATGGCCCTCGACGCAGGTGCCGAAGACATCAAGGACGGTGGCGAGACCTTTGAAGTGCTCACCGCACCCGCCGACTTCGAGCAGGTTCGAGAAGCCCTCGAGAAAGCCAAGATCGCCTACGAATCGGCGGAAGTCGCGTGGCTGCCCAACGTGACCTCCAGCGTGAGTGGAGCGCAGGCGGAGTCCGTGCTCAAGATGTTTGAGGCACTGGAAGACCTCGACGACGTGCAGAACGTCTACGCCAACTACGACATCGACGAAGCGGAGCTGGAGAAGCTCAACCTCTGAGTCCGGGGGTGTGTCCTCTGAGAGAACGCTCGAGCAAGCGGGAAGGGCGGCTGAGCAGCACGTCTGGCAGCCACCTCCCGCTTTTTTTGTGAGACCGCAAGACGCGGCAAAGGAGAAGGCGTGCGCGTGTTGGGCATCGATCCGGGCACCCTCAACACCGGCTACGGGGTGATCGAGGGTGAAGGCAACCGGCTACGGTATATCGTCAGTGGGGTGATCAAGACCCGCTCAGCCGATCCGCTCTCCGCGCGGCTGAAGGTGATCTACGACGGGCTCGAAGAAGTGCTGAGGCTGCATCAGCCCAGCTCGGTGGGCATCGAGAGCATCTTTCACGCCCAGAACGTGCAGAGCGCCCTCAAGCTCGGGCATGCGCGTGGGGTGGCCATGTTGGCGGTGGTCAACCAGGGCTTGACCCTGGCCGAGTATCTCCCGATGGAAGTCAAAAAGAGTGTATGCTCCTACGGACACGCCGACAAAGAGCAGGTGCAAAAGACCGTCGAGCTGCTCCTTCGGTTTAAGTCCGAAGACTCCTACGATGCCACCGATGCCCTGGCGGTTGCCATCTGCCATTTTTACTCACACCGAACGAACAGTCGCTTAAACGTGCAGGAGGGACGACGATGATTGCATGGCTCTCGGGCGTGGTGCGGGTGAAAAATCCTGAGTGTCTGGTGCTGGACGTGGGAGGCGTGGGGTATCAAGTGTTCCTCTCCCTCAACTCCTATTATAAAGTGCCTGCGGTGGGCGAAAAGACCAGCCTTGACGTGTTCACGTATGTGCGCGAAGACCAGATCACCCTCTACGGTTTTCTGTTGCCCCACGAGCGCGAAGTCCACAAACATCTGATGAGCGTCTCGGGCATTGGTCCGAAGCTGGCCATCAATATTTTGTCGGGCATCAAGCCGGACGAGCTGGCCGAGTCCATTGCCACCGGCAACCTCAAGAAGCTCCAGAGTGTGCCGGGGGTGGGCAAAAAGATCGCCGAGCGGATCCTGATCGAGCTCAAAGACAAGCTGAGCCTGCCCAGCAGCAGCGTGGCCGCCGTGACCTCTCCTTTGCCCGTGTCCGTGGCACCCTCCGCACTGGAGGATTTGGGCATGGCCCTCACCGCCCTGGGCTACAAAAAGGCCGAGATCGACCTGGTGACCCCTAAGCTCCCCAAAGATCCGAGCTTGTCCCTGGAGCAGTTGATCCGAGAAGCCCTCAAGCTCCTGAAGCCTCGGGGAATTTGAGGTCCGGCGCTAATCCTTGCCAAATGTGCCCCACTTCCGTATGCTGAAATAACCGGGAGCGGTCCCCTCCCGGCTGCCACAAGAAGGAATCCGCATGGCCGAAGGACAGCGTCGAGCACCCCGCACCGAAGAAGAACCCTCCGAGCGAGAGCTGGATCCGGTTCGTCAGCCTGAAGAAGAAGGACGCGCCGAAGTCAGCCTCCGACCCAAAGGGCTGCTCGAGTATATTGGGCAAGAGCGAGTCAAGTCTAACCTCAAAGTGTTTATCGAAGCGGCCAAAGCCCGCAACGAAGCCCTCGATCACTGTTTGTTTTCGGGACCACCAGGTTTAGGAAAGACCACCCTTGCCAACATTATCGCCAATGAGATGGGCGTCAACATCAAATCCACCTCCGGGCCCGCCATTGAGCGGTCGGGAGACTTGGTCGCCATCTTGACCAACCTCGAGCCGGGCGATGTGCTCTTCATCGACGAGATCCACCGGATGAATCGCACCATTGAAGAGATCCTCTATCCGGCGATGGAGGATTATGAAGTGGACATCATCTTGGGACAAGGCCCCAACGCGCGGTCCATCAAGATCAGCCTGCCGAAGTTTACCCTCGTGGGGGCGACCACCCGAGAAGGACTGCTGGCACCGCCCTTTCGCGCCCGCTTTGGCATCCACCAAGTGCTCGAGTTCTACAAGCCGGAAGAGCTGAAGGTGATCGTCATGCGCTCCGCCGAGCTGCTGGAGGTGGCGATGACCGAAGATGGGGCCTTTGAGATCGCCCGACGCTCGCGGGGAACCCCTCGAATTGCCAATCGACTGCTTCGTCGCGTGCGAGACTTCGCGCAGGTGGAAGGGCGGCCCATGGTGGATCGTAAGATTGCCGACGCTGCCTTGCGAATGTTGGACGTGGACGAGCGCGGATTTGATAAGATGGATCGAAAGATCCTGCTCACCCTGATTGAGAAGTTTGGGGGAGGTCCAGCCGGCGTTGAGACCCTCGCCGCTGCCATCGGGGAAGAGCGTGATACCATCGAAGACGTGTATGAGCCGTTTTTGCTCCAGAACGGGTTTTTGAACCGGACGCGCTCCGGGCGAGTGGCCACACAGTTGGCCTACCAGCATTTTGGGCTCTCGCCTCGGATCAGCAAAAACAAGCAGGAGTCACTCTTCTAAGATATGGACGAGTCCTCATATCTCCTTCGCTTTACGATGGCGGGTGTGCTGATCTTCGCGAATGCGTTCTTCGTGGCCACGGAGTTTGCGTTTGTGGGTGTGCGCAAGAGTCGCGTGGAGGCACTTGCCAAAGAGGGGGTATCTGGCGCAAATACCTTGCTCGCCTCCATTCATGATCTTGACCGTTATATCGCGGGCACTCAACTGGGGATCACCATTGCTTCCCTCGGGTTGGGCGCGATTGCCGAAAATACCTTCGAGAGCCTGCTCCATCCTCTGTTTTACTGGTTATCCGACTATGTGCCCTCGCCCCTCGATGAGACCTTACGCACCGGAGGGCTTCTTGCGGGGTTTGCAGTCGCGATTGCCACTGTGTTTCATGTCGTCTTGGGCGAGCTGGTGCCGAAGTCACTGGCCCTTCAGTTTCCTGAAGCCACGGCCTTAAAGGTGGCCCGTCCCATGAATTTTGTGGTGTTGATCATGCGTCCGCTGATCTGGTTTCTGAACTCGATGGGAAACTTGGTCCTGCGCATGGTGGGCATCCCGACGGTCAACGGTGGGCATGGCATGGTGCAGTCGGTGGAGGAGCTCCAGATTCTGGTCGAGGACAGCCACAAGCAGGGCGTCTTGGAGGACATGGAGCGTTTTATGCTCCAGCGGGTCTTCCGCATGAAGGATCTGGTGGCCCGTCAGGTGATGGTGCATCGCTTGGATGTGATTGGGATGCCGGTGGAGATGCCTTACGAGGGGCTGATGTTGGGCGTGGTGGATGCGCCTTACTCTCGTTTTCCGGTGTACGAGGGCGATCTGGACCATATCGTGGGTATTTTGTTTGTGAAGGACTTGATTGGATATCGGCGGAGTCCTTCATCGGAGCCCTTTGACCTGCGTAAGATCTTGCGTCCAGCCTTGTTTGTGCCGGAAAGTGTGCCCATCGAGACCTTGCTGGCGCAGTTTAAGAAGGCGCGGACTCAGATGGCCATTGTACTCGATGAGTTTGGTGGCACATCGGGTTTGGTGACGCTCGAGGACGTGGTCGAAGAGCTGCTGGGGGATCTGGAAGATGTAGAGACCAGCCTAGACGGAGCCAGTCTCAGCCCAGCGGCGCTGAGGGGTCCGGTGGTGGTGGAGGGGCGGACACGTTTGGACACGCTCAACGAGCGTTATGGTTTGAAGCTCGAAGACGACGAGGCGGATACCATCGCGGGGTATGTTTCCAACCATATCGGGCGGGTGCCTGCTCAGGGTGAGCGTTTTACCATTGAGGAGCTGCGCATTTGTGTGCATGAGACGGAGGGGCCTCGTATCATCCAGCTCTCCCTGGAGCCGGTTGAAGCGCCTGCGGATCGTGAAGACTCGGGCACACCCACGCTTTGAGAGCGGCACTTTGAGAGCGGCACTTTGAGAGTGGCAGCGCGTGGGTCTCTGGCGCTGGCCCGGTGTGGATGAGATTTGGTTTGGAGGGCTCACCTCTCGAGGGAGCCGAGGTCGTTCGGGAAGGAGTGTATGAGCATGGAGAAGCGACAGGCGCAGGGGGGCTGGAGCCGTCGGCAGACGTTCCGGCTGCTGGGATGGCTGGTGTTGCCGCTCATGTGGAGTGGTTGTGCCGACGCTGCGGTGCTGGAGACCATTCCGCTTCAGGTGGGAGGCCAAACCTTGACGGTGGAGGTGGCCATTTCTCAGGCGGAGCAGGCGCGTGGTTTGATGTACCGTAAGAGTATGCCGGAGAGTGCGGGGATGTTGTTTGTGTACCCCGTGCCTCAGCCGGTGGCTTACTGGATGAAGAACACGTATTTGCCGCTCTCGATAGCCTTCATTGACTCCAGTCATAAGATTGTGAACATGTCGGACATGGCGCCCAACAATGAGACGAAGACGTATCCGTCCTATGGTCCGGTGCAGTACGTGCTGGAGGTCAACCAGGGCTATTTTGAGAAACACGGGATCAAGCCGGGGGACGTTGTGACCTTTACCTTGCCGGAGGCGATGAAGAAGCGGGTCTTCGCGCGCGAGTGATGCGTGTGCGTGACCCGTGTATGCGGGTGAAGCTCAGGCGGCGGGGGTGTGGAGCATGGTGCGGAGGCGCTGCTCGAGGTGTTGGATGCGCTCTGAAACCAGCGGTGGAGGCAGAGAGGCCAGCAGCTCCTCGCTGCTGAGAGGCATTCCGAGGAGCGTCTCAAGCTGGTGGAGGCGTCCTTTTTGCTCACCTTCGAGGCGTCCTTTTTGCTCACCTTCGAGGCGTCCTTTTTGCTCACCTTCGAGGCGTCCTTTTTGCTCACCTTCGAGGCGTCCTTTTTGCTCACCTTCGAGGCG
>JBJTQF010000073.1:0-14496 GCA_046075485.1 Myxococcota bacterium | reverse complement strand
CCACCGCCGACAGCATATAGTGACGCGACTCCACACACGGCCCCGCTGTATTGAAGAATCGTCTCATCCATGCACTCCTTCACATGCGGGCTCTCACGCCCCTCCGCGCGTGTATACGCGATACGCTCTACAATCGCCAGCAAAATGGATGAGCTGAGCCTTGCCCGTACACGCGCCCGCCCTTGAAACATCAGCCCAGCCGCTCCCAAAATGTCCCCCCCAAGATCGCGGAGCGCCCCGCAATACTCTCGATGGCAAACAGCTCCCGTCCTCCCTCCGTGGGGTAGAGGTTGAGGGTCTCATCCACCACCTCCCAGCGGCCTGAGAGGGTCTCCCCCACCAGCGTGGCCGGATCGGGACGCTGACCCAGGAGCTGCCGCCCCTCCACCGAGCGCTTCACCTGCCCATATTGTCCCGTGACACGCAGCACCAGCAAGGTCTCCAGCGACTCACTCTCTTTGTCTCCCAGCTCCACAAAACGCCAGGCACCCGCCAGAAGCTGCATCCGCGCAGGATCTTCTCGACGCTCCAACACCCGGAGCGACATGCCAAGCTGCGCCAACGGCCCCAGCAGCGGCAGCAGACGATTGGCCTCCGCCACCGCATATAAATGCAGAACGGTCACCCCGTCCGTCACCCCCAGAGACCACAGCCGCACCTTCTTGCCCGGCGCCCCCGTCGGCTCCCCCAACCGCACCTGGAAGAGCGCAAACCGATCCTTCAAGCGGACCTCCTGCGCCCCGAGCTCCTCCTCAAACGTCTCACCCCCCACCAGCGTGTCGAGCGCCTCCGCTAGACATTGCTCCAGAGAGGTCAGCAAATCCGCACTGGTCAAACAGATGAAGGGCGCATCCGGTGAGCCCGGCTCCACCCCTGGCGGAGATAGCACCCATCCGCGCGCACCCTCATGCTCCAGCGCCATACAGCGCCAGCCCTCCAGGAGCCGCAGAGCAAAGCGCCCCTCCACCTCCCCCACCGACTCCCCCCACGGAAGCTCCGCAGGAGACCAGGGCACCTCCGGCAAGGGCTCCAGCACCGCTTGAACCTCCGCATAAGGACTCGATGCAGGCATCTCGAGCGTGCCCAGGATCAGCAGCAGCAGCTCCTGCACGGGACCACGACGAAAGACCTGCTCGTCGGTCCAGTAGCTCACCACCCGCGCTTGACCCGCATGCACAAAGGCCAGCGACAACCCCCGATACCATTGCACACCAAGCTGGAGCCGCAGCTCCACGCCCTCCACCGAGGGCACCACCGCCAGACGGCTCCGCCCATGCAGCTCGAGCTGAGAGACCGCAGGCTCCACAAACTCATCCAAGAAGGCATCGTGCAGCTCTTCAGGGGTGATCTTCTGCTGCAAGGCCACCGGATACACCGTCACATATCCACGCGGCGGATTGCCGTGGGTGATCGAGAGATGATCTTCTCGCCACACCGGACTCCACCCTCGCGGATACACAAAATACAGCGCATGGTCCGGCGTCCGCGAACGCTCAAACACAAGACCTTTCGCTTCAAGCTGCTCCCGAAGCTGGAGCGCCAACGCCGCCAGGGTCGGCTCAGTGGTCATGACGGGGGTGGACATAAAAACTCCCATGATTACATAGATGCACACATACGCCCGCTGAGACCACGCACGCTTCACACCATACGCAGCCTTCCAGCACCTCAAAGATTCGGACTGGAAGGGTAACACCCGAGCACCCCACTGCCAAGTCCCGAACCACTCATGAAGCGTGAACCACCTCACCAGCATACCATTGCCGCTCAGATGCGCAGATACCCACCCGAGACACACCCGCCCGAGACACACCCGCCCGAGGAGCACCCGCCCGAGACACACCCACCCGAGACACACCCGCCCGAGGAGCACCCACCCCTCTCACCGGATCCGCTCATGCAGGCGCTGGACCGCCTCGTCTCGGCGCTGGAGATAGGCGGACTCCTTGAGCCGCGCAAACTGGAGCTTCGGCAACAGGTAGGGCACATGCCACGCCCGCAGGCTCAGCTCCAGATACAACCCCGAGAGGTCACAGCAGAGGGTGCCCGCCGCACTCTCAAACAGCTCGTCGAGCCAAAAGCTGGCGTAAGGAGCTCCCCACACTCGCACGGAGATCTGCTCGAGCTGAGGACCGAGTAAGGTAAAACAGACCGCCTCTTCAAAAGGACAGTCAAAATCGGTGATCAACAGAAAACCAGCGGCATGCTGAAGCTGATGCAGGAGGGTATAACCTTGAATCGATGTCCCCGTCGGCTGACCATCTCGAAGCAGTGGGGTCTTCGAGGGCCAGTGCTCATAAGGGCCCGTATGCGTGGTGAGCTGAAAACATGAGAGCGGCATCCAGTGTGGCAAGAGGCAACCTCACGCCCGTTATTCCTCGGGCTTGGGGGTCGGAGGTTTTGCCGCCGTCTGAACCTTCACCTGATCCCCCACCCAGGCAAAGGAGATGAGCTGAGCAGGCTCGGCTGCCGCACTCAGGGTCGATGACTGCGTTACAATCAAGAGCTGACCCGGCAGAGGCTGAAGCAAGACGCCCTTCACCTGCTCGAGCGCCCGCGCGTTGAGCCCCACTTCGGGGTCTTCCAGCAGCAGGAGCTGGCCGGGTGCTGCCACAAATGGCACCAGAAGAAAGGTCAGCAGGCGCAACGTCCCGTCCGAGAGCCGAGAGAACGGCACCACCGTGCCCCCCTTGAGCTGTGCCGTCAAGGAACACTGACGCAAGGCCCGGCTGCGCAGGATCTCCACCCGCTCCACCGGAGGACAGGCCACCTTCACCTGCGCCAGCCACCGATCAAACTCTCGCGGCTGCTTATTCTTGAGCTGCTGAACCACCCGCGCCAAGTTCTCTCCGGCAGGACCAAGCTGCTCGGGCCCCTGGAGCGGCGAAGGCTGACGCAGCACCCGTGGCTCCAGCGACAGACGCCGCACCCCCTGGGTAAAAAACTCCCGCACGATGCGGGTGGCCATAAACCGGTCCTGCTCGTTGGGCACCTGCGCGAGCGCCGTAAAGGAGCTGGCCTGCTGGAATGGAGGCTGCTCCCAGCGTCCGTCCTCCGAACGATAGGAGACCATACGATTGGCATTACGCTCGAGAATCCGGCGGCTCTGAGCGATGCGGCGGCGTTTGCCTCCCACTTCTACCCGAGGGGCACTGTAGAGATCCAGCGATTCCTGGAAGATCTCTGCTTCGTCTCCTGAGCTGAGCCCGATTTCCAAGACGTAACGGGCGGTGAGCGAGCTGGCTTCGGCTCCTGGGGTGGCGTTGGGCCGAACCTCCAAATCGAAGGTGAAGACCACGTTGGCGTCTTGTTTGTGGAAGGTCAAGCTGCTCATATCGGTGCCACGCTGCTGAACCGCTTGCTCCAGTCCCACGGTGCAGCAGTCGGAGACAAACATCAGCGCGTCCAAAAACGTGGAGCGGCCTGAGCCATGCTCTCCGGTGAGCAGATGAAAGCGTCCGACATCGAGGGAGAGCTCTTTGATGCCACCAAAACCCCGGACGGCCACCCGCTTGAGCAGGGCATGGCCCCCTTGTTTGAGGGCTTCGAGGGCTTTGGTCTCTCCCTGCGGTTCCGGTGCGGCTGGCTTCACACTCGGATGGGTGGCGGAGCGGTTGAGCCGTCCCTCCAGCGGCATCTGGGGCGGCGGACGCACGGGGCGAGCGTCGGGGACCGACAAGCTGGTGCCTTCGGGTCGTGTCTCGAGGGCCTTCTGACGCCAAGACCACAGGGTCTGAGCGCGGTCTCGAGCGGTGGTGATCGACAAGCGGGCTTTTTCCTGGAGTCGAGCGCGCACTTCTGCATCAAAATGCGACTCTGGCAGGGTGAGCAGGTCGGGTGCCAGCACCTTCATGAGCACGCTCTTTTCGAGGGCTTCTCGAAAGACGTGGCGCTCATTGGGGCTGTCGGGCACCGTGCGCAGGAAGGATTCTCCCAGCGAGGTGAGCTTCATGCCTTTTAATTCACCGTCGAGCAGACAGAGCACCCGGGCCGCATGAAACCGGTAGTCGATGTGACGAGGGGTGAACTGGGCTTTTTCGGTCAGCTCGAGCTTGGTGGTGTTCCCGGTGGCCACGGCTTTGAGGAGCTGTCGAAGCTGCTCGAGGCTGGCGCTTTGGGGAATATCGCTGCTCTTGAGGAGAGGCGCACGCTTTTTGCGAGGTCCACGTTTGCTTGCTGAGGTATCGTCTTTCTCTTTCCCGGTGCTCTTCACGAAAAGCCCTCCAAGTCTACGATCCAAGCCACTGCTGGCTACGTCCCGGGGAACCAAATCAGGGCGTGGGGATCCGTGCGTCTGGATCCAGAACTTAGATCCACGCTTTGGATCCAAACTATGACCGATCTGAGAAAATAGATCCAGATGCTTGATCGATCAATTCATCTCTTGAAGTGCTTTTGCCCCTTTTTGAAGGCGTCGAGCTGCCATTCCGAGGTTCAACGCCAGGGCGATCAACAATCCCACCCCCACCACGGCGCCTTCGGTGAAGGTTAATGCACGCTTTTGGAACTCCGCACGCACCAAAAGATAGACCGGAGCGGCTTCCACCAGCAGAATACAGGCCACAAAGAGCTGCGCCAAGATCATAAACAGAATGCCTCCCGGTCCCGATGCGATCTTGGCAATATTCTCCGCTTTAAAGTTGGGATACTCCGCGCCAATCCCGATGGAGAGTCCCGTCAATGACAGGCTCAGGCCCACCATCGAAAAAATCCCCACCGCCATCAAGGTCGGGCTCACCCCCAAGAGCAGGTTGGAGGCCACCACCAAGAGCAGGCCCAAGCTCGCCAGCAGCGGAAATCCCACCAGAAACTTGGCGAGCAAAAACCGCATGGGGGCCAGAGGAGAGGCCCTCAACATCCAAAAAGCCCGTCCCTCCATGCTCACCGAGGTAAACAAAAAGCGGACGGCCACCGAGGACACCACAAACCCCACCATCGCCAGGTTTAAGAAGCTGATCAGGTTATGCACGCGCAAGGTGATAAAGGGCCCATCCAGCGGCAACACCTTGATGCTGTACAAGTAGATGGCCACCAACGCCAAGATCAACAGGAGCTGCGGCCACTCCGCCGCATCGCGGAAAAAGGTCTTGATGTCCTTCAGAATGATGGCCTGCATGTCCGCCGGGAGAGGCCGGGTGAGCGCTCTCAAAAAACCATCCACCACCCCTGGCGTTCGATCCGTGCTCGCGGAGGCGTGCAGTGCCTTGTTCCACCCCAGAAGATAGAGGCCCAGATGAACCCAGCTCGCCAAGACCACCGCGCCTGCGCCACTCAACGCGGTCAAGAGCAGATAAAACCCAGGCTCGCCCGCTTCTCCTGTCAGCAGGGGGACCAAGGCTTGAGTTCCCCAGTGACTGGGCAAAAAGGGCGCCGTCGGGGATTGAAGCTGTCCCAGAAACTGCATCACATCGGAGAAATTATCGGCGTTGACCAGCTTCTCAGGCCGGAGATACCGAAGCAGCAGGAATAAACCCACCACAAATAAAAAGCTGATCAACACCATGAGCTCGCGGGTGCGTCGCGCCGGAAAGATGTTCACCAAGAGGGTCGCCGATGAAACCCCCACCGCCGTCGGAATCAAGAGATAGGGTACAAGAAATAAAAAGAGTCCCAGATAGTAGATGCCTGATGCGCTGTACACCATGCCATAGGCCAAAAATACAGGCAGGCCAAACAGGATCAGCATCCAGGAGGAGTTTAAGAAGGTCTGCGCAAAACGTGCGAAAAAAAGCTGCCGCTGCGTCAACGGGAGACTGTGGATCAAGCCCAGATCTTCCGACAAATAGTAGGCAGAAAGTGCGTTGATCAAGTTCGAAAAACACAGCAAGCTAAATAAGGAAAGCAGCAGGATCGAGAGCAGCTTCTTCACCAAGTACGGCCCAAAGATCTCCACCTGGAGAAACAGGCGTAAGGCGTACCAAAAGAAGACAAAGAGCCCGATCCAAAAAATCAGCCCGGCGGCTCCAAAGAGATAAAACCGAGTGCGTTCTCGCGGGTCTGAATAACGTAGCTGGTTTTTTAAGGCAAGCAGCTCGGGACCAAGCAACCGAGTGAGCATAATTTTTTAATCCTTCTGAAGATTATCCGCCAAATGCCGTAAGTTTGAAGGTGCCTCTCGCACTATTAACTCATAAGATGGCTTGTGCGTTGCGCAAGTGAGGGGGACTCCATTCCCTCCTCTTCGCGCATCCAAATAGGGGAAGGACATCATGGGAAACTATGAGTATTCATACGCGGCAGCCCACGAGACCCCCAGCTTGACGGGCATCGCTCGCCTCTTGCCACTAGAACCGCCCTCCCCACAACGCTCGGGCAAAACCGAGGTGATTGTGTTGGACTACATCAACCAGCCCGATCCCGTTCAGGAGCAAGCCCTGATCGGAGAGAGTGGGCTCTGGCTCCGCCATCCTCATCCCTTTGTGGTGGGGACGTCCGTTCGATTACATGTCATCGTGGCCGATAACTTCACCCCGGTGACGCTCGAAGGTACGGTGGCCAAAGTTCGTCACAATGAGAGCCTGGGCAATCCGTGGATGCTCGTCTGGCTCAGCCCCAAAAAAACAGAGTCACGCAAGACCTTGGTGAATGCGCTCAAACAACGACAGATGTAAAACGTCTCGCGCTCCCCGCCGTGTGAGCGGCTCAAGTACCGCCACGGAGTCCTCTCAACGCCACTTGCACATCTTCATCACCCGTCAACGATAGAAAAATGCTCTCGAGGGTGGCCTCTTGACCGGCCTGAGTGCGCAGCTCCGCCATCGTGCCCTGAGCCAGCACCTGGCCCGCCTTGATGATCGCCAGCCGATCACACACTTCTTCGGCCACTTCCAAGGAGTGGGTGGACAGAAAAACCGTGCCCCCCTTCGCCGCATGCTCACGAAACATATCCTTGACCAAACGGGCCGCATGGGGATCCAGTCCCACCATCGGCTCATCCACAATCAGCAGCTCAGGCGCGTGCAGGAGCGAAGAGGCCAGCACCAAGCGCTGCTTCATCCCATGACTGAACCCCTCGATCAAGCCATGTTGCCAGTTGGCCAGCCCAAACCGAGTCAGGAGCGCAGGCGCTCGCTGCTCCACCTCCTGGCGTGAGAGCCCATACACACCCGCAATGAAGCTCATAAACTCCCATGCGGTGAGCTTCTCGTACAGATAAGGCCGGTCGGGGATATAACCCGTGAAGCGCTTCACCGTCACCGGATCCAAGAGCAGGTCCACTCCACCCACCCGAATCCGCCCCCGCGTAGGGCGCATGATGCCCGAGAGCATCCGAATGGTGGTGGTCTTGCCCGCACCGTTCGGGCCCAAAAAACCAAATACCTCCCCCCGCTTTACCCGGAGCGAGAGCGGATGCACCGCTTCAAAGCCGCCGTAGTCCTTGACCACGTCGTCCAGCTCAATCATGTACTCGGAACGTTCCGCCACAGACACACCTCCACGACGGCAGAACCGTCGTCTCAAAACAACTGCTCCGTATCACGGCTCCGTATCACGGCTCCGTATCACGGCACAGAAAGACCGGCACAGAAAGACCGGCTCAGAAAGACCGGCTCAGAAAGACCGGCACGCACCCGCCGAGCCCGCACCGTCGTCAGTGGACCTCATCAATCTCGATGCTCAGGTTGCCCACCACCCGCATCAACGAGAGCTGATCTTGAAGCTCACCCTCGACGAGCTTGATGTGGGTGGCATCGGCAGGAAATTGCCCAAACGTGGGATCCACTGGCACCCACTCGCCCAGGTACACTTCCGGCCATGCATGGTAATAGAAGGCCGGAGAGCCCGTCACCTGCTCGCTGTACACCACCCCTGCGGCCATTCGAGTCGGAATGCCCACCGCTCGAGCTAAGGCCGTAAACAACGTCGTGTGCTCGTTACAGTCACCCTTGTTGGTGTTGAGAATCTCAAGAGAGCCCGGCACTCCCATCACCGGCTCTTTGCGCAGGCGCTCGTGAATCCAGGCGTTGAGACGGGCGACGGCATCATGCGCATCGGTCACATCTCCCAAGATCGACTGGGCGGTGGCCACCACACGCGGATGCCGCACCTGTAACGCCGTCGAGTCCGCCAAATAGGGCGCAAAACGCACATCACTCATCGGAATGGGATAACTCTTCCAGGTCTCGCGGTCGGGGATGCTCACCTCGAAGGCGCCCGGCTTCTGCCCGTCGTCTCGGCGAGGCAGCAGCACTTCCACCCCTCCCCCTTTGAGTCGTCCGTAGAGGCGTCGTGTGGCGCGGGCGTTGGGAATGGGCTCCGAGATCGGCACGGCAGACAATGCAATGACATCCACGGCGGTCTGTTTCTGCCAGCCTTGCTCCATCGCCTGAGCGCGGCTCTCCCGCTTGAGCTGCATGCCCAGGGCGTTGGTTTCCTCGAGGGTGCGGCCATCGGCGGTGATGATGGAGGAGGTCTTCACACCGGCGTAGCTGGTCTCAAGGGTCAAGGTGGGGGTCATCACCCCGTCCACCAGGGCTTCTCCCTGCTGCGTGACGGTCACTTGAAGGGTCTGCTGAGATAAACTGGCCGGATCAAAGTACGGCAGGTCGAGCACTTGGCCCACCTTCGGCTTGAGGGCAGCCACCCGCTCTTTGAAGGTCAAGGCAATCTCCGGGGGAGACTTGAGGGTCAGCTCCTGCTTCTGGACCTCACCGCCCGAGCGGATTTCAAGCTGAAGCTGGGTGCCTCGCACTTCTCCTTTGACGTCGATGGCGCTGGGTGGAGAATGCAGCATGAAGTGAAAACGCTTGAGCACCTGCTGCGGATCGGTGGAGGCCGTGAAGATGGTCGTCAGCTCGCGATCCTGCTCAAAGGCACGGAGCCGTAAGGTGGTGCGCTCTTGGATGCGATAGCCCTCTTTGGAGCGTACCACGTCGCTGATGCCCGCGCCGATCTTCTGGCCCTGGAGATAGATGCCCACCCACTCCGCGCCGGGGCCTTCGGTGACCGCACTGAGCAGCTCGGTGCCTGCGCTCAAGGAGGCTCCCGGAGCATTCTGAGTGCGCTGCCAAGCATAAGCCAGAGTTCCCAGCCACAAGGCAACAATCAAAAGCTCCAGCAACAAGGCAGGAGAAAAAGGACGGCGTGAGACTGCCTCCATACGGCCCCCAAACAATTCCAATATGAGGCTTAGGATGTCTGAAGCCCTCAGAGTGTAACACAGGGGCGCTCAGAAGGCGTGTGATTCTCAGCGGCAGGCTCGAAGGACGCGACTGGCTCGAAGGAAGCGGCTGGCTCGAAGGAAGCGGCAGGGAAAAAGCAGCCGAGACGCACGGTGCGGCCCACAATCTCTTACAAGGCAGGACAATTTCGGTTTCTGAGCCCTTCTTGCTCTCGCCTCAGCCCAAAAAGATGCGGGTCAAGTGGGGATCTTCCAGCGACATGACCGCATGGGAAGCCGAGCCGATCACCGCTTGGTTGGAGACACAACGACGCACTTGCTGGAGCCCCTCGCGGCTCTGCGAGACACGCGGATGAGAGGCACGCGGATGAGAGACACGGCTCTGAGCGCCCTGAGACGGCACAAGCTGGCCCTGACGGTGGGCGTCCGCAGACGTCGCATGGGGAAGAAGGCTGGGCTGGCTGTTATAAATACCCGCTTCGGTCAAGTGAGCCCGCTGGGCATGACGCGGGGATTGGGTTCGCACGCGGGTCTCCATCGCCAGCAGCTCCTGCACCAAGGTATGAACATGATGAAGGGCAAAGGCCATCATACAACACAATCCCGCCAAGACGAGGGTGACGGCGGTCAAATAAGCAGGAGCCAAACGCATGACCCCTCCTGCCAGCACCAGCGAAAAAATCCCCATCACCACCCCGCCCATTCTGAGATGGCGCTCGAGGCGCTCCGACTTCTGACGGGCCGAGCTCAGATCTTGTACGGCGGTAGCTCTGGGTGATTCACTAAACAAACTTGTCATCTTCATATGGTGGAGCCCCTTTGGAGATCGACGCATGCGCATGCGGCTGGCATCTATATCAATGGTCATGGCCGGTCAGCATGGCCGCCGGACGTCTGTTCTCCTTAGTCTCCTGAACGGCACAAACATTACGGAAAAATCGAAAAAACTCAAAAAATTCAAGCCAGACGCCAGAGCGACGATAAGCCACTCAGGTCAGGATGACCCCCCGCTCAAGAGGAGCAACGTCATGGAAGAATGGTCACAGTGGCTGCTTCAATCGCTGGTGCAACGTGCGCAGGATCTCCAGCTCTGCTCTCGCGGAGAGCTGGCAGTGCTGTGTGAGGAAGAGGCTCAACCCCCCGCGTGGTGGAGCGCGCAGCTCTCAACGTCACCTCACTCGGTGCTCCGGCTGATTCGGCTGGCCAATTCAGCGGCGTTTTCGGCAGGAAAAGATGCGTCGTCCCTCGAAGATGCCATCGAAGTACTCGGTCACACCCAAGCACGGCACCAGCTCTTGCAAGACCTGCTGGAGCGCCTCTTCCCCGCACGCGGGCGTGAGTGGATCCGCGTGGCCCCCCGCTGGCGACATGTGCTGGCCGTAGCCGCCTGCGCCGCCACCCTCGCCCGCCACTGCAAGCTCCACCCCGGGGAGCACTTTGTCGCCGGCCTGCTCCATGACATCGGCCAACATCTGCTGCTCAAACAAGGCGGAGAACCCTATCTACGGCTCGAGGCCACCTTCCGTACTGACCCCGATCCCCATGCGCTGGCACGGGCCGAAAAAGAACACCTCGGATTCGACCACCACACGCTCAGCGCCGCCGTCGCCGCAAGCTGGGGCCTGCCCTCCAGTGTGGTCTCTATGTTGCGGGATCATCAGCGGCTCGAGCAGCTCCAGAAAGAGATCGCCCCCGGCACACACCTCAAGCGGGTGGCCATCATGAGCCTGGCGGAAGAATTCGCGGCCGGGATGGGATATGGCATCGACGGAGGAGAAGCCGCCGTCGTCGGCAAAGAAGGCTGGAAAACCCTGCTCTCCACCCTGCGTCAGTCTCCAGCCAATCAAGTGCTGAAGTTCAACCAGGTGGAGCTGTGGTGGCTTCAGCGTCAGCTCGTGCGCCAAGTGCCGCTCGTGCTGGAGGTCGCCCGGGGTCGCAACGGCCAGCTCTGGGAAGGCCCCAGCCTTTGGACCCGCACCTCCCGAGAAGCGCTCCGCCTCACACAAGAGCTGCAAGGACGCCTGGAGCAGCTACGTCCAGCACCTCGCCCTCTTGCGCTTCCAGCACCGGCCACGGTGGCAGCAACCGCTCCGAGCTCCGTCTGAAGCGCGCACGTTTTAGGGCACCCCCAAAGGCAGCACCACTTTTAAGGCCAGATCCGGGGCTTCAAGCTCCACCCGCGCCTGCTGAAGCGTCCGCAGCCTCGCCCAGACACGCTGCTCGAGCTGCACCTTAACATAGAGCCCTCCCCCCACCATGCCTGGGTTGGGTCGCACGACCACCGCTTTTAAGAGCTGATCCAGCAACACCTCGTCGGTGGCACTGCGCAGCTTCAAATGCACCGGATGAAACTTCTCCGTGCCCGGAGGCCAGTCGGACTGCTCCACCACCACCGCCAACCACCCCTCCGAGGTCACAAAGGCTTGATCAGAACGCCCGGCTCGCCGCTCCCGCAAGCGGAATCCCACCTCCGCCAAGCTGAAGAGCTGCTGCTGCAAGAAGGTCTCCGAGACCGGATAGGTCGGCAAATACCCCCGCAGTAGTGCATCCTCACCATCAAAGAGATAGTTCGAATACACGGCATACGCGGTATGATCCGCCTCCGCCTTCTGCGCGATCACAATGCCCATCACCCGGCCCTCGGCATCCATCACCGGCGCGCCCGCGTGATCGCGCGTGAGAGACATGTCCAGCTCCAACATGGCCGTGGCATCGAAGCTCCGCCCCACATACGAGATCCGACCCTGCCGCACACTGCCCTCTTGTCGCTCCGCCATGCCACTCACAAAGATCGGCTGGAGCACATGGGCTCGTGCGCCATCCGCCAATTTCAGCGCCTGGGGCAAAGGCCCCTCCACCTTCAAGAGCGCCAAATCCCAGGCCGGAGAAATCCGCTCGACCTGCGCCGTGCTGGTCTTGCCTTCGTGGGTGACACGAATGCTCCCCCCGTCCTGAATCAGATGATAGCTGGTGACAATCAGCCCCCGCTCATGCACCACAAAACCACTGCCAGCGCCTCGCGAGGTCCGCACACTCACCATCGACCGCTGCACCGAGGCGACCACCTCCGGGGAGATCTCCGGCTGCACCGAAGGCATGAAAACCTCTCTGGGAAGGGTCTCCTCACCCAAATGGGCCACAATCCGGCCCGCTCGGAGCGTGGCCGAACGCCAGCCCGTGCCCGCATCCAAGGAAGGAGCCGCCAACATCCGATATAATACCCCCAACAAGACCAAGACCAGGGCCACACCTCCCAAACCGAGCAATCCCACCCGCCACCGCCATGCAGGTTTTACTCGACCCGACATGTCGAGATGCGCTGGCATCATGCGCAAGGTCTTGATCTCCAGCGAGACCCCCTGCTCTCGTGCCAGCCGCTCAAACTGCTGCGCCGCTGCGAGCTCAAGCTCCTGAAAGAGCATGCCCCGCCCATTCAACAGACGGCTCTCCAGGCGAAGGCGCAAGCTCGCTTGGCCCTCCGCCATGCGCGCCGACAAGGATTGAGCGACCTCCAGCGACGCCGGAGAACGTACCACCAAACTCACCCGCAACGGCTCGCCACATCCACGACAAAATTGAGCTCTGCCAGAATTATCCCGCTGGCAAAGCGGACAGCTTAAGATGTCCAGCGCAGGCTGCATGTTAACTCCTCAAGAGGGGGAATGGATCATGTGTCGGAGGATATAACGCCACCATTACAATGGATGCAGTGAAATTGTAGCAGTTACCGGCAACCCCGGCAATTGAAGGTGTTCGGCAGGGAAATTTTCAAGTAAAACAGGCAGAACGTGAGGCAGACTCAGAAGGCGATTATCACGGTTGGCAAGCCACTCCATTCACCGCAAAGGAGTGCGGCGGCCCTCCAGCCGTATACTCACCCAAAAATCCAAAGCTCACGTTGCCCTGCGCCGAGACCTGCGCATTCCACGAAAGAGCACTCACACTCACACTCTGGCCCGACTGCGTAAGGCTCCCATTCCAGAGGTTGGTGATACGCTGATCTCCCCCAAATTTCCAGGTGAGCTTCCACTCAGTCCAGGCCACACTCCCTTTATTGGAGAGCTCCACGTTGGCAATAAAACCTCGCACCGCGCCGTACACCGGCCAGTCTCCGTTGACCGCATAACTCACCTTGCAGGTTAACGAAGGGGTCGGCGCTGGCGTCGGTGTCGGCGTTGGGGTCGGCGTTGGGGCCGGCGTTGGGGTCGGCGTCGGCGTTGGGGTCGGTGTTGGGGTCGGCGTTGGTGTCGGCGTTGGTGTCGGTGTCGGGGTCGGTGTAGGCGTTGGGGTCGTTCCACCGCCCGCGCTCACATGCCCCATCACCTGCTCCAGCCCCTGGAGATCAAAGCTCGAGCCCGGCCCCAGCACGTCGCCATAGTCTCCCACCCAGTAGGCTTGTCGATCCAGCAAGTCGATCTCGAGCAGCACTCCATAGGCGATATCCACCGCATAAAGGGCTCCATCACACCCATGCGCAATGCTGAAGACCGTGTCGATGCCCGTCCCCGCATCGTGATGGCTCGAGGGCACAATAAACTGAAGGGCCACACTCCCGTCAGGACTCAGCACGTAGAGCCCCTTGTCTCCGGGATTGTAGATCCACAGCTCCCCGGTCAGCGGGTCAAAGCTCATGCCCCGCACCTGGCCCAAAGGCACCGAGCCCATGATCTCCACCGCCCCCGTCTGCGGATCCATGCGGAAGAGACAGTTCGGACCACAGTTGCCCAACCCGTCGATGCTCACCCCATAAAGCTGGCCCGGCTCAAACCCTTCATAAGCCGCCGCTTCAGGCGCAAAGTCCATTGCCTGAATGTTGCTCGCCTTCCGATCCAGCGCGGCTTCCCGATCCACCGCCCCCGAGGTGAGATCCAGACGATACAGCGCATCGTCTCCGTCAGCACTCACCATCCAAAGCCCACCGTCGTGAGGTGAATAGGCCAGGGAGGTCATGCCATTCACCCCCGCACTGGCCACACGCCCCCCCACCGACAAGGGCTGACTCTGCCCCGAGCGCGGATCAATCGCCAACATCGCCCCACTCTGGTTATGGAAGAGCCCCACCAGAGGACCACAGACCTCCTCATCCGGCTCTGGGGTCGGCTCCGGGTTCGCCGTTGGCGTCGGAGGTGGAGGCTGTGTCGGTGTCGGCTCCGGGGTCGCCGTTGGCGTCGGAGGCGGAGGCTGCGTCGGGGTCGGCTCCGGGGTCGCTGTCGGCGTCGGAGGCGGAGGCTGGGTCGGGGTCGGCTCCGGGGTCGCTGTCGGTGTAGGCTCCGGGGTCGAGGTCGGGGTCGGCTCCGGGGTCGCTGTCGGTGTCGGCTCCGGGGTCGAGGTCGGGGTCGGCTCCGGGGTCGCCGTTGGCGTCGGAGGTGGAGGCT
>JBJTQF010000072.1:0-9274 GCA_046075485.1 Myxococcota bacterium | reverse complement strand
TGACGTGGGGTTCGTATCCCAGGAGGGTGCGGGCTTTGCTGAGGTCGGGCACGCGGCGCATCACCTCTTCGTACTTGCCGTGAAAGGTGGAGTAAGGCTGGAAGCGCAGCTTGAGCTCTCCGGGGGTGCCGGACAGTTTTTTGATGAGCTGAGCCAGCTTGAGGATGGTGATCTCTTGGTCGTTGCCCAGGTTGAAGATCTCGCAGGTGAAGGCGGGGCGTTCGATGGCCGCCACCCAGCCCCGCACCAGATCGCCGATGTAGCAGAAGGAGCGTGTTTGTTCACCGGTCCCGTGGATCTCGATGGCTTCGTCTCGAAAGACGGCCCCAATAAAGACCGACTGCGGCCCTCCCCACCAGGTCAAGTGCTGATGCGGACCATACGAGCCAAAGATGCGGATGATGGTGGCCTTTAAGCCATAACTCTCGGCATAACCCATCACCAAGTGCTCATCGAAGAGCTTGGAGACCGCATAACTCCAGCGGGCGATCTGTGACGAGCCCAGGGTGGAGCGCCCCTCTTCGTGGAAGGGCAGGTCGGGACTCATCCCATACACATCGGAGGTGGAGGCCAGCAATACGCGGGCGTTGCGGGTGCGTGCGACCTCCAGCACGTTGGTGGTGCCCTGCTCATTGACGCGGAGGGTGTCGAGTCGGCCTCCGTAGCGTGGGATCTTAAAAGCCGCCAGGTGTACGATCACGGTGGCGTCGGCAGCGGCCTCTTGCACCGTCTTACGATCCAGCACATCCCCCTGAATGAAGCAAAACTTGGGGTGAGACAAACACCCTTCAAGGTTGAGCAGGCTTCCCATGAAGAGGTTGTCCAGCCCGATCACCCGATGGCCGCGTGCAAGCAGCGCGCCGCAGAGGTTCGAGCCGATGAATCCGGCAGCTCCGGTGATGAGTATGGTGTCCGACATCTGGGATCCCTCCTGAGCGGGTCAAGAAGCAGCGAACTTTTTGGGCGATAGGAAGTAACATGTACCACCTTCTTAACACGAAAACCAACAAGCCAAAAGTGGCATGCTGAATCTACCGGCGATCTTGGAAAATAATGCCGAAAATGGCGAAACTGCGTATATTGGCATCGGATCTGGGTGGGTAACATGGAATGGAATGAACAGAAAAATTCGTCAGAATTGGCGGGATTCACGGCATGTAGAGGACGATTTCCAGCCTTGTAAAGAATCTACTCAGTCCCCCCTTCAGACAGGGAAAGCCTCACCCCCGGATACTGTTGCTCAAGCCAACGGCGACGTGCCACCACCTGCTCATGCGCTCCTCGCGCCCTCAGCCATGCCAGCTCGAGCACCTCAAGCTGAAGGGCCACCGCTAAACCCTCCGGTCCCCGCTCGAGACCGGGCCGCGACAACAACCCCTCAGGCCACTGCGTGAGGAATGACTTGGCGGTCTCCTCAGCGGACGCGCCGCTCGAAACGGAGGCGCTGAGCCCTTCACATCGTCCCAGCTCAAAAAATCCCCATCCTGGACTGGGCACCGGACAGAGCTCCGCCGCTCGGGGAAGGTCTGGAGGCCGTAGCTCGACCCGCCAAACACTCAGGGAGGCAGGAATCGCCAAGCCCACCACCGACTGAGAAACCTGCCTCAACCAGGGCTCCGGCAAGCTCAGCCGCGCCCGATACCACGGATGGGTCAGCAGCGCTCGAGGCAGGAGCGTCACATCCGGGCGTCGCCCCTCCACCGCCTGAAGATAGGTCAGCACAAAGGTCGTGGAGTTCCCCGAGACCACCAGCCCCGCCCCTCCCGAGAGACCCCGCAGCCCCGCCAAACCCAACGCACGCGCGTGAGTGTCTTCACTTCGATCCAACGCAGGCCACACCAGCAACCACGCCGGGAGCAACAAGGCCAGCGGAGCCACTCCCACCCCCAACGGCACCGCCCACCGCAGCCACGCCGAAGCCCACAAGCTCAGCCGCAGCAGGCCCACGAGCAACAGCCACCACAAGCTCAACAGCCCTACCGCCAGATAACCATGCAGATCCGGATTGTCGGTAAAGACCTTGTTCTGAAAGAGCATGCTGCCCAGGTTAAACCAGACCAAGCCCCCCAATAACAACCCCAGCCGCCGTGTCTCTCGCCCCCAGAGCAGGTGCAGCCACGACATAGACGCTCCCAGCAAAAACGCCGGACCCGCCACTGACGCCATGGCCTCCGCCCAGCTCCGCAGATTGTGCGCCACGAGCTCTAGGGTCAGCGGGGAGAAGTTCCGCTGAAACGTCCGCGCCAAGAGCACATCCCACAACCCCTGCCAGGAGCGCGCATCGCCCCACCCCTGAAGCGGCTGCACCCACGCTCTCACCGGCAAGAGGAGCTGAGCCGAAAGCCCCAGCATCCCCCCCAAAAAAGCCAACAACAGCCCTCGCCCGGACCAGCGCCGGAGCCCTTCGCCCACCGGCAGCAGGCTCAGGAGCAGCAGCGGCAGCCCCACCAGCCCCGCCAATAAGGGATGCACCGTCAGGTTGAGCCCTCCGAGCAACCCCGCCACCCCCAGCCAACGCACATCTACCCGGACACTGGAGTTTGTAGGCGCCTCCCGCGTATGGGTGCGCCCGCCCGGAAAACCCAATTCACCCCCCAATACACCCGAGGTCAGCAGGCTCCAGAGCAGGCCCAGGCTCAGACAGAGCTGGAGGGCATAGACTTCCGCTCGAACCCCCTGAATCCAGAGGGCGTAGCTCAAAAAGGGAAGCACGCCCGCCATCAGCACGGTCAAGGTCACGGTGCCTCGTGAGTGGCCCCTCAAGAGAGGGGCAAACAGCAGCCTCACCACCCGCAGACTTAAGACACTCGCCGCCACCAACGCCAAGGCGGAGCCCAAATTGACCCGCTGCGCCACACTCCCCACCGGGATCAAGGTCAGGGCTTTGGAAAAGGAGACATATCCCGCCTCACCCGGCGGATGTGCCGCGCTGAGCTGCCAGACTGCCGTGATCAGCTCGCCGCTGTCCAGCCAATGCACGCTCGGGGCGAGTGTCCACAGCAGGCCCATACTCAACAGGAGGGCTGGACCCCAGCTCTCCCCAACATTGGAAGGTGCCGCGTCGTGTGTGTCGGACCTCGCGGTGGGTAACACAGACGCTGCGTCGAGCTCAGAGGCTTGAAGATCGGGTGATGGGGAGCTCAGGGGGCGCTCTCTTTCAGCTCGGCACCGAGCCCGTACTGTTCTCGATGTTGACGTCTCACCCGGGCATACTCAGAGGAGCGGATGGCCCCGGTGCCGCTCTCGAGCACATAGTGGCCGCCGTAAGGGTCTCGAGGCCAAGTGCCCAAAAATGTCACCCCCTGCATTTCTTCCAGAGGCTGTGGTATCCGGTTAAACCGGCTCAGGAACTCATTGAGGGCCACACGCAGCGCACGAGCACCGTTGTCATGGTGGACCTCGTCCAGCTTGAGCTTGGCGGCAGCATAAGCCAGTGTGTTAGGGGCGAGGGTCGAGAGCTGCTCCTCCAAGAAGACCACTGCGGCCTCTCCTTGATCACTCTCGGTCAACATGCGGGCGGCTAAGTTGCGCAGGTAAAAGGGCGCATTGGGTGCTTCGGAGGCTTGTTTCATGTACTCAGCGGCACGCTCTGGCAGCTTCTTAAACTCGAGGTAGTTCATGGCGATGCCAAAGGGTAGGAAAAACTCGTCGGGACAATGGACGATGCCCTTGTGGAAGAGGTACGTGCTCTGATCAATACGGCTGGGGGACAGGCGGAGCATGATGCCCCCATATTTGTAGATGCGCATGTCTCGCGGATCGAGCTCGGTGGCCAAGTCGGCGAGCTGAAAGAGCCACTGAAACCAGCCATCCTCCTGAGAGCGACGGTAAGAGTCCCCAAATAAAGAGATGCCCCGAATCCACAGCATGTCCGCAGCGAAGTTGTCAAAACCCAAGACCGCTGGACGCAAAAAACGACCGGTGGGCAAAAACTGAATGGCCTGCTCCGCTGTGCGCTGGCCTCGAGCCTCTTGAAGCTGATCCTGAAAGTAGACCACGGGCCAAGCACTGAGGACCAACAAGAGCACCCAGACAAAAACCGGCTGCCACCCCCCTCGAGAGGAGGCGGAGGATGTGGGCAACATGCAAGACCTCCACAACAATCAACCGCTCAAGTCTCCATCCAGCAGGGGACCGTCCCTGCAAAGCATTGTAGGAGCTTTAGAAGTCACGTCAAGGGGGCTCCTGCGCCGAAAGATGGCGTCAGACGCGGGGACACGCAGGCAAAAAAAAAGACCGGATCTCAAAAGATCCGGCCTCTTTACCACAGGTCAAGGGAAGTGGCAGCTCCCCAGCAGGCTCAGTAGACGCTGTTTTTGGACTGCATCACCGGCTTGTTGTCCTTGTTGGCCCAGTACATGGCCGTGGTGCTGTCACCGTCGATGTCGGAGACGCAACCGGCGGAGAAGTTCTGGGTGGAGGACGTACCGGTGGTGATGGTCACCACATACTGACCACGCACCTGACCATCCGCAATCCAGCCGAGAAGATCCCACTTGGAGCCGTCGCCGTAAGTCGCACCGAAAGCCACCAGAGACTTGGTCGGCAAGGTCGAAGGAAGGGCGTTGGCCTGTGTATAGGTATCCCACTCATTCACATAGGCTTGCTCAGCGGTACGGATGCCGTCCAAGTTGGTCGGCAGCTCGGAACGCTTAGCACGAAGCTGCATGGAGACAAAGTTCGGGATGGCGATGGCCGCCAGAATTCCAATGATGGCCACCACGATCATCAGCTCAATCAGGGTAAAGCCCTTCTTGTTTCTGAGAGTCTGCAACATATTCCTACCCCATTTAGACTTTTGAACGGACCTCCCAGCCAGCTCATGAGGGCCCCATCGCCTTCTTTGCGGGCTGAGCTGCGGTCGTTCTACCCGCAGCTTCGTAATCCATAAGGTGTGCAATAATCATGCCAACACGGTACTACCACGGCGTTTGCTTTGGATGCGAAGCGAGAGCATGGCCTGTCGCATCAGCGGTTCAAGCCGCTCTCACTTGTCAGCTTCGGGAGGGCGCTGATCTCACCAACCCTCGTCCTTGTCCAACGGCTCAGTAAACGCTGTTTTTGGACTGCATCACTGGCTTGTTGGACTTATTGGCCCAGTACATGGCGGTGGTTCCATCTCCGTCAATGTCGGAAACGACACCCGCCGAAAAATTCTGGGTGATCGAAGTTCCGGTGGTAATCGTCACCACATACTGACCACGGACTTGCCCATCGGCGATCCAACCCAGCAGATCCCACCTAGATCCATCACCAAACGTTGCACCAAAGGCCACTTGGCTCTTGGTCGGCATGGTGGAAGGCAGGGCATTGGCCTGCGTATAGCTGTCCCACTCGTTCACGTATGCAAACTCCGCCGTGCGGATACCGTCAAGATTGGTGGGCAGCTCGCTACGCTTGGCCCGAAGCTGCATCGAGACAAAGTTCGGAATGGCAATTGCCGCCAGAATCCCAATGATTGCCACCACGATCATCAGCTCGATCAGGGTAAAGCCTTTGCGATTGTTCAGCAGTCCAGTCATCTCATCACCTCCGCAGCCGCTAGAGTTCAGGTTGTTGCCGAAAGAAGAGAGGCATTTAAAAAAGTCCCTTTAAACGCCTGCATTGAGCTGTTGCTATGAATATTAGCAATTATTATGCCACGTATGATCCTGAACCCAAGAGGCTCTTACATGAGACAGATTCAGGGGAATTAAAATGATCCCGGCAGAAAGATTTCCTGCAAAGCAGGAGTTGGGTGACGCAGAACGGCACTCGAGTGACGTTTTTTGTCACTCCTCACCCTCTTCGTCCTCCGCACTCTCGATCCCCAGCTTCGCCAACCGATACCGAAGGCTCCGAAAGCTGATCTTCAGCAGGCGCGCGGCGCTTTTCTTGACGCCCTGACTGCGCTCGAGGGCCTGAAGTAAGAGTCGCCGCTCCAGCTCGCTCAAGGTGGCTTCCAGATCCAAGCCGTCGGAGGGAAGCTCCAGTCCCAGCCGATCCAACGCCGCTGGGGTCGGCCCCTGAAGATCTCGCGGCAAGCTCGAGCGATGGATGCGCTCACCCGCTTCGAGGGCCACCGCCCGCTCCACAATGTTGGAGAGCTCGCGGATATTACCCGGAAAGGTATGGCTCAGCAGGGCCCGCATGGCTTCTTCGGTAAAACCTTTGATGGGCTTGCCATACTCGTCGCGCATCCGCGCGAGGAAATGTTCGGCCAACAAGGGCAGATCTTCCAGCCGCTCCCGCAAAGGCGGAAGCTGGATCTGGATCACGTTCAGCCGATAATAGAGGTCTTCCCGAAATCGTCCCGCTTTGACTTCCGCCGCCAGGTCTCGATGGGTGGCGGCCAACACCCGCACGTCCACTTTGAGCTCTTCCACCCCTCCCACGGTCTTGAAGCTGCGCTCCTGGAGCACCCGCAAGACCTTCACCTGGGTGTTGAGGGGCATGTCTCCCACTTCATCCAAAAAGATGGTGCCCCCATCGGCCACTTGAAATAACCCCGGCTTGTTGGTCACGGCACCCGTGAAGGCCCCCTTCTTGTGGCCAAACAGCTCACTCTCGATCAGATTCTCCGGGATGGCGCCACAGTTCACCGTCACAAATGGAGAGTCCTTCCGCACGCCGTTATAATGGATGGCTCGAGCCACTTGCTCCTTGCCCGTGCCCGACTCCCCCACCAGCAGCACGTTGATGCGAGTGTCTTTGACCTTCCGAATCAGGTTGTAGACCTCCGACATGGCAGGACTGGCTCCCACCAGGTTGTCAAAACCATAACGGGACTCCAGCTCCTGCTTCAGCAAGGCGTTTTCGTTCACCAGCCGCCGAGTCTCAAGCGCCTTCGAGATCAGGAGCTTCAGCTCTTCGACCTTAAAAGGCTTGATAATATAGTCAAAGGCCCCCCGCTTCATGGCTTCCACGGCGCTCTCGGTGGTGGCATAAGCCGTCACCAAGATCACCGCGGTCGAAGGTGAGACCTCCTTACACCGCTGCAAGACGGTCATGCCATCCACATAGGGCATCGATAGATCGGTGATCACCAAGTCGTAGAGGTTGCCCTCCAGCCGCACCAGGGCGTCACGGCCTCCGTCGGCCACCTCCACGCTATAACCCTGCTTGCGCAACATAATAGAGAGGAACTCCCGCATGGAGCGCTCATCGTCCACAATCAAGATGCGAGAAGGGCGAACTTCAGCTTGGGTCATGGCACTTCCTTCAGGGGCTGTTGAGGGGTCAGCTCCGGGAGCACAGGGGAGGCCACGGGCAGCAGCACTTCAAAGAGAGTGCCGCCTTCTGGTCGCCGCCGCACACGCACGGCTCCGTCGTGACCCTGGATGATCTTCTCCACCACCGAGAGGCCCAATCCTGTCCCGCCGGGTTTGGTGGTAAAAAACGGATCAAAGAGCCGCTCGAGCTGCTGCTCATCCACCCCAGGGCCGGTATCTGCCACGGTCAGCTCGATGCGGGCCGGCTCTTCCGGGGTCGCCGGCAGATCGCGGGTGCGAAGCTCCACCAGACCTCCGTCCGGCATCACCTCCACCGCGTTGAGTGCCAGATTCCACAGCACCTGCCGAAGCTGTCCCGGATCGGCCAGCAAGGTCTGCTGATGATGACAGCTTATCTCAAACCGCACGGTGCGGGCACAGCGAGGGTTATAACGCAGGGCTTCCACCACTTCACGTAAGACCCGCTCCAGGTCTAAGGGGTGACGCTCTTGTTGACTGGGCTTCACGTACTGCAAAAAATCGGTCAGCAGGGCGTTGAGTCGGTCGGTCTCCCGCACCACAATGTCCATCAAGGTCCGGTTTTCGTCTCGCAGGTCCAGCTCGTCCCGCAGCACCTGAATCGAGCCCGAGATCGATGCCAACGGATTCCGCAGCTCATGAGCCAGCCCCGCCGAGAGTCGATTGACCACCTTCAAGCGGTCGTCGCGCCGCGCTTTTTGCTCCAGCAGCTTGATGCGGGTCAGATCTTCGATCAAGAGCACCGTGCCCGCCCGTGCCCCATCCGGGTTGAGCAGGGGCGAACGCGCAAACCCCAAATACAGGCGGGTCTCGTCGTCGCGCATAAAAGGACGCTCCCAGCGAGGAGGGCTCGTGGCGGTGCCGTCGTCGTTGGGGGAAGGCTCGGAGACCTCCAGCGTATGCGGAAAGAGGGTCTCAATGGGCGCGCCGATCCACGTTTCTCGGGTGAGGCCCAGGATGGTCTCGGCTGCACGGTTGATGAATACAATTTGCCCTCGAATGGTATAGCTGATCACCCCGCTGCTGATGTTCTCCACGATCTTTTGATTCAGCTCTTCCAGCTCGCGGAGGTTAATCTGCTCTTCCAGCAGGGCTTCTTTGGTGCGCTTGAGCTGCTCGGCCAGATAGGAAGACAGGAAGGCCACCAGAAAAAAAGCAAAGACGTTGATGGTGACGTTATAAAAGACATAACTCAGGTCGTTGCCGACGGTCAGACTCTCCGCAAAGGAGGGGAAGGTCCGACGCACTTGGAACGTCACCATCAGGGCATACCCCACCCCACTCACCCCCGCCAAGATAAACCCGCCTGGGGTGTAGAGCAGATAGCTGGCGGAGATGATCACCCAAAAGTACAAGAAGCTGAAGATGCTCTCCAAGCCGCCGGTCACGTAAATCACCAGGGTCACAAAGACGGTGTCGAGCAAAAACTGCTGATACGCAAAACGCTCGAGGGCGCGCACATGCTTGAGCAGGGCGGCGTAGATGCCTGAGCTGAGGTACATCAACCCCGAGAGGGCATACAACAAGGAGACTTGAAGGGAACTCTCCTGGTTGCGGATCTGCAAAAAGAGGGTCGATCCAAAGAGGCAGGTGGCCAAGATCAGCCGAAGCAGGGTCAACCACTTCAGCTTGTTGAAGAGCAGGTCGCGGGGAAGCTCCTCTTCGGGAATTCCCAGTGCTCCGGGAAGGGCCGCCGTGAGAGAGCGGGAGGTGGGCATCGGGCTCAGTGGCCGCCGACGGCGGTGGCCATCGTGAAGATGGGCATATACATGGCGATCACCAAACCGCCGATGGTCACGCCCAGGAAGGCCATCATGGCGGGCTCGATCAAGGCGGTCATGGCGCCCACGGCGGCATCCACTTCGTCGTCGTAGAAGTCGGCGATCTTCGTGAGCATTTCGTCGAGGCCACCGGTCTGTTCACCAACGGCGATCATGCTGATCACCATGGGCGGGAACACTTCGCTCTTCTGCAACGGGCCGGCAATCGTGTCACCGCCGGCGATGCTGGCGCGGCTGCCCATGATGGCGTCCTGCACCACGCGG
>JBJTQF010000071.1:0-2674 GCA_046075485.1 Myxococcota bacterium | reverse complement strand
CAGACCTCGTCAAGGACTGCCCAGAACTGGTCATTTTTTTGGACACTGGGCTTAGGTTAACGGGGAGTTTCCTACTTCGATGATGAGCCATTTCCCGTTGGGTGTCTGTACTACTGACCTCAGCAATCACCGTGCGCCGCGACGAAATATTCTAAGCTGCCAACTTTGTGAGTGATTCTGTTGAAGCATTCCTGGCAGTGATCAGGGCTGTGACGGTGGTTCGGCCTTTCTCGGTCAGCACGTAACGGTGAGTACGTGAGACCTTCTGAAGCAGGCCGTGAGCCCGAAGGAGGTGGAGCTTTCTCGAGACGGCGGCAGAGCGCTTGCGCTTGTCGGCTGCAGTCGCCGGTGCGTCGGTGTAAAGGAGAGGCTGGAGATCCCGGTTGCGTAGACCGTTAACGGCGAACTCCCCTCGACTGATGGCTTCGAGAAGCGCTGCGTCTTTTTCTTCCCAGGGATTGAGTGCTCGAACTCGCCGTCCCCCACACTCGGTCGGTTGGCAGATGCTGTCGGCCAAGACTTTGAGGGGGGTCGTCACGGACGTGGAGGCGATGGCCTCGACATAACGGTTGTTGGCTGCCTGTGACACCTGAGCACGTCGATGAAGATCTGCGATTCCTTTGCGCATCGGCTGCCATTCCAGGACGTTCTCATCGGTGTGTTTCGGTCGATAGACTTTGAAATCCTGTGGGTTGTTGATGGTCGTCTCGATTCTCAAAACTGAGCCCTGCTTGTTGTACATCTTCACGGAGTTTCCATTGACTGTGTGCTTGATACGAACCCCTTCGGGACGCTGCTTGAGTGAGCTGGTCGCTTCGCCTTGAAAGGTCAGCGGAGCCTTACCATCAGCCCGAACCCTGCGACCCAGGAATCGCAGGATATCGGGGCTCTGGAATGTGGTGATTCCGTGTTGAATGAGCGCTGGATATAGCCTTTCGAGCGTGGCATCGTCCCTGAACATGAAATCGGTGGCCCACTCGCTTTGGAACACGGTCCAGTAGTAGTCATTGTCGAAATCGGCGAACATCTCCTTATGGGCCGGGTTGAGGCGCCGGGCGATCTCGTCGAGGGCGGAAGGCCAGTTCAAAGTCAGTTGAGCGTCGAGCAGCGCCTGTGCCTTTTCGACATCGTTGACGCGGGCGAAGCAGTTATCGCGGCGCTCGTACCCGATTCCAGCGTTGTTCAGCTCACGAGAGAGCCACTCACGGCCGTTGAGACAGAATTGGATGTTGAAGGGGAACCATGTTTGGATTCGGGCGTTCATGAACCCGAAGGTCGGATGAATCAGATAGTGGTACAGGTGAAGCCCCTTGCGCCAGCGAGGAACAAGCTCGAGCCGTTTGGCCTGAGCGTTCTTGAAGATGTCGAAGGACATGCACGGTTCGACGCTGGAGATGACAGCGATGAGCCCCTGCTCGACAGGATTCTCGCGAAGGGCTTTGAGCGCAATCTGCTCCTTATTGGTGTGGCTGGACGCAAGGTAGATGATCGGCCGATTATTCTTGCGGGCGTCCTCCAGTGAAGCTCGCTTGAGCCTGCGGGTCATCTCGAGAGCATGAGCGCCAAAGTCCTTGAGAAGAATTGAAAAAGCGGCGAGATAGCTGAGCATCCCCTCGACGTAGGAGAGCCGACGGAGGTTGCCACGGTACACCAGACGACCTGTTGTTCTGCCCTGCCGGGATGATTGTAGCGGAGAAGGAGGCCGACTTGTCCACCGTAGGTCTTGTGTTTGACGGTCCAGTAGCTGGCTTCCAGGCGGAACTCGACGCTGCCGGTGTCCCAGGTACAGCGGACGAGCTGCCGCTGGGGCCAGGGCTTATCTGTCTGAGCAGATAGGCCAGGGAGTTCTTCAGGCCACTTCATGTCCTGTCGGGTCACGTTGATCTCAACCTTTTGGTCTGCCACCTTCAAGGTGCAACTTGCCGAGCCATTCAAGATCGCCCTGACTGCCTTCAGAGCAATGCTGTTGGATGCGGGATTCTTAAACTCCATCTGATGGACCCCTCATTTCCTGAGCGTCTCTGCTTTTGCTTACGCTTAACACTGTCCTTTAGAATATATCTTAAAGGTGTTGAGGCTTAGTGTGAAATCGTTCATTCGTGTAGGGAGAAAAATGCCTCATCTGGTGGTGGCTGTTGAGCTGGACCCCTCTTCAAAGCAGAGTGACCTCGTGCGGGCCATTCAGCCGGTGTACGACAGGGTGAAACATCCGTTTGATGGGGCGAAGGCGGCGTTTATCGCGGCGACGGCGAACGGTGACGACGCGGGTGTCGAGGAGGCTCGTGAAGAGATAGATGCCCTGCTCTTGTTTAAGAATGAAATCGGTGCCTACCTGCATCTCTACCGCGTGATTGCCCGTCCAAGTATCCAGGTAATTAGATCTCAATCTGGCTCTTCGCGGCCATTAAGGTACGCAGGTTGAGCTCGATGTCTTTGGGCGGAGATGTTTTGCTGTATGAGCTCACCTGAAGATGGTGTGTGACAGAATGCGCCATGTGATGGTGGGTGGACTGTTTGGCCGGCCACCGGTCATCTCTCTTGGACTGGAAGTGAAGGACATTTGACCGGGATTTAGGAGTTTTTTTGCCACGGATGAAACGCGGATGAAACGCAGATGGAGAGATGGGGAGCTGGGGAGATTCAGCCCCTGGTGTATTTCTCACCCCCAGATGAC
>JBJTQF010000070.1:0-7158 GCA_046075485.1 Myxococcota bacterium | reverse complement strand
GTTGTACCCACAACAAAACACGGGTCAAGGGATGGAATCACTTGCAGGAGAGTTTGAGAGGACAGCGTCCTCTCAACAATAAAAACAAAACACGGGTCAAGGGATGGAATCCCTTGCAGGAGAGTTTGAGAGGACAGCGTCCTCTCAGCTTAAAAAGCCGCTTTTCAAGCGGCTTTTCTTTTTTATTGAAAGGGCGTTGCCCTTTCAAACTATCCCAGCAGGGGTGGGTCTCACCCCTGCACCCCTTTTGTTTTTTTGTGTGTATACACCTATGTGTGGGGGCGAAGGTGTCACACACGTCTTTCTTGCCTTTTCAGCGACACATGATATAACCCCTCCTGTTTAGCCCGGGTGCTCCCATGTCGGGAGAGAATAGGGAAGCCGGTGCGATCTCCGATCCAATCCGGCGCGGCCCCGCCACTGTAGGGGGAAGTGAAGGTCTTATCAGCTCCACCGGAATCCTCTGGGAAGGACGACCTTCACGACGAACCCAAGCCAGGAGACCTGCCCGGGCTCGAGGCCGACTGAGCTCTCCGAGGGAGAGAGCCGGGTCACCCGTCGCCGACCGGCGCGGGCGATGCACTTGCCTCTGCGCCGTTTGCGCCTTCGTGCGTGAGCGTCCGCATGTGAAGCCGCGACCCAAGCTCCCATGAAGACCAACGGCCTCCCGTACACCATCGGGAGGAAATCATGTCATCTGCATTTAACCGACATTTCAGCCGCGTGAGTTACACGCCCCTTCTTCTGAGCCTAACCTTAACTGCATGTTCAGGCAGTGACGATGTCGAGAGCCCGACCCCGGAGCCCAGTCCAGCGGTCTCTCCGACCGAAGCACCGACGGCCACCCCTGAAGCGGCCACCCCCACCCCGTCACCGGAGGATAACCGGCGTGCTCCCTTTGCAGCGGTGGTGACCTCCGATTACAGCAACGGCACCCTCTCCTTATTACACCTGGACAGCAGCGAGAGTGAGCTGGACCTGCTCTCAGTGGGTGGAGACACCCTGGTCGAAGGGTATGCCGATCAGCTCTATCTGATGATGTCCTCCTTTAGCGGCCCGAACTATCTCTCGATTCACAAGACCGACCAGGCCCTGAGTTTGGTAAAGAAGGTGGAGCTGGGCAACGGCGTCAATCCCCGTGACGTGGCATTTGTGGGCAACAAAGGTTACGTGAGCCTTTTTAATGGCAACGCCGTGCAGGTCTTTGATCCCGCCACCGGCGACTTGGGTAAAAAGATCACCTTGAGCGACTACGCGGATGCCGATGGAGACGCCAATCCCTTGGCCCTGGAAGTCGTAGGCGACACCCTCTATGTTGGCTTAGCGCGTATCGACTATACCAACAACTACTTGCCGACGGCACCGGGCTACATCATTGCCATCGACACCAAGACCGACGAGATCTCCAGTGCGATTGAGACCACTGGCAATAACCTCAGCCATCTGTACGCGCTGGATGACAAGACCCTGGTGGTCTCCAGCATTGGCAGCTACGGAGCCGCCGATGGAGGCATCGAAGCCATCGATCTCGTCCAGCAAGAGAGTGTGGGGTATCTCTTCAGCGATGAGACCCTCGGCGTGCAGGACAAGGGCGGATTTACCGCTGCCGAAGGGCTGCTTTTTATGGTCATCGACCAGACCTTGGCCGTTCTGGAGCCTGTCAACCGTGAGATCCTGCCCAGCCCAGAAGCACTGGATGAGCTGGCGCTCCAGTCCGTCACCCACGATCCCAACGGTCGCCTGTGGCTGGGAGATCTCGACAAAAAGCTGTGGGTCTACGATCCGGTGAGCGAAACACTCTTGACCGAGAGTGGACGCAGCTTTACCAACGAGTCGAAGCAGCAGCTCTATTCGTTGGGATTTGTGCTCTCCCCGACGTTCCAAGAGTGAGTCAAACCCGCCAATAATTTTGATCCACGATCCAAAATTTTGAACACCCACCTAAGGCGTTGGCCTCATCTCTATCACGCAATCTTCCTGTTTAACAAGAAATGTCGCGTATTTCTTCACACTTGCCTGCTACCGGTGCCATAAAACTCGCGCTGGAACACTTCTTGTAAGCCATCGTGTGGGCAGAGAGGTCAGAATTTCCACCCTGGAACCTTCTCTCGGAGCATATGCTCAGTACGACCTACCTCAGAGGAGATGACCATGAAGCGAGCAGCGCAAGACTCCATGCAGTGTCTGACAGCGGCGGTGGTGATGGCCATGATGCTGAGTGTGACCTCACCGGTGCAAGCCGCAGGGGTGGTGGTGGCAGCGGGAGGAGGCTCCGAAGGCGCGATGGGTGACACCCATGCATGGTCCTATCGACTGTATAAGCGACTCCTTCAAGCGGGTGATGTGACAGGAGATCAGCGCATCAAGGTGGTGATTCTCTCCACGGCCTATGAAAGCCGCTTCCTTCCCGATTATTTCCAGTGGCTGGGGGCACACGAGGCGCTCAACCTCCGCGTGGGCAGTCGCGAAGATGCCAATGATCTCAACCTGATACGGCCTCTGGAGTCTGCCGACGTGGTCTTCATCAAAGGGGGCGACGCGGGCCAATATTACGATCTGTGGAACGAGACCTTGCTCGAAGGCCAGCTCCGCAGCGTCTATGAAGTGCGGGGCGGCTCCATCGGCGGGACCAGCGCGGGTGCGATGATGCTGGCCCAGCATGCCTTCTCCGGAGGCCAGGAGCTGCAAGCCTTAGAAGTGCTCGCGGATGCGGATGCGCGAGGGCTCCAGGATCTGGACGGAGGCTCGGCCATCCACTCGGATTTTTTGGGATTTTTGCCGGGGATGCTCCTGGATACGCACGAGACAGGAAGAGGGCGACTGGGGCGGCTGCTGGGACTTCATGGAAAAGCGACCGCCGATCAGCGAGGGCAGGCACTGCTGGGGGTGGGGCTGGATGAGCGCACCGGTATTGTGCTCCAGGGTCAGAGTTTTGAAGTGGTGGGGCAGGGCGGGGTCGATGTGGTGCAACAGACCTCTCAGAGTGTGTTGAGGCGAGTGCCGGGTCAGCCTCTGCTCTACACCCATGTGCGGCTGGATCGTCTGACTGAAGGATGGCGCTTTGATCTGCGCAGCCGTCAGCCAGATACGGTGCTGGCACCGCCGGGAACGCTCACCGTGACCTTTGCGGGGGGAGGGCCGGTGCAGGTGGCTCCGTTGGCCGTGCATGGTCATGACTACAAACAAGAAGGGCTCTTTCAGCGGGTGGTTCAGTACGAGCCTCAAGACTTTGCCATTCGAGAGACGGAGCAAGAAACCTATATTCCACAAGCCTTTGGCATTCTCAACGCGCACAATCGAGAGTACCGTGGTGCGGCTCAGGAGTCCTTATTTCGCGCGATGTATGAACATCCGGGGTATTCGGGGTTTTTGCTGTCAGACTCAGGGCAACTGACGCGAGGGATCCGCACCCCTGAGCTGTTAAACTTTCAAAGAAATAGCAGCTTGAGCTATAGTGAAGCCGCCACCCTGGTGCTCAGCGGAAAGAGCATGACCCATCGTGGCCTCTCGCCTTATGTCTCCAACGAAGACAACGGGAGTGGTCGTTTGAAAGCCTCCGCGTTGATCAACCTACGGGTGCATGCGCTCTCGCAGACCTCGACGTTGGGGGTTCGATATCATATTCGCACCCAGGAAGTGCTCGGGCCCACCGTACCTTAAGGACCACCTGATCTTAAGGCCAGCGTGCCGAGCCCCTGCTCGGAGGTTGCATGCTTGGCTCACCGGAATTGTTGGCCGAATTTGAAGCCCCTCAACACCTTCGTGCGCGCGGAGGTGCCTACCTATGCTCCAACTCAATGGGAATTATTCCACGCAGTGCGTGGGAATACGAAGCCGCATGTGTGGCCCGTCAGGGGCGCTCCGGCATCTTGGTGTGGGATGAAGGTGACTGGATGGGGGTGCTGAATCGTTATGCGGCGGTGATTGGTCGTTATCTGGGGGTGAATCCTTCTCAAGTCTGTCCTGTGACCAACATCACAGATGGGATCTGGCGCGTGCTCTCGAGCCTGCGTTTTACGCCGGAGCGTCCTGTGTTGCTCCAGACGGACATGGAGTTTACAACTCAGGTGTATGCAAACTTCGGTTTTGAGCGGCTGGGCGCGCGGGTGGTGACGGTGCCAGCGGATCCGGCTCATCAGATGGTGCCCACGGAGCGCCTGGTGGCGGCGATCTACGAACATTCGCCGGTGGTGTTGAATCTGAGTCATGCGGCGTTTGAGTCGGGTTATCGCCATGATCTGAAGGCGGTGGCGGCGGCATGTCGAGAGGTGGGGACGGTTTTTCTGCTGGATGCGGCTCAGACGGGGTTTGTCTTGCCCCTCTCTCTCGAGGAGACGGGAGCGGACGTGATCTTACTCCAGCAGCACAAGTGGGGATGTGGAGGGACGGGGGCGGCCTGTCTGGTGGCGGGGCAGACCTTTATTCAGCAGCATGCACCGGCACTGGTGGGCTGGATGTCTCATGCGGAGACCTTTGCTTTTGAGAAAGGGCCTGCACGTTTTGGCTCGAGCGCTTGGCGATACTGTGGTGGGACGCCGGATGTGCCTGCGAAGGCGCGGGGTGCGGTGGCCGCTGAGATCATCGTCGATGTGTTGGGCATCGAGGCGGTGTACGCGCACAATCAGAAGCTGGTGGGGCGTCTCCTGGACGGGCTGCGGGAACTTGCCAAAGCGCATCCAAGAGGGATCTACCCCATTGAGCTGCCACAGCGGGCAGGGTTTGTGGTGGTGGAGACCGGCTCTCTCGAGCGGGCGCGGGCGCTCGAGCACGGGATGCGAGCGCGAGGGCTGGTGCATGACAGTCGGGGGTCTCGTCTGCGCATCGGTCCTACTTTTTATAACGATGAGGGGGACATCGACCGCTGCATTCGAGGGCTCGCCGAGGTACAACAGGAGCTGGGGGCCTAAGGTGTGCCTGCCACGCGCCCCATCCTCACCATGAGAAGGCTGCCTATATTGTTCGTGACAGCCGCCTACGCTTGATGTTATACATTTTATCAACGACGAAAGAATTGTCTACGCTCCATCTTGCGGCGATCTCTGCGCTTCTGCTTCGACATGCTCTTCGCGCCTGCTCCTTCTGACGTCGTTTCTCACAGCTACCGATACAGCATCCATTTTGACTTCTCGCGTATGAGCGGGGACCGTATGCACCGTTGTGGGTCCGCGACGACATGGAGGTCTCGAATGCGACAATGGTTTTGGATAGCACTCTGTTCGTGGTGTTTGATGGTTCCGCATCGCTCCGAAGCCGCCGAAGAGACTGGCATGGTGTTGCTCAACCCCTCTCTTCCGGCAGCGCAGAGCTTCCAGCGGCTCAAGCCTCAGCTTTCTGAGCGGGGGCTCTCGACGACAGCCGACACCACACCGCTCAAAGCCGACTCGCCGATGGTGGAGCTGCTGCGGGTCGTCTTGTTGCGAGAGCGACTTCGAGAGCAGCTCGTGGAGGGCAAGAGCTGCCCCGAGCGAGTACCCGACTTCACACCGCTGATCAAAACAGCCTACGAGGATCTGCTCTACCTGGAATATGACAGGGTGTTGGCCGCGCTGGAGCAGGCACCGGCAGCGTTGCTCTGTGGGGAGGCCCTGCTGACCCCGGAGGTGGTAAACCAGTATTTTTTGATTCAAGCAGCGGTTCAGCTTCGAGCCAAGAGAAGCGCGGAGGGGGCTTTGTCTCAAGCCCTCCTCATCCTGCCGGAGCAGCCCTTGCCCACGGACCTGCCACAGGTTTTACAAGCGGCCTTTTTGACGGCCAAAGATGCCCAGCTTCGCCAGCCTCCCCTTCAGGTCCGCTTTCAAGCACCCGTCAGCACTCGCTTAAAGCTCTGGGTCAATGCCAAGCCGGTGACCGACGTGCAGCTCTCTCTACGTCCGGGACAACATCTGCTTCAGTGGGTCTACGACAAAGAGGTGCTGGTCAGTCGCTGGGTGACGCTGGAAGGCAACAAGAGCACGGTGTGGCCTCCCGATGAGCTTAAGCTGCCGGAGACCAAGCCCCTGCTTCAAGCCCTGGAGACACTCCCGGAGCAGGTGCCTCCCCCCGAGCTGTGGCGGCGTGTGCTGCAACGGGTGCGGATCCAACAAGGTTGGCAGTGGCTGGCGCTGGTGGGAGGGAAGTCCAGTGCGCCCTCCGTGCTGCTGACATCGGCCCGTGGCACGGTCAGCTTGGTGCTGCTCCAGAATAAACAGTCGGCACCGTCGCTGGGGCTTCAGCCGGAGCTGGGGGTGGGGGCTGCTTTTTCCTTCAAGCAGTCTGTTCGTGTGACGCCGGTGCTCCACGCAGGCTTCTTCTGGAGTCGCGCAAGACTCGAGCCAGGGCTTCGGGTGGGCATGGGATACTTTCCATTGGAGGTGAAGACCACTATTGGGCACCAGACCTACCTGCCGCTGTCGGCCAGTGTGTGGCTGCGGAAATCTTTACCGCTGGGCAAGGTGGGTATTCTTCAGCCCGCCTTGGGTTATGGGGTCTCTCATGGCACCCCTGCACTGCTCGAAGGGTGTCTGCTGAGGGTGGAGAACGAGCAAGAAGTGCTCGACTGCCAGACATCGGAGGGTGACGCGCAGGTGGAGTATTGGCACAACACCCACGGACCCCTGCTGGAGCTGGGTTTGAGCCGTAAGCTGGGCCCGGGCCTGCTCTCTCTGGGGCTGAGTGGGGAGCTGCGGCTGCCACTGGGAGGAGGTCCAACGCAGACCGAGGGGGGGCTCCCCCTCTTGTTGCCCGCGCTGGCGCCGGAGCTGATGGCCCGTCTATTATGGGGGTATGGTTATGCATTTTGAGGGGAAGACCATGAAGGGGGCTGCAAAACGAAAGGTGGTGCGGAGCCTGCTGGTATTGGGGTTGATGGGAGGCTTGTGGTGGGCGGAAGCCAGCCTGCCCACCTCGGGCGTGACCCTCAACGACAGTCCTCCGGCGGTGCCCTGTGCGAGCACGCCCTGTACCTACGACCCGCTGAGTTATGCTACCGCTCGTTTTTATGGTCCTGCCAGCTCCGGCGGTGCGAACAATCAGGAGGTGGGGACGACCCTGGCCGCCGGAGACTTCGACTGAGACGGCATCACCGACTATGCCTTTGGGGCTCCCAAGTTTCAGACCAATAATGGAGCCGTCTATGTGTACTACGGCACCTCCGCTGCCGGCTTGACCACCAGTGTGGAC
>JBJTQF010000069.1:0-5021 GCA_046075485.1 Myxococcota bacterium | reverse complement strand
CACCCGTTTTGAGCTGAAAGGACGCTGTCCTTTCAGACTTTCCTGCAAGGGGCCAGCGGGCCCCTTGACCCCGTTTGTTTTTTTGTTTTTCCCGCCAGGGGCTCAGCCACGCTTGGCGCGGTACGCCTCCATCAGCACCTGTGCGGTCGAGGGCCGCATGATCTCCGACGGGGGAAACTCTCCCGCCTCCAGCATCGACCGAATCTTCGTCCCCGAGATGCTAAACGGCTTCTCCCCCGGATGATTTTCCGTCAGGTCCACCCGACCGAGTGACTCATAATACGCCGCAAACCCCACCTTCACCGGCTTCACATGCAGCTCACCCGGCAGGTCGTCAAAGATCTCCTGCGCGTCAAAATCACCCCAGATCGCAGAACCATCCCGATACGGCGCATCCGCATGCTTACGCCCAATCACCAAATGCGAGAAACCCAGGTTCTGACGATAGATCGCATGCATAATGGCCTCCGAAGGGCCACCGTAGTACATCTTGATGTCCAAGCCGACGAGGTGAAACACGTCATTAATATCGTATCCCACCTTCTGCCACAAGGCGGTGTCCGAATCCCCCTGGCCCAGCCCTCGCGTGGCCTTCAACGACGCATAGGTGCGCATGCGCGTGGCGGCATCGACATCATCGCCCTTCAACTGACCCACCAGCGGATTCAAAAACACACCAGTATAATGTCCCGCGCGCGTCAAGACCTCCGCGCCAAACACCAGGGCATACTCATGGGCTCGGTGCAGCGGATTGCGCGTCTGGAACGCCAGCGCCGCCTCATATCCACGCTCCTCAATAAGCTGACGCACCTGACGAGGCGTCATCACCCACTGCCCAAACTCGGGATGGCTGGGCATGGGCAAGACCTCGATCTCACCCCCCACCAGCTTGGTGCGGGCATCGTTCATGACGATCTCACCCCCCGGATGATCGGTGCGCTGAGTACGATACACCTTCTCGATGTAGAGGGACTTGTCCCAGTCGAAGATGGACTCGACCTTCAGAGCGCCCACCACTTCACCCTGGCTGTTCACCAGGGCCGCACGCTGACCCACCTTCAGGCTGGCAGCTTCGGTATCCGTCACCGGCAAGGAGAGCGGAATGGTCCACGCATATGACTTGCCCTCGCGCACAATACAACGATTCGCAAGCACATGGTTAAACTCGTCAGCATTCATCGGACCCGTCAGCGGAGACAAGGTGCCATCGGCAAAACGATACACCGTGGACAGATCGGCATCCGAGACCGCAATCCGAGGCATCTCAAAAGCCTCGCTGTGCAGGGCCTTCCGCTTGGAAAAAGGAATGGTACGGTTGACAGGCTGAGACAAACCACCATGAACAGGAACTAGAGCCATGATGCCTCCGAAGGGTGCGCAGATACGCACAACAGAACGATTAAAGGCTGAGTAACACCAGCCTGAACGCGGCCCGTCATGCTCCGTAAGCTCGGAAGACGACGCCGCAACACTTCTCGCCATTCCTGGCCGCACTGCACGCTCCTTGAGGAGAGGCACAGGCGGAGCTTCCCGCAAGCACTACAACCACTTCAAGACAGCACTGGCACTCAAGGTCCGGCGAGCGAGACACAATGCGGGGGAAAGGTAGCATCGGCACGCCCGATCTGCAACACTCTCCCGCCGTCCAAGGGCAGGGAAGTCACGCAAAAGGAAAGTCGTTGAAAATGATCTTGCCCTTCCCGATTCTCCCGGTTAAAAAGTTTCTTGCAGATCTGGGCTGGCCACTCATGAGGGACACGGCATACCGCTGGTTCCATCGCCAGACTCGGCACCCTGCTCATCCCCCGTGCCAGACCTGCACTCGCCCCCTGCGAGGTGGGACATTCGCACGGATTAAAGGGGACTCCATGTCTAAAGTCAGCACTTCTCAACGTGTGACCATCCTCGACCTCCAGCGCATGAAGGCCGAACAACACAAGATCACCGTGCTCACCGCCTACGATTTTACGATGGCCCGCTTGGTGGATCTCGCCGGGGTGGATGTGGTGCTGGTCGGTGATTCGCTGGGCATGGTCGTTCAAGGCCAAGATAATACCTTGCCCGTCACCGTGGATCATATGATCTACCATGCCCGATGTGTCGCCCGAGGACTCCAGCGCGCTCATATGGTCGTGGATATGCCCTTTATGTCCTATCACTCCCGCGAACAAGCCCTCGAGAACGCCGCCCGGGTGATGCGTGAAGGTGGCGCTCAGTCCATCAAGCTGGAAGGGGGTCAGGAAGTTGCCGCTGTGGTGGACGCCATCACCGCCTGCGGCATCCCCGTCATGGGCCACGTCGGACTCACCCCTCAGAGTGTACACGCGATGGGCGGCTTCAAAGTCCAGGGCCGAGAAGCGGCTCAAGCCGCTCGCATCCGCGATGACGCCCGCGCGCTCGAGCAAGCCGGTGCGTATGCCCTCGTGCTGGAAGGCATCCCGATGGAGCTGGCCGCTGAAATCACCGCTGACCTCTCCATCCCCACCATCGGCATCGGTGCCGGCGTCGGCTGCGATGGCCAAGTGCTGGTCATCAACGATGTGCTGGGCATGGATGATGGCTTCCGCCCCAAGTTTGTCAAACGATACGACAACCTCCAGGAGCGGATCGTCTCGACGGTGCAGGAATATCTGGGTGAGGTCCGCAGCGGCACCTTCCCCGACGAAGCCCACAGCTTTAAAGGCCGCCGCGAAGGGGTGCCCGCCATCCGCCTCAGTGCCTAATTTTTAGAGTGCCTCATTTTTAGAGTGCCTCATTTTGCGGTGCTTACGTTTTGGAGTGCCTCATTTTGCGGCGCTTAAGTCTTGAATGCCTGATTTTTTTGCTCACCCAACCGGAATGTTTCTGACCACAATTCCCTCCCCTCTCTTCAAATTCGGAGCTTCTCATGCAGGTCATTCGTACTGTGTCTGAGCTGGTGACATGGCGAAACGCTCAGCGCGCCGCCGGACGTCGCATCGGCTTTGTGCCCACGATGGGATATCTCCACGACGGACACTTGGCGCTGTGCCGCACCGCTCGCCCCGAGGTGGCGTGTCTGGCCGCCAGCATCTTCGTCAATCCGCTCCAGTTTGGACCGACGGAAGATCTCAGCCGTTATCCACGAGATGAAGCAGGGGATCTGGCAAAGCTGGCATCGGTGGGGGTGGATATGGTCTTCCTGCCCACACCGGAAGAGATGTATCCGGCAGGGTTCGCCACTCAGGTCTCCGTGGAAGGACTCACCGAAGGACTGTGTGGTGCGTCTCGCCCCGGACATTTTGCGGGCGTGACCACGGTGGTGTGTAAGCTCTTTAACCTGATGGGCGCACAGGCCGCCTACTTCGGGCTCAAGGATTATCAGCAGTTTAAGGTGATCGAGAAGCTGGTGCAGGATCTCTGCATGGATGTGCAGGTCTTCGGTGTCCCCACTGTGCGGGAAGCCGATGGGCTCGCCATGTCCTCCCGCAACGCCTACCTGTCTGCAAAAGGACGACAAGCCGCCGTGGTGCTCTCGCGCGCACTGAGTCAGGCCGAGCGCCTGTATCAAGCAGGAGAACGTCACCCTGAAACCCTCGAGGCCGCCGCTCGCGCCGTCATCGCTCAGGAGCCTCTCGCCGTCGTGGAGTATGTAGAAGTGGTGGATGCAGACACGCTCCAGCGACCGAAAAGCCCCAGCCGCTTGGTGATGGCCCTGGCCGTGAAGGTGGAAAAAACCCGGCTGATCGATAATCGTATGCTGGGGGGATAAGGTCAGCAGCTCCGCGACAGCACACCGAAGGGCGAAGCGTTGCAGCGGGAGAAGCGGGCGCTTCGATTTGCGTTGGAAGTAGGAGGAGGCGAAGCGGGCAGGAACAAATAAAAAAGCCTCTGAATTTCTTCAGAGGCTCATTGAATGGGCGCTACAAGATTCGAACTTGTGACTTCCACCGTGTGAAGATGGCACTCTACCGCTGAGTTAAGCGCCCGCACAACGAATGAACGCATATTACCCTATGGCCTGTCGAATGGCAAGTCTTTTCTTCGTCACACCTCAATTTTTTTAGGAGAGCGCCCCGGCTCTCCATACCCACCAAAAAACAAAGGGCTACAAGCCATTGGCTCGCAGCCCTCGTCTCTTGGGTCTCACACGCTCACGCACGCATGCGCGCTCACATGCACACGCTCACGCATGCATACGCGCTCACACGCGAGCGGCTCAGCCGGTGTAGAGCACCGTCGTCAGGTAGTCCTTCGCATTGGCGCGGAAGTTCTTGTCCATCATGTCCTTGTAGTAGCGGAAGAAGCGCGGATGCTCCGTCTTCGGGAAATCGCTCCACTCAATGGCATGCTCGATGATCTCGTCGAAGTGGCGGTCGTAGAAGGCCACCATCTTCTCGTCGATGCCCTTGAAGTTCTCGGCACAGAACTCCTCGAAGCGGGCGGTCTCGAAGTACTCCTCGCTGGAGGCCGCGCAGAAGTTATACTTCTCTTCTTGGCTGATGTTCGGATCGTTGAGCACCTTGAGATACTTGCCGTGCTCCATGTCGATGCGCATGTCCTTGCCACTCACCACGCAGAAGCTCAGCCACTTCACCAAGCTCACGATCAGCCACGGGAAATGGGTGTGCAGCGAGGTAAAGTGAGAGTCCGGGCAGCCATTGGCAAAGTCAATGGGGAAGATCTCGCCCTTGCGGATCAAGGACTCGAAGCTGTTGTAGGTCCAGCGGTGATAGCTGTTGATGAACTTGACGTAGTTCTCAAGGCGACCAAACATCTGGCGGTCCACCCGGATCTTCTCAGGGCTATAGTGCTCGTGATGAGGCGCGTCCGGCTGGAAGCGCATGGGGAGCACCTGAGGACCAATGGCCATACAACGGATGAAGATGTCGTAGTCGAGCACCGCTTCCTGCAGATGGAATGAGCGCCCTTCGGTCAGATCGAATCGCTCATACAGCTCCTGCAGGTTGTTGATTTTAAACACGTCTGAGCCACCGCCACCATCGGTTTTCTTGAGGAAGACCGGATAACGATTGCCAAAGACCTGCTCCATGGTCTCCTTC
>JBJTQF010000068.1:0-18996 GCA_046075485.1 Myxococcota bacterium | reverse complement strand
AGGACAGCGTCCTTTCAGCTAAAAGAGGGTGCAGCAAGCTGCACCCTCTCCGAAGCCCCGTATTGAAAGGGCGTTGCCCTTTCAAACTATCCCAGCAGGGGCCAGCGGTCCCCTGCACCCCGTTTTGTTGATGTTGAAAGGGCGTTGCCCTTTCAAACTATCCCAGCAGGGGCCAGCGGTCCCCTGCACCCTGTTTTGTTGTTTTGTTGGGCATCCCTTGGACCCCCTTCTCGAGCAGGAGTGACGATGGCTGAGCAGCCCACCCCCCAATCCCCCGCCGTTGACGCCGGAAACTACGAGCTGATCCGTGGCCGCCTGGAAAATATAGGCCGCGAGCTCAGCACCCGCGTCGAAGCCCTCAACCAACGTCGTCAGGCCGAGTTCGGCTCCACCGCACTCACCATCATCGGCAATGAACGTGTCCGCACAGAGCACAACTGTGTACCACGCGACATCGTCGCAGTCGGAAATCGTCTCCTCTTCGCCTACAATGTCTTCATGGGTCTGAAGACTCAAACGGCGGTAGGAGATGTCTTCAGTCTGCATCACTTCAAAGAGACACCCGAAGGCATCGACCTCTCCTCCGTCTCTCCCGAGGATCAGACGGCGCTCAAAGACCCCAACTTTGTGCGCGATTTTGAGGAACTCTACAAGTATTACAAAGACACACGTCTGGTCCATCTCCGCAAGACCGATGTCCGCATGCTGGCGGTCTTTCAAACCTCCGCGACCGCACGAGACTATAAAGTCTTCCGCTGGAGTGTCGCCCCCGACGGCAATGTCCAATACATCGACAACCGAGGGGAACGCGAGTATACCTTCCCCCCATCTCATGACTTTGAATGGACCGTCACCACCCGCGAAGATCATGTCCCCGGTCGTTTTCCACATGTGCGCATCCTCGACGCCTGTTTTGTCGAGACCACCGGAGGCGATCTCACCATCAAGGTGGAGAATAATACCGAGTCCGGCTCCGGCATCTATTCAGAGCCCGTGGAAGATCGAAATCAAGCACTCGATGATGCCGAGATTGCCTATGCTCAGGTCGGTGTGCTCATCCTGCTGCGGGTGAAACCCTATCGTGAAGATCAACGGCGTTATCTGGTGTTCAACACACGCACGCGCACGGTCTCGCGCATCGATGCAATTGGGCAAGCCTGTGTGCAGCTTCCCAATGATCATGGCATCATCTTTCCGGGTGGATACTATCTCAATACAGGTGAGCTGAAGCTCTTCGCCGGTGATACCACCGACATGCGCTTTGAGTCGGTGATGCGCGCTCCAAATGGAGAAGATGTCCTGTATGTCTTTTACCAGCCGAAAGAAGGGCGCTCGATTCTATTGTCGTACAATCTGATTCGGAAAGAGGTCCAAAATCCGATCTCCGGGCATGGATATTGTATTTTCCCAGACGGAAAGATGCTCGTCTTCCGCGCAGAATCGGAAGAACCCACCCGGGTACATCCGATGCAGATCTGGCAAACCCCCCTTCAGAGCGCGGAGTTCGCTGCAAACGCACCTCGTCCCAATAGCTGGCTGGGCAAGATTGGAAATGCAGAGCTGGTCCGAGGCATCTCGGATTGTAATACCCTCCGCCGCATGATCGATAATCAGACCCCAACCGCTCAAACCTATGAAGATCTGATCGCAGCAGCCACTCGAACGCTCGATGCCTATACCTGGTTTGGTGCGGAAGAAGCCGGTTCCCTCTCGGAGCTCATCAAGCAGCTTCAAACCACCGCTGAGAAGATCATCGATGAGTTTGAAAAGGTCATCGCCATTCGCAAACGTGCGGAAGAGGCCCTCTCCAACGCTCGAAAGGCTCAGGCGACCCTCAAAGGTCAGACGCGCCCCGAGACCTGGAACGCCGTCACGCCCTTCGTGGAATCCCTCGATCAGTGGAGACGTCAGCAAGGTCAGCTCTTCGGCTTACGAGAGCTGCGTTATATGGATCTCCCCGCCGTCACCGCCCTGGAGAAAGAAGCAAAGGATCAGCTTGGGCTCGTCACCCTGGCGACCGTCAAATATCTCTCCCATGATAAAGCATTGGAGCCCTTCCGGCAGGAGATCGAAGCACTCTATACCAAAGTTGGAGAGCTGAATCGCTCCATTGAGCTCCAGCCGCTGCGCAAAAAAGTGACGGAGATCGCCACACGTTTTGAGCTGCTCACGGAGATCATCAGCGGTCTGAAGATCGAAGATCCCGAGCTTCGCACCAAAATTCTGGAGCGCATCTCTGAGGTCTATGCTCAACTCAATCGCACCAAGTCCCACGCGGATAATACCTATAAGTCCGTGCTTGGGCGCGAGAGTGTGGCACAGTTTGGGGTCGAGTTTAAGCTCTTCGGGCAAGCGGTGGTCAATGCGCTCAATATGGCGGATACCCCGGAACGCTGCGATGAGCAGCTCTCACGGCTGACCGTTCAGCTCGAGGAGCTGGAGGCACGCTTCGGCGAGCTGGACCAGTTTATGGGGGAGCTGGCCACCAAACGAGAAGAGGTGCTCGAAGCGTTTGAGGCGCGTAAGCGTCAGCTCCTGGAGGATCGGAATCGTAAAGCACAGAACCTGGTGAAAGCGGCGGATCGCATCATCCAGGGCATCGTGAAGCGGGCGCAAGGCTTCAGCGACGGCGATCAGCTCAACACTTTTTTTGTGGCCGACCCGATGGTGGGCAAGGTGCGGGATCTGTCGGAGCAGCTTCGTGTGCTCGGCGACGGCATGCGCGCCGATGAGCTGCTCTCACGGCTGAAGGCGGCACGGCAGGAAGCAACCCGCTCTCAACGAGATCGGGCGGAGCTTTTTGAGGAAGGGCCGGGCATCATCAAGCTGGGGCGGCACAAGTTCAGCGTGAGCACGCAGCCCGTGGAGCTGACCTTACTTCCCCGCGAAGGGGTGCCCCATGTTCACCTCACGGGCACCGACTTCTTTGACCCGATCACCGATGCGCGCCTGTTTGAGTATCGCACCTATTGGGATCAGCAGCTTGTCAGTGAAGATGACAAGGTCTATCGAAGTGAATATCTGGCACTCTCGATGTACCTCGACGCAGAAGACGGGAAAGAACGCCTGAGCTTGGAGGGCCTCGCACGGACCCGCGAGAACGCAGGCGGGCTGCTCGAGCGGGTGCGGGAATACGCCTCCACGCGCTACGAAGAGGGTTATGAACGAGGCGTGCATGATGTGGATGCGGAGAAGATTCTCAGCCGTCTGTTGGATATGAGGTCTACCGCAGGGTTGTTGCGATATGCGCCGGATGCACGGGCGTATGCGCTCCTGGCCTATGCGTATGGGACGGATGAGCCCACCCGTCAACGCTGGGGGATGCGGGCACGGTCGCTGGGACGGCTGGCAGGACTTTTCCGCTCCAGTCCAGCCATTGATGTGTTTGCTCAGGAGCTGGGCAAGGCAATATTTTCCTTCTGTCAAGAACAGGGTCTGCCGCTGGAAGAAGGGCTCGCGCCGCTGGCGGGTGAATATCTGTTTGAGGAGCTGCGGCAACCCAATCCCCGCTTCATCCGCTCAGGAGAGGCGGCAAGGCTCAAAGAGGCCCTGCTACTGCTGCTCGATGGTGCGCATCAGCGAGATGCCTTCCTGCAAGATCTCCAGGGTCTGAGCGGGAAGCTGGCAGAACGTTTCCAGCTCGCCGAAGCCTGGGTGGATGCGTTTCTGTCCAATCCATCGGAGCCTGCCCTGTCCGCACTTCAGGCGGTTCGGCTGGAGGTGGTGGCCGGATTGCTCATCGGCGAGAAGCTGCCGCGTGAGACCAGCTCGGCGGTGACGAGTGTGGAGCTGGAGGGCCTGCTCGGAGGACATCCCCGCATCGTCGAGCGAAAGCTGCTGCTGCGATTTGATGAGCTGTTGACGCGGGTGGGGCGCTACAAACGAGAGGTCGTGCCTCGATTTATGGCCTGGCGTGCGCTCCGCCAAGAGCTGATCGAAAAAGAAAAACATCGGCTCCGCCTGCGAGAGTTCCAGCCTCGGGTGTTGACCAGCTTTGTGCGCAATAAGCTGATCCATGATGTCTATCTGCCTCTGATCGGAGACAACCTCGCCAAGCAGATCGGCGCACTCGGGGAAGGTCGGCGCACCGATCTCATGGGCATGTTGCTGCTGATCTCTCCGCCTGGATATGGAAAAACCACGCTGATGGAGTATGTGGCCAATCGTTTGGGATTGATCTTTATGAAGATCAATGGGCCTTCACTCGGTCACTCGGTGGTCTCGATAGATCCTCAAGAGGCTCCAAACGCAGCCGCTCGGCAAGAAGTGGATAAGATTAACCTGGCACTGGAGATGGGAAACAATGTCATGCTCTATTTGGATGACATTCAGCATACCAATCCAGAATTCTTACAGAAGTTTATCTCTCTGTGTGATGCCACGCGCAAAATTGAAGGCGTCTGGAAAGGGAAATCCAGAACCTATGACCTCAAAGGAAAGCGCTTCTGTGTGGTCATGGCAGGGAATCCATACACCGAAACGGGTGAGACATTCCGCATTCCAGACATGCTCGCCAATCGCGCAGATACCTATAATCTCGGCGATATCCTCAACGGACGAGAGGATGCCTTTGCGCTCTCCTACCTAGAGAATGCGCTCACGTCCAATGCCGTGCTCTCGCCGCTGCCCGGACGCGATCCAGGCGATCTCTCGCTGCTCTTCCGCATGGGACGTGGTGAAGAAGCCGACCGCGCTTCCCTCAAGCATGATTATACGCAGGCGGAGCTCGAGGAAGTGGTCTCGGTGCTGCAAAAGCTGTTTGTGGTTCAGCAGGTGGTGCTCAAAGTCAACCTGCAATACATCGCCAGCGCCGGGCAAGCGGATGAGTATCGCACAGAGCCCCCGTTTAAACTCCAGGGCTCGTACCGTAACATGAACAAAATGGCAGAGAAAGTATTGCCGGTGATGAACGCGGAAGAGCTGCAAAAGCTCATCCTCGATCACTACACGGGTGAAGCTCAGACCCTCACCAGCGGAGCGGAACAGAACCTGCTCAAGCTCGCCGAGCTGCGTGGGCTGCTCTCTCCTGAGCAGGCGGAACGCTGGAAGGAAATCAAGAAGTCGTTCAATCAACGCCAGATGTTGGGCGGTGAAGATGACCCCGTCTCAAAAGTCGCGGCACCCCTCTCGGCACTGGTGCAAGAGCTGCGAGATGTGCGAGAAACCCTCGACGCCCCCGTGCGCCAAGCCCTGGTGGAACAGGTTCAGGCGCTCACGTCGCAAGTTGGACAAGTGCAGCTCGGGATGGGGCAACGGCTCGACGGGCTGACCCGACAGCTCTCCTCGGACGCAGCGGCTCAACGCCAAGCACTTCAAGAGGGCGTGGGGCAACGGCTGGAGTCCCTCTCGGCTCAGTGGGCACAGCATCGCACGGCGCTCCAGCAGGGGCTGGGGCAGCTCACCACCCACCTCAACGGAGGGCTGGGAGAGCTCGGACTCACGGTGGTCGGTGGACTGGATCAGCTCGGAGATGGTCTCGGCACCCAGCTCAACCGAGTTGGCGGAGGCTTGGCGCAACAGCTCCAGGTGGGACTGGGTCAGGCGCTGCCCCAGGCGCTCGGGCAGCAGCTTCATGGGGTGCTCGGTCAGCCGCTCACTCAAGGACTGGCGCAAGGCATGGCGGGGCTGGCGCAACAGCTCGCAGAGCTCAGAGGCGGTTTGGCAAGTCTCGGAGCCCAGGTCGGACAACAACAGGGGACGCTCGCCATTTCACTTTCGCAAGGGCTGGAACGAGTGGCTTCGGAGCAAGGGGCTCATGGAACGGCGCTTAGAAGCAGTCTCGAGCAGCTCGTGGCAGGTCCGCTGGGGCTGGTGGCCGCTCAGGTGGAACGTCACGCGGGAGCCGTGCAGATGGCGCTGGCTCAGCACGTAACGCCTGGGCTGACGGCGCTGGATAAAGAGCTCGAGCAGCTCCAGCAAGGGCTCAGAACCAGTCTGGAGCGGGTGCTGGCGGCACAGCTCGGGGCGCTTGTCGCACAGGTGGAGAAGTCCGGGGCCGGGGTGGTCGAGGTGTTGGCGGGTCAGGTGGCGTCGGCGCTCTTGGGGGTCGGTCAAGTGGTGGCTCAGGGGGTGACTCAGCAGGGTCAAGGCCTCGAGGCTGGGCTGCTCAAACAGCAAGAGGTGTTTCAGCAGGCGATGTCGGGGCAGCTCGTGCCCATGCTCGGCATGCTCGGGGAACGGCTCGAGGGGGCTGGACGAGGCATTCAAGGCACGCTGGAACAACAGGTAACGCCCGCACTGGTGGCGCTGGATAAGGAGCTGGAGTCGCTGCAACAAGCAGTACGCTTTAGCCTCGAGCGGGCGATGACGCCTCAGCTCGCTCAGCTCACGCAGCAGCTCGCCGGGATTCAGGATCTGCTCCAGAAACGGTTGAGTGTGCCGGAGCAAACAGACGTAGGCGCTCAGGAGGCCGGAGGAAGTGGGACGGAAAATGCCGCGCTGATGCTGATTCAGGCAGAGCTTAAGGCGCTCCGGGAGAGTATGCAGAACAGCGTGTATCGCCCGCTGGTGGCCGTGGCTCAACAGTGTGATGCCATGCGTCGAGGTCTCAATGAGACGCTCAGTAAGGGTCTGCTGCTGAGAATGGATGCCGTGGTGGAGCGAATGAATGGCATGCAGGGGGCGTTGAGAAGCCCTCAAGGGGGCAGTTTGTTGGAGGAAGTGCAGGGGATGGGGAAGGAACTGACGGCGCTCAGACAGGCTGTGCATGAGGTGACACTGGTGCTGGAGCCATTCGCAGGTGCGCTGATGCGCGGGCGCTGAGCCCACCCCATGTCACAGGCAAAAAACCAAACACGGGTCAAGGGATGGAATCCCTTGCGGGAGCGTCTGAGAGGACAGCGTCCTCTCAGCTTAAAAGGACACAAAAACAAAACACGGGTCAAGGGATGGAATCCCTTGCAGGAAAGTCTGAAAGGACAGCGTCCTTTCAGCTCAAAAAGCCGCTTTCTAAGCAGCTTTTCTTTTTTATTGAAAGGGCTTTGCCCTTTCAAACTATCCCAGCAGGGGCCAGCGGTCCCCTGCACCCCATTTTGTTTTTGTGAGGTTAGAGTGTGGGAGGCAGTCGCTGTTGCCACGGCTGAGCCTGTTCCAATTGACTCCCCAGTCTGAGCAGCATCCCTTCCTCTCCAAAACGGCTCACACATTGGATCCCCACGGGCAAGCCCTCTCCATTCCACATCAGCGGCAGCGAGATCGCCGGCTGTCCCGTCATATTAAAAAGCTGCGTATTGGGGGTCGCCGCCAGCGAATCATTGGCAAGCTGCTGCACCGAAGATCTGAGTGCCGCGCGCATCAGTCCTCCCAGTGGAAGCTGGGTCAGCGTCCAGATCCCCGCCACCTCCACGGGCTTCGGCTGAAGCTGCCCCACCTTCACAGGCGGCGCGGCCAGCGTCGGCGTGATCAGCACATCATATCGTTCAAAAAACCGAACGATCCGCCGAGTATTTTCATCAATTCGTGCTCGAACCAGCACCAGCTCGGGGGCATCCAGACTTTCCCCCAAGCGGCGCATGAACCAAGTGGCAGGCTCCAGCGCTCCCCAGCTTGCCTTTTGTCCTAACATGCGCTCCATCGCTCGGATCTCTGCCGCGAGACCTGCCGCCACCGTCAGCATATACGCTTCCGTCATCCCCTCTCGGTCGTAGTCGGGTCGAGCCTCCTCGAGCTCATGTCCCAAGCCCTGAAGCAGCGCCACCGTCTGCATCAGCGCCGCTCGACAGTCCGGATGACAGCTCCCTGTTCCCAGCAGAGGCTCCGCCGTAAACCCGATCCGCAGGCGCCCCGGCGCTCGCCCCACCTCCTCGTGATAGGGACGTGGCGGCGGAGGTGCCCAATGGGGATCCCCCATCACCGGCGAAGAGAGCACATCCAGCATCAACGCGCAGTCCCGTATGCTCCGGGTTAACACAAACTCCTGTACAAATCCGCCCCAGGCTTCCCCCAACATCGGCGCTTGGCTGATGCGCCCGCGTGTGGGCTTCAACCCTACCACCCCGTTGGCGGACGCCGGAATGCGCAACGAACCACCCCCATCTCCACCATGCGCCACCGGCACCAGACGCGCCGCCACCGCCGCCCCCGAACCTCCCGAAGAGCCTCCCGGCACTCGATCCAGCGCCCAGGGATTCCGCGTAGGTCCATACAAAGCAGGCTCCGTCACCCCCAGCAAGCCCAGCTCTGGCGTGTTGGTGGTCCCCAGGAGCACCACTCCCGCCGCCTTCAGACGCGCCACCAACACCGAGTCTTCCGTGGCCAGCGTCTGAGCCACCGGCGCTCCTGGCTGCGGACACAAAAACCGACAGCTACGGGTCTGCGGATGGCCTTCCCACATCGCCACCAGGTTCTTCAGCAGCATCGGAACCCCGTGCAGAGGCCCCGCTGGTAGCCCTCTCAACGACGCCCGTGCCGCATCATACGCCTTGTACACCACCGCGTTGATCGCCGGATTTCGCGCCTCTATGCGCTCAATGGCCGCTTCCAAGACCTCTTCAGCAGAGACATCCCGGCTGGCAATACGCTCCGCTGTGGCCAGTGCATCCCACTGATCGTACTCAGGAAGCTTCATGAAAATACCTCGTTCGGTCTGAAGGCCTTGTCTTTCAGCGCACGCAGCACCCTCCGCGCCGCCCACGGAGAGGGTTATAACGCAGGTGAACGTGTAACACCAGTGACTTGGACATCGTGCCGAGCACAGGCAAACACACCCGCTCAACGATAGAGAATGGCTGGAAATCTTCAGTGGGAATGGCTGGTAATTTTCAGTGGGAATGGCTGGAAATCTTCAGGAGATGACGGAGCAGTCTGAAGGGGGCAGCAGGCGGAGGTCATGGCAGGACGTGAGGAGGTCCGCTCCCTCAGCGACGCGCCTTCACCCCTTGCCAGTGCAGCGTGGAGAGCTCACGGTCCCGGGCATTGGCGAGGTCCAACTGGACACGACCGTCTCCCACCAGGATGCCATTGGCGAAGAAGGCCGCAGGCTCATCTCCCACCAGCTTCCGCTCGACCGCATTGCCCAGCTTGAGGTTATGCACACTGCCGTCATACGCTTCATATCCGATGGAGGTCAGCAGCGCCGGACCCTGCTCGGTGAAGAGCACATCCCCCAAACGGAGCGCATCTGCACGCTGAGGTCCATCCTCGGTCATCACCGGGTGGCCTTCGGTCAGCAGCAGCGAGTGTCCGAAGCTGTCCTCCAAGCGGAGCATGGGGACATCCTCCACCCCGATGGACATATCGGTCACCGAGAGCGCCAAGCCATCCACATCCGCGAGCACACGCATGTCTTGACCCACCCGCTCCACCGGGACCAACGAGCCATCCGCGAGCCGGATCTCGGTGCCCTTCGCCAAGCAGGAGCTGGCAAACTGAATCTGTGGAATCGTGGCATTGCTGTCCGATGCCTGCGAAGAGATCGTGCCAAAGCCCGAGATGTTCGTGCCGTTGAGGTTGACATCCACCTCCACCCCGATGTTGATGTTCACATCGGCTTGGTGAGAGAAGCAGTTCCGGCCAAAGTTGGCCACCGGAATATCCCAGCGCACTCGGCCTCCATCGATGATCACGTTCTTGAGGAAATCCAGCGAGGGTTTACACGCGCCGCCATTGTTGGCCAGCCCGAGCGCCACATACGCCTTCTTGACCTTCGTGATGACACCTTCAAAGTTCATCTCACCCTTGAGCGGGAAGACGATGTTGCCACCGGTGCCATCCATCCTGTACTCGCAGTCATAAGCGTCGTACAGCCACGAGCGGTTGAGACACACCGTCAACATGCCATCCAGCGGCACCCCGGGGAGCTGCTGATCCACCGGCGCTTGCAGCTTGCCCGGCAGCTTCAGGTGTGTGCCCACGCTCGAGGTGGAGCAGCGCACTTCACCGGTGGTATCGTTGCACGAGAACGAGTCCACGATCACATATCGCTTGCCACCCTGGTCTTTGGCCAGCGTGCCCGCCGTGCGCACGTTCATATCCGTGCCCGCAGACTTTTGCTCCTCCACGTACTGGTCGCCGAGCACCGCGCCCGTGGTGCCATCGTACATGATGATGTCCAAGTAGGAGGTGGCCGCGCCCCCCTTGATGGTCGAATATGCGTCGGTGGTGATGCGATCCGCATTTTTGGAGTCTTGCAGGATGTTGGCGATGAGGTGATTATAACTCTCCGGTGCTGCATCGAGCTGACGGGTGAGCAGCGCACGGTCTCGTGCTTCAAAGATGCCTTCAAACAGCTCCGGCGCGTTGTCGGGGGTCTTTCCGGCGGCCTTCAGACGGTTGAGGGCATAACGGAACTGACGATCATCGGCAAAGTTGATCATCACGAAGGGCTCGCTGGTCTTCTCCACCAGCCCACGCATGTAACGCACATCCTCGAAGAGCTGCTGATCCAGAGAGACGGGGGCTTTATCCAGGCTCTCTGCCGACGACAGCTCCAGCCCATCTTGCTCTTCACCACAGCCCGAGAGGGCCAACACACAACCCGCAACTGCCATCATCCACAAGGACTTCATAGGAGACTCCTTCTTCACCAGAGGTTCGAGCTTGAGGGCTGCATGGGGGCTTCTCAGATCCGGATGAGCGGCTCCGAGGGGCATATGCAGCAGCATCTGTAGATGTAAGTGATTGAATGCAATTTTGATACCAGACGCACGATTATTTGTTATACGTGAATTTGTTAGGACTTGCCACGCAATATCAAGGCCCCCTGTGAATCGGCCACATTCTGTCCTGGGACATCGATATCCCAGTCGGGAAATGCATGGGATACCCGCTTCTGTCCCACCTTCTCCGACCCAGCCGACGTTGAGGAGCAGGACTCCACGAGCTTCTCGCAGGCGCGCACACGAGTAGGCAGGTACACGAGTAGGCAGGTACACGAGCAGGCAGGTACACGAGCAGGCGAGCACACGAGCAGGCAGGCGCACGAGCAGGCACGCACACGAGCAGGCAGGTACACGAGCAGGCACGCACACGAGCAGGCAGGTACACGAGCAGGCGAGCCTTCTACTCCAGCCGATAGACGCTGAGGTTGTCTTCGGGATATCGCTCGGGGGTTCCCAGATACCAACGCAGCACTTGGTTGATCCGGCCTGATTGTTCTGGGGTCACAAAGAGCTCATCGTGGACCAAAATATAGCGATAGTTCTGCGCCTTGAGCTGCTCCAGTCCCGCCAAGATCTCCAGGTCAGGCAACGCGGGAGGCAGGCGGTTCATGTTGAGAAACTCCAGATTGACCACCAGGGAGATAAATCGATTGGCCGTCAAGGTCTGAGGAAAAGGATCGTTGAGCCCATACGGCACCCGCTTATGATGCACCGTCTGGCCATAGGTATAGATCGCCCGCTGGAGCGTCGGGACTCCAATGGGGAGGTCCAAGACCGCGAAGTCTCCGGGCTCTTCCGCCAAGACCGAATAATAGCGGGGCAGCTCCACCGCGCTGGAGGGAATCGGCCACTTCGCCGGAGATGCCAGCAGATACTCCCCCATGATCACGGCGCTCAGAGCACCCGTCAGCAGCAGCGCCGAGAGCCGACGGCCCGGACGTCCCTGCACCCCTTTGAGCCCCCACGCCGCCAGCATCGCCAGCGCCAAGGTCGCCATCACCACAAATCGGAACGCATGGCTGATACGACTGAAGAGCGGAAACGCATGAAAAAACGCCAGAAAAGGAAGGGGAATCCAACGTTCGCCGAGCTGGACATAGTGTCCGTTCACGTACAGGAATGGACCCAACGAAAAGATGAAAAACACCCCAAACAACACCGCCCAGAGCTTCACCTCACGCGCGCGCCGCTGCAAAAACGGGAGCGCCGCCAGCGCCAGCACACTGTAGCCCAGATACGCCACGATGATCAGGTCTTCGCCGTAGAGCGCCTTTAAGTCAGGCGAATAAAAGTAACCTGGATGGAAAAAAATCAACAAATCCGTCATATTATGACGAATCAGGGTCTGATACACAAACTCAGGGTCTCGGCCCACAATCGCGTCGGCGGCGTTGAGCGTATACGCAAAGAGCAACATCAGCGGGGCAATACAGAGGGCATATGTCACCCCCAACACCCCCAAACGGGCGAGCAACCCGCTGGCCAGCAGTCTCCGCCCGTTGCTCAGGAGCTGCGTCAGCAGATGCACTCCCACCGTCAGCAGCGCAAAGAGCCCATAATACCAGTTGGAAAAGGTGGTCATGAAGAGCAGAAATCCCGCCCAGATTGCATTACGCCAGCGCACCTCGTGGAAGGTCTTCAGATAAAAGAGCAAAAAAATAGGCAGCCAGCCTGCGTTGATGGTCTCCGAGATGCCGTTGTACACCTGCGCCAAGAGATGCGGCGAGTACCCATAAATAATACCCGCTACAAAGCTCGCATACGGATTTCGCGTCAGATGATGCGCCAGGAACCACGCCCCCACCGCATTTAAAGTCAGATGAAGGATCAAGGTGAGATTATAACTGGCCACCAACCCAAACATAAGCTGGAGCGGCAACGAAAAGAGCGCATTCGACAGATCAATAAAAAAGAGCGTGCCCCCGCGAGGATGATTCAGCAGCTCCGTCGAGATCGGAAAGGTACCATGATGCAACAAGGCGTCCCGCACCCACCAATACCCCCAGAGATGATTCCAGAGGTCATTGGCCGGATCCCCCAACGCTTGACTGCTCAGCCGGAAACCCGTCGGCCACACCACCCCCAGCGTCACCCCCAAGTACAGTAGGAAAATTCCCACACCTCGGAGAACGCCACTCGAGCGGCTCGCAGACTCCCAGCTCCTGCGCTTGTTTGCTTCATCCATCCGCTTAATCCTGCGCCGCTCCGCATCCGCTCCCGTGTTTTTGAGCTGCCGACGCCATCCGACCCAAGCCAAATGCATCCCGCAGGATCAAAAACGTGCCTCCTCGTGGTGTACCATTGCTTGCCAATACCAGCAAGGAGAAAACAACCGCCCCCCAATCCAGCCCCCCCAGCCCCAAAAAGATACCAGCCCTTCCCCCTTGCCCAGCGTTTGCATAAGAAGAAGAACCGTACATCGTTTTTAATTGCAACTTAATTGCATATCTGCCATAACCCAGAACATCACTCTCGATCCTCACTCCCTCGGCGGAGGTCTAACGTCATGTCTCGTAAGCGTTTTCATGTGTGGTGGCCCTCCCCCGATACCTCCCCCCCCCCCCTCACAGCTCTGGGAGCAGGTCGTAAAATCCATGCCTTTACGCCCGATGAGGAAAGACAAGCCGGTTCCAGAGACTCGCTGAAAAGAAGTCTACAGAACGCTCTTCGAGGATGTCTCGTGGCGCTGGTGTGTGCTCCCGCGCTCGTGGGCGCAGCACAAGCCGAAGACACCCGTGCTCCGGCAGAACCCACCCTCAGCCCCGAAGAGCTGAAGCTGCTCGAAGCCAGCGTGCAAGCCGCTCAAGCGGAAGCCGCCAGCAAACCTGCCACCCCCTCGGGAGGCGCAGAAGGGGCCAGCTCCGCCAATCCCGACATCGCCTTCATCCTGGATACGGCGCTGGCCGTGTTCAGTGATCCCGAGAACCTCCAGGGCGGAGGCCATGATCCCACCCGCACAGGCTTTAACCTCCAGCAGCTCGAGCTGAGCATTCAGTCGAACGTGGATCCCTACTTCAGCTTTCGCAGCAACTTGGTTTTTACGCAGTTCGGAGTGGAGATCGAAGAAGTTTATGCCACGACCCTCAGCTTGCCCCATAACCTCCAGGTGCGAGCAGGCCAGTTTCTGACCCGTTTTGGTCGGCTCAACCCCACCCATCCACACAGTTGGGCTTTTGTAGACCTCCCGCTGGTCAATGCCAAGTTTTTTGGCTCAGAAGGCAACCGAGGACTGGGAACAGAAGTCAGCTACCTCAGCCCCTTGCCGTGGTATGCAGAGCTCTCCCTCTCGGCGACCGATGCGGCTGGAGGATGTTGCGCCCGCTCGTTTTATGGCAACGATAATCTGGGGGTCACCTCACCGCTGGATGTCCTCTACACGGGAACCCTCAAGCAGTTTTTTCCGCTCAACGAAGGGCTGGGGATCCTGTGGGGCCTGTCCGGTCAGCTTGGGCCAAATGCCTCCGGCTTAGAGAACCGCTCCCAGATTGTGGGGACCGATCTGTATATCCGCTTTAAGCCGGTGAATGATCCCAACCGAAATGTCGTCTCCCTGGAAGTAGAGGCGATGCACCGAGCACGGCAAGTCCCCTTTGACCGACTGGTGGACTACGGAGGCCGCGCGCAGCTCACCTGGCAGTGGCGTCAACACTACGAGCTCGGGGTGAGAGCCGAAGCGGTCTCAGGCGTGGCCGGAGATCCACTCGACCCGGACTGGAATGGCTGGCGCACCCGCTACACCGGACAGCTCACGACGTATCCGTCTCACTTTTCACGGCTCCGCTTGCAAGGGTCCGTCGATCTGCCCTCCTGGAGAGAGCAGCCGATCTGGGCCACCTTTCTGGCGCTGGAAGTCCTGGTCGGCGCTCACGGCGCACACACCTTCTGAGCCACACGATGACTGTATTAATATAGAGAGCGTAGAGAGCGCAATGGGAGAACTGAACATGAGCCACCCTTCAAGAGCACACCAAAAACGGACCTGGGTCTCCACCTGGATTCAACGACTGACCCTGCTGAGCTGTCTGCTGCTGTCGTCAGAGGCCGTGGCAGCGGTCAAAGTGGTGGCCACCCTGCCCTCGCTGGCCAGTCTGGCCGCCTCGGTGGGCCAGCAATATGTGGAGGTGGAGTCACTCGCGGCAGCCACCGAAGACCCGCACTATGTGGATGCCCGTCCCAACCTGGTGATCAAGCTCAACAAGGCGGAGCTGCTGATCTCCAACGGGCTGGAGCTGGAAGTGGGCTGGCTGCCGAGTCTGGTGGCCACCGCACGAAATCCTCGGATCTCGGCGGGTGGTGTGGGGCTCCTGGAGGCCGCCTCGGTGGTGCAGCGGCTGGAAGTCCCGGCTGGAAAGATCGACCGCGCTCAAGGGGATATCCACCCAGGAGGGAATCCACACTTCTTGTTCGACCCTCGGGCCTGTGCAGCGGTGGCCGGTGCCATCGGAGAAAAGCTGGCCAGCATCGACGCACCTCACGCGGCCACCTATCGGGCCAATGCCAGCGCGCTCCAGGCGAGCCTGCTGAGCTTGGCAGCCACTCAGCAGCAGCGGTTTGCCGCACTCAAGGCGGAGCAGCGACGGGTGACATCCTATCATCGCTCGTTGACCTATCTGAATAGCTGGCTGGGCTTGCAGGAGGTGATCACGGTAGAGCCTCGACCGGGCATTGCGCCGGATCCGGGGCATCTGTCGAAGGTGGTCAGCACCATGCGCTCACAAGGAGTCAAGGTGATCTTGCAGGAGGAGTTTTATCCCTCCAACAACAGCCAGACGGTGGCCAATCTGGTCAAAGGCAGTGTGGTGATCCTGCCCGGCGGCGCGTCTTTCTCCAAAGGAGAGACCTGCCAAGCCTGGCTCACCCGAGTGGCCGACGCCGTATATCAAGGTCTCTCACGCTGAGCATACCCAGAAAACACACACGGATGAATGAACGCAGGCAATGAAGGGCCGTGCGCTCAACATTCTGAGGCTCCGCGCCATATAAGAGGTGACGATATGTCTCGAGCACGCGGTATCAACGGTTCGCGAGGTCTGCTGGGGAGCCTCCTGAGTGGGATGAGCTTGCTCTCGGGCTGTGCGCTCTCAAGTGGTCAACCCTGGGGCGTGCTGGATGCGCAGCTCACGGTGGGCGTCACACCTGAAGACGGACGGCTCGACGCCGAAACACGCCTGCTGACGAACAAGAGTTATGCCTACACCCTCGACGCCCTGACGCTGGAGACCTCCAGCCTGACGGTGGTGGTCGGCCAGGATGAAGTCGGGACACTCTCGTTTGATCCGGCAGCGCCTCCCGAGGGCTACGCCAACTGTCATTCCGGCCACTGTCACACGGCGGATGGTGGGATTGCCACCTACGAGGAGATCGAGGCGGAGCTCACCGGCGGTACACCTCAAGGCACCAGCAAGACACTCACGGCGTCGAGCACCCTGACGTTTGAGACCCCGACCACCGGCGCGGCGGCGGAAAACATCCCCCTGGGGAGCTGCTCCGGCATGTCAGAAGACCTCGAGGCTCAAGCAAGCTGCACCCTCGAGAGTGGGTATGTTACCGGCGTGCAGCTCACGGTGCCACGATTTGAGCTGCGTGGACGGCTCTTTGATACGGCCAGCCCTTCTCGTCTGCCTGCGGAGGGTGTGGCGTTTGTTTTCAGCAGTGAGACGGCGCTGGTGCTCAGCGGGGTGCCAGGAGAAGCGGACAGCGTCGGCGTAGGCAAAGACCAAGCGTTGTGGCTGAGCATCCAGGCGTTTTTGCCGTGGACAGCCGCTGCGCTGGACAACATCGATTGGAGCTCGGTGGTCGCCGGAGACGAGGGCATCGTGCTCTCGGACGGAGACCCGGAGCTGGTGACGGTACGGGAAAACCTCCTGACCCATGCCACGCTCCAGCTTAACATCACGCGGGAATAGACCTTATCTCTCGCGCATCAGAGGAGTCATCAGAATGGATTGGACGATTCAGAATGGGGTACGTTATGCTGTGGCCATGTCGGCCCTGCTGGGACTGGCAGCCTGCACGACCGCCGAAGAGGATCCTGCTGAGCACGCATGTGAGCATGCCGTAGAAGCAGGCACGGCCATCACGGCGGCCATTGATGGCAGCGTGGGACCGGATGTCAGCACCACCCATACCCGTTATGATGTGACGTTGGGTGCGGTGGAAGGTGGCAACGGCGGCACGGTCGCACTCTCGGCGGATGAGGTCATTCATCTGCTGCTGTTTGTGGGTTCCGATGTGCCGTTGGTGCTCAAAGACGCCTCCGGCAATGATGTGGTGGCAGAAACCTCCGAAGCGGTGACGGCTTGTTCAGAGCTGGCCATGATGTATGAGTATTCGCTGGGCATCGGGGAGTACACCATCACCTTTGGACCGACCTCCGAGACCTCCGTGCTGCTGCTGACGGAGCATGAGGATCACGATCACGATCACGAAGAGTAAGTGAGGCGCGCGCAGGGTCTCGTGCATGCGCGAGGCCCTGACTTTGTTGTAAGGAAGCGCCATGCAATTTATTCCGCATACGCATGCGTCAAGTGAGCCGCTGATTGCGCTCTCCAACCTCCGGGTGGGGTATGGAGGCCATGCGGTCCTGCCTCCGATTTCATTTCAGCTTCGGCCCAACGAGTTCTGGGCGATTATTGGGCGCAACGGCTCGGGGAAGTCTACCCTGCTTCGCACGCTGTTGGGGTTGTTGCCGAAGGTGAGTGGGCAGCTTACCTATCGGCAAGGGCTCCGCTTGGGTTATGTGCCTCAGCGCAGCGAGCTGGATCAGAGCTTGCCTGCGCGGGTGTTGGATGTGGTCATGGAGGGGGTGGAGCGTCAGTGGTCGTTCCTGCGACCGTTTCACAGCCGGTCGGAAAAGGAGCGGGTGGAGCAGGCGCTTCAGGAGACCGAGATCCTCGGGCTGGCGCGAGAGCCGTTTGCGCAGCTCAGCGAAGGGCAGAAGCAGCGGGTCTTATTGGCACGGGCGCTGGTGGGGCAGCCGCAGGTGTTGATCCTGGATGAGCCGACCTCCGCGATGGACTTGGTGGCGGAACGAGCGGTGTTTGAGCTCATCGAGCAGGTGCGTCAAAAACATAGGCTGGCCATCTTGATGGTGAGTCATCATCTGGCGCTGGTGGCGGAACGCGCCACGGATGTGCTCTTTGTGGATAAAGAGGATCAGGTGGCCACGGCAGGCTGTATAGCAGACATCGCGGGGTCGGCTGCTTTTCGGCAGCGGTATGGCACGATGGCCTGTGGTATCATTGAGGATGCGGTGGCTTTTTCTGGAGGCCATGCCTCTGGGACGGACGGTCACGGCGACCACGCTCATCACGATCACGCCTCTCATTCGCCTGCCTGAGCAGGTCCAGCGAGTCTTAACATGAACGCGGATCCGGTCACACTTCAGCTATTTTGGGAATCCTGGGAGCTGTTTCGAGAGCCCACCCTCGCAGGGGTCTTGGCAGGGCTGCTGCTGGGATATCTTGGCGTCTATATTGTGCTTCGGCGGATGGTGTTTTTGAGTGCCGCGTTGACACAAGGAGCAGGTTTGGGGGTCACGCTGGCCTTCTACCTTCAGCTCCAGCTTGGGGTGAGTGCGGCGGTGGCTTCTCCGTCGTTGCTGGCGCTGCTCACCACCCTCGGGACAGGTGCGGTGCTGCTCGGAGATGCAGGGGCGAGTCGAGCTCAACGGGAGAGTCGGCTGGGCCTGCTGTACCTGCTGGGCTCAGCGGGTGCGCTGGCCGTGGGCACACGGATTGTCCAAGAGGTGCATGATATCAACAGCATCTTGTTTGGCAGTGCGGTGGCGGTGCTGCCGGAAGACTTTAACCTCATCGCAGGTATGACACTCGGGTTGATGGGGCTGCATGTGTGGCTCCGGCGAGGCTTTATTCAAGCATCGTTTGATCGAGATGGCGCTCGCGTCAGAGGTCTTCCGGTGAGAGGGCTGGAGCTGGGGCTGATGCTGACGTTGGCCCTGGCGATTTCGGTATGCACGCGGGTGCTGGGTGCGCTCCCCGTGTTTGCGTTTAGTGTGCTGCCTGCGATGGCGGCGGTGAAGGTCTCGCGGAATGTGACCTCCGCGCTGGGCGTGGCGGCGGGAGTCGGAGCGGTGTCAGGCGGGATGGGGTATCTGGTGGCGTTTCTGTACCAGCTCCCGGTCGGTGCTTCACAGACCCTGGTGGGGGTGGCATGCGTGGGGTTTGCGGCAGTACTGGCCAAGCTCCTGTCGTGGCGTCGGTGACACCCCTTGCGGGCGAGTCCAGAGAGGACAGCGTCCTTTCAGCAAAATAAAAAACAAAACACGGGTCAAGGGATGGAATCCCTTGCAGGAGAGTCTGAGAGGACAGCGTCCTCTCAGCAAAAAGCAGTGCAAAAACAAAAAAACAACCCGGGGTCAAGGGATTCCATCCCTTGC
>JBJTQF010000067.1:0-34129 GCA_046075485.1 Myxococcota bacterium | reverse complement strand
CGGACGTCCGGCAACACGGTGTCGAGTACCCAGTCGCCCCACTCCGCCAGGCGTCTGGCGTGGCAGGATGGGCAGAAGCCCCGAAAGGGCGGGCCGGCCTGCCGGAGGATAGGGGGAGTAATTCCTCGTGCCCGCAGTCATGGCAGTGGATTCGGGCGAAGCCAAACCGGAGGACGCCGCACTCCATGAACTTCTCAAGAGTGGACTTCACTTCGGGACGAAGGTACCCGCCCATGGACTCTGGATCCTGCTCGACTTGAGCCAGGAATGTCTCCAGGTGGTCCTGGAGAATCCGGAATAGAGGCGTGCCCTGGGCATGACGAGGCTCGTATTGGGCCGGAAAGTTCGAGGTGGCTGGGAGTGCGATCATGGGTGCGGCATGGACCATTTCCCATGCCACGGTTGATTCAAGTGGGGATCATCGCGCCAACTCCCTAATGAGAAAACAGAAAGAGGACATTAGCCGAGCGCCCTCACGGGCGTTCACCAGTCCGACGCGTGTCTGAAATTCGGACTCACGTCCGATTTTCGGACGCAGCCGCGTCCGATATGGGGCTTGAATGTCAATCCACATTTGACCGTCAGATCGTGTTCAAAAGCCTACGCCTGAGACAATACGGCCTGACCGGAGCTTGAATATCCCCAACCCCCGTCCGAAACCCCCATCAAATCCAAGTGCTTTTGAACAAGCGCCGCCGTTCGGTCGCACCCACCGATCATGGTCGGTCCCACCGGCGGCGCCAGAGGGTACTGTGGCGGGTTCATGGGTCCGATGTTCGAATGCACCATCTTCCCGCGTTGCCAAAGCCGTTGGCTATCGAGACAGAGTAGCCAATTTCAGGCCGCTTCGGTTATCCATGTCTATGAGAGAAGGGAAGGTCGAGATGGCGTTGTTTATGCCCTAAAGCTAGGCGGAACCGACGCTGAAGGCACAGTGAACACGGCAGACTGCCAAAAGGCGAGATTAGTCTTCATCCTCATCCCAATCCGGCTCTTCGTCCTCGTCCTCGTCCTCATCGTCATTTCGCTCAAAGCCCGCCGCATCCTGGAGGATCTCAATGGCCTGTGCAAGCTGGTGCATGTTGGTCCTGATACCGCTGAGTTCGTCCGCAATGCCGTCGAGACGCTCTCCGAGGACTTCAACGGTGCCACTTTCGCCGTCCGGGTTATTTTCCAGCCCCTCGAGCCGAGTTCGCAGGGATACAATGCTCCTCTCGAGTTTGGTAATTTTCACGTTCTCATCGTCGGTGGATAGGCTTTCCACCATCGCGTTCAGACGACTGACACGCTGCTCCAGCCGATGCACTCTTGAGTCGTCAGGGGCGGGTGCAGTCCTGCTCTGTGCGACAAGTCGCTCGATCCGCTGCTCAATCGGACTGACTCGAGCTTCGATCAAGCGCTGGGTTGTGCCAGAGTCGGTAGGTCGGGCTTTGCAGGACTCCTCAAGGCCGACCTCGAGGCGAGCCTGCAGCTCACCAACCGATTTCTGCAAGCGCTGGATCTGGGGACCACCTGCTTCGAGTGCCTCTACCCGCCCTCCAAGATCGCCGGAGTCATTTCCTCGCTTCTCAATGGTGCGAAGTCGTTCTGGCAAACCCACGAGTGGGGTCACTTTGGTGTCCAAGGCGTCCAAGCGGGTTGTAATGCGGGCGATCTGGGTGGCACCCGTTTCGCTACCGGTCTGCCGGGCCAGTTTCGCCAGCTCCGCCTCAATCCGACCCATCCGCCCCGAAATGTCGCTAACCTCGTTGGCCAGTGACTCCATTCCCTTCAGGCGTGCTTGGAGCCGTTCCACATTCGCAGAGAGTGACTCGAGACTCTCCACCCGACTGGTCAAACTCGATAGACTCGTAAGACGCATCTCCAGCATTGTCAGCCGTGCCTCAAGCTCGATGCTATTTGAGTCTTCTCCGGGTCGCACAGCAGATGGCATGTTCAGAGTCTCGAGCCTTTCCAGGGAATTGGATTGCGCTCCATCTCCACTCCCACCTTCACCGTTTGCCTCGCGGCTGGCCCGGCTTCGGCAGGTGCTCGAGCAATATTTCGTGTCAGCCCGTTTGCCCTCAAAGGATTTACCACACTGCAGGCAATTCATTGCAGATTCCATTTCAATTTCTCCAAATTCAAGGGTCGATCAAGCGCGGAGCCACATGCTCGAGGCCGACCGGACCACACTCAAAAACTCGGATCTGGGGATTTGCGGCATTCAATGCGCAAGGAGGAGACCGTGAGCGAATGCTGTACCGGAGCGTGGGAGCAGTCGCTCGATCCGGCGCTGGCAGGCAGCAGGTACCCCATGAGGAAATTGGCTCCAGGGTGTTCCGTGAGTGCGCATTATGGAGTCTGGCAGCAAAGCTGGCGGTCGATGCAATAGTCATGGATCACCTGGATCCTTTCTGCATCGTTTTGGCCAGCCGCTCGAGCCGTCGTTCGACTTTCGCCAAAATGTCGTCGGCGAGGGCTTTGTCGTCGGCCTCGAGCGCCTTTCTTGCCTTGCCAATCTGCACGTTGGCGCGTGTTACTGCTGTAACAAATTCATCCCACGAGGTCGTATTGGAGCGGTTCTGGCCGGATGGTGTAACATCGATTTGGCGGGGATTTGGTGGGTTTTCGTTTGTTTTACAATGGTTTACGGCACATTCAACTCCCGGCGCCTCCACCAACTGGATCGCGTGGTTCTGCTGAGACTTCTGCTGAGAAGTCTGAAACGGGACCACGCGATTTTTTTTGTTCCATACGTGAATAACGGACAGGTAGAGAGGCATCCATCTACAGATGCACTCATCTACAGATGCACCCATCTACAGTTGCCGGTGCGGCTGGTGCTTGAATAGCCCGCATTTTCTACGCGCAACGCACTTCCGCTTTCAGAAAAAGAAGATTCTTGTCAGAACCGCCTACGCCCTCGTGCAACCACATCTTAGACCCCCTTGGAGCGCCAGTGGCCTCGGAGTGAAGCCAAAGCCAAACTGTTTAAAGGCGGAAAAGCTCATGCGTAAGCGTATTCTCTTGACCGGCTCCGAAGGAGTCATTGGTCAGCACTTAAAGCACATTTTGGCCCAACGTGGGTTTGAAGTCGTCCCCTGCGACATTCAGCCCAGCACACCGGGAGGTGCCACCGATATTCGAGCTCGGCACGCTGTATCTGAGAAGGTGCGAGGATGTCATGGCATCCTTCACCTGGCGGCAGTCTCTCGGGTCGCTCAGGGAGAAGCGGATCCAGCCCGTTGCCATACTTGCAACATCGAAGGCACTGGGGAGCTCCTCCGAGCAGCACTCCAGCAGCCTCAGCGCCCCTGGCTCCTTTTTACCAGCAGCCGAGAAGTCTATGGAAATCCTCTCCGCCTGCCTGCGACAGAAGACACCCCGATGAACCCCGTCAATGTGTACGGACACTCCAAGGTCGAGGGTGAGAAGCTCGTCCGGGAAGCAACGCTTCAAGGACTTCGGACTGGAATTGTACGCTTATCCAACGTCTATGGATCGCCTGACGACTACCCAGATCGCGTGATTCCTGCCTTCGTACATGCCGCTTGTCATGGACGAGACATTCGCGTTGATGGACCCGCCCGACGTTTCGATTTTACGCATATCGACGATGTCATTCGAGGGATTCTGCTCATGCTCGAAGCACTGGACCAGGGCCGTGATGTACCCATACTTCAGTTGACCTCCGGGCAATCCATTAGTCTACTCGAGCTCGCCGAGCAGATCAAAGTATTATCTCAGAGTCGGTCCTTGATCCGCAAAACGGAGGCAGATGCCTACACGGTCTCGAGCTTCTCTGGCACATCCGAGCGGGCTCTCCTGCATCTGGGCTGGAGAGCTCAGATCGCACTACACCAGGGTCTTCACAGCCTTGTAAATCAACTATCCATGCCAGGTCTAAAGAACTAATCTTCTCTTGAAAGGTTCTCATTGTATGAACGTTCTTCAAGTCATTCATGGTTATCCCATGAGATATAATGCAGGCTCTGAGGTATATACTCAGACCCTATGTCATGGACTGGCAAACCGGCACACGGTTCATGTCTTTACGCGAGAGGAAGATTCCTTTGCAGAAGATTATGCCATGCGTCATGAATCCGATCCCGACGATCCACGGATACAACTGCATATCATCAATATGCCCCGCACACGAGATCGCTACCGCCATGAGGGAGTGGATCAGCGTTTTGGAGCACTGCTCGATCAGCTTCGACCGGATGTGGTCCACATCGGTCACTTAAATCATCTATCCACCTCATTGGTTGAGCAAGCCGCAAGGCGAGAGCTTCCCATCGTCTACACCTTACACGACTATTGGCTGATGTGTCCTCGCGGACAGTTTATGCAGATGCATCCCGAAGATCCCCAAGAGCTATGGGCCGCTTGTGATGGACAGAATGATCGAAAATGTGCTGAGCGATGTTACGCTCGCTACTTCTCCGGGGCACCCGATGAATGGGAACAGGACGCAGCTCAGTGGACAGACTGGGTGAAACGTCGCATGCAACATACGCGCGCATTGCATGAACAGGTGGATCTCTTCATTGCACCCGCTCAGTATTTGCTCAAACGTTATGCACAGGAGTTTGGTCTTCCCCAGCAGAAGCTGATCTATCTCGACTACGGATTTGATCTCGAGCGCCTGCGTGGGCGGGCACGCACCAGACATGAGCCGTTTACATTTGGTTATATTGGCACCCACATCCCTGCAAAGGGAATTCATCAGCTCATTCAAGCCTTTGGCCAGCTTAAAGGGGACATTCGCCTGAAGATCTGGGGACGCCCCCGGGGTCAAGATAGTGCAGCACTGAAGGCACTGGCCGAACGGCTTCCCGGAAACGCGGGTGCTCGCATCGAGTGGCGCCATGAATATCGAAACCAGGATCTGATTCAAGATGTCTTCAACCATGTGGATGTGATTGTAGTCCCTTCCATCTGGGTGGAAAACTCGCCCCTGGTGATTCATGAAGCACTTCAAGCGCGAGTCCCCGTCATCACCGCGAATGTAGGGGGGATGGCGGAGTATGTACATCACGAGGTAAACGGACTGCTGTTTAACCATCGTCAGCCGGAGTCGCTGGCAGAACAGATGCAGCGTCTGGCGCTGGATCCCGACCTTGCCCATCGTCTGGGACAGCGCGGTTATATACAATCGCCCAGCGGAGATGTTCCTTCAATTGAAGCGCATGTTCAAGAGATGGAGCGACTCTATCAGCAGGTGATCACACGACGAGACTCAGCCCGAATCCACCCCCTGCCAGTTCCCTGGCGTATTACCTTCGATACCAATCCTGACACCTGTAATCTTAAGTGTATCATGTGTGAAGAACACTCCCCATTCAGTAATCGACAGGAGGAACGTCGCGCCAGTGGAACACCGCCACGACTCATGCCCATCGAGCTGATTCGACAGGTCATGGCGGATACCGCAGGCAAAGGACTCAAGGAAATCATTCCCTCTACGATGGGGGAGCCACTCTTGTATGAGCACTTCGATGAGATCTTGGAGCTATGTCAACACTATGGTGTTAAGCTCAACCTCACGACCAATGGAACCTTCCCACGCCGAAGCGCACGCGAGTGGGCCGAACGTATCGTTCCCATTGCATCGGATGTCAAAATCTCTTGGAATGGCGCTACAAAAGCCACTCAAGAGAAGATCATGGTAGGTAGCAATTGGGAAAAGGTCTTAGATAAGGTTCGCACCTTCATTGCGGTTCGAGACGCTCATGCCGTTGGCGGTGGAAACTATTGTCGTGTCACATTCCAGCTTACCTTTCTAGAATCCAACGTACACGAGCTGGCGGACATCGTGCGCCTTGCCCTCTCCTTGGGCGTTGATCGCATCAAAGGGCATCACCTGTGGGCACACTTTGACGAGATCAAAGCACTCTCAATGCGTCGAAATGCCGCTTCAATTCAGCGCTGGAATCAGGCTGTTCAAGAAGCACTGGAGATCGTTGAAGCACAACGGCTACCCAAAAATCGTAAGCTCCTGCTGGAAAACATCTTCTTGCTCGACGAGGCAGCCTCTCAGGATCTCGCACCGGGTGGGCAATGCCCATTCTTGGGTCAGGAAGCGTGGGTAAGTGCCTTGGGACGATTTGATCCCTGCTGTGCGCCCGATGCACAACGCCGAACCCTCGGAGAATTTGGTACGCTCACCAGCACCGGTGAGGGTGCCCGTTTGACCGACATCTGGAATGGGGAACCGTATCGTCGCCTGATGGCAACCTATCGCACCCGCAGCCTCTGCATGAGCTGCAACATGCGTAAACCGGTGGAGGTCTAATGCTCAACACCCCTCAAGCAAACTTGCCTTTGTGGAAACACAGTGTCGTGGCACCACAAGGCACCCATCATGTCGTGCAGGGAAATCCGCTCTATTCCGAGCGATTTGACGAGGTACTCAAGTTTCATGCCCCAGGTTTTGCACCCGTGCGTAAAGCTGCACAGGCATGGCACATTGATGAGCAGGGTCAGCCCATCTATCCACAACGTTTTATACGTACATTCGGCTTCTATGAGGGGAGAGCCGCTGTCAGCTCTCAAGAGGGATTTTTTCACATTCTTCCCGATGGCGCGGCGCTGAATGATGCTCGTTATGCATGGTGTGGAAACTATCAGGGTGGCCTCTGTCCGGTGCGAACGCTGGAAGGTCACTATTTCCACATCCTCCCTTCAGGTACTCCCGCCTACACCTCTCGCTGGTGTTACGCGGGAGACTTTCGAGATGGGGTCGCCGTGGTCCAATCCAATAAGGGCTGCTCCACGCACATTGACCGAGACGGCCACCTTCTGCACAACCATTGGTATCTCGACCTTGATGTCTTTCATAAGGGCTTCGCACGAGCGCGTGACAGACAGGGATGGATGCACATCAACATAGACGCTAGACCCTGTTACCTTAGACGTTTTGCGTCGGTGGAGCCCTTCTACAACGGACAGGCGCGTGTGGAACGCTTCGATGGAGGGCTCGAAGTCATCGCTGAGGATGGCTCCACCATTGTGGAGCTTCGACCGGCTCACCAGTGGCCCTGAGTCCCTCCTCTGCAAGACGCTCTCCGTCGAGAGGAGGGGGATCATACCCGTTGGGGCGTGTCACAAAGGGCCAAGGACTGGTTCGAGTTCTGCACACATCTCACAAGGAGAATATACGTGTTCACATGGATTCATTCCGTTTTGACGAGGGCTCCGTCAACGGTCCCCATCGTGGTACTCATGCGTCACGCAGCGCGTGAGCCGATGGCGACTGGATTGCCGGATGCAGACCTCCCTTTGACGGAGCAGGGTCGTCAGAGCGCGCATGCGCTTGGGGGGAGGCTTGCACCTCACCTGCACAGCATTCGTTCCAGCCCGATACGGCGTTGTCGTGAGACAGCATCGGAGCTCTTAGCAGGCGCTGGACTGGCCCTCGAGTGTCCGAGTGATACCCTGCTGGGAGATCCGGGGGTGTTTATCAGAGATGCGGTCCAAGCATGGCCCACCTTCACAACATACTCAATGTCAGAGCTCATCGATGCGCTGCTCGTGCCGGGTAGACGGCTCCCCGGTATGGAGGAGGGCGAGGTGGCGGTGACACGCCTTCTAAACCACCTGTTTGCGCTCAGTCGGGGATCCCGTGGCCTGCACTTGGCCATAACCCATGATTATCTGGTCACGGTCACGGCGCTTCAGGTGCTGGGACTGACACCTCATCCATCGCGCTACGCCGATTTTCTTGAGCCCCTCGCCCTCTGGTATCATGACCAACACCTCTGGGGATACTACCAGGCTTCTTGCCAGCGATGTGAGGTTGAGGGGCTCTCCATCACCCCCTAAACAGGGATGGCGCTGAAAATCACCTCGAGCTGGGCTCTGCCCCGAGCAGAATTCATCCAGCAGAAAGGGAACGCCCCTCTTACCGAATCGTGTCACGCCATAAAGCATACCAAGCTCGTTCTATATTTTGAGTGTCGCGTGTATGATAAGACTTAGATACGTGATCTTGATGGCGGCGCTGAAAATCCATTTTCTTTTTGGAGAACGAAAATGCCGAATGGAATCAACGAAGAGCCAAACAAAATGGCGTTCTCTTCGCCCGTGATATTTACACGTCTTCAGACACTCCCGTCACACGTTCAAAAGCTGCTCAACTCAAATCCGGCACATCAGATCGACCTCTTTAACGGCGTCTTTGCCGAGTGTCGTAAACACTGGTCACTCTTTACGCAGCAGCATCAGCAACACTTAACCATCTTCACTCAACAAATGAGTCTGATCAAGAGCACTCAAAATAGTGCCAGCTTGTATCGAGAGTGTATCTCAAAGCCGCTTTACCAACACTTTAACACCCACGGTCCTCAGTATATTCAGGCACTCAAGGCGGAACATCAGGATGACGATGGATGGCGACTGTGGGCGCTGAAAAAAGCCTACAATCTCGGCATAGACATTACCACACAATATGCACCTTATGCCCTGGAGCCCATGAAAAATTTCGCCTACGATGTGTTGACTCGAATGCCTGCGAAGACCTTTGAAGCACTCAATCCCGGTCGTCTGTTCTATCTTTCGATGCATCACCAAGACGTGCAACGCTATTTTTCTCAGCGTTTTGATCAGCTCACCACCCCGATCCGATACTATCAAGATCCGAAGAAGGCATTTCAGCAGACGATCATCGGCACCTCTGGCGCCTTTCAGAATCTTACCGGGCATCTCTGGCAGCTAGAAGGTGGCGCCCTCGGAAAAACAAAGCAGCTCGGCCATGTCATGATTGATATGACGGAACAGGGAGCGGCAGAAAAGCTGGGGGTCTGGATGGCCTTGTTTTCACTGTACAACTTCGTTCCCAAGGTCAGACAGAATACCAATAATACCTTCGACAGACTCTTTCCCAGAGGCTCTTTGACGGGATTTTATGCGCGAACGTTTCCGGTGAAGCTGCTGTTTACCAAGCCGATTGCAAGGGTGGTGGGTAATCCATTTCTCTCGCTGACGGTGATCGCCTATTTGACTGCGATGTCTATCGCCGGAAGTCTGCAAGCCAGTCATGAGCTCTCCCAGAAACATCCCGAAATCCATCAGCGTCTCACCACCTATCACCGAGATTTAACCAACGCCAGCTTTCATCTCTCGGTACGTGAGTCGATCAAGCGCATTCAGTCCAAATAGAGGCAGACGCTCTGAGCCGCACTGCTTATTCACCCCCCTCCGGCTGAGCGCAGCTCAAGGCCCTTGTACGATCAGCTTGCACAGCAGCGTATTGTCTTGTTTGAGACTCTCCGACCAGATGAGCTTGGCATTCGCATCCCACGAGACCTCGGTATACCCTTCTTTTGCGCCCACCTCTGTTTCCGTGTATTCGATGGCAGCAGGCCAGGCACTAAAATCGTAGTCCGCCCCCATCCAGCCACTCGGCTCTGCTGTGATCTCGGAGAGACACTCCGTCTCCGGTGACGCAGAGTCCTCACATTCAATGTTGGTGGGTGCCCGATGGATCACCAGACAGCTCCAGTCTGCATTTGTCACTGCAATCACGGCGCCTGACGTGGTATCGGTCACCTGCGCGATAAAACCACCATCCCCGAGCTGTTGTTTGTCGGTGCCGATGTACTCCAGACCCGAGTCTGTTTCCATGTAGTCCTTCACCGTGAAGTTGAGGACCAGTGGATACGTGCCATCAAAACGGAAGCTCTCCTTATTAAAAGAGCGCTCTGTCGTGATCGGCACCGAGTCCTCCCCCACCAGCGTCTCGCCGAGCGAAAGAGAGAACCAGTTATCTGCCCAGACATCAACTTGAAACTGGCCCTCACCCTCCACCGTATCCTCCGTGGAGCAGGAGCTTCCGGCCAAAGAAGAGAGTAACAAAACCGCCATCAACAGACGAGGAGAGCGGGGCGTGAGCATGGGGCATCCTTTCCAGCATCCATCAGCAGAGCGTATGAGCAACCTTCGCAGCGAAAAATTCACCACGTTATGCTCGGGCTTATCATCGGATGGGTCGAGACTAACACTGCTTGCCTACAAATGAAACGATTGTGTTGGAAAGAAAGGCACCTCTTAAGGCTGGACCCCCAACGCCCCCGGAATGGCCGTATAGTCGGTGCCGAGTGAGAGTTTGCCCAGATCTCGGACGACACCCGCCCCCTCAAAACGCACCCGACGCACCCCGGTATTTTCGGCAATCAAGACCAGGCCCTTCAGAGATCCCCGCGAGATCAGGCTCGAAGCCCCCGGGAGCTGCGGACGTCCCCCTGAATAACTCAGCTCGCCTGCCAGCGTAAAAGGTGTGGAGGCCGCCGGCGCATAGTTGAGCTTGAAGAGCGCATCACCAAACCCACTGACCACCAGCGCCGCATCATTAAAAGGGGAAGCCAAAATCGCCACCGGATCCTCTACATTTTTGAGCACCTGCACCTCAGCCATGCCCTCGATGCCCACCACCGCCACTCGATTTCCTGTGTTGCTGAAGAGGTTGTTGTCACCCAGGAGACCAAATTGCCCATCAAAAGTCACCGCCAAGCTGGAGATCATCGCGTCCTCATCTCCGTAGGCGTCCGCCCCATCGATCACCGAGATCCGGTTGGGCTCCACCTGGAGAAGCTGCGCGTCATCCGCCGGAGCCGAGCTCAGCACATCATCGGAGCCCAGCAGCGCCCGCCCGCTCCCGTCTCGCAAGAATTGCATGGCATACGGAAGCTGGGCATCCGCCACCCGACCTTCATTGGCAAGCGTACCATCACATTCGATGCGCACGCTGTAGATCCCCCCTCCATTTTCTCGCCAGTTGGAATCGACCACCCAGGCCCTCGCGCCGCTGGGATCAATGACCACCTGGCTGGCGTAGAACTGTCCTGAGAACGCAGTCTCGAGCACCGTCACCTGACCGGCGGCATCCAGCATAAAAGCACCCAACGTCCCATTTTCTTGAGGCACGATGCCAATGGCTCCATCCGGTGTAAAAGCAATCTCTCCAAAGCTCGAGCGACCCATCTGAAAGGTCACGCCCGTGCGGGTGAGTGCGCCCGAGGTGGACAGCTCCAGCACTTCGTAGAGGTTACTTTTATTGCCCGCCGCATCGTAAGGCTTTGAAATCACGACCCTTCGCACATAATCTTCGGGGCCTGCTGCCCGAGGACAATCTACGGGAGTCTCATTATTACAACCATCGGCCTGGAGCCATACTGGAAGAGAAACAAGAGAACCAAAGGCCAAAACACTGGTGAAAACAAGGCGCATATTCACTCCAAGGGGTGAAGTAAAGAAGACTCGGCGCACACTTACGCGGCGCGTTGAACGTGAGCAGCCAACACGGTAGCCGGTAACGGGCAGAATTCCACTGCATTTGTCTGGTGGAGCCCGGATTTATGCATCCGACACACGCCTGCACGGAGGACGCTCCCCAGGGCCGGGCAAGAGTATGCTCGGATGATGTGTGGGCAGTATTCTCTTTTGTGGGTTAAGACTCCGGGCTGAGGCATTCAATCGAGGTACTAAGTGCAAAGGGATCGGCACATGAGAGGGGAGCTGATCAGCAGAAGAGGCGGGCTGTTACTTCGTCACAAGGGCATTGATGAAGAGCTGCTTGAAGTCTCCACTGACGCCTCCGTAGCTGTCATCGGGAAAGAGATTCACACCCACGACATTTCCTTTCCGTGCGATCAGCGGATACCCATCAGACCAGGTTGCATAAGAAGTGGCACCACTGACCAGCGTCACCGCATCTCGATACATGCCTGTGATGGAATTCACCCCCGAGACAAAAGCCGAGGATGAATCCTTGTTAGAGATGGTTGCATCTTTGTAGAGTGTCGTCGCCGTCAGCACAAAGGGCGAAAGTTGTCCCGTGATGAGCCGACCGCTGAGGGTATTATTTCCCTGATTGGCCCATGAGAAAGTACAGACCACCAGTCGTCTGCCCGTGTCCGCATAGTCTGCCAGCACATTTCCATTGGTGGAGTCACTGCCAGAAGAGCCATTGGTATAGAACAACACCGCATCGTAGTTGACGAGCGTGGAGAGGGTATTGTTGGTGGCCGTGCTGGTATCCACTTTGGTAAACTTCCCGGTTGCCATCAGATACGAGGCGATGCTCGTAATGCCACTCGCACCTCCTGTTCCCCACAAGAGTGCCGAGATCTTACAGCTACTGCTGTCGTCGATGCCGCCGTTACAGTTGTTATCCAGTCCATCACAGGCTTCGATGGCGTTCGGGTTGATGCTGTTAGAGGTATCGTTGCAGTCCGTGGAGCTGCTGACATAACCGACGGGTGCAGCGCAGGCAAGTGTGGAGGTCGAAGCACCAAAACCATCTCCATCGGAGTCGGCATACCATGTCGATCTGCCTGTGATGCTGTCGTCTGCATCGTCGATTTTTTGATCACAGTCATTGTCGATGCCATCACAGACTTCACTGGCACTCGTGCTGATGCTGGGATTGGCATCATCGCAGTCTGAGGAGGTCGCGACATAACCTTCGGGACGCTGGCAGGCCACAAACGAGCCCGTGCTGCCGTCTCCATCGCCGTCGGCATCGGCATACCAGGTGGTTTGCCCGAGAATTCCAGGATCTTCATCGTCTGTAAGGTCATTGCAGTCATCATCGATGCCGTTACAGGTCTCGTCGGCATCGGGATGGATCGACGCGGCCTGATCGTTACAATCGCCTGCACTGGCCACATAACCTTCTGGGCGCTGGCAACGGAGCTGCGTCACCGCCGGATCACCAAAGCCGTCCCCATCGCTGTCGGCATAAGATGGGCTCTGGCCTGATACACTGGGATCTGCATCGTCGATCCATTCGTCACAGTCATCGTCGATGGAGTTGCAGGTCTCTACCGCATCGGGGTACACGGCGGAGTCAGCATCATGACAATCAGCGTCATTGTCCACATAACCAGCGGGCGCGGCACAGCTTATCACCACCTGCGCCGCGTCTCCAAAGAGATCCCCATCTGAATCCAAGTAGTGGGCGGTGGCATCCACCGCATCGTCATCCACAATGCCATCACAGTTGTTATCTTGCTCGTCACATACTTCAGCGGCAGTGGGTTTGATCTCAGGTGCTTCATCATCACAATCGGAGCCCTCCACGGAGGTGCTGGCAAAACCATCTTCATCCACATCGATGAGGTCGGAGCCGGAGCAGTCTTGATCAATACCATCATATGGGATGTCCGCGAGGTCTGGGCGCACCTGTGGATTCTGATCGTTACAATCTGCTCCACCGACGGCGCTTCCTTCGATGCCATCTTGGTCCAAGTCGATCAAGTCTGAGCCGGTGCAGTCTTGATCGATGCCATCGTAGGGGACTTCATCCGCCTCGGGATGAATGTTGATGTTGTGATCATCACAGTCTCCACCCCCTGTCACCACGGCGTCAAAACCATCCAGATCGACATCCTTGAGATCTTCTCCGGAGCAGTCTTGGTCTATGCCGTCGTATGGGATATCGTCCGCTCCAGCGAAGCTCGTATTATCCAGATCGTGACAGTCTAAGCCTCCCACTGCGGTGCTGGCTTGTCCATCCAGGTCTTGATCCACTAAGTCAAGCCCCGAGCAGTCCTGATCGATGCCATCGTAAGCGGTCTCTGTTGCACCGGGATATGTCGTCTCCTCCTCATCGTCGCAGTCACCTTCAAGCTCTGAATAACCATCCCGATCGTCATCGAAGCTGTCGAGCTTATCATCTATCAGCCCATTACAGTCGTTGTCCTGACCGTCCGCGAACTCCGTTGCACCGGGATAGGTGTTGCTATCCGAATCGTCACAGTCATCCCCACCTGCTTCGATGGCATCGTGCTCATCGAGGTCCACATCGGTGAGATCTTCTCCCGAACAATCTTGGTCGAGCTCATCATATGGCACCTCTTGAGCGCCGGGAAAGATGGAGGCTTCTTCGTCATCACAATCTTGCCCACCTGCGATGATCGCATCCCGTCCATCTTGATCCACATCGGTCAAATCCAGGCCATTGCAGTCCTGATCCACCCCGTCGTAAGCGACCTCCGGTGCGGAGGGATGAATGGCTGCGTTTGAGTCATCACAATCCCCCTGAGTGGTGGTATACCCATCTTGATCTTGATCAGGGGCGGGCGTCGGACTGGACGGCTCAAGCTCAATCACCCCTCCACCACAGCCTGCAACGATCCAGGTATTGATACCGAGTAACAGCAGGTAAAGGCTCCGCAGACGCTGCTTCATGACAAGTCCTCCCAACAGATGATGCTCCCGGCGCTTAAGCCAAAATTCCTCCGAAACAGGAACGGAATTATTCAGCATGATTTAAGGGCTATTTCCAGAGATTTCCACCTTCCTCTGACAGTTTTGGGTGCTTGCTCACCCTTGAAGGCTCGCCCCCGCCTGCGCTCCTGCGCGCCTACGCTCCCGTGCGCCTGCGCTCCTGCGGGCTTACGCTCCCGTGCGCCTACGCACCTGCGCGCTTACGCTCATGCACTCCTACGCTCCTGCGCCCTCGCGGGCAAAGACCGGGTCGGCCCACCAGCACCTCGCCCAGCCCCTCGGGTTTTTCGCCGCTTCACGGTCAAGCAGGCCCTCAACGGCGCGTGTGCGCCGACGGAATTCCCCTTGCGCCTTGCTCCCGAATGAGGCACCTTTACCTCTTGGTCACACGTTTTCATCACCATCGGCAGGAGCTTTCCGCCATGATCCTCATCGCCAATCCCCTCTACGATGTCGTCTTTAAGTATCTCCTTGAGGATCTCGAGTCCGCACGCATACTCCTCTCCAACATCCTCGACGAAGAAATCATCGACCTCGAGCTGCGGCCCCAGGAGCAGGTCTTTGAGCTCTCCACCCGCTCCCTCGCCGTCTTTCGCCTCGATTTTGCCGCACTTATCAAGACCGGACCTGACTCCAGCAAGCTCGTCATTCTCGAGATTCAGAAGGCGAAGCTCGCCACCGACATCATGCGTTTTCGCCGATATCTCGGGAAGCAGTACCTCAGCAAGGAGAATGTCTATCGCACCTCTACCGGTGAAGTCCGCGCCCTGCCCATTGTGAGCATCTATTTTCTCGCCTATGACTTGGGTACGCTCTCTCCACCGGTGATTCGTGTCAAACGGACCTATCAGGATGTCCGCACGCAGGAGCCTCTGACGACAGACCACCCCTTCATCGAGAGTTTGACCCACGATGCGATTGTGGTTCAGCTCTCCAAGCTCAAAGAGCCCTATCAGAGTGAGCTCGAGAAGCTCCTGAGCATCTTTGATCAGCACAACCGGACTGGAGATGGTCGGGAGCTCCTACTCGACGAAACGAAGTATCCAGAGGCGTATGAGCGACTCAAAGCGCGACTGCTCCGCGCGAACGCGGAAGAGAGTATGCGCGAGCAAATGGATGTCGAAGAGGAAGTCCTGGAAGAGCTCACGAAGCTCGAGCGAGAAGTCGAGGCTCGTGATAAGAAGCTGGAGGATCAGGACAAAAAGCTGGAGGAGCAGGACAAAAAGCTGGAAGAGCAGGACAAAAAACTGGAGGAGAAGGATAAAGAGCTGCAAGATCAGGGCAAAAAGCTAGAGGAGAAGGATAAAGAGCTACAAGATCAGGGCAAAAAGCTGGAGGAGCAAGGAAAACAGCTCCAAGACCTGCACGCGATGCTCGCCGAGCAAGGCCGCGCACTTCAATTACTTCAGCAGACGCTGCTTTCAAAGTAGTGTCCTTCGTGCCCGCCTACGCTCCTGCGCCCACCTCCCGACCAGCGACCTGCCAACCTTAAAAAAACCCACCTCCCCCTTAACGTCTGCACTCCCCCCTGCGTTGATGAAGTGGTGGGTCGTAAAGGGGTGGATTCGGCTCCAACTGAGGATACATAACAGGGCACTCTACCCAGACCACAACGGGCCAAATATACAGACCTCTATACGGACCTCGATACAGACCTCCTGCGACCGGGAACACTCTTGGGAGACATGCAGACCGACGATGCGCTGATGTGCGCCTATCAACGCGGCCAGCGCGAGGCTTTTGACCTCCTGGTTCGCCGTCATTGGGGACCGGTGGAGGAATTTGCCAGAAGAATTGTCAAGGATCCGAATTTGGCAGAAGATGTGCTGATCGAGTGCTTTTACAAGCTACATCGAGCGGCCCCTCACTACCAAGCTCAAGACGGGTTTAAGACTTTTCTATATCGCATTGCTTATCACGAGTCCATCAGTGCGCTCCGTCGTCAACACAGCGCGGGCAAGTCTCAGCAGGTCTCGTTTTCCGCTGGAGACGGCCCGGAATATCAGGTGGCCTGTCAACAGCCCAGCTCAGAGGATCAGCTTCTCACGCGGGAGGGACTCCATCAAGCGGAAGCACTGCTCAACACGCTGAATGAGGTTCAACGGGCAGTCATGCTTCTATACTATCGTGATGAGCTGCCCACCCCTGACATCGCTCAGGCACTCAATATTCCCGTGACTTCTGTTCGAGCCTATCTCAGCCTTGCCCGCAAAGCCATGAGAGAGCGGGCTACTCAGTTGTCACCAGACATGGATTTAGAACGGCGTATGACATGAAGCGGCTCTGGCATGGTGTTGCTGAAGGAGAGAACTCATATGACCTGTGAAGAGTGCATCTTAATCTGGGAGCAAGAGGGCCTATCGTCATCTTCCGTTCATGCAAATCTGATGCAGGCACATGCCATGACATGTATACATTGTCGTCGGATGCTTACCCTCGAACAGCAACTTCGGAGTGCTCTTCACCCCCCCCACGACAGCGCACCGAGCGCGGAGTCCTGGCGTCGGCTCCAGCAGCGGCTGCGTAAGGATGCCGTGGAAGAACAAACGGCATACACACCGGATACTCGCCCGCCAGCATCTGGAGACAATAAGACCTCCACTCATACGCCTCAGTCGTTGCGAGCGGCCCAAACGTGGGCCCCTCAGCCTGAAACGAATGGCTTCGGAGTTCGCAACGTGGATGAGCCGTCTATTCCACCTAAAGCCCATCCTGTGCTCAAGCGCCAGCGCACACAGGTGACAACTCCGTCGCCGCCGCGTGCCCAGCTTGTGCGGGCGCTCTGCGCTGCACTGCTGACCCTGCTCTGTTTGAAGCCCAGCTTCATTCAGCATAAAGGCGAGCCCTTGACCTCAGCCCTCGCCCTCGACTTCCAAGCCACCGTCGAGCGTCAATCTGCGCGTGAGCGCCCCTCACTTCAGCGTGCCGTCTCAGGGCTGACCCTTCATCCCGAAGAAGGGCTGATCTTTCGATTTGGTGTGTCAGGTGGAGAGCAGCTTATCTTGCTCGAGCGTGCACCTGACCATCATCTCAAGGTGCTCTACACCCGACAATGGGATACACCACCTCATCTCTATCAGCACTTGGAGATCCAGAATGCTCAGGGAAGAGTCTTACGATATCTGCCAGATGGAATACCCGGCACTTATACCCTCTTGGCCATTCTTCAGCGGGAGCGGACCCCACTTAACCCAGAGCAGCTTGATGACTTCTGGCGAGTCTATGTCACCCAATACATGGACGACACTTCGGCAACCTCCGAGACCCACGACCGTGCCCTCAAGCTGGAGTTCCTTCAGTTCACATATATGCTTGCACCCTCGCATGCGTCTGTTCAATCTCCTGATACAGCGGCATCATCCATTGCTCAACCCTAAAAGAAGATGTGGTCGATGCAGAACGTCAGCGCACCGAGCTGGAGACCTCCCACGGATCACAACGTATCGACGCGCCATCACCCGACTTGGGATCTCTCGGAGGGGTTCACCATGCAAGATCTAGCCATCAGAAGCTGGCGATGGTGTATACTCTTCGCTCTCCTCTGTGTGAGCACTGCCTGCTTTCATGTCAATACTCGTCCCAAAGGTTTCCAGGAGGTGCGCTCCACTCGAGCGGAGCTGGAGGAGAGTTTTGCCCCTCAGCGATGGGCGCTGGTGATCGGAGTGCCCCGTTATCAGGATCCCACCTGGAGCCGCCTGAATTATACCATCTCCGATGCGCAAGAGCTGGCGCGTGTGCTGCGAGAGACTCGCTACGGAGGCTTTCAGCGGGTCATCCTCCTTACCACCCCAGAGCAGACCACGCGCACTCATATATTGGCGGAGCTGAGAAGGCTGCGAAACGATCTTCGTAAACAGGATACCCTGGTCTTCTACTTCTCGGGACATGGTTCTTTGGAGCTCAATGGCGATGGAATGGCACAGTTCTATTTGGCGGCATCAGATACACGTACTCACGATCTGTTGAGCACTGGCATCGAGCTGGCCACCCTGCGCACCTTCTTGGAAGAACTAAAACCGCAGCGTTCAGTGATGATTCTGGACAACTGTTTTGCGGGGACTGGAAAGTCTCGTGTGACCGCCTCTACCCTCACACGGTTGCAGCAGGTAAAAGAACTATTTCGCAGCTTCCATCAGCTCTTGGGTCGCTCTGAAGCCATGCTGATGGCCAGTGCGTTGGGAGGGCTGGCGCAAGAAGACGACCGACTCGGACATGGTACCTACACCCACTTCTTGCTGCAAGCTTTAACCTCCAGCAGCAGCGCCGCCGACGTCAATCAAGATGGTGCGGTCACGGTCTACGAAGCCCATGACTTTGCACGCAATCGAACCGTGACACACACACAAGGAACGCAGATTCCAGAAGGACACTTTCGAGTCTTAGGGCAGGCAGAGATCTACCTCTCGGGCACTCCAGGGCCGGAGCTGGCCAAAGCCTCGGCTTTGATTTATGCCTACGGACTAGGACCAGAAGGAGCGGTCAGCATCAGCGTGGATGGCAACCTCAAAGGAACCTTTCCACGCACTGTTCCCATCGCTCCTGGCCTGCGTCAGCTCAAGATACAGGACGTCTCTGGCAAGACACTGGCACAGGGAGAGCTGATGCTCAAGCGGGGGCACATATATCCCATGCATGAGGTGATCGACGCTTTGCAGGGTGTGAGACGATATGCGGGCTTTGAGCTGGGAATGCAGGCTCAAGCTGGACCCCTACAGCAGCTTTGGGGAAGCTCCGCCATGCGAATTGGCGTGTTGAGTGGACATCGTATCAGAACCGGATCCCTTCAGAGACTTACCCTGGGTCTCTCTCTTGGTTATACAGATGTGAGACTCGGAGAATGGAAGACCTATACCACACAACAGCAACGTCCTGTCTTTGATACAAGTCTTCGTCTGATCCTTCGAAAGAAGCTGCATCCTGTGCAGCTTGGGGGTGGATGGCATGTCCAAGCGGAGCTCACCCCCTCTGTCATGGAGGGGCTGACCGAAGGAACCATCCGTGATCCCACTCAGCAGCTTCTGGATCGCTGGCTGACCCTTCAGACTGGGCCGATCTTCTGGCAAGGCATCTCCCTTCATCACAATCTGATGCTGCGCATAGAAGAGCGCATCTTGTGGTCCCACGGCTCCCTCAACGGCTCACCGGCGGCCAGCAGCTTTCAGCTCTCCACCGGGATGGGTCTGGAGCTTGGCTTTTAGAGAGGCTTCATGCTCGCCCTTAAGGGAGACGCTCCAACCGAGAGGACGTGGACCTTGAAAATAATGAAGCATCCTTCTTAACGTTCGGCGATATATCTACGTTCATTCAGCAGAAGGATTGTGAAGCCTCTGGCGCAAGGGAAGTGTATGAGACCGCCTCTGTATCCGCAAGACATGTTAGCTCCCATGCCTACTCCGGCGCGTGTACTGGTGCCGCGTTTCACACACGCCCCATGCGGGCACAGGTGGGCCTTGCTCGGGCTGCTGCTGCTCTTGAGTGGAGGCTGTGCCATTCATTGGGAGCCCGATTCAGATGGCGACGGTTTTCCAGATCGCCGCGATTGCCTTCCACTGGATGCCGACACCCATCCTGAAGCGACAGAGCGATGTGATGGCATGGACAACGACTGTGATGGCCAAATCGACGATGCAGACCTGGATCAGCTCCCAGACAATGCACGGCCCTTCTATCGCGATGCGGATCTCGACGGGGCGGGAGATCCTTCGACATCGGTGCTGGCCTGTGTGTGTCCCGGAGGGTACGTCTTCAACAACGCCGATTGCTCCGATGACGACGCACAACGTCATCCGGGTGCAGCAGAGTTATGCGATGAGCTCGACAATAACTGTGATGGACTCTCTGACGATGCGGATGAAGACTCACCCCCCATCGATGCCTCACCCTGGTATCGAGACGCGGATCAAGATGGATATGGCACCGGCTTGGATGTGGTGCTGGCATGTCAACAGCCGCCGGGGTATGTTTCCCTGCACTCCAGCCTCTTGGACTGCGCGGACACCGACCCCACGGTATATCCCGGAGCGTATGAGATCTGTGATCACATGGACAACGACTGTGACGGTGAGATCGATGACGATACCGCTCAAGCCACCCTATGGTATCCCGACATCGACCAGGACTTACATGGTGACAGTCAACAATATACTCAAGCCTGCCCCGGTCCCGAAGGATGGGTGACGTCGGGAGATGACTGCCAAGATGTTTGGCACCGGCACCTTCTCGGTGAGTCATTCCCATATCCGCGACAATGACTCTTGGGTGGAGGGAGGGGGGGTGTTTGTGGTGGGGGGGACCGTGACCCTCTCCCATGTCTTGCTGACGGCCAACCGCGCACTCGAAGAAGGTGGTGCTCTCTATCTGAATACCGGAAAACTCCTGCTTCAGAATGCCGTGCTGACCAACAACAAAAGCAGCGGTAGCTGTGGAGGCATCTACGCCGAGCCCAACACAGAGGTGACGATTGAAGGCAGCATCCTGGCATATAATCAGGGATATCAAGTCTGCCTCACACCTGAGCACTCCTTTCAAACTCAGTGGAGTGTATATTACCATCCAGAGGAGAAATTGCTGCTAAATGCCTCTCTGGTGGAGTATCCCAACAATCTCATACAAGAGCCGGGCTTCTTGACATACGATTCTGCTCAATATCCCCTCAACCATCGGCTCTCTTCAGTATCACCGATTCGAGACTATAGCGGTAAGGAGTGTGTTGCCCCTCACGATGCGCCCTGTGATCCGGGGCTCTTTGGAGGCCCAGCCGGGGCGGGCTGGGATCTGGATGGAGATGGGATTCCTGCTTATTTTTGGCCGGGTCCATACGATCCCGTCCTGCTTGGAATTGAGCCCAGTGCGTTTGACTGTGATGACACAGACCCCCATGTACCAGCCGAAGGAATGGAGTGTCTGCTGTCCCACTGAAAGACGTACTTTATGAGCATGATCGGGTAAGCTGTTGTTCGTTCGACATGACCACACGAAGGAGGAACTGAGATGAGAGAAGTCTTTAAGACTGCCCCACATTTGCCCTTGTTATGCCTCATGAGCATGCTGTTAAACAGCAGTGAGGCGTCCGCCCACCCTCAGCGTTTGGAGACGCCATCCGAACCAGCACCGCTTCATCTTCATGAAAATACTCATGATTTGTAGGCATGGGATTTCCACTGGCGCTTGCCGAGTGCGCATCCGGTGCGGCTCACCTGTACGGAGCTGGGAGGTGATGAAGAGCGCCATGTGCTCCAGCTTCCATCCGCCACGGAACATCACACGACCGTGCGTGGGCTCAAGGCCAACACCCGTTATGGATGTGAAGTGGAGGCACTCGATGCCCCTCACCTGCGTGCGCGTGCGAGCACCTTGATCACGGCCCCCCTGCCCTTTGATCTGAAGACCCCCGAGCTCTTGGTGCCCAACAGCAATCTGGCTGAGATGGGTTATACGTTGTATAATTATGGCATCTATCGTGGCGGATTTAAGAACAACTATCTCGTGATCTTAGATGCCAAAGCGCAAGTGCGCTGGTATCTTCCGGGGCCCGGTGCAGGAGATGTTGATGCATCGTATCTGGGAAACGACAAGATTCTCTACGGTGGCATGAGTGCCGCCTATTATCCACCGACCCTTGTGGGACTGGACAAAGTGACCCAATGGAAAGGCACCACCACCCCTGTTGCAACCTATGAGAATGTGGGCCAAGTGAACCACGATGCCCATCTCTCCGCCGATGGAAAGTCGATCTTTCTGCTGAACTATGCCACCCTCGACGACTACTATCTGGTGTACATCGTAAAGCAGATCGACCTCGCCACCAACACAGTGATCTGGAGCTGGGATTCGATTGCCGACGGACTGGAGAAAGGAGAGCTCCCCGCTGGAGGCAGCAGCAGTGATCTGTATCATGCCAACTCTGTCTTTGATCAGTGGGAAGATGGCAAGTTGTACGTGTATGTGGGCATGCGCAACCTGCATCGGGTGTTGAAGCTCGACTATACCAGCAAAGCGGTCGTGTGGAGACTTGGAGTCAACGGAGACTTTAAGCTCTTGGAGGCCGATGGAACCCCGGCCACCAGCAATGCACGGTGGTTTTTCCATCAACATGATGCCAAGTTTGTACGTCCCGGATTGTTCTCGGTATACGACAACGGCACCGCTCGCAGCAGCTATGGTGGCAGCAACTATACGCGCGGCCTCCAGCTCCAGCTCGACGAGCGCGCGATGACGGCCCAGATCGTCTTTGAATACAAAGAGACGGGATGGAATGAAGCCTTTTGGGGGGGATACGATGTGCTTGAGAATGGCAACTCCTTGATTGCGATGGGTCACTTCTCAAACGGCACAGCCGGACATAACAGTGCATTGGTTCAGGTCAATCCTGCCGGTTCCGTGGTGTGGCGCGCCGAGTTTAAGAGCGACAAAGACGCGGTCTATCGAGCCGAACGTATTGACGGGTGTGAGATCTTCAGCAACACAGACTACTGCCCAGCACTGGCGGACGACCTGAAGCCCTGAACCCAGCGGGACGGACCTTCTCGAGACCCCTCCAGCGGCCCCGAGCCCACCTCACGTTCTCACACCTGCCCCCTGCGAAAGCCCGCCGCCTCCCGGCACTGCGGGGATAAAGATAGGACGGAAATATTTCGTAGGCTATCGAATTTCTGTTTACACCCCCCTGCCCCACGCCTATAGTTCATCGTCATCCCTCTGCAATATCATGTTCTTTTTAGAGGAGACTGCGGATGATCTACGAAGGCAGCACCCTGTCGGCACGTCCCCTGGACGGCGGCTTTGTCGAGCTTCATTTCGACAACAAACAAGAGTCGGTCAACAAGTTTAACCGGGCCACCCTCGCCGAGTTTGATTCGGCCCTGAGCGCCATTGCCGCCGCTGAAGGTGTCAAGGGCGTGTTGGTGACCTCTGGCAAGTCTGTCTTTGTGGCAGGCGCAGACATCACCGAGTTCATTCCGATGTTCAGCGCCCCCCCCGAGACCTTACGAAGCTGGATTGCCAGCGCAAATGCGCTGTTTAATCGGCTGGAAGATCTTCCCTTTCCCACCGTCAGCGCCATCAACGGCGCGGCACTGGGCGGTGGGTTTGAGCTGGCCCTGGCCACCGACTTCCGCGTGGCCGCCACCGGCATCAAGGTCGGCTTGCCCGAGGTAAAGCTGGGCATCATCCCCGGTTTTGGAGGCACCACCCGCTTGCCCCGGCTGATTGGCTCAGACAACGCCATCGAGTGGATCGCGGCAGGTGCGGAGCAGAAGCCGGAAGACGCCATCAAGGTCGGCGCCGTTGATGCCGTGGTGGCACCCGACAAGCTGCGTAAAGCAGCCCTGAGCATGCTGGAGCAGGCCGCTGCGGGCAGGCTCAACTGGGAATCCCGTCGCGCACAGAAAAAAGCACCCCTGCGGCTCAACTTCATCGAAGCCGCCATGTCGTTTGAGACCGCCAAGGGTTTTGTGGCAGGCCAAGCAGGACCGAATATGCCTGCCCCCCTCACCGCCGTCAAGACCATCGAGAAGGCCCAGGGCTTGAGCCGTGACGAGGCCCTTCAGGTGGAGCACGACAGCTTCGTGAAGGTGGCCCGAACCCCCGCAGCCGCATCGTTGGTCAGCATTTTCCTCAACGACCAGCTTATTAAGAAGGTCGCGGGCAAGATGGGCAAGAAGGCCAACCCGGTCAAGCTCGCGGGTGTGTTGGGCGCTGGCATCATGGGTGGTGGTATTGCCTATCAGAGTGCTTCTCGCGGCATTCCGGTGGTGATGAAAGACATCCGCACCGAAGCCCTCGAGCTCGGCATGAATGAAGCCTCCAAGCTGCTGATCAAGCAGGTGGAGAAGGGCAAACTCGACGCCGCAGGCATGGCCAAAGTGGTGGCCTCGATCTCCCCGCGCCTGTCTTACGACGGGATGGAGCACGCCGACATCGTGGTGGAAGCGGTGGTGGAGAACTTCAACGTCAAGCAGAAGGTGCTGGGGGAGATTGAAGGCAAGCTCAAGGCCGGTGCGGTGCTGAGCTCTAACACCTCGACCATCTCCATCACCAAGCTGGCGGAGGGATTGCAGCGCCCCGAACATTTTGTGGGCATGCACTTCTTTAACCCGGTGCATCGCATGCCGCTGGTGGAAGTCATTCGGGGAGCCAAGTCTTCTGAAGCAGCGGTGGCAACCGCTGTTGCCTACGCGACGGCAATGGGCAAATCCCCCATCGTGGTCAACGACTGTCCCGGATTTTTTGTCAACCGGGTGCTCTTCCCATACTTTGAAGGATTCGCGCGCCTGCTCAAGGACGGGGTGGACTTTAAGGTCATCGACAAGACGATGGAGAAGTTTGGCTGGCCGATGGGCCCCGCCTACCTGCTCGACGTGGTGGGCATCGACACGGCACATCACGCCGCCTTTGTGATGGCCGACGGTTTCCCGGAGCGTATGAGCAAACCGGAAGGGGATCCGGTGGATCTGATGTACAAAGCCAACCGGTTTGGCCAGAAAAACGGCAAGGGCTTCTACCTCTACACCGTGGATCCGAAGGGCCGTCCCAAGAAGGACAACGACCCCGCCGCCTATGAGCTGCTGAACGCACTCGGCGCCACGCGCAAAGAAGTGTCGCCCGAGGAGATCGTGGACCGCATGATGATCCCCATGCTCAACGAGACCGTGCGCTGCCTGACCGAAGGTATTGTGGGCTCTCCGGCAGAAGCGGATATGGCCCTGGTCTACGGCTTGGGCTTCCCTCCATTCCGGGGTGGCGCCATCAAGTACCTGGAGAGCATCGGTCTCGAGGCGTTCCTGGCCAAGTGTGAGCAGTATGCACACCTCGGAGCCCTGTATCAGCCCCTGGACGCCGTGCGGGAGCTGGTCAAGTCTGGTCGTAAGTTCTACGCTGTCTGAAGGAGAGCGAGCCATGAAAGACGTTGTCATTGTTGATGCCATTCGTACCCCGATGGGCAAGTCTAAGGCTGGCATGTTTCGTCATGTGCGTGCCGACGACCTCTCCGCCCACCTGATCAAGAGCATTTTGGCGCGGAATCCTGCGGTGGACCCGGGGGAGATCGAAGACATTCACTGGGGCTGTGTGCAGCAGACGCTGGAGCAGGGTTACAATATCGCACGTAACGCCTCCCTGATGGCGGGTGTGCCTACTCACGTTGGGGCTGTAACGGTGAACCGACTGTGTGGTTCATCGATGCAGGCTCTTCACGATGCGACAATGGCCATCCAAACCGGTCATGGAGATATCCATGTGGTAGGAGGGGTTGAGCACATGGGCCATGTCTCCATGATGCATGGGGTGGATATCAACCCCAAGCTCAACCATGTGGCCGCCAAAGCCTCCGGCATGATGGGCCTGACCGCCGAGATGCTGGGCCGTATGAATGGGGTGAGCCGTGAGATGCAGGACTTTTTTGCCCTGCGCTCTCATCAGAAGGCCACTGCTGCCACAGTGGAAGGCAAGTTTAAAGCCGAGATCATGCCCACCGAAGGGCACGATGCCGACGGGATCTTGCAGGTCTTTGACACCGATGAGGTCATCCGCACCGATGCGAACATCGAAGATCTGGCCAAGCTGAAGCCGGTATTTGATCCGGTGAATGGAACGGTGACGGCGGGTTCTTCGTCGGCGCTGTCCGACGGAGCTTCCTGCTTGTTGGTGATGTCTGCTGAACGTGCAAAGTCGCTGGGGCTGGAGCCGATGGCGCGGGTGCGCAGCATGTCGGTGGTGGGCTGTGATGCCTCCATCATGGGCTGGGGTCCGGTGCCTGCGGTGGAGAAGGCCCTCAAGCGTGCGGGTCTCACGATGTCAGACATCGACCTGTTTGAGCTGAATGAGGCGTTTGCGGCACAGTCTCTGGCGGTGCTCAAGGGGCTCGAGCTGCTGGATCAGGCCGAGGACAAGGTGAACCTCAACGGAGGGGCCATTGCATTGGGCCATCCCCTGGGCTGCTCGGGCGCACGCATCACGGGCACGCTGGCGCATCTGATGAAGGCGCGTGAGGCCCGCCTGGGTGTGGCCACCATGTGCATCGGACTCGGACAGGGCATTGCCACGGTGCTCGAGCGGGCATAAGCCACCGCCTGACGTACTCGACTTTTTCGCGCTCCGGCCCTCTCTCTCCTACTCTCTCTCTCGCCTACACTCTCTGTCCGACTCTCTCTGTCCGACTCTCTGTCCGACTCTCTCTGTCCGACTCTCTCCTACGCTCTCACACCCACGCTTCATGCTGAGCATCTGAAACCCCGTACACGCTCATTCTCTGTATGTTACTCCACGCCGCAGACCTGCGTGAGCGGCCCGAGCTGAGGGATCACATTCCCCTACAGCAAGATATTTGGTAACGCCTTTATAAACAAGGACTTATCTCTGTCACCGATTTCAACAAAAAAATATACTCACTCGACTTATAGTTATTTATTTTTCTTCACAATTTCTTCAAAAAGCATTAGCCTCCTGTTCCTATCTCCCTGTGCAGCGTGACGCAGCTCCTCGGACTTCCCGTGTCTCCCCCGACGTCTCACTGCGCGATTTTTCTAAAGGAAGGCTTCGCCATGCGCTACTTGACGGTCGAATCTGTCATCGAACGACGCATCGTAGAGCACTACCAAAACCAAGAGCGAGAGGCAGGCTGTAAGCTGCTCTTCGATACCTATCGGCCCCGGCTGCTCCACCTGCTCCGCCAAGAGTCGGGAAGGCTCAACCCTGCGCTCGAGCCGGAGGATCTTGCCCTGCACGTACTGGCGAGTGCCGATGCGTATCTCGCTCACCCAGAGCGACAAACAGAGCCCGTGCGGACCCTGAGTGGACTGCTGCACCGCAAGCTGAGCTGGACACTTCAGAACAGCCGACGGCTGAGCCAGATCGAGCAGCACACCACTGGATGGCAAGCGCTGACAGGAGGTGTGGGGGAAGCGGCAACAACTTCGCTGGGACCGGACAACCGGACCTATGGGGATCTCGGCCCCCTGGGTGAGACCTCCTTCCTGCTGACCTCCCCCGAGGAGCAGGTGCGGTTTCAGCAGCTCCGTCAAGGGCTGGAGCGCTGTCTGGAGAAGCTGCCTTCTCCGACGGATCGGGAGGATTTTTTGCGCCATGTTTTAAAAGGTGTGACCCTCCAGCGGCTTGCGCGCGAGCGCGGAGCGTCTGACCACCACCGACTTTACCAACGGCTGCGTGGCGTGGAGCGGCTGCTGAAGGGCTGTCTCAAACGAGCGGGATTTGATGTCTGAGCAGCACCTGCCCCTGCACCTCAGCGCGGAAGCGAGACCAGGCATCGGAGCGGCTGAGCATCGAGCGTTATCACGCTGTTAGGAGGATTTGGACATGCAGACGCTATCGAGAACACATCTCACCTCACAGTTGCTTCGGGCGTATGCGCGGGGCGTGCGAGCCGTGTCCGAGGAGCAGGCCAGCCATCTGAAGGGCTGTCAGGACTGTCAAAAACAGCTTGAGTGGCAGCTCGTCCTGGTTCATACCGCACGCCAGCATGGGTGGAAAAGCAGTCCACGCACAGAGGAGGAGGTGACGGAGCAGCTCCGAAGCTGGCTCCTCGAGGAGTCGCCGGAACAGCCGCCCTTTTTGACTCAGCTTGCCCAGTATCCGGTCTGGTGGGATACCGCTCAGCGGCTCACCCACGAGCTTCAGATGTTGGGGGCCACCCTGCCGCTTGCCAAGCTGGAGCAACAAGCCGGTGTTGCCCTGGTCACGCCAGAGGAAACCCTCATCATTGAGACCGAAGAGGCCCCGGAAGAGGAGCCCCTCCCATCGGTCGAGACCCAACCGCTGCCACCCACGACACCGGCGCAGCCTTCGGAGCGGCTTCCAGGATGGGGGATCCGCCTTCCACTCCGGGAGCGTCTGAGTGGGTGGATCAAGCAGATGTGGGGGGGGCCAACAGGACGTCCACCCTGGAACGAGCTTCAAGAATACCTTCGACTCTCCCCCTCGCTGCGGATGGTGGGGGTGCTCTGTGTGGGGCTGCTCTTGGGAGTGGGGCTGAGCATCCTCGGTCCTGCCTTGCTGGAGCCGGGGGAGGAGCCACCGGTACAGGCATCACATTTTATGGAACGCCATCCCTCGTCCTCTGTCTCGGGCTCAATCGAGGCTCCCTCAGCCGCTCAAAACACCGTGGAGCAGCTCGCGACCAAACCGGAGCAGCTCGCGGCGCGTGGCAGTGCCTCCCCTCGGCTGATGTTAAACCTACGAGCTCGGCTGCTCGAGCGTGTGCCCTCGGTGTCCACGCCCCAGGCAATCCCCCCGGGAGAGAGCTGGCAACAAGTGGGGCGCTGGTTGTCACCCTCCAGCTCCGCCGCATGGATTAAAACGGAGCCCCCGTCGCCGCCCTCCCAAAGCCTCACCTGTCGAGAAGGCCAGCGGGTGATCATGGAAGTGGAAGCGTGGGGTCATGGCTGGCTGACGATCTGGCAACAGCGCCACGGTGCGCCGTGGCAACTCCAACATCAGCAGACGGCCCAGACCTTCGAGGGGGGCTGGCTGGAGCTTCCGCCCTCGTCTGCCGGAGGCCCTCAGTCCTGGGTGCTTCAGGTGCTGCCCGGTTCAGGCACACAGAGATTTGCAGTGATCCTGTCTGTGAAGAGTCCGCCTTCACCCGCAGATGCATTTGTGGAGCAGGCCCTGAAGGTGGGTCGCCGTATCACCGCCGCTCCACCCGCAGGCTTGGAGGCGCTGGGCAAGGAGGTGCTCTGTGAGGTGTTTTAGCGGTCGTGTGGTGGCTGCGCTGCACAAGAGAGCTCCGCGTCTAAGGCTCACCCTCCTGAGTGGCTTGATGTGTGGCTTGATGTATGGCTTGATGTGTGGTGGGGCCTGCCTTTGGCCCCTCCGGGAGCTGGAGGCTGCGGAGCCGTCGGTGCGCCGCGCCCTGCTGGTGGGAGTCCAGGAATTTGAGGACACCACTCAGCTCGAGAAGCTGCCCTATGCGGTCAAAGATATTGTCGAGCTCTACCAAGTGCTGGCAAATCCGGCCCTGGGAGGTTTTACCGACCTGCGGGTGGTGGCTTCTCAGCAGGCGCTCGAGCAGGTCGCCAACAAATGGCCTGCATTACGTGAGACCGTGGACCAAATTCTGGCAGGAAATTGCCAGGATATCCGCCCTCAGAAGAAAACCTCGCTCCCTTGTCTCTACGAGCCCACCCATGCCGGTTTTGATCGGGCGTTGGGTGCGGTGGTCAACGTGGCCGAATCCCAGGATCTGCTGCTGGTTCAGCTCTCCACCCACGGGATGTTACGAGCACCATCCAGCTCAGATGTGAGAGTCGATCCCCAGAATGTCTTATACCTGTTTCAGGACTCTCAGCTAGACTCCCGTGCAGGCGCTGGGGCGGAGGATCGTGTGCGTCTGGCGCGGGTCTTTTCTCAGAAGGAGGTGCTGGATCGTCTCGAGCAGACCCGTGCGCAGCAGGTTCTGCTCTGGGAGGGCACTTGCCGCAATCCATTCATCGCAAAATCCGCCAAGACGGAGCTTCTGCCGCCGCCCTCGCCTCCACGCCGCACGGTGGTGCTCTCCGATGCCGCTCCGGGTCAGCGTGCGTATGAGCATGAGGTCATCGAAGGGGGTGTCCACATGCACTTCATGCTGGAAGCCATGTGGGGGTATGCGGATCCGTCCCTGCGCCTCGAGCTGGATCAAAACCAAGACGGGGCCCTGTCCCTGCAAGAGCTGTATCAGTATGCCGTGCCACGGGTCAGCGCCTCGACACAGGAACTGCAAATCCCCAGTCTCACGGAGAGCTTACGCGGAAACCCCGCCGAGCTGCTCCTGGTGGGGATCCGCCAGCAGGCACCGCAAGACCCCCGTCTGTATCTGGACTGGAAGGATGGCCCGGGTCGATTCGGAGCGGGGACGTCGCGTCTCAAGAGCCGCTCGGTTCAGCTCGGCAAGACCGCGCTCGAGGTCAACGAAGGGCATCCCCAGGTGGTGTTTGACCTCGAGCCCGGTCTACATCCCCTCCGCTACCGCGAAACCACACAAGATTTGGTGTCACAGCAACATCAAGTGATGATTCACATCCCAGCCCAAAAGAGCATCTCGACACCCCGTCTGCTGCGACGGTTAAACGAGCGGCACCTGCTGAGCTTCAGTGCAGGGCCGATGTGGAGCAGTTTTCATGTATCCCCGACTGATGCCTGGCAAGGAAGTGTGATGCGCCTGAACATGACACAACAGCTCGTGCTGGGACTGGGTACGGAGACAGATCTCGGGGTGTGGGCGGATGTGAAGCTGGCCCTCGACGCTGGCCTGCCCACCCTGGAGTACGAGACACTCACGGGACGCTGGGCGACGCAGACTCGAGGCGTCGGGGGAGCTGTGGGTGTCAGTACACAGCGGGTCTGGCAGAGGGGACGGATGGCTTGGCTCCGCATGGGGCTCACCCACTGGTCTTGGAGCATAGCGAAGCTCGAGGAGAAGGGCCACTTTCTGGAGCTCTCCCGCACTCATACGCAGGGGCAAGGGCTCGAAGGTGCGGTCGGGGTGGCGCTGCCTGCGCTGGGCCAGCTCTTTCCCCTCTCGTATCGAGCACGACGGGCTCAGACCTATTTTGAGCCGCGCTGGTGGTCGCTGGAGCTGTCTGTGGGACATTCTCCGGCGTTGCAGGAGACATTTGACCTTCAGCTTCATCTGGGCTGGCGTCAGCGATTTTGAGGGGGTCATGCGCAGCCGCGTAAGGGCACCACACAGGAGGATATCCAGGATGATTCACGGAACACGCAGACTTGTTATCGCGTTATTTCGTGCTGCGACACTTCGGGAAACGCTTCAGAATGGCATCTTGCACCCAGGTTGGGGGGCTGCGGCTTGGCTCAGCCTGCTGCTGAGTGCCTGTCTGCCGCAGGTGCTCCCGCTGGAGCTCACACCGACACCCACGCCGGAGTTTTTGGGTCCGACGCTGGATCCCACCGAGCTCCTGGAGACACACAGCTTGCTCCCGCAGGTTAAACAGGAGGGTGAGCAGGCGTGCGGGAAATTGACGCTCGACCCAGCGGAGCCACTCGGGGCTTGGATGTGGGATACAAGCGTGACACCGACGACAAACACACGCTGGATGATGGCCTGGAAGGACGCATCAACAGGCCAGGCAATTCTGTACGGGATGCCGGATACAATGGAGCGTCTCGACGATCCGGCAGGGGACGAGGGGCTGGAATTCCCGCTGCCAACCCCTGCGTGGACGTTATGCGAGCTCCCAGGAGATAACCATCTAAGAGTGAAACAAGTGCGCTGGGGAGAGACCGAGCAGGACTCCCTTTTTGTCATGGGCTTCACCAGGATAGGCGACGATGGCCATACCCCGGAGGGCTGGCTGGTGCTGCTGCCTTCTGGATCGTCTGCGTGTTGGCCTTCCGAAGGCATGAATCGAACGCTCACCGAACAAGTAAAGCAGTGTGGTGGCACCATGCTCAAGGTGGAGCTCGCCACTCAAACGAGTACATTCTGGGATCTCGTGCCCGCCGGGAGCTGGGATAAACAGCCCTGGCTGGTCATTACCGCACTGACAGACTCGTCGAAGGGTGTCCGGGCGCTGGCAGATGTTCCTCACGCCTCTCTGCTGGATGCGCCCCGTCGTACTGCGGCTACGGAGTCGCTGGATCTGCTCTCTCTCTCGGTGGAAAAGGCACTGACCCTCTCCAGTGAGACGGCTCTCTCCTGTGTTGACGTCGAGGGGGATGATGCGGGGGCGTGCCTAAACCTTCATGCGGACGAGCGAAATCTTACCATGACCATCCATCCCCACGTGGGGGTCTTACAGGATGAGCAGGGTATGGCGGGTCTGTTTGTGACCGATCCCTACGCAGACTCGACCCAAGGGTTCATTCTCGCGGCACCAGGACCACTGGGTTCTGAGAAACCGCTGGATCAACGCGACGATGTTTTGCTGCGTTTGGAGGTAGAATCGGACCAAAACCTCACGAGCGCCGCTGAGGTGGCGGCAGATCCTTCCTCACTTGACACATTTTGGCTGGCCGTTCACTGGGAGGATAAGAAGCCGGAGCTCGTCCGTAAGCTGAGCTGGTTCAAATGGACGCGGGACAGCACCACCAACGTCACCTATGTTACCTATAAGGTAGACGAACTGGCTCAGGTCTCCGAGGACTCGTCCACCTCGTTGCTCGAAGTGGATTCAGCCTTTTTCACAGTGCAGCTCCCCCCACTCGTGACAGGGGAGGTGGGCTCTCCCACGGAGCCTTCGGATGCAGCCTCGACACCAGAAACACCCGCATTTCCGACGGCACAGCTCTTTTTGGGCGTTCGGACAGCATACGAGCCCAACGAGAGCGGGCCAACCATCGAGCAGCTCACCCTCTATCGCCTCTCGGCTCCCGCAGACGCGACAGAACCTTATCTCATCTGGAAAAAGTCAACCTCCATAAGCAGTCCTTCATCGGAAGGATCCGCTTATGCAGAGCGGGTGCAGGTGCTCCCGCTCTCACTCGGCTGTGCGCCGGATGGGGCAGAAGGCATTTCTCAAGTTTTGCTGCTGAAGGACGGCTCTCAGCTCATGCGCCTCTGTGCGCCCGAGCGCCTGCTCGACGTGGACTTGGATGGCTATGTGAGACTGGCGCAAGGTCTCGAGCTGGGCAGTGGGGAGCGGCTGTTTCCTGGGGATTGTGCAGACCAAAACGCGGCTCAAAGCCCTGAAAAAGCAGAGATTTGCAGCTCAGCACTGGACGAGGACTGTGATGGGGAGGGGACGCGGGGGGCGGATCAGGATGGGGACGGGCTGGATCTTTGTCTCGACTGTGATGATACGGATCCCACGCGGACTTTTTACCAAGTGGGGCTCGCGGAGACGCTCCCCGTGCGCACCTGTGCGGAAGCTCCGGGCTGTTCTGTGCTGCCTCGAGAGTCCCGCCCAGCTCCTCAAGCCCCCTCAAGGCTCGCTCTAGGACCGTTCATCTGGGCTCTCTGCATTTTTTTGGCGCACCGACGTATTTTTCTTAAAAATACCCGCCTACTTCGGTCCTGACTTTTCAACGCAGCTTAGCTCAGATGGCAGACGTGCAGAGGCGGAGTGTGAAGGCTCACACAAGCGCGAGGACGCGCGTGGCAGCAGTGCAGCCCTTGTTTTAGGCGTGAGCAGAGAGAGGCTCTGCTCTCAACCTCCTCCTGTTTATGGAGCATTTCATGAGACACGCGCGCGATCTTAGACAGACCTGCTCACATCATCTACCAATGGTGTGTGCGCACTCTCTTTCGTTGAGTATTGTGATGCTGATGTTGAGTGTCACCGGCTGTACCACGGGTGAGGATGACGACAGCCCCACCCCGGTATCTCCCACGCCGCCACCCGAGGAGCTGCTCGACAATGGGCGTTTGGTCAGTGTCAGCTTTGGGTGTACCACCTCGGACGGAACAGCCTGTGACCCTACGGACCTAAAAGCCAAGCTCGACCTGGCCACGGGGGAGGATCCGGCGGCTGGACAACGCCAGGCTTCTAAGGCACCTTCCCCCTGTACCGTGACCTCTTCAGGGATGGATGTCTCCTGTTTACAACAGTTTTATGTCTATCTCTCACCGGACAACTGGTATCAGCTCCTGTTTGAGGCCGAAGGCATCTATCCGGATGGCTGTGTGGTCTATCCCTATGCCGCGCTCTCGACCAATGCCTTCCTGCGCTCCACTCTGGATGAGAAGCTCCGTAAGAGTCTCCCGCAGCGGGTAGACAATGGCCTGAAGATCAAGACCTGCGGCACCACCGCCAGCGCATCGCCTGAGAGATGCCCTGGTATAACGGCTGAAGGGGGTGAAGAGGCAGTTTCGCTGTCGGCATATCCCCAGTCGGGTCAGTATGATGACGAGCAGACACTCCTGGGACTGTGTGCGTATGGATGGCAGACGGATCCGCGCTCTTCCGGGGGCTGGCCAGACTACCGTTGTATACACCCCGATAACAACGAAGGGCTGGGACGT
>JBJTQF010000066.1:0-12156 GCA_046075485.1 Myxococcota bacterium | reverse complement strand
AAGTGTCGAGGCATTTGGCTCTCCTGCGCTTACGTGCGTGCGCGTGAGGGGTGGGTTTTGTGAACCACTCGACAGCGTCGTGACGCTGTGAGCAGTGTACCCGGAATGAAGGCAGGATCAAGGTCAGATTGGGCAAGGAGGAGCGGCTGCCTCTCCGATTGTGTTTGTGGCTCACCAAGCTTTCCTGCGCCTCCGATGCCCTGCGAGACACTTCCGAGCCGCTTTTGCACTTTGTTTCTCCGTGGGCCTATGGAAAAATTCCAGTGGGCAGCGAAGGGCGGACCCTCACGCGACACATGCCCCAGCGCGCTCGAGTGCGTGCGCCTGAGCCGAGGCTTTCCTGCATGCGCCTCCGCGCGCTGACGTGCGCTTTGGCATTCTCGATTCAAAAGGAGCTTTCCGGTGCTCGACCCCGACCAGCGATATGCCGATCCCGCGTGGGTGATGGAGCAGTTTTTGGAGCATCTCCCCAATCCGGTGCAGGTCTTTGATGCCGAGGGTTTCCTCGTACAGAGCAACTCGGCCTGTCTCCGTGTTTTTGGCTTGCCACCCATCCCGGGGTATAACCTCCTCCACGATCCCGCCCAACATGCACGCGGTCACGTCCAGCGGCTTCAGCGAGCACTCGCGGGAGAAGTGGTCAAGATTGGTCCTTTTTGGTATTCTCCAGGTTTTTTGGAACAACAGGCGCTCTTTAAAGATCGACCTCTGGCCATCACCCTCATGCTTTTTCCGCTGCGAGACCGAGAAGGAGTGGTGAGATACGTCGTCAGCATGGCCGAAGATCGCACCGCCGAGCTGCTCCTGGTCGAAAAAGAAGCCGCCCTCGAAAAAGCCCGCCACGAAGCCGAAGAAACCGCCGCCCGCGAGCAATCCCTGCGCCGTGAGCTCGAGCTCATCCTGAGCGCCATGAACGAAGGCATCGTCTTGGTCGATCCCGAAGGCCACGTAAGGCTCATGAACCGCGCCGCCCGCGAGACCATGGGAGAGGGCCCCTTTACCCTCGTCGAGCTGTTACGACGCTCTCGCTCCCGCTCCACGACCACCGGAGATGAGATGACCCTCGAAAACGCACCTCTGGCGCGCGCATTACGCGGCGAACGCCCCGAGCCACAGCTTCTCACCATTCCCGCCCATGGTCTCGACGGTGTGGAACACATCTTCAGCGTCAGCGCCGCCCCCTTGCTGGATGAAGCAGGCCATATCCTGGGTGCCCTGGCCGTGACCCTGGATGTGACCTCCTCCTTGTTTTCAGACCAGCTTCATCGGCGGATGACCAGCTTATTTCGACACGATCTGCGCACACCCCTCTCCGTGATCCGGCTGGCCGCCGATGCCCTCCAGCGCCTTAAGCTCAACCACGAGCAGCAGCGGTTTGCGAAGCTCATCCAAGAAGGCGTCGAACGATGCTCCCAGCTCAATGAAGACCTGCTCGACCTGCTCCAAGTACGGCCTCCCGAAGGTTTACCACGACGGCTCCAGATGGCCGACTTTACCGGGTTGGTCGAGCGGGTGGTGGCGGGCCTACGGCTCATGCATCCCTCCTGTGAGCTGCTCCTGGAGAGTGGGGGACCGGTGGCCGGACGCTGGGAGGTCGAGCGCATTCGTCAAGTCACCTCCAACTTGGTCAAAAATGCACTCCTGTATGGTCTGGAAGGGCATCCCGTGCGGGTGCGCATTCAAGCCAACGAACAGCAGGTGAGTCTGACGGTGAGCAATCGTGCCGAAGACGTAGACGAGGAGCTGCTTCGCCGTCGCTTGCGTAGCTTCTCGCCTCGGCCAGACCGGAAAGTAGGGGAAGGATATGGGCTGGGACTTTACATCGTACAGCAGGTGATGCGCGCAGTGGAAGGTCAGCTCTCCTTGCAGGTCCAAGAAGATCTGGTCATCCTTGAGGCGCACTTTCCCCGCCGTTAGACGGGAGGGGATGGAGCGAGACCCCTCACCTCCGCCCCTCCCGAAAGACCCATGCACCCCCGAGAAGCCTTCTCAGAGACCTTGTAAGAAGACTTCCAAGTCGTCAGCCCCACCGATGTGCTTACCATTGACAAAAATCTGAGGGGTCGTGCGTGCGCCCGGCAGCGCGTGCAGGATGCGCGGTGAGACCGGCAGCTCCGCATACGGAATCTGACGCTCCCCCAAGAGACGCTTGGCCTTCACACAATATTGACAGCCCGGCTTGGTGAAGAGCAGCACGTCCAGCGGCTTCGACCCGTTGGCATCCAAGTAACTCAGCATCGTGTCGGCATCCGAGACCTTAAACGGATCGCCCGGCTCGTCCGGCTCGATGAACATCTTCTCGATCACCCCGTCCTGCACCAACATCGAATAGCGCCAGGAGCGTTTGCCAAAACCCAGCTCATCCTTGCTCACCAGCATGCCCATCTGCTCGGTGAAGGTGCCATTGCCATCCGGGAGAAAGAAGACACGGTCGGCCTTTTGGTCCTCCTTCCAGGCGTTCATCACAAACGTATCGTTCACCGAGAGACAGATCAGGGTGTCCACCCCCAGCGCGGCAAACCGATCCGCCAGCTCGTTGTAGCGGGGCACATGGTTGCTCGAGCAGGTGGGGGTAAAGGCGCCCGGCAGAGAAAAGACCACCACCTTCTTGCCAGAAAAGAGGTCGGAGGTGGTGACGGTCTTCCACTCCGCACCTTCACGCACCCGGAAGCTCAAATCTGGAACTCGCTGACCTTCACGATTGGGATACATAGATCACTCCTATTAAAACACATTGAGGGTTAAGATCCACCCGCTGGGTGGAGAAACAGAGGCCAAGATGCCACTTGGCAGCCACAGCCCATTCAAACATCACGACCGCTCGGCTCCAGCGTCAGCGGAGCCTGATTTTAAGCTCTGAGCTTGGCATCCGCATCCCGCAGCGCAGTGCGTAAGCCTTCTTCAATCACCGGATGATAAAACGGCATCTCCAACATTTGAGCGATGGTCAGGCCCTGCTGATGACTCCAGGCCAACAAGTGCCCCAGATGTTCAGCACGAGGCCCCACCAGCTCCGCCCCTAATAATCGTCCCGTCTGACGGTCGGCGTACAGGTGCAGCCGCCCCTTGTTGAGCCGCATCACCCGGCTCCGCCCCTGATCATCAAATGAGACCGCCCCCAGCACCCACTCCCGCCCCTGAAGCTGCGCCCACGTCTCCCCCACCATCGCGATGTTGGGATCCGAAAATACCACCGAGAGCGGCGTCCGACGTAGCCCCGGCTGAACCTCCGGGAAATGTCCCGCGTTTTCGCCCGCGATCCTGCCTTCGTCCGCCGCTTCGTGCAGCAGCGGCAGATCCGCATTGGCATCCCCCGCAATAAAGATGTGCGTTTTACCACACTGAAGCATTTTTTGGTCGTAAAGGGGCACCCCTCGGACATCCAGCGCCAGCCCCGTCCGCTCCAGCCCCAGCTTGTCCACGTTGGGCTGACGCCCCGTCGCCGCCAGCACGTAGTCAAAGTGCTCCGTGTGTGGCATGCCCTCCGCATCGTGCCAGGAGACCCGCACGCCGCTGCCTTCCCGCACCGCTTGACAGCCCGTGGCATTGGGCTCGAGAGGAAACTCCGCCGAGAAGATCTGACGGGCTTGCTCACGCACCTGGGGATCCGTCAGCGGCCCCACAAATCCACCCACCCCCAAGACTTGCACCCTCACCCCCAGCCGATGGAGGGCTTGACCCAGCTCCAGCCCAATCACCCCCGGACCAAAAACCGCCACCGAGCTCGGCAGCTCGTCCCAGTTGAAGATATCATCGTTGACCAGCAGGCGATCCCCGAGATCCGATAAAAACGGCAAAACCCGAGGACGGGAGCCGGTGGCAATCACCACACGACGCGCTTCAATCCGCTGATCTCCCACCTGGAGCGTATGCGCATCCAAAAAACGAGCGTACCCTCTCACCCGATGCGCCTCCGAAAAACCCTCCACCGACTCCAGGACAAAGCCTACAAATCGATCTCGCTCGGCGCGCACTCGGGCCATCACCTTCTTGCCATCCACCCGGGCCTTCTGCGGAGACGTGACCCCAAAGTGATGCGCCTCCTCCAGATGATGTGCCGCGTCCGCCGCCGCAATCAGCAGCTTGCTGGGCATACAGCCCACCCGCGCACAGGTGGTTCCGTAAGGCCCTCCCTCGATGAGGACAATTTGAGAGGTGTATTTGAGCGCTGCCCGGTAGGCCGCCATGCCCGCCGTTCCCGTCCCGATGATGGCCACGTCCACCGAGCGGACGTTTGATTCAGGTGTTGTGTTCATCTTGAGGTACTCCATCGTTGATGTTCGTCTGGAGAAATACAAACAGCCTGCCAGCCTTCACGATATTTTGTAGTTCGTTGATTTTAAAAGCAAAAATCGCCACTCAGCGTCAGGTGATGTGATCTCCAACCACGATATTTCGTGCATATCACGATATTTCGTGGCCATTGTAACGAAATACCGTGGCGCTCGACGATATTCCGTGGTATCTCCACCCCGTGAATTCAGAAGCCATGTCTGAGGGCCCTTCACTCCAGAGAGAGGTTCATATGCAGCCGTCGCTGAACGACTTCCAAGATCATACCCGTGACCTCTTTGATCTCGCGGGGCTGGTGACAGACCCTTCCGCCGTCGGAGAGGTGCTCGAGCGCGCTCTGGATGCGCTGCGTACCCTGGTGCCCTACGATCTGGCGGCGATCTTCCGGCTCAAAGGAGAGCTGTTGCAGGTGGTGGCTGCTGCGGGACCGTTGGCGACGCCGCGCGTGCGTTCTCATCGGCTGCATCTGAGCTCCTTGCCGTCGCTGAAGCGGGTGCTGCTCTCCAAACGTCCAGCGGCGATGCGCTTAGAGGATCACGAAGAAGAGGGTGATCCCTACGAGCAGGTCTTGGGGCTCCCGGATGGGCACTCGTGTATGGTGGTGCCGCTGGTGGCCGGAGACCAGCCGCTCGGGGTGATCACCCTCGACCGAAGTGTGTGTGAGCCCTACTCTGAGTCCACCGTGCAGCTCGCGGGGGTGTATGGCCACATCATCTCGTTGGCCATGCTCTTTGCGGAGCAAGCGGCGATGCTCAACCGCTATCGTCATCAGCTCAAGGAGCACAATCGACTGCTGCTTGAGGAAGGAGGTGGAGCACACGTTGCTTGCCAGCGCCTGGAGCAGTCACGCGCGCCCGCGATGCGTAAGCTGGTGCGTCACGCGCGGCAAGTGGCGACGGTGGATGTACCCGTGCTGATTCAAGGGGAGACCGGAACGGGCAAAGAGGTGCTGGCGCAGGCCATCCACAACTGGAGTGCTCGAGTGGATCGGCCTTTTGTGAAGCTCAATTGTTCTGCCCTTCCAGAGAACTTGGTCGAGAGTGAGCTGTTTGGCCACGTCAAAGGGGCTTTTTCGGGCGCAGATCGAGAGCGGCCTGGTCGTTTTGTGACCGCCAATGGAGGAACGCTGCTGCTCGACGAGCTGGGAGATATGCCGCTCTCGGCGCAGGCCAAGCTCCTGCGGGTGCTCCAGGAGGGGACGTTTGAGCCGGTGGGTTCCGACAAGACCCTCAAGGTGGATGTGCGGGTGATTGCGGCCACCCATGTTAACCTGGAAGAGGCCATTCGAGCGGGGCGATTTCGAGAAGATCTCTACTATCGCCTGGCGGTTTTCCCGCTTCACATTCCGGCACTGCGAGAGAGAAGCGAGGACATCGTGTGCATCGCCGAGCAATTTCTGGAGGGGGAACATCGACGCAGTGGTCGAGGACCGTGGGAGCTCTCCCCAGAAGCTCAGGAGACCCTCGAGCAAGCGCCCTGGCCGGGCAACGTGCGGGAGCTGATCAACGCGCTGGAGCGGGCCACCATCCAGATGCCTGCTGGCCGGATCGAGCCGGAGCTGCTCTTGTTTCGCCGTCGGATGGACTCACCTTCGGGGGGCCTGCTGCCTCCGGGACGCTCGCCGCTGGAGCGCATGCCCAAGCTGGAGGGGAACTCTCCGACAGAACCGGAGCCGATGCTCAACTTTGAGACGCAGGAACGGCGATATTTCGAGCGCCTGCTGGCTCATACGGGGGGACGTATCTACGGAGTGGGGGGCGCGGCTGCGTTGGCAGGGCTTAAACCCACCACTTTGCGGAGTAAGCTGGAGAAGCTCGGCATCCGATAGGGTCGGAGCATGGGCTTCCATCCGGCGCGGGGGCGGTTCTCTCCCATGCAGGGTTCGGGGACACCGTGCTGAGTTGAGGTTGGAGGCTCGAGGTTCTGAGGCAAAAAAGGCGTGAGGCTGGAAACGTGTGGGGCAAGGTGAGCGCGTCCGTTCGATGGACATTCTTTCCTCGACATTAATGTCCAGCACTCGACATGAATGGGGGGACTCGTGCTTATTTCAACCCTACCACGAGGTTGGCCACGTAACCTGCGGAGGTGCTGCCGGTCACGGACAGCATCTCGTAGGTGGTGCCGTCCGAGAAGACGTTGTCAGAAGAATTCGTGAGCGAATTCTGGTCTTTGGAGGCATATGGCGCTACGCTATACACCTGCTTGGTGATGTTCTCGGGGAAGGCAAACTGGGTCACTTTCACCACAGTGCCATTCACGTACACTTGGGCGTGGATGTGGGTGACTCGGCCCTGATACCAGCCGGGATAGACGGTCTTAAAGGTCACTTGCCCGGAGCTGCCGGTGACTTGGAGCCCTCGTAAGAAGGTCGTGCCCGTGCCGTCGTAGCCGGGCTGAGAGTATTCCGAGTAGAGACTGGCGGCATCGCAGTGCCAGATCTCGACGGTGGCGTCCTTTACAAACGCGCACTTATCGCTGACATCCACCACGGTTAAGACCAGGGTCAAGGGAACGCCGGTCTTTCCTTCGGTGATGTCTTGTCGATACCAGACCTCATCATCCACCATGCCGGTTTTGTCAGGATATGGTCCTGCCGTCTCGGACGGAATCTCCGTACAGGTGGAGGGTGTGGGGCCCGGGGTGGGTTCCGGGGTCGCGGTGGGCGTGGTGCCCGGATCGGGTGTGGGGGACTCGTCGGTGCTCTCGCAGGCGTTGATGCCCATCATCATCGAGCCGACACCAAGAAATCCGGCGGTGCCCAGCAGGTTAAGTGCCTTACGTCTGGAAAAGGTCGGGTGGTTATCGCATATCTTCGTGCTCCTTATTGAGTGGTTGTGTGGAGTGTGGAGTGGATACCCGCAGGTGCTCATGGCCTCTGGCGGGTGCTGTTGTTTGATGTATCTGCAAATGGCGTGCCAGAAGACGATACACACCGTTTTTTTGCGAGAGCACCCCTTCGGCGTGGGAACGCTGCTCAACGGGAACGCCGGACGATGACACTGGGGTGTGAGGCTGGAGTATGACACTGGGGCGGGAGGCTTGAGGGCGGGGGGGCGTGCAGAGAGGGCAGCGCCCTCTTTGCACGAAATAGCAGCGCAAAAATAAGCAGTGCAAAAAGAAAACACGGGTCAAGGGATGAAATCCCTTTTGGGTGAGTGCATCCAGCCTCAGACCCTAAACATGGGCTGCTCTTCCAGCAGGTGGTCGAGCCACTGATGGCTCAGCTTCTCTTGGATGGAGTTCACCCGCAGGCGTGCGTTGAGGTTGGTGAAGTCCACCAAGTCCAGGGACTGATCCTGGTTGAAGCAGGTGAACACAAACTGCTCCTTCCCGGTGTTGGGGTCCACATGGCGCTGGAGACACTGCGCACACACTTCTTTCATCATACACTGCATGGGGGAGTTGATGGAGCCAATGGCTTCATGGCCTTGCTTAAAGACGCCCTCCAGCATGCCTCCGGTGTGACGTGCGTTTTTGACCGCAGCCATCATCCGGTCGGAGCCGATGGCGATGATACGATCCACGTCACACAGGCGGATCTGGCGTTCTCCCAGGCGGCCTTCGTTATACGCTTGCATGGTCTGGAGGATATTGCCCTGATAGGCCATGTCTTGAGGCCGACGAGGCGCAATCGGATCGCCTGCATCCCAGGCCCACACGACGACGTCGGTGGCGGCTTCGATCTCGTCTCGTTTGAAGACGTCTATGCTGTTACGATATCCAGCAAAATAGAGCACCTTACAGTCACGCTCTTTGAGGGCTTTGGCAATTGAGAACAACACGGCGTTTCCAAGACCTCCGCCGACGAGCATCACGGTCTCGTTGGACGGAATATCGGTCGGAGCGCCCGTCGGTCCCATCACCACCACTTTTTCGCCGGGGGTGAGTGCCGCGCAGAGCCGGGAGGATCCCCCCATCTCCAGCACGATCATGCTCAGCAGTCCTTGTGATTTGTCCACCCAGGCACCGGTGAGGGCCAGCCCTTCCATCGTGAGGCGGGTGCCTTTCACCAGGGGCGCGCTGGTTTCGTAGTTTTGCAGCCGATAGAACTGTCCGGGCTCGAAGTGACGAGCGGCGAGAGGTGCTCTCACCACCACATCGACGATGGTGGGGGTGAGCCGTTCGACCTTGACCACCACGGGCACCAGCTCTTCATCGAGACGGGTGACGAGCTTCTCCCAAGCAGGAAGGCGGCTCGGCTCGTCGTCGGGGTTGAGCTGCTGGGTCTCGGGGGCGAAGAGCGCCGCCACTTCCCGGTAGCCGTGTTTGGCGGAGGCCATTGCTTTGACCACGTTGCCGTTATACTTCGGATGGTTATCGCCATAAAACGAGACCACGCGGGGTTGAGCATCTCCTTCGGCGCGGTAGGAGAGGGAGGCAAAAAAGCCCACTTCGGCCCCTGAGACCGGCTCCAGATGCAGGCCCCCTTGATCGTCCCACACGGCTTTATGGGCCTGGAAGAACTGACCGCGCTTGTCGAGCTTAAACAGGCCGGGCCGCTCTTTCTCGGGGATGATGTTCGGTGAGGTGCCTGCGGCCACAAACACGGAGCGGGCGGGCAGGGTCACTTTTTCACCGGTCTGGATCCACTTGCCTTCCACTTCGGCCAGCCGCTCGAACACCAGGGCGGAGACGGCACCAAACTCATCGGGGATGGCTTCGATGGGGGACATCTTCTCGATGTAGCGGATACCTTCCTCCAGGCTCTTGGCGACTTCTTCGTGGTTGAGCCGGTAGGCGGGTGAGTCGAGCAGGGATTTCCGGTAAACCAGGGAGACTCCGCCCCAACCATCCACCAGCTCGGCGAGGCGAGGGGGGCGACCCTCGGTCATGGCCAGGGCGCGCTCGGCGCGGACGGCTCGCCCATGCTCCAGGAAGGTGCTCAGGTGACGCTTCTCTTCGGCGTCGTAGGAGGCCCAGGCTCTTGCCTCCCCATAGGTGGCGACCAGGGCTTCATGGCGCTCGAGCATCTTTTCGACTTGCACCACGTAGTAGGCCACCATCTCGGTGCAGGTGTCGATGGCGGTCAGTCCTCCGCCGATGACGAGGGCGGGCAGGCTCACCTGGAGGTTGGCGAGGGTCTCGCGCTTAAAGGCACCGGTGAGCTGAAGGGCCATCAAGAAGTCAGAAGCCTTCCGAATGCCTCGAATCAGGTTGTTCTTCATGTCGATGATGGTAGGCTTGCCTGCGCCGGTGGCAATGGCAATGTGGTGGAAGTCGCGCTCCCAGGCATCTTCGACGGTGAGGGTGCCGCCAAAGCGCACGCCGCCGTAGAACTTGGCGGTGCTGCGCCGCGCCAGGTTCAGGTAGATCACGTTGAGGAAGTTTTTATCCCACCGCACAGTGATACCATACTCCGACACGCCGCCGAAGCCGGTGAGAATGCGCTCATCGAGCTCTTTAAACAGCTCCTGCACGTTGCGCACGGGCAGGGGGGCTTGTTCTTTGCTGCCCACCAGTGAAGCTGGAAGTGGCTCGAGCTTGAGGCCATCGATGCCCACCACGCCAAAGCCCTCATTAATAAGGTAATGGCAGAGGGTGTAACCGGCGGGGCCGAGGCCCACCACCAAGACGTTTTTGCCGTTGTAGGGCAGGGCCACGGGACGCAAGCGGTTGAGCGGATTCCAGCGCGTCAGGAAACTGTAGATCTCAAAGCCCCAGGGCAGAGACAGCACGTCGGTGAGCACGCTGGTCTCGATCTCGGGGATGTTGACGGGCTCCTGCTTTTGGAAGATACACGCTTTCATGCAGTCGTTGCAGATGCGGTGGCCGGTGCCGGGCAACATCGGATTGTCCACGGTCACGAGGGCGAGGCTGCCCAGGGGATCGCCCTGCTGCTTGAGCAGGTGCATCTCGGAGATGCGCTCGTCGAGTGGGCAGCCAGCCAACGGAATGGCCAGGGGATTTTTTTTGTAGCTGCCGTCTTTCTCTCGGAATCCTTTGGAGCAGCTATCCTTATCGCGGTCGTGGCAATACAGACAATACTCGACTTCGCCCATGACGCGGCGGCGGCTCATGCGGCTGTCGGTGAGCTTAAACCCATCGCGGGGGCGGCGCAGCTCGGCGGGGCCGATGAACAGCTCGGGGAGCTCGGGGTTGGGCCGTACCAGCTCGACGAGCTGCTGAAAGTCAAAGGTATGGGGCACGCGGAAGCTGGGCCAGTGTTTCATCTCGGCGCGTTCGTCGGGATTGTTCCAGCGTTCGGCCAGCCACAGCTCGAGCTGAGAGAGCAGGGCGAGCACGACATCATGCTCTTGAGCTTCGCCGGATGCGCCCTCTTTGGGGGGAGGCACCACGTCGTTTTGAAACCACGCTCCAAACTGGGGATGTTCGCTGAGGTCTCGCCGATAGGTGTTGACGAGGGCGCGCTGCTCCGCAGGCACGGGCTTGGGATCGCGGGCGCTGAAGAGCTGCTTGTAGTCGCGGTCGAGCTGGAGAAAATGATCGACAAAGAGGGCGGTGACGTGTTCGTCGTCGAGTCCACCTTGTGCCGGCACCACGCGGGGGAGCAGGAAGTTGATCAGGGCTTCTCGGTGGGTATCCGGGGCGACAGGATTTTTGGCCCGCTTGAGCACACGTCGCACGGCAAATTCGTTTTTGAAGCGATAGATCACCTTTTGGGAATCGATATCGTCTGCCAGCAGGGATTTTTCGTGCTCAATGTTAAAGACGCGGGCGACAAAGCTGCTGACGAAGGGAGCGCAGCGCACGAGCAGGCGTGATTCTTCAACGGCGGTGAGCTTCTGGCCGTGGAGCCACGCATGATATTGGGCAAAGAGTGCGGCGTCGTTTTGCTCGAAGAAGGCAAAAAAGAGGTGCAAAAGGTCCGCCAAGCGGCGGGGTGCGTGAAGGTCTTCCCAAGTAAAACCGGGGATGCCGGGGATGAGGGTCTCGTGCTCGTTGTGCTGTGTATTCATCCATCACCTCTCTGCGGTGGAAGCGTGCTGAAGGTGCGCGAAAAAAAGAAGGTAATATAGCTGCACTGAAGAAAAGCTGCAAGGTTCGGAAAAATCAGGTGAGAGAGAGGGGGTTTTCTCTCTCAATAGATGTTGGCTCGTTTTTGGACTAAGATGCCCTGACTCATAATGGACGCGGTCGTCATTTTTTTATCGGAAGAGGTCACAAGATGGAGCGGCAAGCGGATGATAAGAGGGAGCCTGAGAAGATCGAGCCTGAGAAGATCGAGCCTGAGAGGTTAGAACCTGAGAGGTTAGAACCTGAGAGGGTGGAAAAAGAGAACGTGCCAGAGGAGGTGCTCAAGGGATGGCTCCGCGCGTGTCAGGCGCCAGAGCCTTATGAGCGGATGCAGGCGCTGAAGAAGCTGCTCCAGTATGCGCCAGATAAGATTGAGCCGCTGCTGAATGCGCTGGCGAAACATGACCCCGAGATCTCGATTCGACAGTATGCTCGCGCGATGCTCGCGCAGCGGGAAGAGGTGAAGAAGGTCGCCGAAGCGCCTCAGCACCACAGCCGGAATGAGGTGAAGTTTCAAAAACGGCTGGCGATGTTGTTTTATGTGTATGCGGTTTTGTTTGTTGGGATGGGGGTGGTGATGAGCATCGCCTCGCTGAAGACGGGACAGGTGCCGAAAGATTGGGGCTTGATCCGGTTTTTGGGGGAACATCCGACCGCGCATGTGCTGATCGGGGTGCTGTGTGCTTGGGCCGGGATGGAAGCGCATCGAGAGAGCTTTGAAGGGTATGTGGTGAAGTGGGTCTCGACGCTGTGTATCTGCGTGTCATGGCCCGTCGGGCCGCTGGTGGGGGGATGGATGCTGTTTAATCTCACCGGCGTCGGGGCAAAGTGGCGCCGAAATCGCGAGGCAGGCGGCTAAAAACAAAACGGGGTGCAGGGGGGAGATCC
>JBJTQF010000065.1:0-56627 GCA_046075485.1 Myxococcota bacterium | reverse complement strand
AGGGCGCTGCCCTCTCAAACGCTCCCGGCAGGGAGCAGTGCCCCCTGCACCCCGTTTTGTTGGGTGAGGTCTAAGGGGATGAGCTGGGCGGCGTGGAGGAGATTCTCCAGCTCAGAACGCTGGCGCTCGTCCCGGTATAAGATGATGCCACAGTCACCTCCACCTGCACCGGACTGTTTGCCCACTCCAAAGATGGCACCCACTTCTGCCATTTTCTCCAGCGCCGAGGTCTCCTGCTCAATTCCCGTAAACTCGCCCAGCTTGCGTAAGAGCTGCCGATGGGCATGCAGGGCGGCCATCACCTCGTCCCCGTCACCCTTGTTCAGTGCCCAAAGCACCCGCTGCGTCTCCGCAGTACTCGACTCCACCCAGCGTTGAGCCTCCGCCGGTGCTTGAGTGCGCCAACGGTGAAACTGTGCCACTCTCGGCACGGTTTTTGCCGACTGTCCGGTCCAAACGGCCAGCCACGACACCGGAAGCGGCTCCGCCACACGACACGCTTGGAGCCCGCACGCTGTCTGTTGGACATGCACCAGCCCACCTAAAAAGGAGGCCGCCACGTCTACGCCACTCCCCCGCCCTCCTTGAGCCTCGGCATGGGCTTCAAATGCCAGCTTCAGGCCATCGTCCGCCCGCTTGGGCAACTTCCAGCCGCTGAGAGCCAACTTGACGGTGGCGGTCACCGCCGCAGCACTCGACCCCAATCCCAGCTTGGCCGGACCTGCCTCGGTCATCACCTCAAGCGCCCCTTCTGCTTTTAAACACAGCCGAAAACCAGGAGGTGGCCCCGTGTGAGCCCCAGCAGTCCACACCCGAGTGAGTGCGGTGAGCACAAAACTCAGCACCTGCTCAGCACCCGAATGCTCCACATGGAACCCTTCAGGGGTATACCTCAACGAGCTCACCCGTCCAGGAAGGAGGTCGGTCTCAATGGAGTAAAGAGGCGCTCCACCGGCCACTTCTTCCCAGCGACCCAGGATCCCCGAGGATACCGCCAGCACCAAACCTTCGCCACCCGGCAGCAGCACGGCGTATTCACCACACAATACCAGCTTACCCGGAGCAAATACCTGCCACATGCTCATGCCAGCCGCTCCGCCGGTCCTCCGACCTCGCACGCCAGCACCGAGTGAACCCCTGGGATCAGCTCCAGTGTCGAGCGCCACGTCGAAGCCGTCTCCGCCGTGCAGAGCACTTTGACGTTTGGACCCGCATCCATCGTATAAAAACCCATCAGCCCTTCTCGCCGAAGTGCCTGCACCTTTTCCAACACCGCCAGCGTGCTGGGCCGCCAATAGATCACGGGGGGCTGTGCGCCCAACATCGTCGCAAACATCGAGAGACAGTTGCGCTCCGCCATCAACCCCAGGGTCTCCAGCGAGCGAGTCTCAATCGCTTCGCGCGCCACCGGCAGATCCGCTTCCACCCTCTCCAGCCAAGCCGGATAAAAGGGCGAGGTCGCCACCGTGCGTTTCATCGCCTCCCGCGACGAGATCGGCTTCGGTCCCGCTTCCACCACCACCACCAGCACCTTCAAGGGCCAGTGCTGCGCCGGAGCCAACGCCACCGCGCAGGAGTCCGAACCATCCGCCAGCTCCCCTCGACGCCACTCCACAAAACCACCATGCAGCGAACGAGACGCTGATCCAGAGCCTCGCCGCGCCACCACCGAGAGCTCTTGCTTCGAGAGACGCAGTCCAGCCGCCGCTCCCGCTGCCATCGCCAGCGCCGCATACCCCGACGCAGAGCTCGCCAACCCCGCCGCCGTCGGAAAGGAGTTCTCCGTGTCCACCCGCGCCCGCGTGTGCAGGCCCGCTCGCCCCCGTATCAGGTCGAGCACCTTCACCGAGCCTCGCACAGTCCCGGCATCGGCAACCGCTCCGTTGAGCCGCACCTCGTCCTGCTCCAGCCCCGCCTCAAATGTGACGGTGGTCACCGTCTTCATGGGCGAGAGTGTTACCGAGATGCTCCCTGTGTGTGGCAGGTTGAGTGCTTCATCCCGTTTGCCCCAATATTTCACCAGGGCAATATTGGGATGGGCCATTACGGTGGCTGTTCCGTCTTTAAGCTCCGGCTTCAACGCTGCTCCCTTCTGCTGTTCGCCTCACCGTCGTGGCTGAGGACCAAGCTCCACCGACCATGCCGGGATCCCATCCGCCTGAAGCTGCGATACCAACGTCTCCGGCGATACACGAAAGAGAGCCACCACCATGCCTCCGCCTCCCGCCCCCGTCAGCTTGGCCCCCAAAGCACCCGCTTCCAGTGCCACACGGATCAACCGCTCCAGTCCCGGCGTCGAGACCCCCAAGGTCTCCAGTTCCACCTGATTTTGCTGCATACACCTGCCCAACCGCACCCAGTCCCCCGCCTCCAGCGCCTGTCGGCCTTCTCGCACGAGCTGACCAATGGCATCGATGCAGGGCTGATACACCGAGGGCGCTTCGGTCAACCGCGCCCTCACGCCCGCCACCAACGCCGCCGTCGAACGTTCTCCCCCCGAGTCCATCAGCAGGAGCCAAGCCCGATCCTTCAGGGTGATCGGTGTCACCGACCAGGGTGAGCGCGTAAACAACAGTGGCTGTGCCAGTGCCGCACAGGTATGATCCAGCCCGGACGGCGTGCCGTGAAAACAGGTCTCCAGCTTGAGACCCGCCTCCAGGAGCTGAGACTCGGTTAAGTTGCGCCCCGTATACGCACTCAGCGCCCGCAGCAGTGCGATTGAGAGCGCCGCTGAGCTTCCCAACCCTCGCCCCATCGGAAGTGCGCTCTGAATTTCCAGCGTGACGCCAGCGTGTGGAAGCTCAAACAGTGCCAATGCCTGCTCAAGAGCGGCACGAAGGCGTCCATCCTCCAGCGCCGCCCACAGAGCTTTTTCCTGTTGTGTTGGAAGTTTGAGGGAGAGAGGACCGTCTGCCGCCCGAACGATGACCGTGGTCTCCAGCAGAACCGGACACGCGAGGGCAGGCTGGCCGTAGACCACCGCGTGTTCACCCAACAGGATCACCTTGCCAGATGCGGCACCGGAACTCACCTTACACGCATGTGTTTTCTGATCTGGGGACATCTCAGGCTCGCGGAGAGAGAGGGAATTCAGCGGAGCTGCTCTTGAAGACGTCGGGCTTCCTGACAGAGCGGAGATTCAACACAAGGACGATCCATTAAAGCTTGCAGTGCGGCACGCGCTTGATCTCGCTGCTCAGGAATAGCTCCCAACAGCCGAGCATAGGCCAGCTCCACCTTCGGCAGATCGCCGGTGCTGCGGGCCACTTCCAAGAGCTTCACCGCCGACGCATCACCCCGCTTGAGGGCATCTTCTGCCAACACCCAAGCCGCCCGTGGATGCGCGGATGAAGACTCCATCACCTCGGCAACCGCTCGATTCAGCTCGGCACCCCCCTTGAGCACCGCCCGCTGAGCCTTAAGCGGGGCCACCAGTGCCCCCCGCCCTGCTTTGGGAAGTATGCTCAGCAGAGCGTCGAGCTGGGCCACCGCCTCGAGTTTACGCTGCATGTAGGAGAGCTGAGCCTGCTCTTGCAGGAGCTCCACATCCGCACTGGCCAGCTTCAGTCCCGCTGCTGCATACGCTCCAGCACTGGCTCAATCGTCCACCTCACGCGCGAGCCGAGCTCGGAGGGCCTCCACCAGCGCCAGCCGAGGAACGACTCCTCCCACTGAGAGATTACGCACGGCTTCCGTTGCATCCCGCAGGTTTGCATTTTCGATCTGAGCGTAGACCCGCTGCGCCACCAGCTCTAGCTGCTCGCCGGAATATTGCTCCAGCGGTGCCAGCACTTTGAGGGCTTCCATCACCTTGCCACGATCCAGCAGGGATTGACTGAGGGCCAGGGCACTCTCCGGCCAAGACGGATCTTGTGAGACGGCCTCCCGCATCAGCCCTTCTGCATCCGCCACCGAACCGCCCGAGGCCACCCGTTTGGCCAGTGCCAGGGTCAAGGTCGCCCGTTGACGGGGTGAGAACTTGTCTTTCAGACTGGCTTGCAGCGTGCGTGCTGAGCCTTTGATCTCGTCGATGGTCCCTTTGGTGGGCAAGGCGGCAATGCCCAGATAGAGCTGAGCCCACACATTTTCGGGATCGGCTTCTTTGACGGCTTCCCAACGTTTGACCGCATCAGACTGGCCCAGGCGAGAGGCGAGCACTGCCATCCCCATCAGGGGCTCCGCCTTTGAGACCGGAAATCCGGGATGGGCGTTTTCTTCGATCAACGCACGCGCGCGCTCGAAGTGCTCGAGGGCTTCCCGTTCGGCATCCGGCACCCATCGAGCCCGCTCTGCCGCCAATCGCCCAAGGATCAGCTCGTAATAAGGCTCTTGAGCATACTGCCCAAACTGTGCTTGCAGGTTCTCTGGTGTGTTAAAAATAGCCCCGTTGAGCATGGCGGCTTCACCTGTGGCCACCAGTGCATACAGCGCATACTTGCCCTGGAGCTGGGTAAAGGAAAAATCCGGGCCCTTGTCACCCAACTTGAGCCCCTCACGAGACCAAAGGCTCCACGCCAGGGCTTCGGCCAGGGCTCGGGCATCTTCTGAATTGGCGGGGGCTTTGCGCAGCTCGCTGAGGGCCAGCAACAGGCTGGGATGGGCACCACTCTGAAGCGCAGCTTCGGCACTCTCGGTCAATGCCGCCACTTGCCGGGATTCCTGAGAGTGCATCAGGGCATACCCTGCCCCAAACAACAGGCCCGTCAACACCGCCGTCATCACAAACGGAGCCTTCGAGGGCTGCCCGCCTCGCTCAGAGCGGCGGAAATATTGCTGTGAGCTGCGGATTTGAGTCGCCTCGCCCGTGCGCGCAGCCTGCCGGTCTGGCAAGATCTGGGTGTCGGCGTAGGCAGAAGGCCCACCCTGAACCGGCTGAGGCTGATGCCGCGTAAAAGGAGGGGGTGCCGCACGATGCGCCAAAGGCTCGGCAGGCACCGGATTCAGCCGCGCCACCGGACCTTCACCGGTACCTCGCACGGGACGCTTCTGTTTATCAGGGAGATCTTCCAGATCAAGGGTCAGCTCGTCTTCGGCCTTCAGGGCACCCGGAGCCGGCGGAGGCTCGGTGCTGGAGGGGCTCAAGGAGACCGCCGCCGCGTCTCGCTCCGCCAGTGCCCGCTCGATCTCGTTGAGAAAGTTTGAGACCGGCGGCTGAGGCTTTTCTTCTGGGACACTGTTCCGCTGGGTAGGAATATAAGGCGTATACCGCTCAGACTCCACTTTTCGAGGGGCCACCACCACTTCATCGTCGGCTTCTAAGGCGGTGAGCATCACCCGGCGCGTCGGAGACTCTTCGGGACGGGCTTTGATCTCCGTCTTCCGGTCATCTTCGTCGTCGAAGGTATACAGGCTGCGGGCCGGATTGCGGCTGGGCGTGGTGTAAGGTCGCTCCGAAGGCCGAAACCAGAGCTGGCCGTCCATCTTTCGTTTGCCGGTCTCTCGTTCAATGACGATGACTTCGTCGTCTTCACCATCGTAGGCGGGACGCTGCTTGAGGAGCTTCAGGCCGGGCAGACCCGCGCCCTGAAGAGGCGTATAGACGTACAGCTCTTCGGTGGGCTCGTCGTCTTCCGCAGCCTCAATAATTTCGTCTTCCACCACAGTCGGGGCGGCAGGAGCGGCAGAGTGGTTGAACGGCGGCACAACATCCTCCCCGACGGGCTCGTCTCCGTCGGCACTGGCAATGATCGCCCCCGGCTCAGACGGTGGCGGATGGACGCGCAGAAGAGCAGGGGTCTCTTCCGCCGCAGGCTCAGAGGTCTCCAGCCGAGAAGGGCTAAAGACATTCACATGCTCAGCCGCCCAGGGTGCAGGCGTGTCGGGAAACTCTGCACGCTCGCGCGCAAGCCCCCACGCAAAGGCATCTCCCAGGCTGCGGGTCTCGGCAGCGGCCAGCAAGGCTTCAATGACCTGCTGAGCCGGCTCAAATTGCCGTCGCCGCAAGAAATACAACGCTTGCCCCACGGAAGAGGCTGCGTGTTCGTCGGCTGCTCGGTCCTCAGCCGCAGGCGGTTGGAGCAGGAACGCATGTCCCGGCTGGAGCTTTCGCAAGGTCGAAGGCCACGGAGAAGGTGGCACTTCACCCAGGGCTTCCAGACGGATCCACAGCTCCCATTGCTCTACGTCTCGCTGCTCTGAGGTCCATTTTGAGAGTGATCGGGCGGCATGTCGTGGCATGCCGAGCTGCCAATAGGCAAGCCCCAAGTCGCCAGCGATCTCTACACCAGCGCCCGCCTTCAGTTCTTCTTCGCCCTTCTGAACCGCTTCCTGAAGTCTGCCCGCTTTGAGGAGCGTTCCAACCACCGTTCGGCGTGGGCCACGTCCGCCCTGACCGGGTCGTTTGATGGCCGACTGCCGAGAGGTCGAAGTCTCCCGTGGCCCAGTCCGCCTCGCCATCCGGCCTCCGCACACAACTCCGCATCTCGCATATGCTGATCTCTTAACATGGATCGCGCAAGAGATGCAAATGCATTCCGGTGCCTCTCTACCGGAACATGGCTCAGGCAAAGAAAAAAAGCCCGCACTTCAACCCGTAAGGATTGAAGCCGGGCTCTTGTGAAGATCCGGTAAGCAGGGCTCAGCCCTGGAGCTTACGGAACTCCGCTGCCATCAACGGAGCGGCCTGGAACAAATCACCCACGATGCCATAATCGGCCACCTGGAAGATTGGCGCGTCCGCATCCTTGTTGATCGCCACAATCACCTTGGAGCTGCGCATGCCGGCCAAGTGCTGAATGGCACCCGAGATGCCATAGGCAATGTACAAGGTCGGGTTGACGGTCTTTCCGGTCTGCCCCACCTGCATGTCGTGGGTGGCATAGCCCGCATCCACCGCTGCGCGGGAAGCACCCACCGTCGCTCCAATCACGTCGGCCACTTCTTGGATCACCTTGAAGTTCTCAGCACTGCCCAACGAACGACCGCCGGACACAATCCGGTCGGCTTCGGTCAGGTCCACCTTCTCCGAGGCACCCTTCACCACACTCACGAGCTGCACTCGAGCGTCAGAGGCGCTCAAGCTCACCGACACCTGCACCGCGCTGGCGCTGGCGTTCTTCGGTGAAGCCGTGAAGGAATTCGGACGCACGGAGAAAAACTGAATCCCCACTGGGATCTCCACGTCGGTGATGGCTTTTCCCGCAAACACCGGACGACGGCCACTCAGACGACCATTGGCCGCTGACAAGCCCGTACAATCGGCGGCAACGCCGGTGCCAAACCGAGCGGCCACCCGAGGCAACAGATCCTTGCCCACGCCTGCGCTGGCGGCTGCCAGCACCGCCACCGGATCGGCAGCCTTCACAATGGCCTCGAGCGCACGCGCGTGAGGCGCGGTCAAGTAGGCCGCGAACTCTGCACCCGTTGCATAATACACCTTCGTGGCACCATACTGGGCCAGCGCAGCGGTCAGGTCGGTGCCCGCCGCGCCAATCACCGCCGCCGAGACCGGACCAATGCCCAGCTCGGTGGCTTTGCTCAGCAGCTCCAGCGCACTTTTTTTGGCCCGACCATCCTGGTGCTCAACCAACACAAGAATTCCACTTGCCATGTCAGATATCCTTTCAAATCAGATGACTTTGGCTTCCTCGTGGAGCAGACGCACCAGCTCCTTGACATTGGCTGCCAGATCGCCCTTGAGCACTTTGCCTGCACTGCGCGCGGCCGGGAGGCTGTACTTGGTGATCTTCACTTTGGCGGCCAAATCACCCACGCCCAGCTCACCCGCCGTCTTAACTGCCAACGGCTTCTTCTTGGCTTTCATGATGCCCGGCAAGGAGGCAAAACGGGGGCTGTTCAGGCCCTTCTCTGCCGAGATCACGGCAGGGAAGCTGACCTTGAGCACTTCTTTGGAGCCTCCACCAATACGGCGGCTGACGGTTGCAGACTTCTCGTCGGCGGCGTCAAAGGAGTCCACCACGGTGGCTTGTGCCCAGTCGAGCAGCTCGGCCACCAGGGAGGGCACGGCACCAGCGTCGTCGTCAATGGCCACTTTGCCCGTGAAGAGGATCTCACAGCCTTCGGCTTTCACCGCCGCCGCCAGCAGACGGGCCACACCAAAGGAGTCCAGGGTGCCCAGGCCGTCTTCTTCGATACGAACGCCTCGATCTGCACCCATCGCCATCGCGGTGCGCATGGCGTCTTCGGCCCGCTTCGGACCCACGGTGAAGACCACCACTTCGCCCTTAAACTTGGCTTGCAGCTTCAGGGCCTCCTCCACCGCAAACTCATCATACGGGTTGAGGATGTACTTGATGTCTGCGGTCTCATAGCCCAGCCCATCGGGCTTCACCTTGATCTTGGTGTCAGTGTCGGGCACCTGCTTCAACAGCACGCCGATTTTCACGTCTGACCTCCTGTAGTTGAAGGAACGGTAGAAGTCTCATCCAATGACATGGAAGAGATGGGATGCACGGCGGAAGGTTTCGAGTCTCCACCGCACGAAATACCACTGAGAAAGACCGCCGCAAGCTGAGCAGCGGAAGCCTGTAGGTCTGGACGACGACCTCGTGTCAAGACCCAGTGCATGGCAAGCTCGTCGAGCGCACCAAAGATGGCCCGCTTCATGACAGCCGGGCTGATGTCGGTTCGGAACTTTCCTTGACGCTGGCCTTCTACGATGATCTCGGCAATCACGTCTAAGTACTCGGTCAATCGAACCGGCACATACTCTTTCATAAACTTGTTGGAGAGCCGAAGCTCCACCTGAAGGATCTCTGAGAGCTCCCGATTCTGCATCACCTGGGTCAGATGATAGGAGATGAAGGTCCGCAACCGCTCCGCCGGATCCAGCACGTCGGCCAGCTCCGCCCGCAGCTTTTGCAATACCAGGGCCATCTTCTCTTCAAAAATGGCAATCAGGATGTCTTCTTTGTGCTTGAAGTAAATATAGATGGTGCCGTCGGCCACACCCGCTTCTCGGGCAATGTCAGCAACGCGGGACTGATGAAAGCCCTGGCGCGCAAACACCCGAATGGCTGCGTCCAGAATGGATTCCCGTTTGTCGCCACGCGCGGCCATGACGTGCTCCATCCAGCTCGGAGATCGAAGGGCATAGGCCCAAGCTGCCGACCTACTTCCAGGCTCGGCAGACTGAATGAGCATTCATTCAGTTATCAAAGGGGTAGCATATGCCCTCGCCGCTGTCAACCGAGTTCTTGCGCTTTCTGATGTGGACGCCGGATTTTAAGGGGAGGCTCACGCACACGCACACGCGGGCTCACGCACACGCACACGCACGCACACGCGGGCTCGCGCACACGCGCACACGCGGGCTCGCGCACACGCGCACACGCGGGCTCACGCACACGCATGAGATAAAGCAGACAGCTTTTCGTCTGCAAATACTCAAGGGGAAATTCTCAAGGGGAAATTCTCAAGGGGCTGGAGCGACTTGGCGGGCTTCTTCAGGGGCCTCGTGGATGTCTTGCATACGACTCGCCACCCACCCGTGCAGCAGGCTGGCCCCCAACATCACCCCAACAAAAAGGAGATAATAAGATGCTCCTTCCAAGGCAACACTCCCGTCAGGACGCCGGATCACATAATTCACCCATCCCGTGAAGACATTGCCCAATGAGACACTCAACATAAAGGCAGCCATCAGCAACGACTTTAACACCCGTGGCGCTCGTTTGTATGACAGCTCCAGACAGGTCATGGCCACCATGATCTCCGCCGCACTCATCAACACATGCGCCAAGACCTGCCACCAAATGATGGGCGTCTGTCCCCAGCTCAGCAGCATCTCAATCCAGGAGGACACCAAAAAGGCCAGCATTGCAGTCCCAAAGCCCAGCCCAATCTTGTGCAGCGCATTGAGAGGTCGAATCCGTCCCAGCAGCGGATACAGTCCATAGGTCAAGCAGGGAATCAGCACCAAGTTCAGCAAGGGTGAGACGGACTGAATCTGCGCCGGGAGAAGCTCCATGCCCAACAGGTGACGATCCAATTTCTGAGCTTGAAAGACCCAGGCGGCTCCCGTCTGAGCAGACATTGCCCAAAAGAAGGCCGCAAACACGTAGATCAAGAGCAGCTCTCCGATACGCTTGAGCTGCTGCGGCTCCAGGAACACTCGGAATGCAGTCAAACCCACCGGAGGCACCCGAATGTAAGTATTTCGCCCCAACCAGAAGGTGAAGGTTGCAATACCCATCAGCAGGCCCGGCACTCCAAATGCCACATGCGGACCATATGATTCTAACAACAGAGGCGTAGACAAGGAGGCCAACAACCCCGCGACGTTCATCGCCAGAAAAAACCAGCTAAAGGTATGGCTGAGCTGCTCCCCCTGCGCCGACGAGAACTGATCACCCAGATGAGCAGAGACACAAGGCTTGATGCCACCGGAGCCCAATGCAATCAGACTCAGCCCCAACATCAGCCCCGAACGTGTGCTGTCAAGTGCCAGACACAGGTGCCCCAAACAATAGACACATGAGAGTAGCAAGATGGTCCGATATTTGCCCCAAAAGGCATCACTGAGGATCGCACCCAAGATGGGGAAAAAATAGACCGCCGCTTCAAAGGTATGATACCAACTCTTGGCCTCTTCCTGAGTCATGACGGCCAGCTCATGCTGCGCATTCAGGAGCTGCGTGGTCATAAAGACGACCAAGAGGGTGCGCATGCCGTAAAAACTAAATCGCTCCGCCAGCTCGTTGAGCACAATATAAGGTGTGCCACGCGGAAAGGGGCTGGGGCTCGAAGGGTGTGCGGATGGCATCTTCGGTGTGCCTTTCAGTGCGCAGGGTTCAGCGTTCGAGTCAGATCGAAGGTGCCATCATTCATGTACAACACCCGATCTGCGATGTGAAAATAACGATCATCGTGGCTGACCACCAGGAGGGTCTTTCCTTGAGCCCTCAGCTCGGGCAACAAGACCTCGTAATAGTAGCGGCGGAACTCAGGATCTTGGTCGGCAGAAACTTCATCCAGGATCAAGATGGGGCGCTCTTCCAGCAGGGCGGTCAGCAATGCCAGCCGCTTGCGTTGGCCCGTCGAGAGGTCCAAGGTGGAAAACTGATGTCCATCAAAGAAGGTCTTATGGTCCAACATAAACTGCTTCTGAAGCGCCACGACCTGCGCTTCGGTGACGTGCTCCAGCCCATAAAGCTGATCAAACAGATGAAAGTCTGTAAAGACGGTGGAAAACTGCTGACGATAGAGTTCTACATTGTGCGCGGTGATGGGGATATTGTTAAAGCGGAGGGTGCCCTGCTCTGCCAGATAGAGTCCACAGAGCATGCGCAGAAAAGTACTCTTCCCGCTGCCGTTTCCGCCGACAATAAACACCAGCTCTCCTCGTGAGAGCTCCAAGTCAAAAGGGCCCACCTGGAAGGAGGAGATGCCCTCGGCATTATGATACGAAAAGGTACATTCGCTCAGGGTGAGCTTCTCAAAGGGGCCCGTCTCCTTCAGCCGTAGGGCTTCCAGTGCTTGCTCGTCGGGTGGTGGACGTTTCAGCGATGTTTCGAGTTTTTGGAGGCGATCTACTGCCACATCGTATTGCAGCAAAATCGAGAAGGCAAAGAGGATCTCACTCAGATTTCCAAACAAAAAGATCATCACGGTGATCGCACTTGCTGCGGTCTCACCCACCAAGACCTGAAGTGATGGAAGGATAAAGAGTGTCAACCCAATGGCTCAGTAATAATACATGTCTCCGGCGCTGAAGTTGAGGGCCAACTGCCGATTGATGGTATCCTGCGCTTGGCGCACCTCTTGGGCAACCGGTACGAGGTGCCCTTGCAACAGCCGCTCACGTCGCCGCCGATGCATCTTCAGCTCTTTGAATCCCAACGAGAGATGCGAGAACTTTTGAAAGAGATTCCCCTCGATCTTACCTGCTTCCGCCATTGCTTCTACCACCAGCATGCGGTTGTCCATGAAGAAGGTGGCATACCCAATATTGAGCATCATCACAATGACGAAGGTCTGAAAGGATAACATGCCCACTATGCGTATTGGAAGGAGTACGGCTGTCGCCTGCCTGAAGCCCACGCGGTCTTTATCTCGCTTGACCGAGCCACGCGCGAAAACGGCTGCTTGAGGGTGATGCCACGCTCTCATCTGTTGGGCACACTTCCGCACGCCGTCTGGAGTGGTCAGCGAGGCAGTGATGATGGTGTTGAGCCTACGCTGCTGGCACACCTGCTCTCGTTGGGGTATGAGATGAAGCCCATTGAGACGGAGCCGGGTGACATCATCTTGTTTCATGGCAATACTTTACATGGATCCGATGACAACCACTCGGAAGAGCCTCGCCGGGCGATGATTGCCACCATGAATACCCGCCGAAACAGCCCGGATCCGCTGCTCAACCGCCCTGGCCATCCCTACTGGAGCCATCAGGCTCGCGTCTTTGAGCCCATCACCGAGGCGGATCTGGAGCTGCCCTTGCCGGACTTCAACTTACACGTTGAGAACGACGCAGCTCAGGCCAAAAACCATAGCGACCGGCTCAGCGCCTAACCGGAAGGGTGTGTATGGCAGAGGGCTCCATTGGGCTGGCGCTGGGCATGCTCATGCTGCGGCTGAGTGTGCTGTGTCTCAGCTTCTGGCTGCTGGATCGGCTGATTCAAGGGGAGCTGCTGTGGAGGCTGGCGACACGCTTGAGGCTCGACACGCCGCAAAAGGTGCGCTTGGCCGGAATTCTGTTACTGCTGGTCCTCTCGGCTTTTTTCTCCTGGGCGCAGGTGGGTGCGCTCGAGGCGATACGCCCTCTGGCCTTTGGGCTCATGGCCATGTTGAGCTGGAAGCTCGCCACCACCGATTATGATGTGGTGCTGCCGGAGCGTCATCACTTCGCGCGCGTGGGTATGGCGGTGTCCTGCGCGCTGATGTGGTGGAATCCGGTGTGGGTGGTGGTGCCGCTGATTTTTTTGACCCGTCCTTTTCATGCTTGGCGACACCATACGATCTTGCCCATGCGCTCGCTGTTGGCGGTGGTGGCATACCTTTATATACGGCAGCTCTAGCCGCTGTTGCCGACGGCGCTCCTGCCTATGTTGCCTCAGCCTTCGACCTTGCTGTTTCTGGTGGTGAACATTCACGCCTCCCACTACTTCAGTGCAGGATATGCCAAGCTGACGTTGGGGCGACGATGGCATTCCTGGCTGCTGGAGAATCCCCTTCAGCTCCTGCCCGCCAACGCCTACGCCTGGGGATGGGCGCAGTTTATCCCTTGGGAGCAGTGGCGGACCCTCATTCGTCTGGTGGAGCGGCTGAGATTTCCGTCGCTGCTGGCGTGTTTACTCATCGAGCTGCTGGCTCCGCTGGCCCTGCTTGGTCCTCACGCCGCGCTGAGCGGTATCTTGAGCTGGTGCGGCTTTCATCTGATGGTTTTTCTGATGAGTGGGCTGCTCTTCTGGGACTGGGTGGTGGCCAATGCGCTCCTGCTGCTGGCGCTCTTTTTTTTGCCTGCCACGGAGCAGCAGGCGCTGTTTGGGGTGGAGCAGACCCTTCTCTCGTGGATTTTTATCCTGGTTTTTCCCATGCGCAACCGACTCTGGGGGCCGATCATGCTGGCGTGGTGAGAGACACCCCTCACGCAGCGCATGCATTGGCTGGTGCAAGGGCGGAGCGGACAGCTCTACGAGGTTCACAACCATTTTATGTGTCCTCACGAGCGTCTGTATGGGGTGGTGCATGCCACCTTTATGGCACCGGTGCCCCTGCTGTCTTACGATATGGGCAGTGTGTGGGCAACGCCTCACCGGGACGCGCTGGTGGCGCTGATGAAACAGCCGGAGCTGCTGGAGGACGTGCGGCATCGTTTTGGCGTACAGCCTCGGCATCCGGAGTGGGAGGCGCAACATCGGCTCTATCTGAAGGCTTTTTTTACGGCTCTTAACCGAGGGGCTCGGAAAGAGGTGCTGCCGCGTTTCCTGCGCTGGCTCAAAGCGCCCGGAGGTCACATTTATCGGTGGGGGCGGCTGCCGTCTTATCGTCAGCAGGAGCCGGTGGAGCGGGTTTTTGTGCATTTTCGGGAGATGCTCTTCGATGGGCACACCCTGCGGACCCTTCGAGATGAGCGTGTGGCCACGGTGGAGCTGGAGCCTGCGCTTGAGCAGACCATCACACCACACGAGCCCCTTTCAAGAGACGTCGAGCGTTTTATCTCAGCAGCGTTTTGGCAAAAGCAGGCGGGGTCATAAAAGTGGTGTCTTCCGGTGCCTCCAGGAGATTCGAAAAGTCGGCACGTTAACACCCAGACGCTTATGGCGCGGGTTCTTCGACCCCTGCGACCAGCTCGGGATGGGTCTCATCAAACCAGTGTCGCTCGTAGTGACCGCGAGGCCACAGCTTGGAGACCGCATGCGGATGCGCGAAGTTCCCGTGACGAATCTGCACCGTCCAGCGCGCCCGTGCGGTATGGTTCTGCTGACTCCGGTGGAGCAGGAGATTGCTCAGCACCAGCACATCCCCGGCCTTCATCGGCACCTCGAGGCTCTCGAGCTGCTCTGGCAAGTGCTCATCGGCCAGCCTCAGCCCTTTGATGCCATGCGGTGATGACGCAGGCGGCAACATCATCACCATCGGCAGCGGCCCCAAACGATGAGATCCCGGGGCCACCCGCAGGCAACCATTTTGAGGGTTCACATCTTGCAGCGGAATCCAATAGACCACCCCATCCACCGAGTCCTGCGCATACGGATAATCCTGATGCCAGGGCAGGAGCATATGCTCACGCGCGGGGTTGTCCATCCGCACCGGCTTGTAGGGGCTGGACATCACCATATCGGTCTTCATCAGCGCCCGGGAGAGGGCCAAGAGCCGAGGATGCACCGACAGCGCATGCATCGAGGTCAGCCGACGAGCCGCCGTAAACACGTTCTCGGCCAGCGGCGGAGCATGGGCATACAGACGCGAGAGCTCCTCATCAAAGGGTGCCTCGGGGCCATGAATGGGGTTGAGCCCCGCTTGTTTCAGCATCAGCTCGATCAAGCGTCGAAGCTCCTCACGGATATGCTCCAGCGCCGCAGGTGGCACCAGTCCTCTGGCGATCAAACATCCCCAACGTTCATAATGTGTCAGGAGCTGCGGAAGCTGTTCCGCCCCCTCTTCCTCAAACGATCACATCAGCGTTTGCAAATCCATCTGTTCAGCCTCTCTCGCACCCGGGTGAATCACGTCCTACGTCCATCTGCGCATGGGGCAAGTTCAATCGTATGTCGCATTCTGGGCAATGGCAATCGTACACTGTGCGACACACCTTTGTTTCATTTAAGCCTTCGCCCTGTTCAGGAGCAGCTCATATGAACGCAGCTTATTTTTTGGAGCGGCTGACCGCTCAAGCCTGGCCCCTGTACCTCGACGCTCCGGCGTACTCGGACATATTAGAAGCACAAGGCTGGAAGATTCAGCCCCTGGGTCATCCCGAGCAGCTCCAAGCCTGCCGGGACGAGGTGGTGGTCGTCGTGGCCACCTCGCTGGAGACCACGGAGCAGCTCCGCCGACTCTGGGGCGTGTTGCCGATGCCGCTGGTGCATCTGTCGGTCGCCAAGTTTGATGCCAGTCTCGCCGGACTTTGCACCTCCCTCAAGCAGCTCCGCATGCAGCCGGTGGCCGAGACCCTCGCACAACGCACCCAGCACTATCAGGCGCTGTTTTCGTCCAGCCGCTGCGAGGTGGAGTCCTCGGCAGGTCGCCTGACGTGTGTGCTCCACGACGAGGTGGAGGTGGCCAACGCGGGAGAGACCCTCGAGCCCGGTCATCTCTACAGCATCACCGAGCTGGGGGAAGCGGCGCTGCTCAACCTCAGCCGACCGGAGGCGAGCTTCGCCCTCTCGGGGGTGCTGGCCTTTCAAGGCATGAGCTGCTTGAGCAACACCCCTGCCCAGCAAGAACAGTTTGGACCGACCCTCGAGCGCCTACGCCTGCGCGTGTGTGAGGGGCCAAATCGGGCCTATTTTGAACAAAACCAGCTTGTGCGGCTGGAGATCGGCGGTCAAAACTGCATCGAAACACTGCGAACACTCTTTCAGGAGGTGCTGGACTTCCCGGAGTGGGGACTCTCGGCGTGTGAGCTGGGATTGGGGGCTTCTCAGGGGCTTCAGAGCCTCGACGGGCGCTTCAACAGCCCTCTTCAGCGTACACGACCGGGATTTTTTGTCGGGATTGGGCGAGGCGCACGGATGCCCCATCTGGATTTGATCGCCGTCGAAGTGCAAGCTCATTTTTATCCAGCCGGAGAGCAGGGCTGAGACGCTGCGAAGTGCTTGACCCTCCGCCGAGCGAGGTGTCAAAATTCCCGAAGCAGGAGCTGAAGCGTGATAACAGCATGGTGCGACTGTGTGTTGAATGGCAGCAAGCGGCAGTGGATGAGGGGTACATGAACCGTCATAAGATCTAGGAAGATGTTCATACGTTTGTCGATCTCCTGCATACACGCGCAAACGAGAGCCCCAAGCGCGGTTTTCAGTTTTTATCCGAAGGAACAGCCTCGCCTCAATTTTTGCCTTTCCCCCAGCTTGAGGAGCAGGCGCGTCGAGTGGCGGCGTATCTCCAGCAGGCGGGTCTTCAGCAGCAGCCGGTGTTGCTGCTTTTTCCGATAGGGCTGGGATTTTTGAGCGGCTATTTTGGCTGTCTGCTGGCGGGAGCGGTGGCGGTGCCTGCGCCTTTGCCTCAACTGGGGCGGACTCAGCGGCTTCTGCCTCGGATTTTGGGGATCCTAAAGGATGCGGCACCGGCGTTGATCTTGACGGATCGCCAGGGATTTCCGGTCCTGTCGGCGCTGGTCGCCGAGAGTCCCACCTTCGCGGCCATCCCCTTGCGCACCGTTGAGGAGCTGCTGGAGACCCCTGCTTCGTTGTTCCAGCCTCGTCCCCTGGCCCCTGATGCGGTTGCGCATCTTCAGTATACCTCTGGCTCCACCTCTGAGCCGCGTGCGGTGATGATCTCTCATCACAACCTGATGGCCTGCTCTCGCCAGATTCAGCACAACAAAGGTTTTACAGCGGACAGCCTCAGCGTGATGTGGGTGCCTCCCTATCACGATGATGGTTTGGTGCAGGGCCTGCTTCAGCCTCTGTACAGTGGTATTAATTGTATCCTGATGTCTCCGACCGACGTGATGGCCCATCCGGGACGCTGGCTCAAGGCCATCTCGGAGCATCGGGCTACTCACTCGGGAGGCCCTAACTTCTTGTATGAGGTGGCCTATCATCGGGTGCCCGAGACCCTCTTACCTGAGCTGGATCTCTCAAGCTGGCGTTATGCTTATAATGCGGCAGAGCCCATTCGTTGGGAGACCCTCCGCCGCTTTTTTGAGCGGTTTGAGCGGTGTGGACTGCGCTGGAGCACCCTTGCACCCTGTTATGGACTGGCGGAAGCCACCCTGGTTGTCTCTGCCACCCGGCCCGGTGATGGCCCCGTCCAGCAGGTGATCGATGGCCTGAAGCTGGATCGCACCGGACAGCTCGAGCGGGTAGCGCCCGATCATTCGACCGCTCGAACCCTGGTCAGCAGTGGTCGAGTGGTGCTTGATACCGAGGTCACGATTGTTGAGCCGGGAGGCACTCGCCGCTTGCCCCCCGAGCAGGTGGGCGAAATTCTGGTCAAGAACGACTCGGTGGCCCTCGGCTACCGTGGGCAACCAGAAGCCACCGCTCAGACCTTCGGGGCCCACTTGGACGATGGCAGTGGCCCCTGGCTGCGCACCGGAGATCTGGGGGTTCTCAGCGAGGAGCACCTCTACGTCACCGGACGCTACAAAGACCTCATCATCCTGCGGGGCGAGAATCGGTATCCCTAGGATATCGAGTGGACCGTTCAAGAACGCAGTCCGCTGATCTATCCGGGACGGGTGGTTGCCTTCTCCCTCGAAGGGACTCCCGATGAGCGGCTGTGTGTGGTGGCGGAGCTGCGGGATGCCAAAGCGCCGCGCCCTCCCGAGCTGCTCGACGCGCTGGTGCAAGCCATCGCCGAGGCCCATGAGCTGAGGCCGGACCTGCTGGTGCTCTCACCTCCCGGGGCGATTCCCAAGACCTCCAGTGGAAAACTTCAGCGTAGCCGGTGTAAAGCCCTGCTGATGCGGGGTGAGCTGGCCGAGCTGACCCGCTGGGAGCGTCCCAAACCGCTGGCGCAGCGCCCTCTCGCCGTTAAGACACCCGCTGAGCTTGAAAAGCGACTCCTCCAGTGGCTGGCGCAGACCCTCGGAATGGATGCAGCGCGGCTGGATCCCGAGCAGCCTTTTGCTCGTTATGGGATGGATTCCGCGCTGGCCGTCGCCATGACCGAGCACTTGAGTGAGCTCTTGCACCGTTCGCTCGCGCCGACCCTGGCGTGGGAGTACGCAACCCCTCGTCAGCTCGTGGCCCAGCTCCTGGAGGGGGGGATAAAAGCAGCGCCGCAGACTCCGCCGCAGAAGCAGATTCGGACCCAACAAGAAGAGCCCATCGCCATCATCGGCATCGGCTGCCGATTTCCAGGCGGTGTGGTGGATGCGGAGACCTTCTGGACCCTGCTGGCAGAAGGTCGAGACACGATCTCGCCGGTGCCTCCCTCACGCTGGTCACTCGAGAGCTTATACGATGCCGAGCCTGGAACGCCCGGGAAGCTGTATGTGCGAGAGGGTGGATTTTTATCAGACATCGATCAGTTTGAGCCCGCGCGATTTGGCATCTCCCCGCGTGAAGCCCACCTGCTGGATCCGCAACAACGCCTCCTGCTGGAAGTGGCCCTTGAGACCCTCGAATTGGCGGGCAGCGCTCCTCAGCGGCTCCAGGGGGCTCAAGTGGGTGTTTTTGTGGGCATGAGTACCCAAGATTATGCTCAGGTGCTCGAGGAGGCGGGGGTTCAAGATGTCTACCGCTTAACCGGCAGCGTCAACAGTGTGGAAGCGGGTCGGCTGGCCTACACCTTCGGCTTTCACGGTCCCACGATGGTGCTGGATACTGCATGTTCGTCCTCGCTCGTCGCAGTGCATCAAGCCTGTCAGAGCTTACGCGCAGGCGAGTGTGAGCTGGCCCTCGCCGGGGGCGTTCAGCTCATGCTCACCCCTCAATCGACGCTGGATCTGTGCGCGGTGAGGGCGCTCTCGCCGAGTGGCCGCTGTCGCACCTTCGCCGCCGACGCCGATGGATATATCCGCAGTGAAGGCTGTGGCATGGTGCTGCTCAAGCCCCTCTCAGCCGCTCAACGAGACGGAGATCACATCTGGGGGTTGATTCGAAGCTCCGCCATCAACCAAGATGGAAAAAGCAACGGACTCACCGCCCCCAACGGTGCCGCTCAAGTGCAGCTTCTGCGCCGAGCCCTGGCACGCGCGGGGCTCCCGCCGAGTGCGCTTGATGTGGTGGAGACACATGGAACCGGCACAAAACTAGGAGATCCCATCGAGCTGCGAGCACTTGCCGAGGTCTTCGGAGGGGATGCCGAGCGCCATACGCCCCTGTTGTTGGGGGCGCTCAAGTCCCAGCTTGGCCACACCGAAGCCGCAGCGGGCATCGCGGGTCTGCTGAAGCTGGTGCTGGCGCTGAGACATGAGACGTTGCCGGGAAACCTCCACACTCAGACGCTCACCCCGCTCCTGCCGTGGCAGAAGTTGCCGTTGGAAGTGCTGCAACAGCCCCGAAGCTGGCCCCGTGGCTCACGCATCCGCCGAGCAGGTCTCAGCTCTTTTGGGCTGAGTGGCACCAACGCCCACCTGATTCTGGAGGAAGCACCTCAACAGACGGTGCCGACTCGCCCGAGCGCCCGCCCTCCAATTTTGGTCCTGTCAGGGCAGAGTATGGACACGGTGAAGGCGCTGGCGGCGCGTTATGTGGCGCAGCTTGAGTCCAATCATCTTGCATGGTCGGAAATGATGGCCTGGAGTGCGGCTACTTCTCGCGCCACACTGGAAACTCGCGCAGCATGTGTGGCATCAGACGTGCCATCGCTGGTCCAGAAGCTCAAGGCATGAACACTCGACCACCCTGATGCGGGTGTGGTCTCGGAGACACGCACGGGTCCAGCGCCCCGCATCGTGTTTTTGTTTCCGGGACAAGGGGGACAATACGGAGGCATGGGCCACTCGCTTTATGCGCAGGTGCCGGTCTATCGCCAAGCCCTCGAACGGTGTGCCCTCGAGCTGGATCCGCTGCTCCCCCGTCCGCTCATGCAGGTGCTTTTTGAAGCGCAGGGTGAGCCTTCTTCGTTGGATGCGCTCCACACCGCCCGGGCCGATGCAACCCCGGAGCAACGGCAACAGGACGCCACACAGACCTTTGAGATCCAAGCAGCCCTGTTTGCCACGTCGTTTGCCCTGGCAAGTCTGTGGCGTGTGTGGGGCATCGAGCCCTCGGTGGTGGTGGGTCAAAGTCAAGGAGAGCTGGCCGCCGCGTGTGTGGCAGGCATCTTGTCCATCGCCGATGCCGCTCAGATCCTGGCGGTGCGCACTCGACTGCTCACCCCCTGCATGGGTCAGGGGGGCATGTTGCTGATAGGACTTCCTGCGCAGCAAGTGCAGCAACGTCTGCGGGCGTATGATGGGCGGCTCTCCATCGCCGTGCTGACCAGTGCGCAAAGTACGGTGGTCTCTGGTGAAATCCATGCCCTGGAGCAGCTCCAAGCTCAGCTCGAGCAGGAGCCCTGTTTCTGTCGCCGCCTGAGAACCGCATACGCCTCTCATAGCCAGCAGATGGACAGCCTGTTGCCTGAGCTGGAGCGGAAACTTCAACACATCCAGCCTCAGCAGGGCGTGATCCCCTTCTATTCGACCGTGCGCGTGCAGCCTCTTGAGGGGCAGGTGCTCAACGCCCGCTATTGGGCAGAAAACTTACGGACACCCGTGCGCATGCGCGAGACCCTGGAGACCCTTGCCTCCGAAGGCAACACCGTATTTTTAGAGGTGAGCCCTCATCCCTTGCTGAGTGAAGCGGTCGCGGAGCTGAGCAATACCATCGCCCTGCCCTCCCTGCGCAAAGGCGCTCAGCCGCTGGAGACGATGCGCGGGAGCTTGGGGCTGCTCTGGACCCTGGGATGCCCAGTGGACTGGTCGAAGGTGTTTGAAAAGGCGGATCAACAGAAAGTCCAGTTGCCCTTGACCCCCTTCATACGACGTCGATACTGGGTGACGCCGGACAGCTCCACGCGCCTGCGGAGCGTTGCTCAGAGCACGTCATCGACTTCACCGACTTTACCGACTTTACCGACTTTACCGACTTCACCTACTTTACCTTTGCTGGAGCCTCCGATGCCCCTGGCTCAACCCTCCCGTGTACCCGAGCTCCTAGAAGCACTCCGGGCGGAGCTCGGCTGGACCCCCAGCCATTTTGATGTCTCGCAGAGTTTGTTGGCCCTCGGCGCGCACTCCCTCCAGATTACGGGGCTGCAAGCCATGCTGCAAAACCGCTATCGGGTGAAGCTCCGGCCGATGTTGTATTTTGACGCTCAGCTCTCGGTGAAGGCCCTCGCCGAGCGGATCGCGGAACAATGTGCGCCTCTAACACCGGTTCAGCCAGTGGAGACAACGGCTCGACAGGCCCCTCAGCCGACGGTGCAGGACCGCTCCAGCATCGAGCGTGCATCACAGCGGTCGGAGCTGGCTCCCGTGCGTGAGCCCGCGCGCGAAACCCTTCAAGTCTCCGCGCCTGAAGCGGTTGTGCAGCTCATGCAGGAGCAGGTAAAGGCGATGTCGGCCCTCTTTGCACAACAGCTCGCCACGTTACAAGGATTGGGAACAACAGCGGTGACACACGGTGTCGGATCAGCGGGTGCTGGATCAGCGGGTGTCGGATCATCCATCCCTTCGTCCAGTTCTAAACCGGCAGAACCGGATGCGGCGATGGCTCCTCCCTCCCCCGTCCCTTTTGTGCCCTATCGTTCGCTGGCGGAGCGGGCTGCAAAGGCTCCAAAACACAGCCGCGCCTATCTTGAGCCCCTGATCACACGCTACAACCAGCGCACACCGACCTCGAAGGCTCTCACCCAGCAGTTCCGGGCGGTGGCGGCGAGCAATCGTAACATCACAGGCTTAACACCGGCCCTGAAGGAAGCCACCTATCAGGTGATCGCCACGCGAGCGAGCGGCGCTTATTTCTGGGACGTGGATGGGCACCCTTATCTCGATCTGACAATGGGCTTTGGGGCTCTGCTGCTGGGGCATCGGCATCCGGCGCTCGAGCAGGCACTGCATCAACAGCTCGAAGCAACTTGGTCGGTGGGCCCGATCTCGGAGCACTTGGGACGTGCTGCACAAGGCATCGCGGAGCTGACGGGACAGGAGCGGGTGGCCTTTTTTAACTCGGGCAGTGAAGCGGTGATGGTGGCCATTCGTCTGGCGCGTGCGGTCTCGGGTCGGCGTCAGGTGGTGATCTTTTCGGGGGCTTATCACGGCATGTTTGATGGTGTGCTGGCGGTGGGAGCTCCGGGGCGGCCCGTGGGGGCGTCTCAGCCGATGGCACCCGGCGTTCCGCCCAGTCTGGTGGAAGATACCCTGGTCCTGCCTTATGGCGAGCCGGAGAGTCTCCACTTCATCGCACAACACGCGGACGAGCTGGCGGCAGTGCTGGTGGAGCCCGTGCAGTCTCGACGTCCTGACTTCCAGCCTCGAGCGTTTTTGCAGCAGCTCCGCACGCTGACACAACAACATGGGGTGGCGCTGATCTTCGATGAGCTGGTCACGGGCTTTCGAGTGGCACAAGGGGGAGCGCAGGCATGGTTTGGGGTGCAAGCGGATCTCACCACTTACGGAAAAACCCTGGGGGGAGGCATGCCTCTGGGGGTGGTTGCCGGGACACGCCTGTATATGGATGCGCTGGATGGTGGATCCTGGCAATTTGGAGACGATTCGTTTCCGAGCTCGATCACCACCTTTACGGCGGGGACGTTTAACGCTCACCCGCTGACCCTGGCAGGAGTTCTGGCGTTGCTGGAGGTGCTCAAGACGGAGGGGCCAGCTCTTCAGCGGTCGCTCTCCGCCCGGACCCGGCTGCTGTGTGCGCGCATCAACTCCATCTTTGCCGACAAGGGCCTGCCGATTCATGTGGTCCAGTTTGCCTCCATGTTTCGTTTTGAGATGCCCTCCGACTACACCCTCTTTTTCCATTGGATGGTAACGGAGGGGGTCTACGTGTGGGAGCTGCGTGGCTGTTTTCTCTCCACCGCACACAGTGAGGCGGATCTCGAGTGGCTGCTGGAGCGGATCCGAGCGGCGAGTGACTGGTTGAGCCAGCATCTCCCGCTGCCTCCACCGTCCTATCCGCCGGGGGTGAGAACCCTTCCGGCCTCGCGGGTGCAAGCGGGCATGTATGAGCGGAATATGCGCCTGCCTCACGATGCGGTCTACCATGTGAGCACCGCCTATCGGGTGAGTGGGCCTCTGGATCTTGTGCGGCTTGAATCAGCCCTACAAGAGCTGACCCTTCGCCACGAGACCCTGCGGACTTCGTTTCACAAACAGGCCGATCAGGTGATGCAGCGGATCCATCCGGTGAGCGCCTTTGAGCTGAGCCACGCTCACTGCACGGAAGCCGAGCTCCCGGCGTTTTTAACCCACCTGCGCCGAAGTTTTGACCTGACGTTGCCGGGGCTCCTGCGCTGCGCGGTGGCGGAGCTGAGCCCTCAACGTTTTGTGCTGGCGCTGGACGTGCATCATCTGGTGGTAGATGGCTTGAGCATGGATCTGCTGATGCACGAGCTGTTTGAGCTGTATCTGATGCATGAGCTCAAGCCCTCCGGGGCGTCTTATCAGGAATACTTGGCGTGGGAGGCTGCTTATCACGCGGGGGCTTCGTTTCAGCTCGACGAGCAGTTTTGGATGGCGCAGCTCGGGGGAGACCGGCCCCGCACGGAGCTGATGCCGGATCTGCCTCCACCGCCCGAGCAGGAAGGGCTGGACTTCTGTCTTCGTTTTGAGCTTCAGCAGCCAGAGCCGCTCCGGGCTTGCGCTCGCCGGTTTAAGGTGACGCAGAACATGTTGCTCAACGCACTTTTTCAGGTATTTTTGGCAAAAATGACAGGCAACCATGCACTCTGTTACGGAAGCCCTTCGTCCGGGCGACCTTCGGCAGACTTTCAGGATACGGTCGGATTGTTCATTGGGGTGATCGTTCACCGCCTTCAGCTCTCGCCGGAGCAGTCTTTTGTGGACCTGCTGGAGCAGAACCGGGAGCGCCTGCCCTCACTATTGGCGGCTCAACACTATCAGTTTGGGCTCTTGGCGCAGCGTCTGGACCCCACCCCTGGACGTATACCGATCTTTGACATCGGGTTCCGCTACGAGGCCAGTCATCGGCGTGGGAAACAGCAGCTCGGCGCGCTGGAGCTGGAGCCGATGCCGCTCCAACCTCGAGGGGTGCTGATGAACGTGGTGCTGGAGTGTATGGATGATGGAGCTGACTATCACTTCCGGTTGATCTACAACCCTCGCCGTTATCATCGTGAGACCGTGCAGGGCTGGATCCAGACCTTTGAGGCGCTCTGTCAGCAGCTCACGCAAGAGCCGGAGCGTCCACTCTCGTGGGTGCTGTCTCAGGCGGGGGAAGGTTCGTGACGGCTTCACCCTCAAAGGGGGCACACGGGGAGGAAGTGCAGCTCAGCGCGGGAGGGCCTCTACAAATGCCTGAACCAGCGACAAAACACGCGGAATTCCTCCGGCATCTCGCAGCGATGCCCCTGCCCTCCCCACACGCTCGCGCATCGTTGGGTCGTGGAGAAGCTGCTCGACGGTCTCCCACAGCTCAGCGGGGGTCAGCTTTTCTTCCGAGACCCAGCGGCCTAAGCCGAGCTTTTCCACTTGTTCCGCGATGAGAGGCTGATCCCCCCCTTGAGGCATCATCAGCAGGGGAACCTGGGCGAGCAGGGCCTCGTAGATGCTGTTTGTTCCGGCATGTGTTACAAACAAGTCTGCCATTTTTAGCACAGCCAACTGTGGCACATAAGGACGGATCAGCACATTCTTCAGGTGCTGGGCATCCACGAGAGAAGCAGGCGTCGCCCCCACCGCCATCACTAGGCCCACCTGTCGGGTGCCGAGGGCTTCACAAAAGAGCTCAAACAGAGACTGGCGTTCGTTGTAGAGCGGCATAGAACCCAGGGAGACAAAGATCAGCGGTCGAGGCAGGCTCAGGAGCTGCTGCTGGAAGAGAGGATCGGCATCGGCATCGCGCTCATCGTAACAAGGGCCCACAAACTGATAGCGGTCGTCTAGCTGCTCCCGCTGCGGCTGTAGCAGCTCGGAGGCGTACACCAGGTTGAGCTCACCCCTCAAGTTCATGCAGTTGGAGAGCCCCGGCAAGACATCCAGGGTATGAATCTGCTGGAGTTGGAATTGCGCCTGGCAACGTTGCCAAGCATGGGCATCACGCTCCTCTCGACGTTGAATCTCCACAGCGTCCACGTAAGGCCAGCGCGCTGCAAATACTCGGCTGGAGACCGGAGCGCCACGAGGCATCAGCACATTGGTATGGATGCCGATGGTGGGGAGCTTCAGCCGCTCCGCGACGATGGCCGCCCATAAACACTTGGCGGTAAACATCATGAGGGTCGGCTCAACCGCTTGCACTGTATCCTGCAATGCAGGAACAGCAGTCATGGCATAGTCGATGGTGCGCAGGTTGACGGTCCAGTCTCACTCAGCGGGCCCAAACGAAGGCTGGAGTCGAAACTGAGCCCCCACCGACTCAAACAAATTCCTCTGAGGCTCGAGGCCCCACGCAAAGACCTCATGTCCCGCCTCCACCAACGCTCTGACAATGGGGAGGGTGGTCATGACTCGAGAGTGATACGGAATATCAAAAAAAGCGATGCGTGCGCGTCTCATGGGGAGCTTCTCCGCGCCAGTGCCCAGACATGATAGGGAAACTCTGGCTCGTTGTGCAGGGGATGTTCCGGGGGATTGTACATGATCCAATCTTCAAAATTGGCGATGATACAAGCTCGATTTCCCCAAGAGCCGGTCACAATATCATCCAGAGGGAATCCACACTCCTCGAGGAAATGTTTGAGCCCCAGCTCGGTCCAGCGGGTGCAGTCGATGGGGATCTCATGCACCTTCACCAGAAAGGGCACGGAGATGAGAAAGTATCCGCCGGGTTTTAGCATCTCCAGCACATGACGTCCCGCTCGATAGGGATAACGTAAGTGCTCAAAGACCTGCTCGGCGATGATCAAGTCGAAGCGTTCAGGCAACACCTCACGGCAGAGATCAAAGTCGGGATAGTCTGCCGTCTGATAGTGTTTGAAGCCAAAAGTACGCCACTTGTGACCGGAGATCTCAAGGGTCGAATACTCAGCACAGGGCAAGGCATTGAGGAGCTGAGTGCAGGCTTCTTTCATCACCACCCGACTCCAGGTGATGGGTGAGACGGAAAGGGTCTGTGTCATTCGTCATATTTCTCGTTGGACTGAACCGGTGGAGATGCTCCACACGCACGCACACATGCGCACGCACACGGTCGCACACGCTCTCACGCACGCACACACGCTCACACGCATGCGCACACGCTCTCACGCACGTATAGAAGACCTACTTCCATGTCAGTGTGAAGGGTTCTCTTGTGAAAATCAAGATGCCTGTCTGAGATCACCCCGGTTTCATGAAACAGGCAGGGCAGCAGATATCGTTCTAACACATGAAAAAAACCGACCGCTGACAGATTTTGGCACATGATGGTATGGGATGGCTGGCGTAAGCACTCCATCTTTGTTAAGCTCTTACCATGAGGCCCGCTGGCGTGTGCGTTCCCACGAGTGGGACATCAGCTCCAGCCTCTAGGGTGTGCAGTCCGATGCGTGGACGTGACGACGTTCCAGCGGTGGTAGCGGAGACTGAACGATGTGGCATCGCGATAAGAAACAGACGTATGAACAGCAGCGGCAGCCGAGCTATGACCTCCCGCAGAGGAGCTGCTGAGATGTTACGATTATCTCACCCTTCCGAAATCGGCTCTCGGATCGCCTGTTTGTGATTTGAGAGTCAGGTGTTGAAAAACAATCCATTGAGCGATCCTCATCGCCGAGCACTCTATGTCTATCTCCCGCCGGGTTATGAGGATGGCATCCATGCGTACTCCACGATCTACTTTTTGCCTGCGTTTATGGCCAGTGGTGTGATGGAGCTGAACGAAAATCCATTTGATGAGTCACTTCAAGCGCGTTTAGATCGGCTCATTCAAGCGGGAAAGATTTCTCCTTTGCTTTTTGTCCTGCCGGATCCGATGACTCGTTATGGTGGCAGTCAGTATGTAAACTCCATCGGTCAGGGTCGTTATTCAGACTATGTGCTGGAGCTGATGGAGGTGGTGGACACACACTTCCGCACCGTGCGCTCTCGAGACCATCGGGTGTTGATGGGAAAGTCTTCGGGAGGATACGGGGCCTTGATGCATGCGATGCGCTATCCTCAGCATTTTGGTTTGGTGGTCGATCACAGTGGAGACAAGGACTTTGAGCGATGTTATGCCCCACTCTTACCGCGCTTTGTGACCCTTGCTCAGCAGTATTCCTTGGCGGAGGTGTTGCAGGATCCGGCAGCATACCTTCGGCGTGGCATGTACGTGGTGGATCTGTTTTTTCTGCTGAGTCTTCCTGCTATGGCAGCGGCCTATTCGCCCAATCCTCAGCACGCTCTGGGATTTGATCTCCCGGTGGACTTAAAAACTGGCAAGGAGGTCGAGCAGGTCTGGCATCGGTGGCGCGTCCACGATCCCCTGTTTCAGCTTAAACGTTATGCCGATGCCCTCCGCTCGCTGCGCCTGCTCTACTTTGATGCAGGGGCCCGCGACGAATTTAAGCTCTACGAGGGCTCAGAGCGTCTATCGGAGGCACTGACGGCACTGTGCATTCCGCATCGTTGGGAGCTCTTTGAGAGGGGTCACTCGCGCACCCAGTACCGTTATGATGTCTCACTGGTGGCGGTCGCGGAGGCATTACCTTCGACCCCAGTACCACACCTTAATCATCTATGATGTGATGAGGAACGTATTATGCATGCTTCTGAGTATTTTGACCGACTGATGCGGCGAGAGCTTCCAATCTTGGTGGATTGTGAAGTATTGATGCCATTGGTGAGGGCACAAGGTTTTGAGGCCATTCCATTTGATGAGTTTCCGTTTCGCAGTGAAGAGAGCCAAGCCGCACTGATGCTGATCACGCAGCATGAGTATCATCACAAGCTGAAGGGATTGTGGAATACCACGCCTCATATCCTCTCGCATCTCGCGGTGGCGAAGTTTGACAACCGTCTCCCGGCGGTGGAGTACAGCCTGAAGCGTTTTTTGTCGGTGGATTTTATGGACACCCTCAAACGACGCCAAGCCTATTATGAGGCGCTGATTGCGGCAAATGATGTCAAGGTTAAAACGGCGGCGGGTGTGCTCACCTGTAAATTCTCGAACGAAGTGGAGGTGGCCAATCAAGACGAAGAGCTTGAGCCGGGCTGGCTCTATTCGGTGGCGGAGTTTTTTGAAGCCTCCATCATCAACTTGGCGGCGGATGGCTCCAGCTATCGACTCGACGGAGACTTTGGTTTTGAGGGTTTCATCTACCTGTGCAATTCCATCCAGCTTGCGGAGCAGACCCAAGCCCCCTTACAGAAGCTGTCGGAGCTGGCACGGCGCGGTCAAAATCGGCTCCGGTTTGAGAATAATCATGTGGTGGAAGCGGTCTTGGGGGGAGAAGATCAGACCGAGACCTTCCTGGAGCTGGTGCAGGGCAAAGAACGAGGTGGATCGTCTACCGAGTTTGCCCTGGGCTGTGAGGAGAGCCCCAAGCCTCATGACTGGCACTTAAATTCTCTGATGCATGAGAGTGCGCACGGCGTGCATGTGGGGGTGGGGATGGCGCGTCAGATTCCGCACATGGACTTTATTTGCCCCGGAGCGCGCTGCACCTTTGAGCGTGACTGAAGAGCAGCGATTTTTGCAGGGCGGAAGAAGGGGCAGCAGAAGGGGCAGCAGAAGGGGCAGAGGATCTGCCTCATTTTTAGAAAAGATTCTTTTCGTCTTGCATGTCTTTTTAAATTTCTGACATCTTTCATGTGTCCTTACGGTTGCCTTCATTTCATGAAAGCAGCTCAAAAGAAAGCCTTGTCAACATCACTTCGGATTCGGGAGAATTACCATGAAGACCGTGAAGACTGTTTCGACTGGCGAGCGCAAAGAGCTGAACAACCTGTACTGGTGAGCCAATTGGCCCAGAAGGTCAGCCAACGGCGCATGTCTCAGCAGAGGCATGTGCCGTTTTTTTTTGCAGCACTTGGAGCCCTCCTTAAAGCCCCTGCCATTCTCTGGTTTCCCCTTTACAACCCCCCGTCAAAGGTCTAAACTCAACCGAATCATCTCTGTGATCTGCTTTGATCGTGCTTGGGGCGCTCCCGCTGATGTACGCGCATCGTGAACTCAAGAAGCTCCTGGTTCGCATTTGTCATTTCCTGGCACAGAAAGACTATGTCTCGGCCATGGATGGCAATGTGTCTGCGCGTCTCCCAGATGGTACTTTTTTGACCACCCCCACGATGATTCACAAGGCATTTATCACCGAAGACGATCTGATTGTGGTAGACGGAGCAGGCCGCAAGCTCGCAGGGCCACCGGAACGACAGCCAACATCAGAGCTCTTCATGCACTTGGCCTGTTATCAGGCTCGCTCCGATGTAAAGGCCGTGGTGCATGCCCATCCACCGACGGCCATTGCGTTCACCATCGCCGGAGAGTCGTTGGCGCGCTGTGTGCTGCCGGAAGTGGTCTTGACCCTCGGTCAGATCCCAACCGCTCCCTATAAAACCACCGGCACCCGTGACCTCGCGGAGCTCGTGGGCCAGATGATGAAACAGTATGATGCCCTCCTGATGGATCGTCATGGGGTCATCACGGTCGGTAAGGATCTGATCGACGCCTTCGGCAAGCTGGAGAAGGTGGAGCATACCGCCATGATCACCCATCGCGCGCGGGCGTTGGGGAAGGTCAAGGAGCTGGATTGCCAGGAAGTCGAAAAGCTCCGAGGGCTGGGCAAAAAGTATACCGGAACGGGTACTCTCCCTCCTGCCTGCGAAGGCTGTAGTGGCTGCCCTTCCCGGCAACCCTGGCAGGCTCAGCCCACGTTTGAAGTGGGTCGTATCTCTCAACATCCATCCTTGGGCACAACACTACCCGGCATGCTTTCGGGTGCGCTCGGCTCTGACGGACTGCAATCGTTGGTCCTGGAAGAGGTCTTACGCGCGCTCGCCACTCGCACCCGTGGTTGAACATACGTGAGGGGATTATGCAGATCATGTCCTGGGGCCGAACGGATGTCGGTCGTACACGGCAAAACAATGAGGACTCCTACCTAAAAGATGCCAGTCGAGGCATCTTCTTGGTGGCGGACGGAATGGGTGGCCATGCCGCCGGAGAAGTGGCCAGTCAAACCGCCGCTGAGGTGGTCCATCGGGTGCTCTCCGAAAATCAAGCCCTCTACGAAAACCTCGAACCCAACAGCCCTCCCGCCGATTGGGACGCCCTCATCGCCCTCATCGAAAATGCCTTTCAGCAGGCATCTGAGACGGTCGCCAATATGGCCGCGATGGATCCCGAAAAAGCTGGCATGGGCACCACCATGACCATGCTGCTGACCGTGGGCTCCAAAGGGCTCATGGCCCACGTCGGAGATTCTCGTCTGTATCTGGTGCGTGACGGCAAGCTCTACCAGCTCTCCGAAGATCACTCCTATGTCGGTGAGATGATCCGCAAAGGGCGTATGACCGAGGCCGAGGGCCGTATGAGCCCCTTCGCCAACCTGCTCACCCGCGCCGTCGGGCTCCAGCCTCAAGTTCAGGTCGATACCCTACTCTTCGATATGCTGCCCGGTGACACCTACTTGATGAGCTCCGACGGCCTCCACGACGCCTTTGATGATCCCGAAGAAATGTTACCCATCCTCACCCAAGAGGATGGAGCTGGCATCGTGCGCACGCTCATCGAGTCCGCCAACGAAAAATACGGGAAAGATAATATCTCGGCAGTGGTGGTGCGGGTCAGTGGCACGGCGGAGGAACATGAAGATGTCTCTCTTCAGTTCCAGGCACTTCAGCAGACCTATCTGTTCCGTTATGTGACCTATGAGGAAATGCTGCGGGTCGTGGCGGTCATCCAGTTCCATGACGCCGTGCCCGGCGAAGTGCTCTTCAATGAAGGGGAAATCGGCAGCGAGCTGTACATCCTGCTCTCCGGTTCGGTGATCATCTCCAAAGAAGGACGACTGCTGCGAGAGCTCGGACAGGGTGGACACTTCGGTGAGATGGCCATTGTGGATCGGGCGCCTCGTTCGGCCACCGCCATCGTACAGGAACCCTCCCGCTTAATGATCCTCACCTCTGAGGGTCTGTATGCGGTGATCCGCAATGAGCCCCGCATCGCGGTGAAGATGTTGTGGGGTCTGTCGGAGGTACTCTCCGCCCGCCTGCGCGAAAACAGCGAGCTGTTGACTCGAGTGTGGAATCAGCTCGACGATGCGCTGCGCTCGAACTTTAACTTCTCCATGAAGGATCCCGAATAAGACGGGGGCGACACATCCACTCGGGCATCATAAAAGGGGCTCTCCGGTGGGAGAAGCCCCTCTTTTTTTGGGTTCCAGCCGCTTTTATCACACCACCAGCGTCTCCTGATGGGCCACTCAGCGGCTCAACCTTCCTGATGAAGCTGAAATGCGAGGGGATCTTCCGCCATCACCGGGTTGGAAAGCACGCCGATGCCTTCGATCTCCACATCCACCTGGTCTCCCGGGAGGATCGGCCCCACGCCTTTGGGTGTCCCTGTGGCGATCACGTCGCCGGGCATCAAGGTCATGATCTTGGAGATGAACGAAATCAGCGCCCACACGCCATGAATCATGTCGCGGGTGTCTCCGTCTTGGCGGACTTCTCCGTTCACATAGGTGCGGATGCGCCGGTTGAGTGGGCTGATGCCGGTCACCAACCACGGGCCAATCGGACAGAAGGTGTCGTAACCTTTGGCACGACCGAATTTGTTCTCCCGCTTTTGGACTTCACGAGCGGTCACGTCGTTGAGGCAGGTATAACCCAAGATCACCTGCGCCGCCTCCTTTTCGGAGATATGACGGGCTTTGCGGCGGATGACCACCCCGAGCTCACCTTCGTAGTCCACCCGCCCAACCCCTTGAGGGATGAAGATCGGCTCTCCGGGCCCAATCAAGGAGGTGCTGGGTTTGATGAAGATCAGCGGCTCTTCAGGCACTTGATTGCCCAGCTCAGCGGCGTGCTCCGAGTAGTTGCGGGCCACCGCCACCACTTTGGTCGGCTGCACCGGCGCATGTAAGGTCACTTGCTCCAGCAAGTAGGAGCGTGTTCCGACCTTAAAGCTGCCGTAGATGCTGCCATAGATCTCACGGACGCGATCTCCGTCCAAGAGACCGTACCCAGGAGTTCCACCAGGGGAAGAAAATCGAACGAGCTGCATACCACCACTCCTACCCCGCCGGGGTCACGCCTTCAATCCCAGCACATCCTGCATCGCATAAAATCCAGGGGGCTGAGGTGCCAACCAAGCGGCAGCTCTCAGCGCACCTTGCGCAAACGCTCGACGATCCGACGCCCGATGGGTCAGCTCGAGCCGCTCTCCAGCCCCGAGAAAAAAGACCGTGTGCTCTCCGGCCACCGCTCCCCCACGCAAGACCGCCATGCCAAGCTCCGCCGCTCCCCCTCGTGGACCTATCAAGCCTGCATCCCGCAAGACCACCGCATCGGAGACGGCATGGCCTCGCGGCTCCAACGCCGCCGCCGCCAATGCCAGGGCTGTCCCACTGGGCGCGTCCTTCTTGTGGCGATGGTGAAGCTCCAAAATCTCCAGATCATAGGCTTCACCCAAGAGCCGACTGACCTGCTTGACGGTGGCCAAGAGCACGTTCACACCCAAGCTCATGTTGGCAGCCCACACCACGGGAATGGATGCCCCCAGCTCACGAAGGAGGCCATGTTGCTCGGCGCTCAACCCCGTGGTGCCACTCACCAGCGCAATCCGGCGCTGCACGAGAGCGGCTGCACCGGCCAGACATACTTCCGGCTGAGAAAAATCGATCAGCACCTGCACCCCTTCGGGCAACGCTGCGATATCCGACACAACCGGAACATGCTCCGCAAAACCAGGCAGAACCTCCGCTAAGGTCTTGCCCACCCAGGGATGTGCGGCGTGCTCCAGCCCCGCCAGCAAACGAAGCCCCGACTGCTCAGTCAGCTCCTGCATCAGGGCTTGGCCCATCCGTCCCGCGATGCCTTGAAGAGCCACTCCTATCGGCGCGTTCATGCTCACGCTCCCTGCACCGGCAGCAGCTCCAGGGCGGACAAGACGTCATCCATCCGCCGCGCGGTGCTTTCCGAGGGAGGACAGAGGGGCAGTCGTCGCTCTTCACGCATCAGGCCCATACGGGAGAGGGCATATTTGACCGGAATCGGGTTACTCTCCACAAAAAGCACCTGGAAGAGCGCGTAGAGCTGAAAATGTAGCCGCCGTGCGGTCACAAAATCACCCTTCAAGGCGGCATCGACCAAACCACTCATGCGGCGAGGATCGACGTTGGAGGCCACCGAGATCACCCCATGCCCCCCTTGGGCCAAGTATCCCAGGGTGGTGAAATCGTCTCCCGACATGGCCCGCATACGCTCGCCCGCTTTAAGAGAGAGCTCGGAGGCCACCATCAAGTTGCCAGTGGCATCTTTAATGCCCGTGATGTTCGGGATCGAGAGCAGACGGGCCATCGTCGCAGGCTCGAGGTTCACGCCGGTGCGTCCTGGCACATTATAAACACAGAGCTCGATGTCCACCGCTTCGGCGACGGCTGCAAAGTGCCGAAACATGCCCTCTTGGGTCGGCTTATTATAATACGGCGTGACCACCAGGAGACCTTGAGCGCCCAATGCTTGGGCACGTTTTGCAGCGGCAATGGTCAAGCGTGTGTCGTTGCTGCCAACACCCGCCAACACGGGAGCTCGGCCTCCCGCTGCCTCGAGGGTGAGGGCAATGACTTCGTCACGTTCTGCTTCGGTGAGGGTGACGGCTTCTCCGGTGGTGCCGACGGGGACCAAGCCCTTCACGCCATTTTCGAGCTGATACTGCACCAAGGCGCGGAGGGCCTGAGCATCCACTTGGTCGTCACGGAGCGGGGTGACGAGTGCGGTAAAGGTTCCAGTGAGGAACGAGTTCATGTCACACTCCTGCCCGACCGGGCGCTTAAAACTTGATGAAGGCGCTCAGCTCTCCGCCGAAGGCCAGCTCGCGGCTGTCTCCAAATACGGCCCCCGGGATCAACATGGCACCCCGCGCTTGAACGGTGAGCCGGTCGTAGAGCAGGCTCTGCAAGCCGAGGTTGAGCTCGTATCCATAGTCGCTGGCGCTGTTGTACAACGACCCACTCTCCAAAGTCCAGGCAGCCAGGGTGGATACTTTGGCGGAGAGGTTGTCTAAGACTTTAAACTCGGCTGTGGGCAAGAGGTAGAAGGCGTTGCTGACGGCATTGCCCATGAGGGCGTCGTCGGCGCACACCACCTGAGCACCTTCGGTCTGGAGGGTGCTACAGCCGGGCAAGGGCACCCGGAAGAGCAGCATGCCCACATGATAGTCACGATCAAAGCTGAAGCGGGTGAGCTGAGTGGAGGAGGTCGAAGAGGTGGATGCGCCTCCCACTTCGTCGGGGTCTCCGCTGGCAAGTCCAAGCTCGAGACCCAAGTTCCAGGGGCCGGTTCCGTAGAGGGCACGCGCCATGCCTCCGAACTGGTTGACAACGGCCCCTTCCACCGTGGCCGGATCTGCACTGCTGTCCAGGGCTGGCAGGACCGCTCGACCTGATCCATAACGATAGATGGCCTCCAGCTCCAGATCGATGGGGCCCACGGCGGCTTTGGCCCAAGCGTCGAGGGTCAAGACGGTCAAGGTGCTCTGGGTGTCTTCAGAGGCGGAGGTCTGACCTTCATCCACCCAGCTCCGGTCGTTCTGGAGATAGGCGTAGAGGGAGGTGGAGACCAGCTCAGAGCGATAGGCGACCGCTGCGGCAAAGGCGGAGGCGTCATAACCGGTGTTGAGGGCCCCTTCGGCGACGGCGTCATACCCGGCAAGCAAAAAAACCGGCCCAATCTTGGTGAGGAACTGGACCCGATCTGCGGTGTCTCCGTAGTCGGCATCGGCGCCGTTGCCGTCGTTGAAGAACACACCCGCCCCGACCTGCATGCCGGTGCGACCGAGCTTAAAGCGCCCATAGGGGGTATAGAGCTCCGCCCAGGCACGCCGGAGGGCCAGTGCATTGGCACCGGAGGGGGTCTCAAAGGTCTGGCTCTGTCCAACCGGGTCGTAATAATTGGTGAGCCCCTGGGTTAAGGCGGGATTACTTCCCCACACCAGGTCAGGCAACAGATCCAACTGAGAAAAGACGGAGAGGTACTGGTTGACCCGAAGCTCGGGCTCGAGCCGAAGGCGCTGCTGAAGATACAGGAAGGTTGAGACGTTCTCCGTAGCAGACGTGGCATCTTCAGCACGCTGGAGCTGAAGGTTATCATAGACACGACCTCGCACGCGGAAGTGGCCATCCAGGACCAGCTCGGTGCCAGCCAGGGCAGGAGTAGCAGAGGCAAAGATCGAGACAGAACCCAGCGCAAGGATCAGACGGGAGCAGCGAAACGGATGCATTATTCCTCCGGGAAAACCGGATCAGAGTGAAATGGACGATGCCAAAAAAGGGGCTGGGTAGGCTTAGCATGGGGGGGTGTGGCCTGTCAATAGATTCCCGCAGCAGCGGGGGTTTGGGGCCTGCTCCGCCTTGACCCTCCGGCTTTTTTGTGGGTATACTCCTCTCAGATCGGAGCCTGTCACGGGCGCAAGCGGCGCGCTGCGATTGGAAATGCGGCGCTCGGACGATGAAGCGGCAGGGATTGCCCGGCTCAGGCGGGTGTGGCGGAGGTCTCAGGTGCAGGTGCTGAAGCAGATCTGGCAAGGGCTCCAGCGGGTGGCGCAGACGGTTCACCGAGGGGTGACGTGGGTGCTGGTGGCGCTGGTGTTTGTGCTGGCGGTGGGTCCGCTGTCGTTGTGGCTGCGTGCGCTGGGGCGGAGCGTGCTGGAACCTCAGCAAGCAGGCGGTTCGTCGTTTTGGCTCTCGCGCCGCGAGGTGCCGTTGACACTCGAACGCTTCCGAAAACAGTTTTAAGGAGGCGTTGTGCATATTCTGGGGATCTCGGCTCACTATCATGATGCGGCGGCGGCGCTGATCTCTGAGGGTCGCATCGTGGCGGCGGTGTCGGAGGAGAGCTTCTCGCGCATCAAACACGACCCCGATTTTCCACGCCAAGCCATTGCCTACTGTCTGCGGGAAGGTGGCATCCAGGCGTCGCAGCTCGAGGCGGTGGTTTTTTACGACAAGCCTTTTGTGAAGTTCGAGCGGATCCTCGCCTCTTCGGTGCAAACGTTTCCCCGCAGCTTTCCTCAGTTTATGAAGGCGATCCCTCTCTGGCTCAGTCAAAAGCTGTGGATTCCGCAGCAGATCCGCGATGAGCTGCTCTACGAAGGACAGATTCTGTTCTCGGATCATCACCTGTCTCATGCGGCAAGTGCGTTTTACTGCTCGCCGTTTGAGGAGGCGGGCCTGCTGATGGTGGATGGCGTGGGTGAGTGGACCACCACCAGCTTGGGGGTGGGTTCCGGGCTGGAGCTGAAGCTCACCCGCGAGCTGCGCTTTCCTCACTCGTTGGGGCTGCTCTATTCGGCCATCACAGGATATCTGGGCTTTAAGATCAACAGTGCAGAATATAAGGTGATGGGGCTGGCTCCCTACGGACAGCCCACCTATCGCCGCGCGTTTGAGTCGCTGATCACGATCCAAGAGGATGGCACGTTCCGGCTCAACCTCGACTATTTTACCTTCCATTATGCTCTGTCGATGACCCATGAGCGGCTGCATGACCTGCTGGGAGGGCCTCCACGTCGAGCGGATGAGCCTCTGACGCAGCGGCATAAGGATATCGCGGCGTCGCTCCAGGCGGTGGTGGATGAGGTGATGGTGCGTCTGGCGACCACGGTTCACCGGGAGACCGGGCTGGATGCGCTGTGTATGGCGGGAGGGGTGGCGCTCAACTGTGTGGCCAATGGACAGATCTTGCGGCAATCGCCGATCAAGCGGCTGTTTGTGCAGCCGGCAGCTTCGGATGCAGGAGGCGCTCTGGGTGCGGCCTTGCTGGCGTATCACGGGCTGATGAAGCAGCCTCGAACGCAGGGATTTCCGCCCCCTTTTTTCGGTCCAGGTTATTCGGAGCAGGAGCAGGAGGAGACACTCCAGCGGTTGGGGGCTCGATATCACCGGCTGGAACGGCAGAAGCTGCTCGAGCAGACCTGTACGCAGATCGAGGCGCAGCGGGTGGTGGGCTGGTTCCAAGGACGGCTGGAGTGGGGTCCACGCGCGTTGGGGCACCGCTCGATCTTAGGGGATCCCCGCAATCCGCAGATGCGAGACATCATCAACTTGAAGATTAAATTTCGGGAGGGCTTTCGTCCCTTCGCGCCCAGTGTGCTGGCGGAGTACGCACCGGAATACTTCGAGCTCGACCAAGAGAGCCCCTATATGCTGCTGGTGGCGCAGGTGCGAGCGTCTCGGCGCACGCTCCCGGCGGTGACGCATGTGGATGGTTCGGCGCGGGTGCAGACGGTCTCGCGTGAATTTGACCCGCTGTATTACGATCTGATCGAGACATTCCGGCAGCGAACGGGCACGCCTGTCATTATTAATACGTCGTTTAATGTGCGCGGGGAGCCCATTGTGCTCTCGCCTCAGCAGGCGTATGAGTGTTTTATGCGCACGGATATGGATGATCTGTTTTTGGGACCGTTCTGGATGAAGAAGGAAGAGCAGCAGGCGCTTCCGGGGCTGGTGCGTGGGGCAGCAGGATTTGCACCGGACTAAGGCGACATCTCAGTTCTTGTGGGAGCGGATAATGGCAACCTATGTGATGACGGCTGTGGTGGTGGTGATCGTGGTGGGACTGTTCATCGAACGTAAGCCGGGAGGCGGCTTCCGGCTGTCTCGACGCCTGGAGCTGCTCCGGGAGTTCTGGACCTTCATCAAAGAAGAGAAAGCATGGTGGATGTCGCCGATCCTGCTGATCTTGATCACCCTGGGGATCTTCATCGTGATGGCGGAGAAGTCGTCGGTGATGCCGCTCATTTATATGCTGTTCTGAGCCTGCTGTGTGGCGAGCTTCCGCTCTAACTCCAAGTAGAATTCAGGGGGGTATTCCGAGAGCACCTCTGGAGAGAAGAGGGCCTCAACCAGCTCCGCCGTGTTGATGGACTTCAGAAGCTCTGAGGTTGGGATTCCCTCCAGAAGCTCTGAGGTTGGGATTCCCTTCAGCTTAAGCTCCGCCGGCAACGTCATGACATACTCTTCACGCACCTTTTCAAACTCGGTCTTCAGTCGTGAGAAGTCTTTGAGCATCATCTCTTCCTCCTTTGACGCAGTCCACTGGCTCGAATACCTCAACCGGCGGGCCCTCATGCTGGCTGGCGGTGACGGATAACTCGCTCGCGCATCTTCCGCTCTAACTCTTGGTAGAATTCAGGGGGGTATTCCGAGAGCACCTCTGGAGAGAAGAGGGCTTCCAACAGCTTTGCCTTGTCGATGGACTTCACAAGCTCTGAGGTCGGCACACCCTCCAGACGCTCTGAGGTTGGCACACCCTCCAGACGCTCGGAGGTTGGCACTCGCGCCAGAAGCTCTGAGGTCGGCACACCCTCCAGACGCTCTGAAGTCGGGACGCCCTTCAGCTTAAGCGCCGACGGCAACGTCATGACATACTCTTCACGCACCTTTTCAAACTCGGTCTTCAGTCGTGAGAAGTCTTTGAGCATCATCTCTTCCTCCTTTGAAGTCGTAAGCAGACGGTCCATCATTAATATATATACCATCCGCTGCGCGTCCGTCAGATCCTTTAACCTTCCAGGCTCTTTTAGCATCCCCGGTGACAAGATATACCATAATCGCTCGTGCTGATCCCCAAGCCAGAGCACCGAAGTCTCCAACGCAAACAAGCTGCTCCCGTTAAGCCTTCCCTCCCATACGCCCTCGGAGACCCGCACCAGCTCACCCCCGTGCTGCTGGACCCGCTCCACCACCTCCTCACTCACCGCCGAAGCAATCATGCCCAGGGTCAACGCCCCCGGTGCCAGCCCCTCCTTCACCCCGTACTGACTGCCATAACCCACCAAACGACTCACATCCGAGACATCTAATACGTCCGTCGGCCCCTTAAACTCCAGCAATGAGAGATCCCCTAAGTGCTTCCACAATGACGGAAGCTCCAGATCGTCCCGCAGCTCACCGCCCCGCTCGCGCCGGATCACCAGCACGTCCACCCGCTGAGGCTCCTTGTATAACACATGCTCCACATGCAGCTCAAATTGAGGTGCCAGCAACCGCTCCAGAAACTGATAAAAGGCCGCGTGAAAGGGCGTATGTGCCCGATAGGTCCGCCCTTGTTTTCCAGTCGCCCTCCTCCGAGGTTCCACCGACGGCGTCTTTCGCCGACTCATGCATGCCTCCCATGTCGGAACGTTGTGACGGAGCTGACAGGCCAGGCGCACACCCCAGCGCCCCCTGAGACTCCGCCCGCAGAGTCGCACGCGCAGGCTCACGCACGCATACTTACATGCCCGCATACATGCGAATGCGCAAGCTCACGCACGCTCACGCACGCACGCGCAAAACCGACAAGCACGCACGCACGCTCTGCACCTGTGCATCTTCTGACACACAAAGGCACTGCTTGTCAATGGATGTCAAAACGGACTCAAATCGAGCTCAGAAACTCAGCAGGAAGGTCGGCAGGAAGGTCGCTCGGCAGGATTTCAGCAGGAAGAGGGCTCATCCTCTCCGCTTAGGTTGGCAGGCACCCACACGCACACTCACACTCACGAGGCGCGACCCGGCGCAAAACGCCCAATCGCTCGCTCCAAAGCCAGAAAGGACAGGTCCAGCGCCAAGCTCGTGCGCACTCGGCTGAACTCCGCATTGGTCACCAACAGCTCCGCATCCCGCAGCTCCAGCGAAGTGGCCATACCCGCTTCATACGCCTTCGAGACCGCATCGTAAGTCTTTCGCGCCAAGCGCACCTCCTGTTCACTGGCCTCCAGGTTGATCTTGGCCTGCTCCACATTCGATTGCGCCACCTGCACCTCCTTGCGGATTTGCAGCTCCAGCTTGTGAAACCCCTCCTGCGCCTGCATCAGCTTCAGCTTGTTCTCTTGAAGCTGGAGAATACGCAGGCCCCCATCCCAGATCGGAATATTCGCCGCCGCACCCACCGCCCAAGTTCCATTCTCGCCCGAAAACCCACCGGAGTTGCTCCAGCGATAATTGGCCGTCAACGCCACGGTCGGCAGAAACTCAAACGTCGAGTCCGTCACCACATGCTGGGCCGCCTTCACCTGAGCGCGAGAAGACTTAAAATCCAGCCGGTTGCTCAGCGCCTCGTCCACCAACGCCGACAGCTCCGCCGACAGCTCGGAGCGGCCCTCAGGCTTGACCGCCCGAAGCTCCACCCCCTCCTTGCCCAACAAGAGCGCCAGCTCCGATGAGACCGTATGCACAAGCTGATGAGACTCCCGAAGCTGACGCACGGCCTGCGCCACCTCCACCTCGGCCCGCACCACATCCGTCGGAGAAACCTGGCCCGCCGACAAACGCACCTGTGCCAGCTTCAAGTTCCGCTGCCGACTCTCGAGCAACCGTGTGGTCACATCCACCACCTGCTGGCTGCTGTAGAGGTTATAGTAGAGCTGCGACAGCGCATACAAGAGCTCACGGCGAGCAAACTCCGTTCCCGCCTCCGACGCTCGCACCGTCTCTTTGGCCATGTTGTACAGCGGAATGGTCCGGGCATTCAGCAATCCCCACTGAGCCTGCGCCTGAAATCCATAGGCATTCAGCGGCTGAATCACCACCGGCTCACTCTCCTCCGTCTCCCCCGTGTCCGGGAGCGGCTGAGGCTGGAGCCCATTCACATAGAGCTGATAGTCGGTGTAGGCCATCGCTCCCGATAAGATGCCATCCACCAGCTCTCCAAAATCGAGGGTGGCCTCCGCGCTGTTGCGGGTATAGGACGCACCCGCACTCACCATCGGCTGAAGCATGGCATAGGCTCGTCCAATCAACAACCGCGACTGCTGGAGACGCGCTTGAGCCACCTTCAAGTCCGGGTTGTTCTGCACCGCCAGGTCATACGCCTCCGTTAAGGTGAGGGTCTGCAACGGGCCCCAATGTTTCGGCAGAGAAGCCTCGTCGAGGGTCAAACGCGCGGGAGCTGCCGATTCCGCCTTCGCACCCGCTCCAGAAGCACTCGCGCCAGAAGCACTCGCGCCAGCCCCTTGAGCGACCAACGCTGCCGGTTGTGCCGGAGGCTGAGCGCCTTGAGCCGTTGAGCCCACCCCGACCATCAACAACACCCCTCCCGCTGCCGCTGCCACACGCGCCGCCGCTGCCGAAAAATCGGGGGTAGACGCCGCTGAGGACGCCTTCTTCTTGTTGGCCTTCCGCTCTGAACGTCCACGCGAGGTAAAACGATCCAGGAAGGTATACACCACCGGCACCACCACCAGGGTCAACAAGGTGGAGACAATCACCCCTCCGATGATGGCCCAGGCCATCGGTGCGCGGAACTCCGAGCCCGAGCCCGTCGAGATCGCCGTGGGAAGCATGCCCAAGACCATCGCCGCCGAGGTCATCAAGATCGGACGGAGCCGGGTCGGTCCCGCCTCAAGCAGGGCGGAGATCATATCCACGTTGCGCTCTTCTCGAAGCTGATTGGTGTAGTCCACCAACAAGATAGCGTTTTTCGTCACCAAACCCATCAGCAAGATGATGCCAATGAAGGTGGACATGCCCAGCGCGTATCCCAGCAAAAACAGGGTCAGCAAGGCGCCCACAATCGCCAGTGGCAGGGAGAACATGATGGTAAAAGGATGTACGAAGCTCTCAAACTGGCTCGCCAGCACGATGTAGATGAAGATGATGCCCAAGATCAGCGCGGTGCCCATCGACTTAATCGAGTCTGCCATACGCTCTGCTTCACCCGCAAAGACCATCGTATAACCATCGGGCTTTTCGAGCTTGGCAATCTCCTTGTTGACGTCGGCCACGATCTCGCCGAGGGAGCGATTGGCAACACCTCCGGTGATGGTGATCTGACGCTGCCGGTTCTCGCGCTCGATGGCGGAGGGCCCCGTTCCAGCGGTGGTGGTGACCAGCTCGCTGAGCTTCACCTGCGCACCGGTACGGCTGGCCACGGTATAGTTTTCCAGGAGCGCCACGCTGTTGCGGTCGGCATCCCGCAGGCGCACTCGGATGGGATACTCTTTATCTCCCACCCGCAGCTTGTTGTTGGTATCTCCTTCGATGGCGGTGCGGAGTCCCATGCCGATGGTGGCCATATTAACCCCCATCAGACCCGCCCGATCCCGGTCGATGGCCACATTCAGCTCCGGTTTACCCGGCGAATAGGTCATGTCCACGTCGGTGGTGCCCGGCACTTTTCGCACGATCTCCCGTACTTTTTCTGCCAGGGGCAACAGGACTGCGTAATCATCCCCTCGGATGTTGAGCTGGAGGGGCGCTTCCACCGAGCCCTCGATGAAGCCGATGTCGGTCGTGGTGAGCTTCAGGTCGGGAATGGTGGCGATCTTACGTCGGACGTCGTCTTTGAGCTCCTCGAGGGTCTCTTTTCGCTCATTTTTATCGTTGGCCAGCACTCGAATGGAGGCTTTGACCGGATCTTGTTGCAGTCCAACCGTCGAATACTGGGTGATGATGTTCGGGTTTTGTGACAGCAGTCCTTCGATCTGTTTGACCACGTCGTCGGTGGCATCGATGGAGGTTCCCGCTGGAAGCTGCACAAAGACCATAAACTGGCCTCGATCTGGCTTGGGGAAAAACTCCATGCCCATATACTTCACGAGGTAGAGACTGCCAAAGAACATCAGGGAGGCGACCACGGCCACCACAGCGCGATGAGAGAGTGACCACGCCAGGATCTCCCGATAGCCTCGATCCAGGCTCTCGTAGAAGCGGAGAATGGGCCCCTTGATCGGATGGGCCATGTCCAGCTCATGCTGGTTGTGCTCGATGGGCTTGACCAGTCGTGCGGAGAGCATTGGGTCGAGTGTGAAGGCAACAAAGAGCGAAACCATCACGGCGGCAGCAATGGTCAATCCAAACTGCTTAAAGAACTGCCCAATCATGCCGGAGGTAAATCCGACGGGCAAAAACACGGCCACAATGGTCAAGGTGGTGGCCAGCACCGCCAGGGCGATCTCTTTGGTGCCATCGCTGGCCGCTCGCATGGGATCTTTGCCCATCTCCATGTGTCGGAAGATGTTCTCGCGCACCACCACGGCGTCGTCGATCAGCAGACCAATCGCCAGGGAGAGGGCCAGCAGACTCATCATGTTGAGGGTAAAGCCCATCATGTCCATTGCCAAGAAGGTGGCAACCACGGAGGTCGGAAGGGCCATCGCTGAGATCAGGGTGGAGCGCCAATCCAACATAAACAAGAAGATGATCAGAATGGCCATTGCCCCACCATAGATGATGGCAATCTCCACCTCGTGCGTATTCTCTTGAATATACAGTGAGCTGTCCAAGAGCTTGGTTACCTTATAGGAGGGTGGCAGGCTGGTCTGGAGCTTGACCAGCTTCTTCTCTACGGCTGCGGTGATGCTCAGGGTGGAGGTGCCTGCCTGCTTGATGATCTCAAAGACCACGGCGGGCTGACCGTTGACGCGGTTTCGGGTACGCTGCTCTTTGAAGCCGTCTTTGATCTCAGCCACTTCCTTGAGCTTCACGGGGTTCATGCCGGGAATGGGCAAGACGATCTCCCCCAGCTCTTCGGGGCGGGTAAACTGACCTTTGGCGCGGATGCTGGTCTCTTGGTTGTTGGCGGTAAAACGTCCCGAGGGCACATCCATATTCTCGGAGGTGATGATCTGGGCAATCGCTGCCGGGGTCAGGTTGAGGGCCTGGAGCTTACTGTTGGACAGCTCCACCTGAATCTCTCGCTCACGACCGCCGTTGACGTTGACCGCTGCCACGCCTTCGATGGTCTCCAGGGCGGGCTTGAGCACGTCTTCGGTGTAGGTGCGCAGGTCTTCGGAGGGCGCATTGCCCGAGACCGAGTAGAGCATGATGGGGGAGGCGTTGGCGTCCACCCGGTTGATGATGGGGTCTTCGACGTCTCGGGGGAGCCGACCCCGCACGCCGGCCACCTTCTCACGCACGTCGGCGGATGCCTGCTTGATGTCGGCTTCCAGCTTAAACTGAGCCACCACCGTCGAGACACTGTCTCGGGAGGTGCTCTTGATGCGGTCCATACCGGTCACACCGGCAAGGCTGTCCTCAATGGGACGGGTCACCAGCCGCTCGACTTCTTCCGGGCTCGCGCCAGGATAGACGGTGTTGACCACCACGATGGGGAAGTTAATATCGGGAAAGAGATCGACGCCCAATCTGCTCAAGCTCATGAAACCCAGCACCATGAGGGCCAAGGACATCATGACGGTAAAGACGGGGCGTTTAATGGCCACATCTGCCAGATTCATTGTTTGCCTCCTTCTGCTGCACCATCGGCTTTGGCTTCGGCTGCCGCGTCTGCGGGGGCTGCTTCGGCGGAGGGCACGACCTCTGCTTTACCACCTCCATTGGCGGCGGCTGCTGCGTTGAGCTTGACCTGCATGCCGTCGGTGAGGCGGGTCTGACCGCTGGTCACCACCTGCTCTCCTTCGGTGAGTCCTTTGATCACGGCCAGATAGGTGCCGTCGCTGGCGCCTGTGCTGAGCTCGCGAATTGAGACCACGTCGTCTTTGAGCACAAAGACGGTGGGGGTCGATTTCCCCCGCACCAGGGCGCTGCTGGGGATGGCCAGCACTTGCTGGCTCTCTTTGGGGAGGATCTCTCCCTGAGCAAACATATAGGCGAAGAGCTTCCCGTCGGAGTTGTCGATCTCCACTTCCATCGCGGCGCGGCGGGTGGTCGCGTCGAGGCTGGGGGAAATCAAGCGCACTTTTCCGTTAAAGGTCTGTCCAGCGAGGGCGTCCACGCTGAAGCGCACCGGCTGTCCCACCTGGATGAAACGTACTTCGCGCTCGTCCACGCTGGTCTCGAGCTTGAGGCGGCTGATGTTTTGCACTTGAAAGAGGGTGGCGGCGGGGCCCATCGCACCGGGGCTGACCATCGCACCCAGGTTGACGCTCTTTTTGGTGACCACGCCGTCGATGGGGGTGGTGAGTCGGGTGTTTTCGAGGTTCTCTTGGGCGAGGGCGAGGGCGGCTTCTGCTTGCATCACGCCCGCCTGTGCGCCCTTGAGCCCCGCGCGTGAGGCGATGAGCTGGTTCTCCGAGATGGAGTTTTCTTTGCCGAGGGCTTCGGCGCTCTCGTTGCTGCGCCGAGCGTTCATCAGGTTGGCTTGGGCGGCTTCGAGGGCTCCCCGCGCTTGTTTGACCTGCTGAATGGCGATGTCTTGCTCGAGCAGGGCGAGCACTTCTCCGGCCTTGACCTTATCGCCGAGCTTCACTTTGACGGCGATCACGCGGCCAGCGGTTTTGGTGACGATGTCTACTTCATTTTCGGGTCGAATATTGCCGGTGATGACCACGCGGGGGGCGATCTCACGCAGCATGGCGGCTTCAGCGGTGACGGCGGGGACTTCTTTGGTCTCACTCCGAGCGGCTGCCGCTTCGTTTTTGGCCATTTTGTCTTGGATGCGGTAGCCGATCAGCCCGACCAGGACCAGCACCACCAGGATTCCGAACAGTTTTTTCATAGAGCAGGTGAATCCTCATGAGCTCCTGTAGACTCGGATGGCAGAGTGCAACAGGAGTGGGTTTATTACTCAGTTTGTTGGGAGCTCCCAGCCTCGCTGGGGGCTGTCGCAAAGGTTTTGGCGGAGGCCATATAGGCCCCGTGATACAAAAAGCTCCGGATTGCCGGGAGCTTGGCACGAAAGTCTGGTGCAGACTCGCTGCGGAGGCTCCCCATAAACACCCCTTGAAGGGTGCCCACAAAAAACGATGCCAAGTCGTCGGGATCAAAGGCCCTCAGGGATCCATCGTCGATGCCTTGCTGCATAAAGTGGCGCATGGCCGCTTGGTAACGCTGCATGTGACACACAATGGCGTGGCGAACCTCATCTTTGTGCCAGTCGGAGGTATCCGCTGCACTGTGAAAGATCCGCATCAGGGGCTGGTTGAGCTGTGCAAACTCTGCGTAGTAGTTGAGCAGGTTCTCAAACCGGGTGGTAAAATTGCCAGGTTCTTCGGCAATCTTCACAATGGTGTTGATGTAGTTGTTCAGGTTCTCCTCAAAAACCGCCTGAAAGATGGCTTCTTTGGAGCGAAAATACTTATAAAGGGAGCCGATGGCAAACTCCGCTCGCTGGGCAATATCTTCCATCGTGGCGTTGTGAAAGCCCTTTTGAGCAAACACCTGCGCCGCCGATGCCAGGATCTCCCCTCGATGTCGAAGCTGCTCTCGATCTCGCCGGGTCCGAGGGACCATATGTCCTCCTCAGGTACGAATGAACAGTCCTGCGTTGAGATGATGAAAGGAAATGTCGGCTTCAAGAAAGTGAACCTCGGTTCATAAAAACAAGATTCAGGAGCCGACATCTCTATTCAAAAAGTGAATCTCAATTCATGAAATAGAATATGTCTCTGCCTGCCCTCTGTCAACGATCTTTACCCCGCCCTTCGATCTTTATTTCTTCTCCCTCAGACACACCTGCCCCCCCAGGTCTCCAGAGACATGCACGAGCACGCACGACAAGAGCAAGACGGTAAATACTTGTTAAAATTGACTTTTTATAGATTTAAGAAGAAGGAGACTGGCAAGAGGCTGGTGGCGGAAAGCGGAAGGCGGAAAGCGGAAGGCGGAAGGCGGAGGGCGGAAGGCGGAAGGCGGACGGCGGAAAGCAGGCAGAAATCAAGGCTGCGTCATGCTGAAACGTTTAACCTTCGGGCGGGAGCCCTCGCAGGTTCACTTCGTCGGCATTCACCTCATGGATCTTCACCAAGTTGGTGGTGCCCTTCTCCCAGAGCGGATAGCCTCCCGAGAAGATCACCAGATCCCCCGCCGCCACCAACCGCCGACGTGCGGCTTGACGCAAGGACATCAAAAAAACCTGCTCCACAGAGCTGGTGGGGCCTTGCCGCAGATAAACCGGCTCCACGCCGTAGCTCAGGGTCAGGCGATGCACCACCTCCAGCTTGTGGGCGGCAGCAATGATCTTCACCGGAGGCCGGAAGCGTGAGATGCGCAAGGAGGTAGAGCCCGAGGCCGTCGGGGTAATGATCGCCGCCGGTGCCAGTCGTGGGGATGCCGCAAAGGAGGCCACGGCGTGGGAGATCATATGGCCCACCATCCGCCCCTGAGCGTTGTCTTCGTCGTGGGTCTCCAGCTCCCGTTGCAGCTCCTGCATCCGGTTGATCAGGAGCCAGGGTTGAGCACGATAGCGTCGTATCAGATAGTCTTCGGCTGCGCACACAATGCGGGCCATCATCTTCACCGCTTCCACCGGATATTTCCCGGCGGAGGTCTCCCCCGAGAGCATCACGGCGTCGGTCCCATCCATCACGGCATTAAAAATGTCGCTGGCTTCCGCTCGTTTCGGCTCGAGGCTGCTCTCCATGCTCTCGAGCATCTGAGTGGCGGTGATCACCGGTCGGGCGCGGAGCTGGCAACGATGGATGATCTCCTTCTGGATCTCGGTGACCAGCTCAACCCCCACCTGAAGGCCGAGGTCGCCACGTGCCACCATCACCCCGTAGGCTTCATCGAGGATGTCTTCGATGTTCTGATAACCTCGGCGAGTCTCAATCTTGGCGATGATGGGCGGCACTTTGTCCGGTGGACAGCCACACTCGTCGATCATAAAACGCCGCAGCCGCCGGATGTCTTCGCCAGATTGCACAAAGGAGAGGGCAATAAAGGTCGCGCCTCCATGTTTGATCAAAAAGCGCACGTCTTCTTTGTCTTTGGCGGTGAGCGGATCCGGCGGGGTCACGTCGATGCCTTGAAGGGTGATGCCTTTGCCCTCCTTCAGCAAGCCGCCAATGAGCACGCGACAGCGCACCCGCTCGTCGGCTTCGATGGTCTCCGCCACCAAGATGATGTCCCCGTCTCCGAGGTAGATCTTAAGCTCCTCCATCCCGGTCTGGAGGTTGTGCAGCAGGTTCCGCTGAAGCACATCCGGCATGGGCAAGGTGTTGGGCAGGTCTACGTGATAGGTCTTGTCGGACTGGAGATGCACCACGGCATGGCTCTCCAGGGGGACCGCTCCGTTGGGAAGTCCTCGAATGCGGTACTTGATGCCTTGCAGGTCGGCCAGGATCGCCACAGAACGATTGTTGACCCGATACCCATGATTTCGGGCCCACTGGATGATGCCCTTCTCCATCTCGTAGGGTTCGCGGGCGTAGCTCATGTTCATGCGCAGGACATCCATGCCTGCCGCTGAGAGGGCAGTCAAGGAGGGCTCAATCCCATCTTTGAGGGTGTTTCGGCCAATGGTGCAGACAATTTTGGTGCGTCGCATGCTTTTCTCCGGCTGACCTACACGGTTTTTGAGGGTGTGTGTAAGTCGATTTTTGTCCCACGAAAGAGGTTATCAGTTTGACGGTGCCTGTCAAGGCAGGCTGTTTGAGCCTTTGAGCTCCGGTGGCAGCCGCTTGTTCAGCCACGCTTCGTATTCAAGGGTCTTGACGTCGGTGGGGGCCAGCCCCCGCACGCGTTCGAGGGCTTCTTGTGCGTCACTCCAGCGTAAGGAGGACGCCGCAGCCACGCCGAGCTTCAGCCACAGCTCCAGGTCTCGAGGCGCTTTGGAGACCGCTGTCTTCAGAATCGGTAAGGCTTCGGTGTTGCGCCCTTCTTTCAGGAGCAACGAGGCCATGTTCGCATACGCATCCACCAAGTTTGGATCGGCCAGCACCGCCTTCTGATAGGCACGAATGGCAGCTCCCCCTTTCTCTTGTTTGGCCTCCACATTGCCCAGCCCCCACCAGGCCCCCGCACTCTCGGTCAACAGCTCGGTGGCGCGCTGATAATGCTCGCGGGCCTCGTCAAGCTGGTTGAGCTGCTCCAAGCTCTGACCGAAGGCCAGATGCACTTCTCCCCCATCGGGATAGAGGGCCAGTGCCCGCTGAAACTCCCGCACGGCAGCGTCTTGACGACCCGCTTGCACCAGCCTCAAGCCGGACTCGTAGAGGGCCCGCTCCATCCAACGCTCACTCTGAATGTCAGCAATCGGTCCAAATGCGTCGAGGCTCAGCTCTCGAAACCGCTGCTGAAGCTCCTCGGCGCTGTGATCGCGGCGCAGATAAAAACCAAACAGCAGATCGTCCCGCAGGCGCAGGTTGACCGGCTGATAGTCCCGGGCAAACCCTTCGAGCGCCACCAGCTCCCGCTCAGAGGTGCCGTAGATGGAGCGGTGCGCTTCAATCGGAACATCCGCCAGCCACACGTTTCTCAGCAGGATCAGATCAGGCTTCCGCGAGAGCACATAAGCACCATCCCCCTTCTCGTGGCCCGTCTCGTGGGTGCCCCCCGGCTGAAGCGGACGCCGCGCAATGTGATGATCGGTGAGCCCATACATATCCAGGGTCACCCGCTGCGCATAATAGGGTAAAGCGCCCACCGTGTTGAGGGCCAGGGTCTGCTCCGCCGGCATCAGCACCTGAAGCATCCGCCCCAACCACGCTCGGTTGAGGGTCATCTGCGCCGCAAGGGTCGCTTGGCGAGCCGACTGGCCTCCGGTCATCACCACCAGCCCCAAGCCGAGCAGGAACACGTAAAAGACCGTCATCACCCGCACCACTCGCGCACTGCGGAAGAAGAAATTTAACCCATCCTGCACCAGCAGGTAGAGCACCGGCAGGATCGGCACAAAAAAGCGTGAGCCCTGAAACGCATCACCTCCCACCAGCACGGTGTAGACAACGGTGGCGCTCACCACCAGCAGGAACAAGGGCCGAGGCCCGTTCGGAACACGCTTCACCAACACCAACAGAGGCACCAACACCAAGCCACCCAGCAGCGAGCCATCAAAAAACCGCAGCAGGTACTCCCAGCCGGCTTCATACTTTCCAGCGCCGCCGGTTGCTTTGGCGTAAAACGTGTTCGGGAGCCACTCGCCGTAATAATACAGTCTCCAGGACTCGAGGGCGGCCACGGGTGCCAGCGAAAACAGGGCCAGCATGACCACACTGGTGCCCCCCTTCTGGAGACGCGCCGCACGCAGAAGCTGGAGCAGCAGCGCCAAGCCGGTATACAACATGCCCTCGGGTCGCGTATAGGTGGCCGCCGCCAGCACCATACCTCCGGCAATACCGGTATCCCAGGTGAGCCGCTTCTCATCGTCCCGAGGCGCCACCATCATCAACCCCAGCGTCACCAGCAAGGTAAAGAGGGAGGTCTCCATGCCATGCGCTGCCCAGGCACTCAGGTTGAGGTTGGCCACCAGCATCATCGGAGCAATCAGCGCCACGTAGGGCGAGTGTTTGAGCCTCCTGCGCGCATACGCATAGGTGAGCAGCACCAGGGCCACGTTGCAGAGCACGTTAAAATGTTGAGCCAGGGCTGGCACGTCCGCTTCAAAAAGATGCCACCACGCCGAGAGCAGGGTGTAGAGCAGGCTGGTAAATCCCTCCACCCGCTCACCCGGATTAAACACCAGCCCCTGCCCTTCCGCTAAATTTCGCCCATAACGGAAGGTGATAAAGGCATCGTCGATGAGCGCGTCTCGCCAGCCCGCCACCTGCGCAACCACGGCAAGGGTCAGCGTGCCCAGGGCCATCAGCAGGGCCACGCCAATCACCGGCTTGTGCCGAGGCGGTTTGGAAGGCGTCGTGATGGTCGGCTCCGCTGAGACCGGTGAAGCAGGCTCCGCCGAGCGCGGAACGGGCGCTGTGGAAGCCCCACTTTCCGGTGTATCCGAAGTAGGGGCCGATGGAACAACGTCAGGGGGGCGTGAGGTATCGATGGCAGCCTCCTATTTCGCAGGAAATCAGGGCGATGGACCCGCAGGGGTCTGGCTCGGGTATTCTATACCAAAGCACAGGGGCGGGCATAGGGGCTTTGCTGAGCGGGGATCACGCAGCACCGTTCAAGGATGAAGCAGCAGAGGTTCGGAAGCGGCTGGAAGAAGGAGGGGCACCGGAAACAGGTGGAGGCGCTCGGCGAGGCTGGCTCGACTTACTGCTTGGTGATGATCCACTCAATGCGGCGGTTCAAGGCACGGTTTGCTTCCGTGTCGTTGGCCACAATGGGCTGAGATTCACCCTTTCCGACCGGGGTAAAGCGGGCGGCGTCGAGCTTGCCGACCTTCACCATATAATCACGCACGGCGTCGGCGCGACGCTGGCTCAGCTTGAGGTTGTACTCATCGGAAGCCTGGTCGTCGGTGTGACCCTCGATGGTGACGATCATGTTCGGGTTCTCTTTAAAGACCCGGATGGCTTGGTTCAGAATGTCATAGGACTTCTTCTGAATCACAGCCTTGTCCAGCTCGAAGTAGATCTTGTCCATCAGGATGAGTTTGCCTTCGGTGATCTCCACCTTGTCGGCGTTGGCCGCGTCGGGGCAGCCGTCTTCGTCTTTGAACTGGTTGACCACTTCCGCCAAGCTCGGGCAGGCATCGTTGGCATCCAAGATGCCATCTTTGTCGTTGTCGAGCTCAGGGCAGCCGTCGGTGTCCTCAAAGTTGTCTACGTCCTCCGGCTCACCGGGGCAGGTGTCGTTGACATCCAAGATCCCATCACCATCGTTGTCGGGATCAGGACAGCCGTTGTCGTCGTCGAAGCCGTCTTTGTCTTCTGGCTGGTTCGGGCAGGCATCTTTGCTGTCTGCCACCCCATCCCCGTCGTTGTCGAGATCGGGACAGCCGTTTTGGTCCTCAAATCCGTCCCGATCTTCAGCTTCGGCGGGACAGGCATCGTCGGCGTCGGCCACTCCGTCTTGATCGTTGTCGGGATCAGGACAGCCATCGGTGTCGGCGAAGTTGTCTCGGTCTTCTGGCTCGTCGGGACACTTATCATCCCGATCCAGCAGTCCATCCTGATCGTTGTCCAGGTCGGGACAGCCATTGTCGTCTTCAAAGCCATCTCGGTCTTCCGCGTCGCGGGGACAGAGATCTTGCCGATCCACAATGCCGTCTTTATCCCGATCTCGGCTCGGATCGGGGGTGTAGGCCAAGTTGCCGATCACCCGGAGCTTCGGGATCCCGTAACCGCCAATCACACCCGCTCCCAGGCCGAGGGTCGCGTTCAAACCCGAGTCATGGTTAAACCGCGCCGCCAGCATCGCCTCCAGAGGCGACTGGTTTGAGTTAAACTGGATGCCCTGGAGCACCTGCGAGCCGTAGAGCTCTCCAATCGCCGTCCAGCTCTCGTTGAGCTTATAACCCAACCCCAGCCGATATTGGAGCTCGTCGTCGATCACCAAGTCCAGCACTTCCGCTGGGGTCGGACGCAGACGATAACCGAGGTTGGCCCCCAGCATCAGCTTGTCGTTGAGACGCATGTCTCCGATCAGGCTCAAGCCCGCGTTCACTTCATCGGTGCCAGAGTAGTTGTCACCATTGCCGGTGGGCAAATACACCGTCGGCATCAGCGCCACTCGAGGCCCCGAAGCATTTTCGTACAGCCGCCACTTGAAGTTGATGCGGGCATCCCCCAACGTCTGCGCCAATGGAGCGGTCGAACCAAGCTGGTCCGGCCCCCCCTGGTAGAAGACAATGGGCAGGCTGAACGACAAGTCTATCGTCTTTCCCAGCCCCAAACCTCCCACCAGGTTGCCCGCCATCATGTGCTCGAGCAAGACCGCCGACTCTGTATACTCCCCCGACGCGCTGGACTCGTAGACCACCAGCGGCTTATAAGCGTAGTTCAACCAGAGCCCCGCATGCACCTCGTTCTGAGGCAAGGTGGTGGCGCTGATGGTACTCACAAAATCCGAGGTGTCGGGAGACGGATGAAACTGCTGCACCTCAAATGACGTGTTGATGTCCTGGGCTTGCGCCTGTGAGGACACCAGCGCGGGGGTGAGCGCCACCGGAAGCGCCACACTCAGCACCCCCCCCAAGCTCCGCTTGTTTCGCCGACGCAACATGTGCGCCAACGGAGCCAGCAGGGCCAAGTAGCCGAGGCCACCGCCGCTTTGCCCGCCGGTGGTAGAGCAGCCTCCACCGCCACGAATGGTCAGATTGCCATTCTGATTGTCTTGGTCATCCGCCCCGTTGTTCGGATCGGTCTCGTTCTCATCAATGCGTCCGTTATGGTTCACGTCTTCATCTCCGTCAGATACCCCACCGTCATCGGTGTCGGGGTCCAGGGGGTTGGTACTGCTGGCCGGATCCGCGTCTGGCACAAAGAGCGACGAGTCGGTGTCAGGGTGAGCTTCCGTCACACCCACTTCGGTACCATCCAGGATACCATCATCATCCGTGTCGGGGGAATTGGGATTTGTCTCATTTGCTTCGGTCTCGCCGTTGGCATTGAGATCTTCACCCACATCCAGAGTCCCGTCGTTGTTGGTGTCGATGCCACCGTCCAGCAGGCCATCGTCGTCGGTGTCGGCATCGTAGGGATTGGTGGTGGTCTCGGGATCCTCATCCGCCTCAAAATGGAGCGGATCGGTGTCAGGGCCCACTTGGTCTCCGGTGAGACCAGACTCAACCCCGTCCGGCAAGCCGTCGTTGTCGCTGTCTGGATCGTTCCCGTTGATATAACCGTCTCCGTCTTTGTCGCCCTTTGGCTCGGCGCTGTCCAGCAGGCCGTCGTCGTCGGTGTCCGCATCCGCTGGATCGGTCTCGTTCGGATCCACCACGCCGTTGCCGTTGAGGTCTTCCTCACCGTCGTCGAGCCCGTCATCATCGGTATCGGCCTCCAGGTAGTCGGGGATGCCGTCCCCATCTGCGTCGGTGGGACGGGTGGGGTCTTCACCTGCTTCCACTTCGTCGGGGATGCCGTCTCCGTCGGAGTCCTCATCGAGTGCGTTGGGGATGCCATCGTTGTCTTCGTCGCCGACCCCTTCGACACCATCCGGGATACCGTCTCCATCGGAGTCGGGGTCGTTCGGGTCCAGCTCGTAGAATTCTTCGATCACGTCCGGGAGCCCATCGCCGTCGGAGTCCACATCGTCTTCGGGATCGAGTGGGTCTCCTTCGCCTTCGTCCACCACACCGTCTTGGTTGACGTCTTCCACGCCGTCGGGGATACCACCGTTGTCGGTGTCGGCATCGTAGGGGTCAGACTCTCCGGGGTCGAGCTGGCCATTGCCGTTGCTGTCTTCGATTCCGTCGAGCAGGCCGTCGTTGTCGGAGTCTTCGTCGAGATAGTCTGGCAGACCATCGCCGTCGGTGTCCACCGGATATTCTCCGGCCCCACCGGATTCGAGCGCGTCGTCGATGCCGTCTCCGTCGGAATCTTCGTCGAGTGCGTTGGGCAGACCATCTTCGTCCGCGTCTTCCAGGCCCTCCACCCCGTCTGGGATTCCGTCGTTGTCGGTATCGGGATCGTTCGGATCCAGGTCGTTGGCGGTCTCTACACCATCGGGGAGCCCGTCTCCGTCGGAGTCTACATCGTCGGAGGGATCGCGGGGATTGCCTTCTCCGGGATCCAGGTTGCCGTCGTGGTTGGTGTCTTCGGCGCCGTCGGGAATTCCGCCGTTGTCGGTGTCGGCATCGGTCGGATCGGTCTCGCCGCTGTCGAGCACCCCATCACCGTCTTGATCCTCCACCTCGTCGGGGAGCTGGTCGTTGTCGGAGTCCGTATCCAGATAGTCGGGGATGCCATCTCCGTCCGAGTCTACCGGCGCGTTGGGGTTGGAGCCCGCTTCGATCTTATCGGGGATGCCATCACCGTCGGCGTCGGGATCGAGTGCGTTGGGATAACCATCGTTGTCCACATCGCCGAGCCCTTCGGTTCCATCGGGGAGGCCGTCACCGTCGGAGTCCGTGTTGCCGGGGTTGGTGCCGTTGCCGTTCTCCACGATGTCGGGGATGCCGTCGCCGTCCGTGTCGGTGCCATCGGCGGGATTGGTGGGATTACCTTCTCCCGGATCCAGCTCACCGTTTTGGTTGACGTCTTCCACGCCGTCGGGGATGCCGTCATTGTCGGTATCGGGATCGTAGGGATCGGTCTCACCGGGATCCACTTGGCCATTGCCGTTGGTATCCTCGATGCCATCGGGGATGCCGTCGTTGTCGGAGTCCGTGTCCAGGTAGTCGGGGATGCCGTCGCCATCCGTGTCGGGCGGATTGGAGGGATTGCCGTCTACCTCGATGCTGTCGGGGATGCCGTCATTGTCGGCGTCTTGATCCAGTGCATCGGGGATGCCATCGTGATCGGCGTCTCCCACGCCTTCGTCACCGTCGGGGATGCCGTCGCCGTCGGAGTCGGGATTGGTGGGATCGGTGCCCAGGCCCTCTTCCACCACGTCTGACAGCCCGTCTCCGTCGGTGTCCGTGCCATCGTTCGGGTTGGAGGGATTGCCTTCACCGGGATCCACCTGGCCGTTTTGGTTGCTGTCCTCCACCCCGTCGGGAATGCCGTCGTTGTCGGAGTCTGCGTCGGTCGAGTCGGTCTCACCGGGATCCACCTGCCCGTTGCCGTTGCTGTCCTCGATGCCATCGGGGATGCCGTCGTTGTCCGAGTCTGGATCCTGATAGTCGGGGATGCCATCGCCGTCCGTGTCGGGCGGATTGGACGGATTGCCGCCCTGCTCGATGCTGTCGGGGATGCCGTCGTTGTCCGAGTCGGGATCCAGTACGTCGGGGATGCCGTCGTGATCACTGTCTCCCACTCCTTCTTCACCGTCGGGGATGCCATCACCGTCGGAATCGGGATCGTTCGGGTCCGTGCCGTTGCCGTTTTCGACCACATCCGGGAGCCCGTCTCCGTCGGTATCCGTGCCATCCGCTGGATTGGAGGGATTGCCTTCGCCGGGATCCTGCTCGCCGTTCTGATTGCTGTCTTCGACGCCGTCGGGGATGCCGTCGTTGTCGGAGTCTGCGTCGGTCGGATCGGTCTCACCGGGATCGACGGTGCCGTTGCCGTTGCTGTCCTCGATGCCATCGGGGATGCCGTCGTTGTCGGAGTCTGGATCCAGGTAGTCGGGGATGCCATCGCCGTCGGTATCGGGCGGATTGGAGGGATTACCTCCGACCTCCACACTGTCGGGGATGCCGTCGTTGTCGGAGTCCTCATCGAGTGCATCGGGGATACCGTCGTGATCGGCGTCACCGAGTCCTTCTTCACCGTCGGGGATTCCGTCTCCGTCGGAGTCTGGATCATCGGGATCGGTGCCGTTGGCATCTTCGATCACATCCGGGAGCCCGTCTCCGTCGGAGTCCGTGCCATCTGATGGGTTGGAAGGATCTCCTTCACCTGGATCGACCTGCCCGGTTTGGTTGGTATCCTCCACGCCGTCGGGGATGCCATCGTTTTCTGAGTCGGGGTCATTGGGATCGGTCTCACCGGGATCCACCTGACCGGTGCCGTTGCTGTCCGCGATGCCAGCGGGGATGCCGTCGTTGTCGGAGTCTGGATCCAGGTAGTCGGGGATGCCATCGCCGTCGGTATCGGGCGGATTGGAGGGATTACCTCCGACCTCCACACTGTCGGGGATGCCGTCGTTGTCGG
>JBJTQF010000064.1:0-997 GCA_046075485.1 Myxococcota bacterium | reverse complement strand
TGGCAAGACCCATACGCTGCTGGCGGTCTACCACTTGGCGACCCGCAAATGTGAGCTGAGGGAGCTGGTGGGGATTCCCTCACTGCTGGATCAATGTGGACTGTCGGATGTGCCTCAAGCCAAAGTGGTGGTGCTGGATGGGAATAAACTCTCTCCAGGTCAACCCCTCAGACGGGGCAAGGAGACCTCCATTAACACCCTCTGGGGCGAGCTTGCGTGGCAGCTCGGAGGCGCTCATGGGTATGCGCGGGTGCGTGATGCGGATGTGTCGGGTACTTCTCCTGGCAAGGAGGTGCTTCGGGCGCTGCTGGAAGCGTATGCCCCCTGTGTGGTGCTGGTGGATGAGCTGGTGGCTTATATCCGGCAATTTGAAGCCGGTAAAGGGCTCAGTGGTGGCACCTATGACAGCAACCTGAGCTTCACGCAGGCGCTGACGGAGGCGGTCAAGCAGGTGCCCAATGCCATGCTGCTGGCCTCGCTGCCGGAGTCAGAGGTGGAAGCGGGCAGTGCGCGAGGGCTGGCAGTGCTCAAGGCGCTGGAGAAGACCTTCGGGCGTGTGCAGGCGCTGTGGAAACCCGTTGCTTCGGAAGAAGCCTTTGAGATCGTGCGGCGACGGCTGTTTGAGCCCATCACGGATGAGGAGGGGCGGGACGCGGTGTGCCGGGCCTTCGCGGAGGTCTACCGGGCTGAGCCCGAGAATTTTCCGATGGAGACGCACGAAGGTCGTTATCTGGAGCGACTGCGGCAAGCCTATCCCATTCACCCGGAAGTATTTGACCGGCTGTATGAGGACTGGTCGGGGCTGGAGGGCTTTCAGCGCACTCGAGGGGTGCTCAAGCTGATGGCGCGGGTGATTTCCCGGCTGTGGCAAGACTCCAACAAAGATCTGATGATCATGCCGGGCTCGATGCCGTTGGCGGACGCGCCCACTCGCAACGAGCTGCTGGTCCACTTGCCAGGGGGCTGGGAGCCGGTCATCGAGCGGGATATTGACGGG
>JBJTQF010000063.1:0-16016 GCA_046075485.1 Myxococcota bacterium | reverse complement strand
CAGCTCCGCGCCCACCTCCGCCTCCACCGCTGCCACCGACTTGGGCGCATCCGAGGTCAGCACCTCAGACCCATTGGCCGTCACCAGCACATCGTCTTCGATGCGAATTCCCCCCATCCCCAGATATTGGCGGGCCTTGTCGAAGTTCACGCAGTCGTTATAGAGCTCTACCCGGCGCGCATCATTGAGCAGACCCGGAATAAAGTAGATGCCCGGCTCGATGGTGACCACCATACCCGTCTCCAATTTCCGGTTAAGTCGGAGCCAGGCCAGCCCGAAGCGGGTCGAGCGCACGCGATCCGGTCCATAACCCGCCCGATCCCCCAGATCTTCCAGGTCATGCACATCCAGCCCCAGCAGATGCCCCACCCCGTGCGGGAAAAACAGCGCGTGAGCATCTCGCTCCACCAGCTCTTCGGGATGCCCTCGCAGCAGGCCCAAGTCCCGCAGACCTTCCGCGATCTTCAGACACGCCAGCAGGTGGATTTCCTTATATTCTCGACCTGCCGCCAGCTTTTCGATGCAGCACTGGTTGGCCTCCAGCACCACTTCATAGATATCACGCTGACGACTGTCAAAGCTGCCCCGCACCGGCCACACCCGCGTGATGTCCGATGCATAACCGGCTGGCGTCTCACAGCCGACGTCCGCCAGCAGGAGCTGATCGGCTTGGAGCGTGTAAGGATTGGCCCGGCAGTGCAGGATTTCGCCTCGCACCGTCACAATCGGCGTATACGAAGGGCGCACGCCTGCCGACATAAAACAGCCTTCCATCAGCGCCCGGAGCTGAGCTTCCGAGCCACCGGGAGCCGTCGCTCGCATGGCCAGCCGATGGACTTCCGCTGCCAGGGAGGCCGCCTTGCGCATTTCCTGCAACGCCACCTCATCTTGACAAAGGCGAATGGCAATCATGGCATCCGCAAGAGGGTTGGGCTCATAACGGTTGTGACGCCCAAACGCCCCCAGCTCCAGCCCCAGCGCCTGCATACGAGCGCGCCACGCTGGATCCGCGTTTGCCAGCGAGTAGAGCGGGCCGCCTCCCGTCGCCTGATGATGCTGAATGCGTGCCTCCAGCCCCGAGAGTGCATACGCCGCATCCGCCCCGTGTGCCACCGCCGTCTCCTGATACGAAGGGGTGGGACCGTGCCAGATGTCGTCTCCTTCCTCCTTTTCGGGCAGGAATAGCTCCAGCCGCCCGGAGTCAAGCCGGAGCAGCATGGCGCATTCCACCTCTTGCAGCCCCGTCAGAAACAGAATATGACTGGACTGACGCGCAGGGCTGAGGTTCATCGGGAGGTTCATCGGAAGCTGCGGATGGCCCCCCAACACCACCAGACCGTGGGGGAGAAGCTGTCGCAGACGCTCTCGACGCAGAACAAAAGGGCTCGTGGAGTTCATGATCACACCTCATCAAAGCGCAAACACGCAGCCAACATGCTCGGTCAAACCAGGAAGGGCGATACTGTATCATATGGGGGCAGTCCGGCAGGAGAGAAAACGCCGCGAGGCTTCACGGTGTCTCACAGAGACTCACAGAGACTCACAGAGACTCACAGGGTCTTGAGGTATTCCAGCACTTGGCGGCGCTCCTCGGACGTCAAACGGGCACCAAAATCATGGCCCTGGTTACTCTTGCCATATAGGGTGGTATCGTAAATGGTGCGCTTGAGGGTGGGATCGGGTGCCTGAGCTTGGCCATACGGCAGCACTTCGTGTTTCCAGCCCACCGCTTGCAGGTCGTAGTCTCGACTGTTGCGACTGCGAACAAAATACGTGGGGCGTTTTTCGGGATCCAGCAGCGCCTCGAGGGTCGGCACAGAGCCATTGTGCAGATAAGGCGCACTGGCCCAGATTCCATCCAGCGGCGGTGCGACATAACCATTTGTGGGGGTGAGCTGGCTGGTCTCTCCGAACCACGTCTGATTGTAGTGCTGTGCGTAGGGGAGTCGGTTCATAAAGTCCGCCCGTGCCGGATCCGTTTTTACTTTTTGCAGGGAGACCACCTCATTGTTGTATTCCCAGTCTTCTCCGTAAGTCCCGTGGCACTTCTTGCAGCTCTCTTCAAAGACTTCTTGCCCACGTTTGGCAAGCTGCTCATCGACCGATCCCGGAAACCGTGGCGGCTCGAGCTGCTTCATCCAGGCCAAAATGTCTCGAAAGTCGCCTTCTTTGGCTTTGAGGTCGGCCAGCGTATTCCCCGGGGGAGACATAAACTGCATGATCGAACGCTCGAGCTTTCCGGTGGCCTCCCCGCCATAATAGAGAGCGGTTTTTTTCCGCAGCAGCCAAAGCGGGGGAATATCCGTCTCCGGATTGGGGGTCTCGAGCATGGGAAAATAGGGTGTTGATTGCCATTCAAAGTCAGTCGGGCGGCGGTGGGAGAAAAAATAGCCCGTAAAATAGAGTGCCGGGATGGTCCCCATGCTGGTGGTGCGGGAGTAGGGCGCCAGTCCTCGATAATAACTCAGCCAGTCGTCGAGCACCTTTTTTTCGGAGGGGTTGAGCTTGAGCTGGGCGAGTGCTTCCGCATCGATGGGCTCGGCATTGGAGGTTGCATCCAGAAAAGAGTTTCCCAGTCCAGCCACCATCTTACCCTGGAGCGCGCCTGCATGACACACCATGCAGGTCTCCATGATGGTGGTCACCCCTTCCAGCTTCTTTCCAGCCGCGCCGGTGGGCAAAAACCGATTGATGCCTCTGCGCCCCGGCAAGGGGGCCACGGCATCGGTAGAGCCCAGAGACTCCAGGTCGAGGGCTTTAACCGCCTTCAGCGGAATGCCCACCTTCAGCACACTGTGGTTGAGCATGAGCTGCTCACCTCGTCGGGGATCGGGCGGAGCATCCAGCCGAGCCGGAGAGGTCACGGGCTCCAGCAGGGCATCGGGAATACAGGCGGTGGTCAGCAGCAGCGCCAGCCAGGGCCATGCATGCACAATCGACATGAAAATCTCCTTTTCAAGCGTGGCCGGTGTCATAAAAATGCTGCGCATCATCAAGATCTCAGTAGATGTCCGCATTTTTGGCAGGACATCCGCACTCAGAGGCCACCGTAAATGCATTCTCACCGACTTCTCGGCTATGTTATAATAGAATTCCCCCCTGATGCATTGAAAGTGCGGTAGAAAAAGAGGCCGGAGCTGGGCCCCTCATGCGTTGCATGACCCTTCCATTTGAGCGCAGATTTTACCTGAAGAAAGTCTATCTAAGATGCCGATTCAAAGAATATTCTTGGATTGGGATGCGCCGATCCTGCCCCGTGTGGTGGAGCAGCTTGTTCGCCATTATCCCGCTCAAAACGCAAGCTGGGATCTGTCGAAGGTCCGGCTGCTGCTGCCCGGTGCGCGTGCCGCTCGCCGTCTGCTGGAGCTGCTGGTCCAGCGGGCCGATCAAGAGAGTCGCCAACCCTGGATTCTGCTGCCCCCCACACTCCTCACGCAGGGAGAGCTTCCCGAGCAGCTCTACACCCCCCCGTTACCGGTGATCGACGACGCCCTGTCGCTGCTCCTGCGGGCGCGGGGGCTGCGGGCGCGTGGGCGAGAGGCCCTCGAGCTGCTGACGATGGCGCTGCCTGAAGAGGCCCCACTCACCGACTGGCTCTCCTTAGCGCGTGTGTTGAACGCCTTACGTGGTGAGCTCTCCACCGTGGGGCTCCGCGTCGCCGATGTGCTCCCCCGCTTGGATCGCCTTCAGCTCGGATCGGAGCGTATCCGCTGGCAGGCTCTGGAGCTGCTTGAGCAGCATTTTGAGGAAGCCCTGCACCAGTCGGGCCTGCTGGATCAGGTGCTCGCGCGCCGCCACGCGCTGGAGAGCTCATCTTTTGAATGTGTAGATGATATTTGGTTGATCTCCAACGTGGAGCTCCCACCACTCTTTCGTCTGTTTCTCAGTCGTACCCATAGCCCCGTCTTCTGCTGCATCTTTGCCCCTCCGCAAGAAGCCGATGGTTTTGATGCGCTGGGCACCTTACGTCCCGAGGTATGGAGTCGCCGCCTTCTCCCCCTTCAGCCCACCCAGCTTCGGGTGGTGGATCGTCCGGTAGATCAGGTCTCTGCGGTATTAGAAAAACTTGCCACCCTCAACGGTGCCTATCGTGCCGATCAGATCACCGTCGGCTTGGGGGATGAGAACCTCAAAGGTCTGCTCGAGCGTGGTCTGTCGTTGGCCGGGGTGCCCACCCGTGCTGCGGTGGGGGCTCCCTGGTCTACCAGTGCGCCCGCCATGTTGCTCAAGGCCCTGGCAGAGCTGTGGGAGGATGAACGGCCTGATCGATTGGCGGCCCTGGCGCGCCATCCGGACGTCGAACGTTGGCTCAAACATCAGCCGGAGCCGCTGCGGAGTGCCTTCCCCGGACAGCTCTTGACCTTACTCGACCAGTTCACCGGCGAGCGTCTGCCTGTATTCCTGCCCGACCAGCATCTGGAGCAGCTCCAGCACGAGCCCGCGCCGATGGAGCAGGTGGTCGATCAGTCCCTCCAGGCCGGAATTCCTTTGCTGGTGGCCTTCTGTAAGGCGGTCAGAGGGCTCCTCCCCACCCCTCCCAAAACCCTTGCTTCCCTCAAAACCCACCGCGAGACCCTCCGCGCACTGCTGCTGGAGCTCTATGGATCGCTCAAGCTGCGCCGCTATGATCCCGCAGAGCACGCCCAAGTTGAAGCCTTTGAGCTGCTCCTGGATGTGCTGGAGCGCTGGAAACAGCTCGAAGTTCAGCTCGACGCCCCGCTGGAGGTGGATATCTCGATGGCCATTCGCCTCCTGCTTCAACAGCTCGAGACCGCCAATCTTCCGGCACCAGCGGATCCGGATGCGGTGGAGCTGCTCGGGTGGCTCGAGGTGCCCCTCGACGATGCGCCGGTGGTGATGCTCCTGGGCTTCAACGAAGGGCTGATTCCAGCCAGTGCAGGGGCCGATATTTTCCTGCCCGAGCGGATGCGAAACACCCTGGGGCTGGTGGACAATGCTTTTCGTTTGGCGCGAGACCTCCTGCTGCTCACCCAGCTCCTTCACAGTCGGACTCATACGCTGTTGGTCGCCGGACGCCGCTCTGAGACCAACGATCCCCTCGCCCCCAGTCGGCTGCTCTTTACCGGGCCTGCTCCGGACGCCGCTCGAGTGGTCCTCCAGTTTTACGGAGATCACCACGCTTCACCTTTGGCCAAACCCTGGCTCGAAGCGGGTGGACAGTCCAAGCTGCTGGTGCCTGCGCCTCAGCCGCCTCCGCCCCTGGACACGCTGAAGGTCACTGCATTCCGGTCATACTTGAGCTGCCCCTATCGCTTTTATCTCCAGCACATTCTGCGCCTGCGCACGCTCGACGACCGAGCGCCGGAGCTGGACCCCGCCAGCTTTGGAACCCTCGCCCACGACGCCTTGTGTGCCCTCGGTCAAGAGCCTTCCTTAAAAGATGCCACTCAGCCCGATCACATCGGTGCGTTTTTGGTGGAGCAGCTCGAGCGGCTGGCCATGACGCGCTTCGGAAAACAGCGGCGTCCTGCCGTGGCCCTTCAGCTTCGTGCGCTTCAGCAGCGGCTCTTACGTTTTGCCGAGTGGCAAGCGCAGCAGCCTCAAGAGGGCTGGCACATCCTGGCGGTGGAGCAGGCACTTCAGCATACCCTGGTGGTGGATGGGCTGCCCTTTGTGATCGAAGGACGGGTGGATCGGGTGGATCGTCATGACTCGGGCCGACATCGCATCTTGGACTACAAAACCCCGGACACGCCACGCGAGCCGGACAAAACCCATCGGGTGAAGACCGAAGAGGGCCATCGTTGGGTGGATCTCCAGCTTCCCCTCTACCGCTTGTTGGGGCAAGCGTTGGGCATCGCGCCCTCCACCTGTGATGTCGGTTATGTGGCCTTGAGCGCCGAGCTCGCCGCATCCCCTATATTAATGTCAGGGTGGGATTCAGAGACCTTCGCCAGTGCTGAGCAGACCGCCACGCAGGTGATCCGAGACATCCGCAAGGGCATCTTCTGGCCCTACAATCCGGATTTGTTGGACGAATTTTCGGCCATCACCTTTGATCGCAGTGTGGAGCCGGGCGCATTCTGTTTGCCAGATCTTGGAGTCAAAATATAATGAATACAAATATTTATTCGGCAAAAGTTAAAGCAGAACTTGAGGCGATCCAAGCCTCGGCAGGCGCTGGAAAAACCTTTGAGCTGACCAGCCGCTATCTTCATTGGGTGCTTCAAGATACCCCTCCAGAGCGCATCCTCGCCACCACCTTCACCCGAAAGGCCGCTGGAGAGATCCTCGAGCGGGTGCTGCTCCGCCTGGCCCGTGCTGTGTTAGAGCCCGACCAAGCCCGTGCGCTTGGAGATGCCACGCGCTTGCCTCAGCTTCAGCGACCCGAGCAGTTTTATCAACCCTTCAAGCACTTTCTCAACCAGCTTCATCGGGTGAATATCTCCACTATTGACGCCTACTTCAACCGCTTGGCTTCAAGTTTTCGCTACGAGCTGGGCCTTCCGCCCGAGCTGAACTTGCTCGACGAGACCAGCCCTCGAGCAGTGCAGCTTCGCCTCGAGGCGGTACGTCAAGTGCTTGCGGGAGGAGACGCCGTTGTCACCTTGATCGAACGTTGGCTCCAACGCCGACCCAAGCGGGCCATCACCGAGGCGCTGGATCAGGAGCTGCGTACCGGCTACGACTGGTTCAGGAGCGCGCCAGCATCTGCCTGGTGTTTTATGGGTCAGCGCATGCGTCCGGGGCCCCCTGAGTGGGAGGTGACTCACGCCCTCGGCCTGCTGCGCACTCAGCGAGAGCTCGTCAAAGACAAACGACTGCTGAAAGCCGTTCAAAGTCTGGTGGCGCTGGCCGAACAGGGCGACCAGAAAGGCATTCTCGAGCACGGTTTGGTCAAAAAAGTGCTCGAAGGAGAGACCCTGTATTACTCAAAACCGCTCCCCAGCGAGGTGCTCCAGGGCTGTGAAGTGCTGGGGCGTGCGGTGATTTCGACCCGCTTGACCGCGCTGGCAGGCTCGGTGGAAGCCATTGGCGTGCTGCTGAGCCACTTCGACGGCTTTTATTCGGAGCAGCGACGGCGAGCGCGTGCGGTGCTTTTTTCCGATCTGCCCGTGGCGCTCTCGGCGCGGGTGGCCCTGCTCGAACAATAGGCGATAGAACACCGGCTGGATACTTCGACCCAACATCTCCTGCTGGATGAGTTCCAGGATACCAGCCTCCAGCAGTGGGTGGTGCTGAGACCGATGGCCCGACATATTGCTCAGCAGGGGGGCAGCGTGTTTGCCGTGGGTGACACCAAACAAGCCATCTACGGCTGGCGCGGCGGGTGCGCGGAGATCTTTGAAGCCCTCGAGCACGATCTGGACGGTCTGTTGCGCACCACACGAGAGAAGAGCTACCGTTCTTCCCAAGTGGTGCTGGAGGTGGTGAACCGAGTTTTTGGCAAGCTGGAGCAAAATCCGGCTCTGGAGAAATATCCGGGGGTGGGTGAGCGTTGGCAGCAGCGATTTCGTCCGCATCAAGCCGCGCGCACCTTGCCGGGCCATGTGCGTTATTACGTGGCACCGATGACACTGGAAGATGAGGCAGAAGAAGGACTGGGCGAGCCCTCGGAAAGTACCGAAGGAGAGGAGGCGGGGGCGCGTAAACCCCATCCCCTCGAGCGCCGACTGGCTGAAGAAATCCAGCGTCTGACAGAGCAGCTCCCTCAAGCCTCGGTGGGTATCCTGGTACGCACGAATGCAGCGGTCAAACGCCTGCTCTTGGCGCTCCAAAAACGAGGGGTGGAGGCCAGCGGCGAAGGAGGCAACGCCATCGACGACGATCCAGCGGTGGAAGTGGTGCTCTCCGCCATGACTCTGGCGGATCATCCTGGAGATGGTGTGGCGGCTTTTCGGGTGCTGCATTCTCCGCTGGCCGAAGGACTGGGACTCACCCATCACAAGCGGGCCGGGGGGACGTCGGAGCGCCTGCGAAAGCGTATCCAGCTTGAAGGGCTGGCAGGGGTGATCGCGGATTTTGCTCGACAACTGGCGCATCAGGTGACCGCTCGAAGTGTGCGCCGACTGCTCCAGCTCGTGACCCTGGCCGAACGATATGATCCGCAGCGGACCTTACGCCACGCTGATTTTGTGGCCTACGTGCGCGCGACCCAGGTTGAAGAGCCTTCGCCCGCTCGAGTGCGCGTGATGACTGTTCACAAATCGAAAGGTCTGGAGTTTGACATTGTATACCTGCTGGAGCTGGAGAAGCAGCTCCTGACCCATCGGCCTAACCTGCTGGCCTTTCGAGCGGGACCGCTGGATCCGGTGGAGGGGATCTTTCCCAATCCGCCCAAAGAGTTACGAGGGCAGCTCCAAGAACTGGCACTCGCCCATGCCGACCACGAGCGGACTCGGCTGATGGAAGATCTGTGTGGCCTCTACGTGGGCATGACACGCGCGCGTTACGCCTTACATATGTGGGTGCCCGCGCGAAAGGCGCTCCAGTCGGGAGAGCTGCGAAAACCTCCGCTGAGTGCCAATGCGCTCCTACGGGCGGCGTTGACCGATCCCACTTGTGTGGAGACCTCTGCCGGAGATGTGGTGTTGTTTGAGACGGGTGCTGCCGACTGGCATCAGCAGGTGTACGCCGATCAGAAATGGCCGTTGAAGCAGGCCGAGCTCAGCGCCGCTGGAGGCGCGGGAGGGCAGGGCGACGAAAAAAGCGCCCCGTGGCGTATTCCCTTGAAGGCCCCCGAGCGGTCCTTGCGCAACCTCCGGGTGATCCATCCCTCTGGACTCGAGCAGGAGTCGGTGGTGACCCTGGCGGGACTCTTTCGCGCGCGCGAAGCAAAGCGGTTTGAGCGGGGAGTGCTCTGGCATGCTTGGCTGGCGGGAGTGGAGTGGATGCCAGCCTCGGGGAAACCGCTGCTGAGCTGGGAGGAGGCGCAGGCCCTGGCCAATCCAGTCCCGGAGAAGCCGGATCCCGAGCAGTGGCTTCCTCTATGGCAGGAGCTGTGTCTCGCATTTGAGCAGCCTTCGCTGCGTGCCGTGCTGAGTAAGCCGGAGGTAAAACCTGGGGAAAGTGTGGAGTGCTGGCGGGAGCGTTCTTTTGTGGTGCAGCTCGAGAAGGAGCTGGTGCGAGGAGCCTTTGATCGGGTGGTGGTGTGGCGACAAGCGGGGCAAGCCACCCGTGCTCATCTGCTGGACTATAAGTCAGATCGGGTGGATGTTATGGCCTTGAAGGGACGGGCGGAGTTCTATCGGCCTCAGCTCGAAGCCTACCGGAAGGCCCTGGCCTTGCTCCTGAAGCTGCCGCTGGCCCATGTGGGGGCGAGTTTGGTCTGGATTGAAGCCGGTGAAGTGCAGACCCTCTCCGTTTAAGCGGCACTTCCGACTGGAGGGAAGAAACCTGTTTCCAAAAGAGATTCCTAAGCTAGAATTAAGGAAAGAAGCTGTGAACCTGCGCTTGCCAGAGCGCGTGAAGCTTTTTGAGATGGGGGCCTCAGAGGTGTGGGTGAAGCAGCGGCCTCTCTCGGTTGGTGTTCTGTTGGTGTCGATTCGGTCTTAAGCTCAAGAGGAGGAGCACGGCATGTATGCAGTCGAGCCCGAAGGGTGGAGTGTCTCGCGGCGCTGGATGGGAGCCTTGGCGCTGGTGGGATGTTTGATGTGGGGTGCAGATCAAGCCGAGGCGCGTGGCAAAGACGCACCGACGGCAGCGGAAGCCACGGCAGGTACGCCGATCACGGTGCCCGCCAATACGTGGACCTGGGTTGATTTTCCAGGGGCCAAATGTGCCAACGGGACGAGCACCGGCATTGGCATCAACATTCGTCCAGACAGCAACCAGCTTGTGATCTTCTTTGAAGGGGGAGGGGCCTGCTCCGACTATCAGAGCTGTTATGTGACGGGGACGGCGTCGTATGTGACCAGCGGCTATGGCAAGAGTACCTTTGATGGCAACCGGCCTTATCGGAACGTGCCGCTCTTTGATCAGAACGAGCCACGGAATCCGTTTCAGAATGCCAGCTACGTCTACGTCCCCTATTGCACCGGTGATGTTCACAGCGGCTCGGCTGTGACGACGTTGACGGGCGCTGGACAGTCGAAGGCCACCTATTTTGTGGGCTACAACAACGTGAGCACCTACTTGGATCGGCTGGTGCCGACCTTCCCGAAGGTGAACCGGGTGCTGGTGTCGGGCTGGAGCGCGGGCGGGTTTGGCTCCGCCTTCAACTGGCAGCATGTGGCCGACGCCTTCTCACAGGCCCGCGTGGATCTGTTGGATGACTCTGGACCTCCTTTTATGCCCAATGGGGGTAAGTGGGAAAACTGGTTGACCACCTGGGGAATTCCTCTGCCTGCCGATTGCCCTTCGTGTGCAACGGATCCGCAGGAGTTCATCAACTACTATGGCTCTATTTATGATGGTGTGGCGCGTTTTGGTCTGCTCTCCTATACCAACGACAGCGTCATCTCATCGTATTACAACATGACCCGTCGAGAGTTTAAGCGAAGCCTCTACGACCTGGCCACCGAGAGCATCGATCCGCTGACCAGCGGCAAGTATTTTTATGTGGATGGCTCCTCGCACGTCATGCTCTCCTGGGATCGAATTGGGCCGGGGGGTGTGAAGCTCTCGGACTGGATCAATCAGATGTACAGCGACGATCCCAATTGGTCGTCGGTGGCGCCCTAAGTGTCAGGAGCTCGTGAGAGGCTTTTTGGGGTGCTTCAGCGGGTATGAAAAAGTGGAAGGCCGCCTTTTGGGGCGGCCTTCTTTATGTCGAGAGATACCTGAAGTCGGGTGATACCTTGTGTCGGGCGAGCTCTTCGAATACCCCTTCACACGGCTGAAGCAGCCGCACGCCGCTCCAAGATCGCTTGTCGGGTCAGCTCGGCGGCTTTGGAGTGGTTTCGAGAGATCTCATCTACCAGAAACTGCTCGATCTTTTCACCGGCCCCTGGAATGCCCAAGTGCATGTCTCCCGAGATGATGCGCCGACAGCCAGTCTCTGTAGGCTCCACTTGGATGGTGCCCTTGAAGCTGGTGACATCTTTAAAGATGTCGGGGGTAATGGTCCAGCGGATGAGCTGCTCCTTCCGATCAAAGTGGGCTTCCTCCAGATAGGTCAGCTTAACCTGCGGCGGAGGCGCGTCTTTGCCCTGCTTCTCGCGGCTGAGCATGTCCTTAAAGGTGGAGCGGCCCCACTCCACCATCTTGCGCATGGACTCGGGCATCTCGGCGGTATTGGTGTTCGACTGCACCACCTGCTGGAGCATCTTGAGCCCGTTTTGCAGCATCTGCTGGATATGAGGGGGCAGCTCACGGCGAGGCGTGATACGGCAGCGGATGAGGATTTTTTCGTCGTCTTCGACAAACTGGAGCTCTTCGCGGCCTGCAAAACCCAGCTCTGCATCGAGGCGGGCGACAAAGGACGGATCAAAGAAGTTGGCCCAAAACTCCTCTGGCGTACAATCAAACGAGTCAATTACTTCAAGTTTTCTCATGCGCGTGCCTCATGACGTGGGGGCTAAAAAAACGAGCGGGAGTGGCTGCTCAATGCCGATCCCATGACACTACATCATAGGCGGCAGATCAAGAATCGCCTACATTCAAATCGGGTTGTTGACGCGAGGAGATCTTATTTTGTTGGATACGACCTTTTAATGCGTTGAAAAGATTAAAGACCTCAGCTTCTTCAGAAGATCTCCGACACAGGAGCAGGGACTCTATCTCGTAGTGATAAAAAACGAGAGAGAGCGTTTCGGTCGGCTGCACAGTTATGAAACTTTACATAAACTATGTGCGTGTGAGTGTGAGTGTGAGTGTGAGGGTAGAAGCTCTCGTCGTTGAGGGATGGACTCCTGTAGAATCGGATTCTTACAGTGTGTTCAAATTTTTGTATGGGTTTTTAAGAACCCGTTCCACTTTTGTGCTATTCTTAGCACCAATAACTTAATATATCTTAGAGGGTTGTGGGGGAGATCGGATGAGACAGTCTGTCAATATGAGCAATCGAGTATCACTCGACAAGCATATACAGCGGCAGAAGCGTGAGATCTTGAAGTCCACCTCACGCACATCGTATCTTGTTGCAGCAGCGGTGTGGATGACACATACCGCATGTGCTCCCTCCGTGCCCTACGAAGATGTGGAGAGCAACACCCCTGATCCCAGCCTAAACTTGACGGGCAGTTTGACCGCTTCCGAATTAAAGATCTCGTGGCAGCCGGGAGATCAATGGGATGGAGGCGGCTGTTTTAAGTGTACCTTGCTGAATCAAGGTGCAGCCCTCGACTATTGGGGCTTTCAGCTTCAGATGAGCGGAGCGTTTGACTTGGTATGGTCAGGCGGTGCTTTTTTTAATGCGGGAGATGACTGGCTCTTTGTGGGGGACTCCACCGAAGGGCTTGCCGCAAATAAGAGTGAGACTTTTGAATACTGCGCGGAGCCTCAAGTGGTTCCCATTGAGCTGCTGGATGTACAGCGCGTGGAGCCAACCCCTGCTCCGACCCCCGTTCCAACCCCGACACCCATCCCCGGACCTGACGATATCACACCCGTTTTGGGATCTGTGAAGTCTGGTGATATTGTCTTATTCTATCGAACGGACGGCTCCTCAAAAGGGGGCACTTGTTTGGACATGAACCTCTACAATGGCACCCTCAACACCTTGAGCGCTTGGAAAGCCAAAGTCAACTTGGATACGCCCACCAGCTTGACCGACTATTGGGGCTTTTTGGTGTCCACCACGCCCTCTAATCCCGCGTATTTGGAGATCTATCCCGGTGCGGGCCAGTCTGAAATTAAGGCAGGGCAGTCTGTTTTTGGTCATATCTGTCTTAAGCCCCTCTCCATTCCTGTCACCATGTCTATTGTGATCACCAGCAACACCTCGCGGTCAACGCTGGACTTACAGCCGCGCTTAGCTCGCTCCGGCGCTGCACGTTAAGCCGTTAATCGCTTCATTTGATCCGCTGAGGAGCCACATGGCAAGAATAGATACCTCTCGTCAGCCTGAATCAGAACGTTCGCTCCCACCCTCATGGGAGCGTTTGGTTTCGTATCGGCCTCTGAGTGTGCTGATGTTGGCCTTTGCTGCCGTGGTGATTCTGTATTACATCACCTTTCAAGTATCACTCCAGTGGCAGCTTCTGTCCTCCTTGAGTCTGCTGATCTTTGCCATCTGGGTGGCACGATTTCGATCCGACATGCGCTTGTTTTTGATCCTGCTCAGCTCTTGTGTGTCGCTGCGCTATCTCTATTGGCGTATCAATAATACGCTCGAGTTTGTGACGTGGTTGGATCTTGCTTTTGGAGTGGTGCTCCTTTTCTCGGAGGTTTACGGGGTGAGCATTCTCCTGTTGGGGTATTTCCAGACGGCGGATGAGCTTCGGCGTCGTCCCTTGGCCATTCCTGAAGATCCCAGTAAACTTCCGTGGGTGGACATCTTTATCCCCACCTATAACGAAGACGAAGCCATTGTGGGCCGCACCGTCACCGGAGCCCTCCTCATCGACTATCCCAAAAAGCGCGTCTACGTGCTCGACGATGGCCGACGCCCTCATATTGAAGCCCTGGCCCGCCGATTGGGGTGTGGTTATTTGACGCGCGGTGACAACAAACACGCCAAAGCAGGCAACATCAACGCTGCACTCAAACGCACCCACGGGGAGCTGGTGGCCATCTTTGACGCCGATCACGTTCCCGTGCGCTCGTTCTTGCAGATGACTGTGGGTTTTTTCTTGCAAGATCCCAGCTTGGCCCTGGTTCAGACCCCTCACCACTTCTTTAACCCCGATCCTTTTCAGCGCAACCTCTTAACCGAGGGGCGTGTTCCAGCAGAGCAAGAGCTGTTCTATCATGTGATCCTGCCCGGTGACGATTTTTGGAACTCCACTTTCTTTTGTGGTTCCTGCGCGCTGCTGCGCCGTACCGCGCTGGAAGAAGTGCTTGGAATTGCTCAGGAAACAGTAACAGAAGACGCTCACACGGCCATGAAGATGCATGCACATGGCTGGCGCTCCGCCTATCTCGACATTCCCCAAGCAGCGGGTTTGGCCACAGAACGTTACGCATTTCACGTCAAGCAGCGCATGCGCTGGGCGCAAGGAATGGTGCAGATCTTCCGCCTGGACAATCCGGCGCTGAAGAAGGGGCTGACGCTGGCGCAGCGGCTGAACTATACCAACGCCATGATGCACTTTATGTTTGGGATCCCGCGTTTGGTCTATATCGTGGCCCCTTTGACGTATTTGCTCTTTGGAGCGCGGCCCGTCCACGCGGACCCGCTGGAGATCTTCGCCTATGCCATTCCTCATATTGCGATGGCGTTGATCACAAACTCGTTGGTGTTTAGAGGCTTCCGTCACTCCTTCTGGGCAGAAGTCTACGAGATGGCCATTGCTTGGCAGACGGCAAAGGTGACCGTCATCACCATGTTTAGTCCCCAAAATGCCAAGTTTAACGTGACGGCCAAGGGGGAGGGGGTGCTGGACCGGCCTGAGTTCGACTGGCGAAATGCCCGCCCCAACATGCTGCTCATCTCGGTGAGCCTGCTGGGGCTGATGGCGGCACCCCTCCGATATTATTATGCACCGCTCGAGATCAACACCATCGTGCTCAACAGTAGCTGGACCGTCTTTAACTTGGTGATTCTGGTGGCGGCGGTGATGGTGGCCCTGGAGCAGCGCCAACTTCGACGGAACTACCGCGTCAGTCGAGTGCTGCCGGGCATGGTTCACCTCGCGGATGGCCGTTGGTTTCCCTGTCACACCCAAGATCTTTCCGAGAGTGGCTGCCGTCTGATGGTGGAAGGGCTCTCGGAGCAAGTAAACATTGATCGCATCCGGCTGGAAGGCAACCACGGGCTTCAGCTAGACTTGAGGGTCCGACAGGTTCGACAAGACATGAGCCCCGAAGGCTCCAGCTTTGGCATGTATTATGTCCTGCTCACCCCTGCGCAGGAGTACGGTCTCATTCAGTGCCTCTTTAGCCCTGCGGATAGCTGGATCAACTTTGAAGCGCCCTTGGACAACATTGGGCAAGGTTTTATGGATGTGGTACGCACCCCTGGCCGGGTGATCTGGACCATCGTCAAGCAGGCGCGTGAGCAACGACGTCTGGCACGGGCTCGGCAAGCGGGTCGGGGAGGGCGCTGATGCAGTTTTGTGAGTACTGCTTCTCGCGCATTCCAGCGGGACACCTGAGCTGTGGGAGCTGTGGGCTTCCGGTCTACCAAGAGCCCTTGCGGGAGGTGAACCCACCCCCGCCGCTCATGGCTGCGGACCACTCGGAGCCGGGAAGCGCGAGCACCACGGACTTGGCGACCCTCTTGGAAGTGACCCAAGCCCGCGCTTTGCCGGATGCAATGCCTGCGTTGCCGGAAGACTACGATCCCCATCTCTCGGGCGGGGTGATGGAGGACGGTGCACCGCTTCAAGCCCCCGGGCCGGTTCCGGTGCGAGAGGTGATCGAAAGTCCACGCGCCAAGCTCATTGAACCCCTGATCTACGCCGACGACGATCCACCGGTGTTGTCGGAGCGGTTGTCCGGCTGGATGGGTCAGGACGAGCTCGATGAGCTGGCCGAGCTGCCCACCGTAGCGGAAACTGCCCTCAAGCAGGGCGTCTTTTGGCTGCGACGTCTCTTGGTGGTGGGCTTGGTGACGGCCTTACTTTCGTTTTTGGCGGGCCAGCTTGTGCTCCGCAATCGGGCTTCTCAAGCAGAATCCTACGTGCGGGTGCAGATTGGCAATATGCAGACCGCTCGGGAGACTGCTCTTCGTGAGGCCCTGGTGGCCCTCCAAGAGTTATATGCCGAGCTGAAAGAGCGGGGTGGAGAGGATCCCAGCACCTCCCCCGCCGCTCAGCAGTGGCGGGTGGAGTGGCGGCAGCGGCTTCAGGCGGTGGTGATGCAATACCGGCTGGACGGACAGGTCAACTTCACCCGCACGCACTCGGTTGCTGAGTCCGCCTTGCGGGATGCTCAGCTCTATCTTCACTCCCTGGAACGTGAATGGGTCAGCAGTGTCCAGGCCAGCTCACCCCTGAGCCAGAAGCTCGAAG
>JBJTQF010000062.1:0-15553 GCA_046075485.1 Myxococcota bacterium | reverse complement strand
CATCCTCTCGAGCCAGGATCTGAAGTACATGAGCGAGGAGGTGGTGAAGGTGCTGTTTGCGGGATATATCGTGTTAGGAGACGTCTTTAACGTGATCAGTGAGCCGGAGCTGACCCCCGGTGGATATTGTGACCTGTTCCTGGGGCTGGACCGGCGTTATCCGAAGGCACGCTGGGGCTGGATCCTGGAGTTTAAATACGTCAAGAAGAGTGCTTCCCAAGCGGTGATCCAGGCCAAACAAAAAGAAGCCCGAGAGCAGCTCCTACGTTACTGCGAAGAGGGTCCACGACTGCGCCAGCTCCTGGGACGAACATCGTACAAAGCGGCCTCGATTGTCTGTGTGGGGCTCAAGAAGTGTGTCGTCGAGGTGGTCAAGGTGGTGGACTCAGCGACAGACCGAGCCTAGCCCGGCGTGAGCCGGCTGCGGGTGAAGTAAGTGAGAGGGAAGGCTTTACGCCTCCGAGGGCGATACGGGGCGAGTGGATGATCACAGAAACGTAGGGCAAAAATCCCCTGCTCAACGCCGTTCGCGGGCGAGGGCTGTCAGTGCCAAAACATTCCGATACAGATAGTGCAGCGGACGAAGCCCCGCATACATCCGGCTGGGTCGAGGTGCTGGAGACATCCGCACTGGCACTTCTTGGATGTGCATGCCTGCGCGATGCAGACGTACCAACAGCTCGGCATCGGGATAATCGGGAGGGAGTGCGCCTCCGAGACACTGCGCCAGACAACGTCGGTTGAGCGCCTGAAATCCCGAAGTGGGATCTCGCAGCTCGAGCCCGGTGAGCTGGCGGACCACATGTCGGAGCACGCCCACGGCCAGCCCCTTGAGCCAGCCAACAGGATAGACGCCTCGTCCGGAAAAGCGTGAGCCCACCACCAGATCCGCTTCTCGTCGCTCGAGGGCTGCCAGCATGTGGGCCACTTCTTCGGGAGGATGTTGGCCATCGGCATCGAGCTGGATCACGGCCTCAAAGCCCTGGTGCATCACAAAGGTGTAACCGGTCTGGAGAGCCGCCGCATAGCCTCGATTCCGAGCATGCCGGAGAACAGTCGCCCCTTGTGCTTCCGCCAGCCGTCCGGTCTGATCATGCGAGCCATCGTCTACCACCACAATGGGGAGCTGAGGATAGTGCCGCCGCAGTGCCTCCACCAGCCCTGGCAGGGTGAGTGCCTCATTAAAGGCCGGAATGAGCAGGCAGATGCGGGCTGGCTCCGTCTCCAAGCGAGCTCGTAATGTTTCCGCGCTGTGTGGAGGCCACGATTCATCCCAGCGGGTATCCCAGCGGCAGTCCTGCGCGTCGGCGTGAGGTGCAGACGTTTCGTGTGTGCCGCGCCCTCCGATTTCCTGTCCTGCCTGGGTCATGCTGTCCTCTGCCCGGTGGTTTTGACATCCACTTGGTTAGGCCGATGGCCCCCAAGCGCCTCCACGTCCTTGAAGATAGTGGCGCACGCCCATGCCCAGCCGCAGGAGACCCGGCAGGATCGGCACGGTCTGTTCGTTCAATAACTGAGTCGTGTGTAAGCCGATCACGAAGCTCGAGCGGGCCCAAGACAGGGGCACCGGCAGCTTCACCGCATGCGCGCAGAGCACACGAAGCTGATTGCGCACGGCGTAGTATACTTTTTCCGGTGCAGCGCCGATGGTCGCACCTCCGCGATGGTAGACCACCGCATTCGGATGCACGTAGGTGGCAAATCCGGCGCGTCGAGCCCGCAGACACAGCTCGATGTCTTCAAAGTAGAAGAAGTAGGAGGGCTCGAGCAGGCCCACATGCTCCAGCACTTTCCGGCTGACCAGGAGCGCAGCCCCTGACACGGCATCCACTTTACACGGATAGGGGTAGAGTGCTTCGGGGAGCTCTCCTGCCCCTCGTAGGAGGACTCGTCCTGTGTAGAGGTTCACATCGATGCCTGCGGACTGTACAAACGGCTCGGGCGGGAGCGCGCGCACGCAGGGGCCAACGATCCCGGCATCTTTTTGTGCTCCATACAGCGCCAGGAGCTGATCCAGCAGCGGGGGGGTCACGCGGGCATCGTTGTTGAGCAGCAAGCAGTGGGTGGCATCGTCGGCGAGTGCAGCACGGATGCCGTGGTTCATCCCACCGGCATATCCTTCATTGTGTTGGAGGGGCAGACATTTTGCCTCTGGATATTCCCGTGCGAGGGCTGCTGCTGCGTGTTCCGACGAGGCGTTATCCACCCAATAGACGGTCGTGGGGTGGCGGAGGCTGCGGAGGCTCTCCAGGCAGCCCCGGGTCTCTTCGTAGCGTTGAAAGTTGAGGGCGATGATCGCCACCTTGAGGGGGCGCTCGACGTTGGGCGCGGATGTGGCGTTTGGGCCAGCCCCTTCGGGTGAGGCGGTGCTCGAGGCTTGGGATCCCACAAGCTGCTCCTGTTTTGAGAGGATCTGTGCAGAAATGCGAGGTTATCACACACTTCGGGCTTTTGTCAAGGAAGGGGCAAAGCAACACCGGATCCCGGTGAAGGCAATGATTGACCACGTTTGTGGGTCGTGTCTATAATCCCACTGCCCTCTGGCCAGCCGTTGATATCCTACGGAGTGCCGTGTACACCTGCTCGTTAAAGGATCCTCTATGCAGCTTGTTGCCTCGGTTTTTGTGGCGTTGGTGGCCGTGCTCCACTTCTACTTCTTGTATCTGGAGATGTTTGCGTGGACGACCCCTCGTGGTCGAAAGGTCTTCAACACCACGCCGGAGTTTGCGGAGGCGTCCAGTCGTTTGGCGGCCAATCAGGGGCTGTATAACGGTTTTCTCTCGGCGGGTCTCCTTTATGGCTTGGCGATGGCCAATCGGGAGTTTGTGGTCTTTTTCTTGGGCTGTGTGATCGTGGCGGGACTTTATGGCGCTTACAGTGTCAACAAGCGCATTCTGTTTGTGCAAGCGGTTCCTGCGGCATTGGCCCTCGGCCTTACCTTGCTGAGCTGAGCGGCCCTGAGCTGAGCGGCCCTGCTCTGCCTGCCTCGCTTCCGCGCCTCCGCGTGCGCCTCCGCGTGCGCCTCTGCATTTCTCTACTCTTCCGGTGGCGTCGAAACCAGCAGCACCCGTGGGCCATCCCAGCGCAGCGTGCCCTCTTCCACCAAGCCATCCAGGAGGCGTTTGGCTTCTTCGGGGGATTGTGCGCATAACTCTTGGCATTCTTCTAAGCTGAGGCTCCCGAGCTCTTCGACCACTTCCAGCACCAGTGCGCGTTGGCGGCGGCGGCTGAGTCCTCGGTCACGGAAGTAGGTCATGCTGGAGCCCAGGGCTTCATGCACGCGGGAGGTGAGGCGGTACGTGGTCCCGCGTCCGGCACCGACCCGTTCGAGGTAGCCCAAGTCTACCATCTTATGGAGGGTGGTGCTGATCTGGCGTTCTGTGCGTTGGCACAGGCGGGCGGCGCTGGCGCGCTCCAACACTCGAGTGCGTTTGAGGGTCGAGAGCAGGATGAGCATATCCAGCCCAAACAGGTGCCCTCGGCTTTCTTCCTCCGAGATGAAGCGGGCGAAGTTTTCGTCGAGATTGCCCCCTTCGAGGGTGAGACGCACACTCTCGGGGGTGACCTCGTATTCGGGGGTGCCTTTGCCTTTGCGCAGGAGCTGGCGGAACAGCCGATTGACGCCCATCCCGGCTCGCTCCATCAGCCCGAGCTGTTGGAGCACTTCTGTCAGCCGTCGATTCCGATGCCGGGGTGGGTGATACAGGATATTATCGGGTGCCACTCCTCCGATCAGCCCGCCGGGGTTGGAGATCTCCAGCCGGTCGCTTCGGTGGATCACTTGGACCGTGCCATCTCGTCGAGCATAGTCTCGATGCACCAGGGCATTCACCAGCGCCTCGCGGCACACATCCTCATCGTAGTCCTTGACCTGGAAGTGAAAGAGCCCTTGTTTGAGCACGGTGAAGCGGTTGCGTGCCTCGATCAGATCCTGCACCCGTGAGAGCGCATGCAGCAGCGGGAGGGTCAGCGCCTCTTGCACATCCGCTTCGTCCTGCTCATCCTTGTGGAGATACACCACCTCCGCTTGAGGCAGGCGTGTCTTGAGGGCTGTTTTGGTGCCGAGCAGGAGCAGAGCCGCCACCCGAGGCTGTCCACCTTCGCCGAGCAGCCCGAGTGCGCCGAGCAGCTCCTCATCGGACAGCTCGAGCAGCTCGCTCTGATCGTTCTTGCGTCGCAGGATTTCGCGCAGGTACATGAGCTGGATCGGATCCAGATCTCGCACACTCACCCCGGGCAGCACGCGATTGGAAAAATCCAGTGCTCCTCGCAGGCCGAGCAGGGCCTCATCTTGATCGGGGGTGATGGGCAGGTTTTGCTGACCGGAGCGACGAAGCCTCACCCCGTCGGAGGTGGCATGCAGCACGCTGTCTTCGGGCGTGGAGACCACCACCAACACCCCCTGCGGCGTCGGATAGCTCCACACATCCGTCACGATGCCCGGTCGAGTGCGGGCGAAGATCTCTTGGGGCCAGCGGGCGAGCAGGGCACCTGGACAGCCCACAATCTGTCCGGCGGCGCTGATGCCCAAGATCTGATCTCCTCCGCGCTGATTGGCGAAGGCCACCGCTTGAAGCACCGCTGAGCGCAGGGCTTCTTCAGGAGACACCCAGGGACTGAGTGCCAATTGTTCGTGCTGAAGGGCCTCCATGACCTCTGCCGCCCCTCGATCTTGGAGCTGCTGAAGTCTTTGAAGAATGGTCTCCAGCTCTGCCGGTGAGAGCATACCCTCTACTCCTCGAGCGTGCGGTCTCGCCTGGCCGACCACAGGCTCGAGCGCCGTCTAAAACCGTTACTGCCACACTTTACGATAGCGGACCCCGTTGGGCACCGGGACGGGTGAAGGCTCCAGCCCTTCGATCTTCCACAGTCGGTAGGGTGCCTCGGGGGTGACATCGGGCTCGGGTCGGATCCGCGCCCGCACGAACCGCTCGTGACCGGTCATGCCTTTGCGCACCACCAGCCCTTCTTGAGCGGTGCCATCCGGCCAGACCTCCAGCTTATAGGCTTTGGCCAGCACCAGATGGCTCACCCCCACCCGCTGAAGCCACGGCACAAGCTGGTCATCCCGAATGGCTTCTTGCAGATCAAAGCTGCTCGAGAGCCCATCCGTATTGATCACCGGACGCTGTGCGAAATAATTGAGGATGCCCGAATCCGGCTCCGCAAAGATCGCTTCAGAGGGGGCGTGCTGAGCCATCCACACGCCGCGCTCATACTGCTCGAGAAAGGCACTCGGGCGCAACAGTCTTCCCTGCACATTGACGAGGGTGCAGAGCGCCACCACCAGCCAGCCCACCCTGAGACCTCCTGGCAGCCGTCGAGCGTCGAGCAGCTCTCGGTCCACCACCGGCAGCAGGAGCATGCCCGCCGCGAGTGGCAAGGCGAAGTACCAGTTATAGGTCTCAAACGTGCCCTTGAGCGCCAATCCCAGCAGATGCAGCCCCTGCCCCACCATCAACACCGGAAGCGCCAGCGGTCGCTCCAGCACCTTCCGCCCCAGCTTGAGGGCCAACCCAGCGGTCAACGCCGTGCTCAACACCGCCAAGATCGCATAGGTGCTCTTGAGCCAGTCCAGGTTGAGCCCCGGCTGCCGAGCCGTCTTGATGCGCGCACTCACCGTCAGCGGATGACCAAACACCATCCAGTTGACCAGCAAATAGCCCCCCACCATCAGCCCCTGGAGCGCCACCGCCAGCAGGAACCCTCGCCAGCCCTCCCGCGAGCGCAGGCGCACGAGCTGAAGCAGCCATAAGGCGTCGAGCGCTACCACATACACCACCGCATCCAATCGGCTCAGCACCAGCAGTCCCGAGATCAACCCGATCCCCACACTGAGGGCAGGAGTGGGTAGGCTCAAGCCTCTCTCCGGCGAGGCCGGGAGCAAGGCCACCATGCCCACCAGGAGCAGGCACGCCAGCGGACTCTCCATCCCATACAGATGACCCAGCGCCAGCATGCCGAGTATGCCCATCGCCGCCATGCCTCCCGCCATGCCTCCGGGATCCGGCTGGAGCGTGCGCACCACCCGCTGAGCCAGCCAAGCGGCCCCCCCCAACATCACGATGCCCAACGAAAACGCCACCCGACTTCCCAGCGCAGGCACCTGCAAAAGCGGCGCAAAGGGAGCCAAGACCAACCTCCACAGCGGATGATATCCGTTGGTGATCGTCACGCCGTCGGACGTCGAGCCCAACCCCAACCCCAGATGTTGCGCCGTAGACAGATAATAAAAGCCATCGTCGGGCATAAAACGCAGGACCACATCTCGAATCGAGCCGGTCCAGGCTAGCCCCAACAATATGAGTGGAACAGCCCACAATATCCCGCGCAGCCAGGGAGGAGACGATTCTTCTGGGTGGTTCATGCAGTCCTCACGAGATGGTTTAAACAATAGCGTCGGCAGAGGGCAGAGGCTTACACCAGGGGGGCAGGCGCAGGACGACCGAGGGCCAGCAATACTTCAGTGGCAGCTCGTTCTCCGGCTTGGATGGCACCGTCGATAAACCCACACCATTCGGTGGCGGTCTCCGTGCCCGCAAAGTGGAGCGGGCCGATGGGCTTTCGCAGGGCCTCTCCCACCCCCGTGAGTGCCCCGGTCATCATCACCCCCACCGGACAGCCGCCCGAGAAGGGCTCCTCATTCCAGTTGTGCTCGACATGCTCCGCAGGCTCCAGTGCTTGAGGCCCCAACAAACGGGCGAGGGCTTCCCGCACGGTCTTTTGCCGCTCCTGCTTGGGGCGAGCGCCCCAATACCGGGCTTGGTCTCCCACCATAAAAGCCACCAGACAAGGCTGAGCGCCATCGTGGGAGGTATTATCATAGGTAAAGACGAGGGGACCGTGGGTGGAGACGGTCTCACCGGAGAAGCCCTTCTCTTTCCAAAACGGCTTGTCATACAAAAGTAAGTGTTTGATGGTATACCCCATCGGCATACGCTGCGTGAGCTGATCTCGCACCGGTGGCATGATGGGATCCCAGCTCAGGCGTCCCGCCAACACCGGAGGCAGCGCCACGATCAGCTTCCGCGCCCGGAAGACCCCCACATCGGAGTGGGCTTCGACCCCCTCAGGGCTCCAGCGAATGGAGCGCACCGGCGCATTGAGGGTCAGCTCCGCCGACAGCTCCGCCGCCATCCTCAGCGAGAGCTGCTGAGCGCCTCCGACAAATCGATCCTGCTGAGCCGCATTTCGCACCTCAATCATGCGCTCCAGTCCTCCCCCGGAGTGGACATATTGCAGCATGTAAAGCATTGACACATCCGCAGGTTCGGTGGAAAAAAACGCTCTGATGGTCACATCCAACAGACCTTTGACCCCTCGAGTGTAGACATGATTCTGTTTCCAGCCCTCCACAGAGATCCCATCCCACGCGCGTGCATGAGATGCCTGATACGGTGCATCCAATGGAACCTGCTGACTCATACGATTAATGCGGGAGATCAGCCATTGAAGCTCCAACAGGCTCAGGATGGGAAGAGATGGAATATCTGACTTATATGTCGAAATCTGGCCTTCGACCTCCAAGACTTTGGTGCCATCACAAGCGGTTGGAAAGCGTTGGATCCCCAACAGGTCGGCCAGCGCATTGACCCGTCGCTGCGTGGGCCCCAGCCATTGGCCCCCTAAATCGAACGTACCCCGGCCAATGGATTGGCTCAACGTGCGGCCTCCCACCCGATGGCGAGCTTCGAGCACCTGCACCCGCAGACCTGCTTCCTTCAAGACACGGGCGGCATAAAGTCCAGAGACGCCAGCCCCGACCACCAAAACATCTCCCTGAGACATGTGCGATTCCTTTCAGACTGTATTGAGGTCATGGCACGAACATATTCCATAAAATTGGAATTGTATCATTATCACTGCATGAGTCATGTAATGCGTAGGAAGATCCGCCTGCCGAGATGGGAAGGCTGATGACAGGAAAAATCGAACATGATACGATTCCTGGTTAGAAGTGCAGTCACGCTGGAGCGGCTTGCACCCCATGAGGCATCAAAACCGGTCCAGCCCAGCCCGATCAAGCAATTCTTATTCCGACGCCAAGACGGAAAGCAACGACGCTCAGCTCATGAGTATAGCTGTATCTAGGAGAGCATCATGCAAAAAGTCTTGAGGAGTATGACAGCCCTGACCCTGCTGTCTACGGCGGGAGCCGCCCTCGCGGATCCACCGGCCATCACAGGTCGCCCCCCCTTCACGGGGAATGTCCCTACCGACTTCGCACCTGCCGCCTTTAATCCCAGCGGAAACTATATCTTCCCCGTCATCGACAACGACGGCATCGCGGAGCTCAACTTCACCTCCGCCGGAAAGTCCTACCTCAGCGGATACGACATGAAGCAGGTGGTCCTGTTTTATGATCCGCTCAGCGATGACCTGTTCGTCGGCCTGGAGACCTTTGGCATCGCCGGAGACGCCGACGGAGACGGCAATCCCGATGTGACCTCCGTCTCGGGTGTCAACGATACCAAAGACTTCGCCGATTACGAGAGTGTGGATGTCTTCTTTGACTTCGATCCCGACCGGCTCAACCCCGAAGGAGATCCCGAAGAGATCCCGGATTTTGTCTTCGGAAAGCCCTCGCTGCGTCCCAATGTGTCCACCAATGACACCCTGGTGACCTACTTTCAGGGCAATCCGTGGGAAGACTGTCAGCTTCCCTACGATCCGCCGACCATTCAGCCAACACCGGAGCAGCTCGCAGCGTTGGCAGGCACCTTGCCCGTCACGACCAATCCCAACGAGCTGACGCCCGATCAGACCCCAACAAAACCTCATATCGAGTTTGTGATCCACAAGTTTTCACAGCTCGTGAATGCCACCCGCAAAGAGAGCGGACGCCTGCCCTTCGACCGGCTCGGCGAGCCCCTGCTCTTCGGCTTCGGCGCTTATATGGGCTCCAGCGCCAACACCGCCACCGTCGGCGAAGACGATATTCCCGAGATCTACACCTCTTCAGATGGGAAACCCGTCTGCGCCGCGCGCACGGTTCCGGTGGGACCGTTTCCCGATCCCCGAGGCGCCATCCAGGGCAATGTCCGCATCGACTGGCCCGAAGGTTTTGATGATCGAGATGCCGTCTTCCCCAATCCTCGCATCAAGATGACCGGTCCTTTTGACTCCTCCGGCGTGCCCAAGAGCTGCGAGTTTAACGGCGATGCCAATGGCGACTACGCCACCCTCGTCGGACTCAACGCCAGCGCCTGCACCCGCGATGGAAAACTCCGCCCCGGCACCTACACCGTCGAAGTGGTGTGGGATGCCAGCCAGATCTACAAGCCCATCCAGCCTCAGCAGGTCACCATCGGCATCCAAGAGCAGAAGCTCGACGTCAACTTTGTGCTCGTCCCCGATGACGACGACAAAGACGGCATCTACGACGGCATCGAAATCGAAAGCAACCTGCTCTACGGGGATACCGACGGCGACCGCGACAACGACGGTCTGCCCGATTATAACGACCCCGACTCCGACAACGACGGCTTCTCCGACCAGTATGAGGCCGGTGTGGGCAACGGCATCGGAGACTCCACCCAAGGCTTTGAGCTGAACCAATACGATGGAGACTCCGACTTCGATGGGGATGGTATTCCCAACTACCTTGACGTCGATTCCGACAACGACGGCCTCGAAGACAGCCTCGAAGGGGGCACCGAAGACACCGACGGCGATGGCCTCATCGACCTCTATGACGTAGACTCCGACAACGACGGTATCCTCGACGGCGTGGAGAGTGGCGTGACCCCCCTCACCGCCTCCCCCGATACCACCGGCGGATACGTCGGCGACGCCGATCCCCTCACCACCACCGATCCCGATGACCCCGACACCGACAATGACTGCCTCTCCGATGGACAAGAGGACTCCGACCTCGACGACACCAACGGCGAACCCGGCGAACAAGATGGCGCGTATGATCCCACCTCCGAAACCAATCCAAACGACATCGACTCCGATGGCGATGGTGTGCTGGATTATACCGAGGCAGGCTTTACCGAGGTGAAATTCGACGGCAACGACTGCGCCGCCGACCAAGATCCCAACGATCAGACCAACCCCTACGATGCAGACACCGACGACGACGGCATCCTCGACGGTGACGAAGACTCCGATGGTGACGGCCAAGTCGATCCCGGTGAGACCGATCCCAACAATCCCGACACCGACGGCGATGGCATCCAAGACGGCACCGAAATTGGACTCACCGAAGACGATGTCGGCCCCGATACCGATCTCGACACCTTCGTCCCCGATGCCGATGGCGGCGATACCTTCACCGATCCACTCGACGCCGACACCGACGACGACGGCATCCCCGACGGTGGCACGCCCGACAACGGCGAAGACAGCAACCACGACGGCCAAGTCGATCCCGGTGAAACCGATCCCAATAATCCCGACACCGACGGCGATGGCATCCAAGACGGCACCGAAAATGGACTCACCGAAGACGATGTCGGCCCCGATACCGATCTGGAGGACTTCATCCCCGATGCTGATCCAGACTCCATCACCGATCCACTCGACGCCGACTTCGACGACGACGGCATCCCCGACGGTGGCACCGAGGAGAATGGCGAAGACGATAACCACAACGGCCAAGTGGATCCCGGTGAAACGGATCCCAACAATCCCGACTCCGACGGCGATGGCCTCCAAGATGGCACCGAAGAAGGGCTCACCGAAGACGATGTCGGCCCCGATACCGACCTCGATGAATTTGTGCCCGATGGCGACGGTGGCAATACCACCACCGATCCGCTGGATATAGACTCCGACGACGACGGGCTGCCCGATGCAGGCCCCAACGGAGAAGATACCAACACCAACGGCCAAGTGGACCCCGACGAGACCGGCGCTCACAATCCCGACTCCGACGGCGACGGCATCCAAGACGGCACCGAGCTGGGCGTGACTCAGGGAACACCGGACACCGGCGAGGGCTTCATTCCCGACGCCGATCCCAACACCACCACCGATCCACTCGACGCGGACTCCGATGACGATGGTCTGGTGGATGGCTCCGTCGGCGGCTCCCCCAACGGTCAAGGACAGCCCGGAGAAGACGTCAACCACAACGGAAAGGTGGACGAAGGCGAATCCGACGCCACCAACGCCAACACCGACGGCGACTGCGAAAAGGACGGCACCGAGCGCGGCTTAACCGAGCCGCAGAGCCCCGACACCAACCTGGACGCAGGCAACTTTGTGGCCGACGCGGATCCTTCTACCACCACCGATCCGAGTGTCAGCGATGTGACAGACTGCTTCTTGGGCATCGCGATGGGCGGAGGTGGCATCGGAAGCTGTAGTGTGAGCCCCACCGCTCAGCCTGGATATGGCTGGTTGGGTCTGGGTCTCTTCGCTGGGTTCTCGATGTGGCGTCGCCGGAGGTCTCTTCAGCGACCCTCCCAGAGCTCCGCAGTGAGTGTTTCGTCCCCGGTTGTGCTCAGCTCGATGGCGGTGCTGGGGCTTGCCAGCGTGCAGGCTCAGGCTCAGACCACCGATCCTTCGGTTCCGGCTGCGGTGGAGACTCAGCAGTTCCATCCAGCGGAAGACTACAGCGGGACCGTGATGGCCGTGGGCTCTTCGGTCCTGCCCAAAGGACGGTATAACGCCGGCATCTGGCTCAACTACGCCAATGATCCGCTGGTGTTTTATCCCGAAAGTGGAGAAAACCAGCTCTTGCAGCAGAACGTGGTGGGTGTGGAGCTGAACGGGGTTTATGGTCTCACCGACCGAATCCAGCTCGGCGCGGGCATTCCACTGACGGCGTTCCAGAGTCTGGTGCAGGGCAGTGTCTATTCCTATGCAGGCTCACCGGTGGCGCTCAACGACATCAACGTGCGGGCGCGCATCAAGGTGCTGGACTCCTACAAAGGTGGGTTGGGCTTGGCGTTTGAGCCGCGTCTGACCCTTCCGACGGGCTCCAAGACCAGCTTGACGGGAGGTCAGACCATCCCAGCCGGGATGCTGATCATCGATAAACGTCTGGGCTCGACCTGGTTGGGTGCCAACATCGGCTATCGCCATCGTCTGACGGTGGAGCGACTGGCCAACCTCAACGTGGGGCCGGAGCTGACCTATCGCATCGGCGGCGGACGCCAGACCGATATCGGCTATCTGAGCTTGGAAGCCTTCGGCGCACTGGGGACGTCCGGTCAGGAGGACTCACTGGTGCCCGGTGCCACCTACGCCGACAAACCCCTGGAGCTGATGGCCGCGTGGTCCAAGAGCTTCGGGCTGTTTACCGCCACAGCGGGCCTCTCGGTGGGTGTGCTCTCGGGATACGGCACCCCGGACTTCCGACTCTTCAGCTCGCTGGGCTGGGGCACTCCCCGCGCTTTTGACCGCGACGGAGACGGGCTCGACGACTTGGTCGATGCCTGCCCGGATCAGCCAGAAGACTTCGACAAGTGGGAAGACAACGATGGCTGTCCCGATCCCGACAACGACAAGGATGGCATCCTCGACGTGGACGACAAGTGCCCCGATGTGCGCGAAGACTTCGACGGCTGGGAAGACACCGACGGCTGCCCCGAGGACGACAACGACCGCGACGGCATCATGGATAAGTCCGACAAGTGCCCCAACGACGCCGAAGACCGCGACAACTGGGAAGACTCGGACGGCTGCCCCGATCCCGACAACGATAAGGATGGCATTCTCGACGTGAAGGACAAGTGCCCGAACGAGCCCGAGAACTTCAACAACATCGAAGACGAGGACGGCTGCCCCGAAAAAGACTCCGACGGAGATGGTCTGCTCGACCCGAACGACCAGTGCCCCGAAGTGCCCGAAGACAAAGACGGTGATCAGGATTGGGATGGCTGCCCCGAAGAGACCCTCGACGCTTATGTCAAGCTCGAGCCCATCTACTTCTACGTGGACAGCGACAAGATCAAGCCGGTCTCCTTCCCGACGCTCAACAAGGTCGCGGGGGTGCTCAACAAGTTTAAGGAGATGTGTGTGGCCATTCAGGGTCATACCTCTCTGGAAGGCTCGGATGAGTACAACCTCAGCCTGTCGGATCGGCGCTCGGTTGCGGTGCGTAAGTATCTGGAAGGTGCGGGCATCGTGCCCAGCCGTCTGGATGCCGCCGGATTTGGTGAGCAGTATCCCGCCGTGGATGAAGCCGCCGCCGAAAAGGTCAGCAAAGCCAAGCTCGAGGAGGCACGCGAAGCCAACCGCCGCATCGAGTTTGTGATCATCGACTGCACCACCCGGAAGCCGAAGACCGGTCCTGGCCGCTGATCCGCTCTTGATCCGCTCTTGAAGCTGGAGCCCTCTCCGCTTGCACCGTGAGGTGACGGTTTGGGCTCCACCTTCCAACTTCTTCCTTCCCACTTTTCCTTCCACTCTTTTACGCGCTGCTCTTCACGTTCGCTTTTCACGCTCACTCTCCACGTTCGCGCTTCACCTTCACTCTTCACGTTCCGGGAAGCGCAGAAGTGCGCTGAGGATTCTCCCCTGCACCTCGGCATCCCTAAAACCCGTCCTTCCATCGGATTGCATTGACAGTTTGCGTTTGGTCGGCAATCTATGCAGTGTTGAGAAGCAAAGGAGTATCAATGAGCAGTGTAGAAGAGTCCTCCCCGCGTAGCGGCTTTGAGGAGCTGAACCTCAGTCCCCTGATCCTGAAAAACCTTGTCACCCTGGGGTACGAAGAGCCCACCCCGATTCAAAAGGAAGCCATCCCTCACCTGGTCGCGGGTCGAGACCTCCTCGGTCAAGCCGCCACGGGTACGGGAAAGACGGCTGCTTTTGCCCTCCCACTCTTGCAGCGACTGCTGGCCCTCAAAAGTAGCCACACCTCCGCGTTGATCTTGGTGCCCACCCGCGAGCTGGCCATGCAGGTCGCCGAGGCCATCCATCGGTATAGCCGAGACCTCGGGCGATATGTGCTCCCCATCTATGGAGGCCAGTGGTTTGGTCAGCAGGTGCGCGCCCTCGAGCGGGGTGTCGATGTGGTGGTGGGAACGCCGGGACGGGTGCTTGACCATCTCAACCGTGGCACGCTCCAGTTGAACCACGTTCAGATGTTGGTGCTCGACGAAGCCGATGAAATGCTCGACATGGGCTTTGCCGACGATCTTGAGGCCATCCTGAGCCAGACTCCCAAAGAGCGGCAGACAGCGCTTTTTTCGGCCACCATGCCACCGCGCATCTCGGCGATTGCCTCCAAACACCTGCGTGAGCCTGTGCGCGTGACCATCGCGCGCGAGGCGCTCAACAAGGGTGAGCTGCCCAAAGTGCGCCAGCTTGCCTATATGACCTTACGGGCGCATAAGATTGCCACCCTCAGCCGTGTGCTGGACGTGGAGTCTCCTGAGTCCTCGATTGTATTTTGCCGAACCCGTACCGAGGTGGATGAGCTGACCCAGTCGTTGATCGGGTATGGACATCGGGCGGAAGCGCTCCACGGAGGGCTTTCTCAGGAGCAGCGGGATCGGGTGATGGCGCGTTTCCGAGCCAATACGGTCGATCTGCTGGTGGCCACGGACGTAGCGGCGCGAGGGTTGGACATTGATCACGTCTCCCATGTGGTCAACTACGACTTGCCGTCTTCTCCTGAGTCTTACGTGCATCGGATTGGGCGAACGGGTCGAGCGGGACGCAGTGGGGTGGCGATCACCCTGGTGGAGCCCCGTGAGATGCGGCTCTTGCGCAACATCGAGCATCAGACGCAGCGCAAGATTGAGGTCTCGAAGGTGCCGACCCTGGCGGATCTCAAGGCGCGTCGCATCGAGCTGCTGCGGCTCTCGTTGGTCGAGACCCTCCAGAGTGGTGAGTACGAGCATCTGCGTGCGGTGGTGGACACCCTCACGACCGAGTTTGACCCGACCGATGTGGCGGCAGCGGCTCTCAAGATGGTGCAGCAGAGTGCCGCTGGAGAGCAAAAGGAAGAGGAAGAGATCCCCATTCTCACCCCGTGGGAGATGCAGCCTCGTGATGGGCGTTTCCAGCGTCGTCCGGGAGACCGTTATGGTCGAGGCGATGACGATGGATATGATCGCCGTGGACCTCGTCGCCCGCGTGAGCCAGGATTTCATCCCTTGGATGACGAACCGCCTCCTCGCCGAGACCGTCGTTTTGGCGGGGAGGATGAGGAAGCACCTGCGCGTCGGCGTGCGGAGGCTCCCGAGGTGGTGGCGCGTCGGCCAGAGCTCGGTGATGCATCTGTCCGTCGTGCGCGTGAGGTCCGCGAAGGATTTGAGGCTGAAGCTCCTGTGCGTCGGAAGCGCGAGTCCAGCGAAGGAGAAGCGCCTGTCCGTCGTGCGCGTGAGGTCCGCGAAGGATTTGAAGGTGAAGCTCCTGTGCGTCGGAAGCGCGAGTCCAGCGAAGGAGAAGCGCCTGTCCGTCGTGCGCGTGAGGTCCGCGAGGGAGTGGAGGGTGAAGCTCCCGTGCGTCGGAAGCGCGAGTCCAGCGAAGGAGAAGCGCCTGTCCGTCGTAAGCGGGAAGCCTCGGGCTGGGAGGAGCCTGCACCAGCGGAGGACGGCGGTCAGGCCCCGCTGCGTCGAGCTCGTCGCACCATGTCTCGGCAGGAAGC
>JBJTQF010000061.1:0-11163 GCA_046075485.1 Myxococcota bacterium | reverse complement strand
GACCGCTCCACGCACCACCCGCCTCCACGCACGCACGCAGGTGCGCGTCGGAGCACCCACCCACGAACACTCCCATCACGATGGGGCTGAGCTCAGCGCCGAAGAAGTCCCCAGTCCCGTCGAAGGACGGGCACTCATGCTCGAGGAGCTGACCCAGCTCATGCTCCGGCGAGAGCGGCAGCCGCGACAAGGTGGAGCGCTGATGTCGGTGACGGTGTCCGGGATGAGCCACCTTCCCGGCGGACTCAAAGGGCTGCTCAGTCGGCTCCGAGGGCTGGTACGACAAGGAGATCTGGTGCAGGCGCTGGGGCCTCAGCAGGTCGGACTCCTGTTGCGCAAGATTCAGAATGAAGAGCAGCTCCTGCCCGTCGTGCGGCGGGTGGGACTGCTGCTCAGAGAGCTGGTGGGAGAACCCGCCGGTGAAACACACGCCGATGGTCTGGCACCCTTCTGGATGGTCGGACAGGTGCTGCCGACTGAAGCCCTCGACCCTCAAGGGCTGCTGGAAGGCTGTCTGCAAGGAGCACTGCCTCCACTCCAAGAGCCCGAAGGACTGGTCTCCTCTCCTGCCGAGAGCACCTGGGTCGAGGGGACACAAGCGGTAGAGGCGCTCTATGCCAGCATGAGCAAACGCTCCATCGACTATGGACCCATCTTTCGGCCTCTGCGCCAGCTCGAGCGCCGAGGTGATAAAGTACGGGCCATTCTGTCTCTGCCAGAAGGAGTCTCAACCGACGGATATCAGACTCATCCGGCGCTGATGGATGGAGTCTTTCAAGCAGCCGTGGGCTCGTTTCTGGAAGAGCTCGGGCTGGACCACCAGCGCACAGGGACAGAGACCTTCCTGCCCGTCGGGATTCGACGGCTGGCCTGGCATCGAGTTCCCCACGGCACGCTCTTCTGTCACGCTTGGCGACGCAGCGATGGCCACGCCCCCGATACGCTGGAGGTCGATTTTATCGTCACGGACGAACATCGACAGCTCTGCTTGGAAGCAGAAGGGCTCCGGGTCCGCATGTTAGAAGCCCGCACGACCCTGGAGAGCTCCCCCGGCGATGCCTGGGTCTATCAATGGCAGTGGGAAAAGCTGCCAGAAGCGACCGACATATCACCCCTCAGCGGACGCTCGTTCGTGCTGGTCGGGGCAGGGGCTCCGGCAGAGCGGCTGGCTCAACAGCTCCAGCAAGAGCAGGCCACGGTCTCGCGGGTGCAGCGGCTGCCCGAGACACTCCAGATACTCGATGCACACCCACTCAGTGAAGTGCTGGTGCTGGCGCCCACGGTAGAAGGCAAATCCCCCAGCAGCCAAGAGCGCTCCGTTCGCGAGACCGGCTCTCGTGATCCCGACGGAGCCCTCGAGCTGGCCATCGAACAATCCTGGGAAGTGCTGGAGTTCCTCCGCACACTCGGGGCGCGGCTGGCCGGTCGAGGCGTTGGGGTACAAAAGGTCTGGCTGATCACCCCGTCCGTCGCCTCAGGGGGAGCAACCCCCAGCACACTGGCGAGCTCGGCGCTGTGGGGGCTGGCACGGGTGATCCAGAATGAGGTGCCCGAGCTGGCCCTGCGCTTGGTCTCACTGGAGGCAGGCCGCGATCAGGAGCTGGTAGAAGCCCTCCGTCGAGGCTCAGAGGAAGATGAGCTGTGCGTCGAAGCACAGGTCTCCGTGCATCGGCTGGTCAAAACACCCACCTCCAGCCTGCCACACATCAAACGCCTACGCGCACTCGGCGCAGAAGAGCCGTTTGTGTTCAGCCCCGGTGGGGAATTCATCACCCTCGAGCCAGCAGAACGACGGTCTCCAGAGCCGACCCAAGTGGAAGTACAGATAGAAGCCGCCGCGCTGGATCCAGGCCACGCGCTGGGATTGGTCGGGCTGGTGGGCACCATTCAGGCGGTGGGAGAAAATACCACCGGGCTCCAGGTGGGTCAGCAGGTCATGTCCGGTTATCCGGTGGGGTCAGGAGCCCTCACGCGGTTTGTACGTCTCTCCAGCGCCAGTGTGATGACAGTGCCAGCAGGGATGAGCACGTCTCAAGCAGCACGGCTGGCACAGGTCTGGCTCCCGGCTCAGTTGGCGTTGCAGCAAATTGGTGGCATCCAACCAGACGAGCGCGTGCTGATCGTGGGTGGAGATCACCCGGTGGGTGCGGCTCTGGCGTGGCTGGCTCAGCAGGCCGGGGCACAGGTGATGGTGGCGGCACAAGAACGGCTGGCTCGAGAACGACTCCGAGCTCAAGGGCTGATGTGTGTGACACGCGGTCGAACGCCCACCCTCATCGAGCATGTGCTCGAGCTGACCCAGCATCAAGGAGCGGAGCTGGTGCTCGAGGTGGTGGCAGGAGATCCCCTCCAGGGCGCACTCGAGCTGCTCACGCCGGGAGGTCGCTGGGCGCGTGTGTCCGCCGAACAGATGAGCTCCGGGTTGGCATCCGAAGGTGGACAGGTGGTGACGTGGGCGAATGTGGTCCTCCCCACCCTGGTGCAACGGCGACCCGAGCGCGTCGGGCAAGCCCTCAAGACGCTGCTCCGAATGCATCTGCCGCTCACCGAGCCTCATCCAGCCATGCCGCTCAGCACCCTGATCAAGCTGGGAGGGCTCACGGCACTCAACGGGCGTGTGCTCCGGCTGGAAAACGATGCCTTGACGCTGGAAGAGCCGCTCCAGCCAGGGCAACTCTTCCGCAAGGCCGGAAGTTATGTGATCAGCGGAGGAACCGGCGGGCTCGGGCTCCAAGTGGCAGCGTGGATGGCCGAACGAGGCGCAGGACATCTGATCCTACTCTCACGCTCAGGACGGCAGGCAGGTCTGGATGCCACCCTACAAGCCCTCGAACGCCTCGGGGCCGAGGTGACGGTGCTCCCGGTCGATGTGTCATCCCGCATCCAGCTCGAGAACGGACTCTCTCGGGCGCTGATGGGGAAACCGCCCCTCAAAGGGATCTTCCACCTCGCAGGGGTGCTCGACGATGCCACCCTCGAGCAGCAGTCGCGAGAGAAACTCCGCCGAGTGATGGGACCAAAAGTGGCCGGGGCTTGGCAGCTTGACCGGCTCTCGCGCGCGCATACGCTCGAGCACTTTGTGCTGTTTTCGTCAGCAGCGAGCACGCTGGGGTCTCCAGGACAAGCCAACTATGCAGCGGCAAATGCCTGGCTGGATGGACTGGCCGCCATGCGACAAGCAGAAGGTCTCCCCGGCTTGAGCCTCCGCTGGGGCGTCTGGGCCGAGGTCGGACTGGCAGCCGCTCAGGAGAACCGGGCAGGACGACTCGAGGCACGCGGTCTGCTCCCCATGAATCCCGTGGATGCACTCCGGGCACTCGAAGAAGTGCTGCTCCACCAGACCGGGCCGTCGGCAGATGTGATGGGGATAGACTGGAGCCGCTGGGCCGCCACGTTCCCACGCTTCACCCGCTCGCCGAAGGTGGCTGGATTGGTGCCCTCTTCGCAGAGCCAAGTGCAGGAAGTGTCGCTGAAAACCCTGCTCGAGAGCCTGTCTCCGGCAGAAAAACAAGCGCGAGTGCTGGAGTACCTCCGGGTCCAAGTGGCGGAGGTGCTGCGTATGCCGATTGCACGGCTCCGCGTGGGGGTGTCGCTGGCAGAGCTGGGGCTGGACTCCCTCATGACCATAGAGCTGCGCTCGCGGCTGGCGGATACACTCCAGCTAGAGCTGTCCCCCGCCCAGATTCTGCGGGTGCCCCACCTCCAGGGGCTGGCAGAGCTGGTGCTGGAGCGGCTGCTGCCTCACGATCAACAGACGACGGCTGCTCCGCTCGAGCTGGGTCAGAGCCAGATGCGACTGGATCCCGAGATCCGGGCTCAAGGGCCGACACAGGTGGAGGAAGCGCCGAAGGCTGTGCTGCTGACCGGTGCAACAGGATTTTTGGGGGCCCATCTGCTGCGGGAGCTGCTCGACCGGACCTCCGCGCTGGTCTACTGTCTGGTAAGGGCAGAAAGCATCGAACAAGCAAATACCCGCATCCAAGAAACCCTCACCTACTACGAGCTGGCACGACTCGAAGATGGCGCGCGTATCGTGCCGGTCCTGGGCCAGCTCGAGGCCGTCCGGCTCGGACTGGAGCCCGGTGCCTTTCGAGCACTGGCCGATCAAGTGGATGCCATCTACCACTGCGCGGCTTGGGTCAACCATCTGCTCCCGTATGAACGGCTGGAAGCCGCCAATGTGGGAGGGACGCGGGAAATGTTGCGCTTGGCCAGTGTGGGACGCCCCCTGCCGCTGCACCATGTGTCCACGCTGGCGGTGTTCAACTTTACGCAGGTCGATGAACACGCCCTCCTCTTTCAGGAGGACACCCCGCTTCCTGCAACGCCAGAGCCGTTTTTTGCGGGCTACGCTCAGAGCAAATGGATGGCAGAAAAGCTCATCGAAGAAGCCCGCACACGCGGACTGGCAGTGAATGTCTATCGAGCAGGGGCCATCACCGGCAGCACACACGCCGGCATCTGCCCCGAGACCGATGCGATCTGGAGAGTGATCCAAGGGGTGGTGCAAAGTGGGATGTTACCGCAGGTCTCCCGAGGCATTGGTCTCACGCCCGTCGATCTGGTGGCACGCTCGATCCTGTCACTCTCGAGACGACAGGAGACACTCAACCAGAACTTCCACGTCTTTGATCCGAAGCCATTTCCTCTCACCAGTGTGGCGTATGCGCTCAAGGAGCTGGGATATGCGCTCAAGCCCGTGCCCTTCAACGATTGGCTGGGACGGCTGGGAGAAAGTCTGCCCCGAGACTCAGGCATGTGGCCGATCTTAGGACAGCTCCAGACACTGCCGCTGGAAAAAATGGCCCGCATGCGCATCGTCTCGGACTGCCGAAAGACACTCGCGTGGCTGGAACGGCGAGAGATGGCGAGCATGCGGGTGACACCGAAGCTGCTCAAACGTTACCTCGAACGGCTCATCCGAAGCGGGTTTTTGCCACCGCCTCGACGCAGCTCGTCAGAGAGTGTGCTGGGGGCGTGAGGCGCACACGAGGACGATGAAGGGAAAACGATAAAAGGGCCCACGGGGAGAGAGGGCCAATGTCCGCGTCTCCCCCACCTCTGGTTTTTCATCCTCACGGGGGAGGGCTCAGGATCCCGTTGAGCACCACTCGGACGAAGGTTGTCACGGTCTCTGCTGAGGGCTCTCGAAAAAGCCGAAGCTGGATGGAGACCGCATCGTGCAACATCTCCGACACAAGCTGAATCGGAGCGTCGCTGTGCAGCTCCGCGCGAGTCTGAGCACGCCGCAGCAAGGTAGAGAGCCGCTCGACCTCCAGGTTACGGGCGGATTGGCCAATGGCACGCACCACCGGATCGTGGAGCTCGGTAAAAAAGATCTTCAGGATGCTCTGACTGGCCACGCTCGTGGCATCCTCCCAAAGCGCCATCAACGAGTGGATCAGGTCTTGCTCGAGAGAGCCGGTGTCAGGGAGAGGCCGCTCCGCCACCGGGCGGGCATGAAAGGCAGCCGCCACCAGCTCCGCTTTCCCCGCCCAGCGTCGATAGAGGGTGGTCTTGTTGACACCCGCACGCACCGCCACTTCTTCCATCCTGAAGCCAGCGTAATCAGAGGCCACCAGCTCTTCAAGGGCAGCCGCCAGAATGTCCCGCACCACACGCTCGCTTCGACCTCCCGAACGTTCGCCGGTGGTGCGCCGGGTCATGCTTCGAGTTAAGGGAACTTTTTCCTCTTCGATCATATGTTTATCCCACCTTACGCCCTTAACGTGATGAAGGCTGTGTTCGTCCTCACTGGGGAGAAAGTGACTGGGCGAAGGCCACTTCCTGCGGATTCCAGCAGGGGAGGCTTCCTGAGAAGCCGGGACATTTTACATGATGTATTATGGAAGCTGCATCTTCAGATTTTACGAGACATGACCCACCCGTGGTATTCTCTCATCCCGTACTCGCTCAAGCGCAGGGGCTCAAGCGCAGGGGCTCAAGCGCAGGCAGGCACATATCAGCAAGGCGACCACCGAGGCCGCGCGGATGGGTCGATGGGGGCTCAAGGGTCCGAGTGTGGCAGGCCGAAAAACACGCTCAACACTCAGCCCGCCATGACGGGAGAGCGTTTGACACGACGAGGACGTGAAGCACTGGCTTCAGGGACACGGGAGAGCACCGGCAAGCCCGGATTGTTCTCACGCACGTGGGAGAGCGCGGTGCGGGTGGCCACCACGGCCTTCTCGAGCAGGGCCCACGGAATGTTGAGGGCAGGTTCATATCGAATGGTCTTCGCGTTGGTCAAGGTGCCCGCAACCAACACCCCCAGGTCGTAGAGTTCGGTGCAGAACTCCCAGCCCAGCTCTTGAGTGGCCATCACCAGGCCAATCAGCAGACCTCGACCTCGTACTTCCTGCACGAGCTCGGGGAACTCCGCCTGGAGCTGCTGGAGCTGCTCGATCAACCACACGCCTTTGCTGGCCGCTTGTCCCGGAAGGTCTTCGTCGAGGGTCACGTGCAAGGCCGCAATTCCCGCTGCACAGGCCAGCGGATTACCTCCGAAGGTGGAGGTATGCAACACCGGATTATCGTTGAGCTTCTGCCAGATCTTCGGGGTAGACATGAAGGCGGACAAGGGCATCACGCCTCCCCCCAGAGCCTTGCCCAAACACATGATGTCGGGCTCCACGTTCCAGTGCTCGACGCCAAAGAGCTTGCCCGTGCGTCCGAGTCCGGTCTGCACTTCGTCGGCAATCAGCAGGCAGCCGTACTGGTTGCTCAGCTCCCGCAGGCGAGGCCAGAAGTCGTCCGGGGGCACCACGGCACCATTTTCTCCCTGAATGGGCTCCATGATGATGCCGGCGATGTCTTTGCCCACGGTGCGGGCTTTCCAGAGCTCTTCTTCGACGGCGTCGGCGTCTCCGAAGGGCACAAAATACACCTCGGGAAGCAGCGGCTCAAAGGGCTGGCGGAACTTACTCTTGCCCATACAGCTCAAGGCACCCAGGGATTTGCCATGAAATCCACCGATGGAGCTGATAAATCCTGTCCTGCCTGTGTAGAGGCGCGCCAGCTTCATGGCACCATCGACGGCGTCGGTGCCATTGTTGATGAAAAAACTATACTGGAGCTCTCCCGGGGCGAGCTCTCCCAACAGACGGGCGAGGGCACCTCTCAAGGGGTCGAGCAGCTCCTGGCTCGAGAGCGGCATGCGCTCGAGCTGGGCTTTGACGGTGGCCACAATCTTCGGATGACGAATGCCTGCGGAGTAGATGCCATATCCGCCGAGACAGTCGATGATTTCTCGTCCTTCCAGGTCTCGCAGGATCGAGCCTTCCCCGGTCCACTCAATGGCGGTGCGGATGATCTCGGATGCGGAAGCCTTCTTATGCTCGGTGTACGAGCGATTATAATAGAAGCGGAAATTATCCACGGTCTCGTTGGTGATCCAGCGGTGCTCGTCGAGCGGAACTTCCGGGGCTTGAATCAGCTTGAGCCAGTGGCCAGACTCTTCGACCAGCTCCTGGGCGGTCAAACGAGGCGGCAAGAGCGAACGGGGGGCGGGTTCCACATGCTCCGGGAAAAGATCAAGCTGCTCCGCCGGGCCGAGGGCAGGCTCAGAGGGGCTTGCGGAGAGCATGTGGGTGCTTCCCAGTGGTGCCAAGCTGTGACCTGCGGGACCGTCTCCCTGCTCCAGATGTTCTGGGGCTCGAGAAGGTGGGGTGGGCATGGCGGTTTCTTGAAGGGTGTCGGCAGACACACGAGGGCTGTTGTTGGCGTTCATGGTTTTACCTTCCAGAACGCGCGCGTCGAGCCCTGCGTGAAGGGGCGGGTTTCCGGGGAAGAAACCCTCTCAATAGGACGTCCAACGTGACTCTGCCAATGGCCCCGGCTCGAGGCGGCTTCGTTCTGTTGAGGACGTTGTCCCCTGGATGCTCCGACAGGAGCATCCTCATGGCATCAGGATTGGTCCTTTCCAGTGGGTCTCGGGGGGAACCAAGAGGGCTCCAGTCTTCGGGCGACACGCAGATGCCGCTCGAGGCGCAGGGGACCACACTGCTGTTGGTTTCGGGTGAGGCGGCCCTTCGGCGGGTCGGGGCACGCTGCTCACCGCGCTTCCTTCTATAGAGTATAACGGTATGAACGGGGGGGCTGTCCAGTGTCTTGAGCGATTTTATGAATCAAAATGCCCATGTCTGGAATTTAAGATTGCAGCACTTCAAACGGACAAAACTCGGCGGGCAGGGCGAGCGGTTCAGCGCACTTGTTTCTGCTTGAGCTTGAGCTCTTCCACTTTGGCCCGCTGCTGGTCCAGCTCAAGCTGCTTGGCACCCAGGGCTCGTTTGTTCTCTTCGATGAGCTTACGAGCGTCTTCGATCTCCCGCTGGAGGTTTTTGATGTGCTCTTCGTGACGGTCGATCTCGCGGATGAGGCTGCGCTCTTTGTCTTCGAGCTTCTCTTTGTCTTTGAGCAGGGCGGAGGCGAGCTTGTCGGCGTCGAGCACTTGACGTCCGATGGCATCGCGGGTCTGCTCGACGGCGAGCTGGTAGAGCAGGTTTTCGGCGGCTTTATAGGGGTCTGGGTGGGTGCTGGCGCTCAGGAAGGCACCTCCGAGATCGACAAAGAGGGTGACGGCCACCCCTTCTTTGGTGTCGGTTAGGCGCGCATACAGATCGACGGTGTTCTCGCTGAGCTGTTTGATGACGGCGTTGTCGCCAAAAAACTCGCCTTTTTCCACCTTCACTTTGGCGCGCTGGTTGGCGAACAGTGTTTTGAGGCCCTTCTCGACGTCTTTGGCGGTGGCACCCGGGATGGTGACCATCAGCGCAGGCTGAGTGCCTTTGCTCATGGGGGCTTTGGTCTCCAAGATGGCGAGGGGGACATCTTGGGCAAACAGAGGGGAGGCGCTCAGGCTCAGGGCCAAGGCAGTCCACCAGAATTTTCTCATGGGGAGGTCTCCTGCGTAGGGTAACATCGGACGCAACACGATCATCTCTGTATATATACTGTAAGGAGGAAGGAAAGATGTTCTCATTTTTGAAGTCTCGAAAGCTGCGAATGCCCACGGCGGCGGAGGCACTGCCCGGACGCTCGACGCCGATGCGTGTTCCAGAGAAGCACTTTGTGTTAAGGACTCGCCTGCAAGGGCCGTGGGAAGGGATGGCTCAGCTCATGGTCGGTATGGGCTGCTTCTGGGGGGCAGAAAAGAAGTTCTGGTCGCTGCCCGGGGTGCAGGTGACGGCGGTGGGATATGCGGCAGGTCATACGCCTCACCCCACGTATGAGGAGGTGTGCTCGGGGCAGACCGGACACAATGAGGTGGTGCTGGTGGTGTATGATCCGACGAAGGTGTCGGTGGAGGCGCTGCTGAAGGTGTTCTGGGAACACCACGATCCGACTCAGGGCATGCGTCAAGGCAATGATGTGGGGACACAATACCGCTCGGGGATCTACTACACGACGGAGGAGCAGCAGGCGGCGGCAGAACGCTCCCGGCTGATCTTTCAAGGGCAGCTCTCGCAGGCAGGCTTCGGAGACATTACGACCGAAATCCTGCCTGGGCCTCCGTTCTACTATGCGGAGGACTATCATCAACAGTACTTGGCGAAAAACCCCAACGGCTACTGCGGCTTGGGTGGCACCGGGGTGAGCTGTCCGGTGGGGGTCGCAAAACCCGGCTGAGCCCACCGGATCCCTATGGCATCAGGGCTGAGATCGCGTCGATTTTGTAGTGGAAAGGGATGTAGAATCAAGTTGTTCGTCGGTTAGACCTGCGCGTGTGAGAAATGCTTGCCATCTTCCGCATCTCAAAAAGCCTATGATGTCCTTGCCGGTGAGGCTCCTGCGCATAACTTGAGGGCATAACCTCGCACTGGAGCTCTTATGCCACCCCGAAGGGATAGACCTTCAGACTCCACCAGGACTCCCCACCGCGTCCCACTCAAAAAATACTGGCACACCCCAGGCGTCATCCTCCTAGAGGCCACCGCACCCTACAGCCACGAGCTGGTCGAGGAACTTCACCTGCGACGACAGCCTCAGCGCATCGATCTCCTGCTGCTGCGACGACGTCAGCATGAGGCGCAGGAGATCTCCCACCTCGAGGCCCTCTACTCCCGCCTCCTGGATGTCAATCTCATCGAGCTCAAAGGGGGGACCGACCAGGTTGAGCGCCTCGATGTTCACACGCTCCTCAGTTATGCTTCTCAGCTCCGCATCTCCATTGATAAACCACCCCGTCGTTCCGCCGAAGAGACGCCAGACAAACGTGCTCCCTATTTCCTCAACATACCACCTGGAAGCTCTCTCCAGCTTGTGGTCATCGCCCCGAGCCTTCAGCCGGTCTTCCGGGAGGAGGTTCAGCGTATAGATGGGGAACTCGCGCAGGTCTCCGTCGGCATTTGGCAGGGTCGAATGGCGGGACTGCCCCTCCTCTTTCTGGAGACGGAGCGGCTGTGGAGCACATCTGAGAGCAACCGGCTCTTTTATCTGCTCACGCGAGGGGTATTTGAGGCACCCGAACGTCTCGGAGAGCTGACAGAGCGGGAAAAGCTCGTGTATACTGAAGTGGCGGAGTGGTTGATTCAACGTCAGCCGGTGCCAATGGGAGGAGAGATGAGACTCGAGAAGATCCGCGAATATCAAGAGCGACAGCTCGCGCGCCAAGAGGCTTGGCTGAACTCGCTGCCACCCGAAGAGCTGCTCAAACGCTTGAAGCCGGAAGACCGCGTGCGAGGACTCGGAGTAGAAGACCGCGTGCGAGGGTTGGGGACCGAAGAGCTGCTCCAACGCTTGAAGCCGGAAGACCGCGTGCGAGGACTCGGAGTAGAAGACCGCGTGCGGGGGCTCGGAGTAGAAGACCGCGTGCGAGGACTTCGGGCGGAGGAACTCTTACACTCGCTGCCGCCCCAAGAACGAGAAGCCCTCGCCCGCCTGCTCAATCAAGAGAAATAAGCAACACCTCAAAGAGATACCCGTCTTCTGCCTGGATGAGATGTGAGCCGATGGGTGACGCCTTCATGTCAGGAACGTGAGCGTTTACACACATGCGCGAAGCCCTTGTATGGTCGCATGTTTCGTTCTCTTGCCAACTTCCGCACCTCAAAAAGCCTATCATGTCCTTGCCGGTGAAGCTCCTGCGCATAACTTGAGGGCATAACCTCGCACTGGAGCTCTTATACCACCCCGAAGGGATAGTCCTTCAGACTCCACCAGGAC
>JBJTQF010000060.1:0-11998 GCA_046075485.1 Myxococcota bacterium | reverse complement strand
ACTCAGAGGTGCAGGAGTAACCGAACTCGGTGTCCTCAACGGTCACAGAACCGGAGGCCACCAGCTTGGCGGTCTCACCTTCGGCAACGTAGGTCCAGATATACTCGCCGGTGGTGGTCACGGAATCAGAAGGCTCTTCGGTCTCGCAGGTGCCCTCGGTGCCAGCCTGCTTCAGCTCGGTGCCGTCGAAGCTATAGCCGGTGAGACAGTCACCACCATCATCGACGATCAGGTCGAACTCGGTGCCAGCGGCAAAGGTCATGGTGTCACCCGCCAGTTTGGTCTCGGTGGTGCTCCCGTCGCCACAATCATTCTTGAGGACAGAGCCTTCATCGAAGGTCCAGGTGCCGATGATGTCGTCGGCGGTGGGGCCGCAGCCAGCGATGAAACAAGCAGACAAGGCGAGAAGGGAGGAAAGCTTCTTCATGAAAATCGTCCTTTAAGAGAATCGTTGATGCATGCGGTAACGCAAAGACATGCATTGCGAAATGCGCCGCGATCTTAGCCAATTCTCATGGCTTGTCAAAACTTTTCTTCAGCTCACGGCATTATTTTAAGAGGGGTCGGAGGTTCTCCGGTGGCCACTTGAAGAGCCGCATGCACCATGTTCCAGCTCTCAAGCCACTGCTCTTGCCAGCTCATCCCCCCCAGATCCCAGTCTATCTGTGCTTCATCCCAATAGGTCTGAGCTGACACGCCGTCGGCTTCGCTCTCGATCAATATGTCAGGGTGATGTGAAAACAAGATCACCTGCCCACTGCCTTCTGTAAACTGCACCACCACCGGCTCACCTGCTCCCGCGCGCCCGCCTGTGGGGGCATCCGAGGGGGCGAGCGCCCACGCCCACACGTCATATCCGCTTGGAGGGGTGCTCAGGCCGGTAAAAAAGGGGCCTCCATAATAGAAGAAGCGACTCTCGGCGGGCATCTCGATGGCGGCCATCACCGGATTGTTGAGGTTGATGCGCACAGGCTCGAGGCTCACGCCGGTGCCGTCCGCCCAAGGGGTCCACCCGAGAGGGCCTTGTGCCACGCCCGGCCACAGGCCCAAGTCGTAGTCAAAGTCGGCGTAGTCGCTGCTCTGGTTGTAAAATCCGCCTCCACCGGTGGCCTGCTGAGCCCATCGCACGGTGCGCGCGCTCCAGTAACTCCCCGCGCAGAAGCCGACGTAACTTCCGCCGCTGCTCAAGAAGCTGCGGATGTGGTTCTCGCCGACGCTGCTGATCCACCGGTTGCGCACGGCTGCATATCCTCCGGGGCCGACAAAAGCTCGAAAATGTCGGCTGCTGCCACTGCCGAGGGCTCCGGCGTTGAGCTCTCCGTCGTCGATGAGGGTCCAGGTCCAGCCGTAGGTGTCGAGCAGGGTCATGAGGGCCCGTACTTCTTCTTCCCACACGCCATCGTCTTCGGACGGCGGGTCGTAGAGGGCGATGTCCGCCACACAAGCAGGACAGTCCCCGCTGCTCTGAGTGGGGCTCGCAAGTGGCTGGCCCAAGATCCACACTTCGTCGAGATACCCGTAGTCGCTCCGTAAGGGGCCGCTGAGTCTCACCCGCAGCTCGAGGGCGCTGTTTTCGAGGCTGGAGGGCAGGTTAAGCTGCACGTACCGAAAATATCCGTCGGCTTGGGAGGCGCTGAGGGTGGTGAGGGTCTGCCAAGTGCCTCCCGGGGAGCGGCTCTCGACGACGACGGATTTTCCCCGCTCGAGGCTGGTTCCGGCCAAGCTCAGGCGGAGGGTGAGGGCTCCAAAGCCGGTGGTGTCGAGGGTGCGGCTGATGCTGGCGTTGCGCACGAGCTGGACGCTGCCGTTGCCGAGCTTGACGACGCCGGTATAGTGGGTGGCGTCTCCGCTGGGGCTCCAGCCGTCGAGCCCCTGCTCAAACCCCGCATATAATAAGGTATGGGTAGGCGCAGGAGCCTGCGCAGCCCACCCGCGCCCCACCAGGAGGAGGGGGAGGAGGAGCAATTGCTTGAATGACTGCCGCATATCCACTCCAATGGTTGTGGGGAGGTGATGGGGGTGCCTCCACTCACTCCGAAATGTGCCCCAGCAGCGGGAGGGCTTTGTTTATGGCGCCTCAGACGCTATCGTGGGACACGTCGGAGGAACTCTTCTGAGAGCTGCCGAAAGACATCATACTGCACCCCGTAGAGATGCTTCAAGGAACGGCCTCTGCTTTCAGGGTGGATGGCCTCGTGGGGGCGCACAACCTCTTGAATCAGCGTATCCCAGACCGGTTGAGCCTCCGGTTTCGCGCGAAGCTCCGCTAAAATGCTTTGGTGCTGGACGAGCTGAGGATTCAGCCGTTGAATCAAGGTGCCATACGCCTTGAGCGGACGCCGCAGACTTCTGCTGTGAGCTCTGATGCCTTCTACAAGGGGAGAGAATCCCACCGTCGAGACATAGTCAGGTATCATGGGAACGAGATAACCATCTGCACAGGTGAGACCATTCAAGGTCACAAAGTTTAGACTGGGCGGACAATCGAGCAACACATAATCAAAACGTGGCAAGAGTGTCTGCCCCAGGACGTTGGCGAGCAGATGATAGGGGCTGACGTATCGGAAGGACTCCGGGTGGGTTACAAAGTCGTCTTCAAGAGCCTGAAGACGGGGAGTTGAGCAGAGCACTTGGATTCCACCAAAAACCGACGGCTGAACACTCTGCTCCTGAATGAAGTCATGCAGCAGGAGCCTCTCGTCCAGAGCCTCACCCTCTCGCGCTCGCAGCAAGAGGTCCATGATGGTCTTTTTGCGCTGGTCAAGCTGTGCCCACCGCTCCTCACCCAACAACTGGATAGAGGCTCCGGTCTGAGGGTTTAAGTCCAGGACCAAGATCTTCTTCATGTGAACAAAGCTGAGGAAATCGGCCAAGCCCACTGTCAGCGTGGTGGTGCCGACACCGGCTTTGCGGTTGACCAAGGCAATCACGCTCATGGTATTGTCTCCTCGGCCAGCTTCAGAGCGTGCATCTTGTCCACGCGCCACACATGGGAGAACTCAAGGCCCTGATCTTCGGTCACAAGGACGGCATCGGGACCAGCGTCTGGCAGAGCGCCATACGCCACCGCCCTTTCCGCATCGGCACCCAGCCAAGCGGCATGGGCTGCCAAGTACCAGTCAAGGGTCGCCGGATAGGTGTGTGACGACTTCACCTCTAATACGCTGCTCAGGCGGAGTGCCCGATGCTGTTGCTCGAGCTTGGCCCTGGTCCACGCGGCAGCGTCTGGATACCAGCTCGACAGCTTCAGCGCCAGCTTAAAGGCGTCGTCCTCAGAGATGGGCACCACTTCAAACTGGAACGTGCGAAAGGAATCACGGATACGGTTTTCCTGGAAGGTTGCGGCTCTCTCCCGCCGAAGCTGCGCAGCTCGTTCGGCTACCACGAGCACGGAGATCACCACCTGATGCCTATGCCGCTCGGACAAGGGGGCCAGCTCTCGCAGAAACATCATATCCCGGCAGACGTTGGTGTCGAGGATGAACTTCATGCCTTCTCACCGACGAGCGCATCATGTTGGGCACTGTTGAGCAAGCAAACCCGTTCTCCGTCCCGCTCAAAGTGAAGCCACTGTCCCGGCGTGACACCCAGATGCTCCAAAACAAAATCAGGCACACGCACCCGTTTATTATGATCCACCAGGGGAAGGGTGGTGTGTCTCACCTCGGAGCCGGGCAGCACCGGCTGATAAGGCTGGAGTGCAGACGCCTCTGGGAGCTGCTGAACTCTCGCAACACCATCCACACCCCGCTCGAGATGCCGAATATCCACCCCGGCTTGGGCAAAGGTGGTCGCATGTGTCGCCATGATGACCTGAAGCTCAAACCGCTTCGCTACCTCCTGGAGCATGGGAGCGACCTTCTCTTGAAGGAGAGCATTGAGATGAGATTCCGGCTCCTCCAAGAGCACGAGCTGCGCCTCTGCCAGCAGCAGCGAGGCTATCATGCCCAAAATCGCCTGAGAGCCCGTGCCAAGCTGATTGAGCGGAATCAACCCATCGTCTGTCTCCCAGCAGAGGTCTTGAGGATACTCCGGCGGATTCTCGAGCGGTGCCAGCCGCCCCGGCGGCAATCCCTGATCCATCGTCTGGAACAGGTCGAGGATCTGGCGATAGCGCGTGCGTGCCTTCGCATCGCGGGATTGGCCGAGGCTCACCAAACGCTTCCGACGCTCCGATGAGAGCGGTAAGATGGCCACCGCAGCGGACTCCACCTGAAAATGCTGACCTAGCTTCTCCCAAGCCGCCATTAACCGCTGAACCTCATGACGGTGCGCCTCGTCTATTCCAACTTGCATGGAAATAGCCTCATTCCACCTCAACATCGGCTCGAGCTGAGTCTGCCCATTCACGCTCCAGGCATCTAAGGAGATGGCAACCGCATCGTCTTGATGCTCAAGCACAAAGGAGATCGTCACCTCGTCGGCAACGCTGGCTGAGCCCGGCACGATTTTGCGTGTTTGAAAGTTTGCCCCGACATACATCCGACGCTTGCCCAAGCTGAACAGACTCGCGTCCTCCCCCGAGATGCGCTTGAGCTCATCCCACGGAAATCCTCGCCTGCGGGAGATGTCAATCAGCGGGAGCTGCATCACGCTGCCTAACAGCGCAATCACCCGGAGCAGGTTGGATTTTCCGACATTGTTGACGCCAAAAAATGCCACTACCTGCCCCAGCTCAGACAGTTGAACCCGCTCCGAAAAGGAGCGATAGCCTTCTACCCAAAATGTCGTGATAAACATCTTCGTTGTGCTCAACCAAGTGGAGGAAGGTTCGGAAATCGAACAGGCCCTGGCCAGTCTCAACCAAAGCGCGGCCCTGAACTCTGATCTATTTAACGCACTCGCCTCAAGATGGGCAAGCATGAAGTCGCGCGTGCATCGCGCATGCGCGGGAGCGCCTACTCGTGTATGTGCGCTCATGCACCTGTGCGTATGTCCGCTCATGCGCCTGTGCGGCTCGAGCGCATCTGACCCCTCACTCCCCGGTGAACTGGGGGCGGCGTTTTTCGCGAGCAGCGCGGATGCCTTCCTGGAAATCCGTCGTCTGATAACAGCGGGCCTGCGCCAGCGCCTCAAACTGAAGGGCCGCCTCCAGACGTGCGCCATGGGTGCGATTGCGCAGCCGCTCCTTGAGCAGCCGAACCGCCAGCGGTCCCAGCTCCGCCAGCGCCTGCGCTTGCCGTCTCACCTCCGCCTCAAATCCTTCCGCCGAGACAGCGGTATGCACCAGCCCCAGACTCGCCGCCTCCTCCCCCGAGACCGTGCGACCACTGATCAGCAGCTCGATGGCACGGCCCTCCCCCACCACACGCGGCAAAAACTCCGTCGCCCCCAGTCCCGGATGAAGCCCCAGCTTCACAAAGTTGAACGCCAGCTTCGCATCCAGTGTCGCAATCCGCACGTCACACAGCAGCGACAGGCACGCCCCCGCCCCAATCGCCGAGCCGTGAATGGCCGCAATCACCGGCACCTCCAGCTCCCGAAGTTTCAAATACCGCTTATAAAACGAGAGCATCCGCGCCGCGCCCTCCTCCAGCGAGAGCTGACGAAAGCTGTCCAACATGCGCAGATCTCCCCCCGAGCAGAAGCTCCGCCCCGCCCCCGAGAGCACCACCGCCCGCACATCCGCGCGATGCCGTAACCCCTCCACCAGCTCCACCACCGCATCCGCCAGCGGCTCATCCAGCGCATTCATGGCCTCGGGACGGTTGAGGGTAATATGAGCGACCTGCTGCTCGACGTGGAGCAACACCAGCGGCTGTGACATGATGACCTCATCTAAAAAATATGGAAACGAACATGGAGGGAGCGAAGGCAGGCGTAGCGGATGTGTCCGGGCTCAGAATCCTTCCAGCTTGCTGATGATTTCTTTCATCACCTCACTGGTGCCGCCGCCGATGGTCAGCAGGCGCACATCCCGCCAAGCTCGTCCCACCGCATACTCGGTGGTATAACCAAAGCCCCCGTAGAACTGCTGGCAATCATAGAGCACCTTCTGCGCCATGTCGCCACAGAAGAGCTTGGCCATCGAGATTTCTCGGGTGGCAGACTCTCCCCGGTTGATCAGATCTACCGCACGATAACAGAGCCAGCGGGCTGCCTCGATATTCGTGAGGTGTTCTGCGAACTTATGCCGCCAGATCTGGAACTTCACGATGGGCCGACCAAAGGCCGTGCGCTCATGTCCGTACTGAAGCGCCTGACGAACCGCCTTCTCCATACCCGCCATTGCCGCGAGCGCCCCCACCAGCCGCTCCCCCTGGAAGTTGGTCATGATGTGGTAGAAGCCCTGATTTTCTTCTCCCAGCAGATAACGGGCGGGGATACGGCACTCGTCGAAGTAGATTTCCGCTGTATCCGATGCCAGATTGCCCACTTTTTTGAGCTTCTTGCCAACGGAGTACCCTTTCACATCCGTCGGGAAAGTAAAGAGGCTCACCCCCTTATATCCATCGTTGCCGGTGCGAGCCGCCAGGGTCAAGAAGTCCGCCCGCGTGCCGTTGGTGATCCACAGCTTCTGACCGGAGATCACATACTCATCGCCCACACGCACGGCACGGGTCTTCACCGCCGCCACGTCGGAGCCTCCCCCCGGCTCGCTGATCGCCAGGGCCGCGATCTTCTCTCCTCGAATGGCGGGGGCCAAAAACTCCTGTTTCTGTTCGTCGGTGCCGATCTCCGAGATGATGGGGGTGGCCATGTCCGACTGCACCATCAGGGCCATGTTGACACCGGCGGAGTCAGAAGAGACCAGCTCCTCCACATAGGCGGTGGTGGCCCACCAGTCCATGCCTGAGCCTCCCAGCTCCGGGTCAAACCGGATGCCGAGCAGACCCAAAAACGCTGCTTTATCAAAGATCTCTCGGGGGAAGATGCCCTCCTCCTCCCACTGCTCGGCATAAGGCTTGATCTCCGTCTCGGCGAACTGCCGAACGGTGTTGCGGATCATCTGATGCTCTTCTTTAAAATAAGGAAAGTTCATCGCCTGCTCCTGTGCTGTTGCGCCCGCACGACCTGCGGGGAATCGAGAGACCCAAACACCCGCTCGAAGGATCATCCGCCACCGGCTCCGCACACGGGCCTTGAGACGCCGCCGGATGACACTCCACAATCGCTCATGCTTTTACGGCTTGAACATGGACCAGCCGCGCCCCGGCATCCACCAGGACACCTTCTTCCACAAAGATCGACTCCACCACGCCGTCTACCGGTGAGACCAGGGTGTGCTCCATCTTCATGGCCTCGAGGGTCACCAGCGACTGGCCCGCCGACACCGCCTGACCCACCTTGACACGTAACTTGAGGATCTTGCCCGGCATGGGGGCAAGTGCTTCTCCGGGATCACGCTCCACCTGCTTCTCCGGGAAACGAGGCAGCACTTCCACCCGGGTGGAGCCCAGCGGACTCTGCACATACACCTGCTCCTGCACCTTCACCAGCCGGAAGAGCCGCTGCACACCGTTGATCTCCAGCCTCAGCAGGGTCACGTTTTCCTGCTGCTCCTGCCCGATCAGCCGCACTTCCATGAAGGCAAAACCACACATCACCCGGTACAGGCCCGCTGAGGTCAGCCGCCATGAGACCTCAAACGTCTGCTCTCCCACCTGAAGGGGCAGGATCGGATCTCGAAAGCGGTTGTTGCGATATCCCGGCGGAAGCTGCGGCAAGATCGTCTGCTGCGACGCCCGCTCGAGCTGAAGGGCTACCGTCACCGCTGCCAGGGCCTGCACGTCTCGCTCGGGATGGGCCAGCTCGTCCCGCTCCTCCGCTGAGGCAAAGTGTTCATCAATAAAGTGCGTGTGCAGTGCCCCCGCCAGATACGCGGGATGTTCGATCAGCCGAATCAGAAAGGCTCGATTGGTGATCACCCCTTGAATGCTGAGCTGACGCAGTGCCCGTGCCAGCCTTCGATGAGAGGTCAGCCGATCCGGTCCCCACGCGATCACTTTGGCCAACATCGGATCATAATAGATGGAGACTTCTGATCCGGTCTCAACTCCCGTATCGATGCGCAGACCCGGCAAAGATGGCATGGACCAGTCATGCAGCTTGCCAATGGCAGGCAGGAATCCATTCTGAGGATCTTCGGCGTAGAGTCTGGCCTCCACTGCATGCCCCCGCTGCTGGATGTCCTCCTGCTCAAAGGAGAGGGGGAGACCTTGCGCCACTTCGAGCTGGAGCTTGACCAGATCCACACCTGTTACCAGCTCCGTCACCGGATGTTCGACCTGCAAGCGCGTGTTCACCTCCAGGAAATAGAACTGCCCATCCGGGGCCACAATAAACTCCACCGTGCCTGCATTATAATAGCCGATGGCTTTTCCTGCTGTGACCGCTGCTTCTGCCATCAGGTGACGCAGCTCCGGGGTCAGCACCGGTGATGGAGACTCCTCCAAGATCTTCTGATGCCGTCGCTGAATTGAACACTCCCGCTCAAAGAAGTGCAGGAGCTTGCCCTGCTGATCGCCCAAGATCTGGAACTCCACATGACGCGGACAGTCGATATAACGCTCGAGTAAGATGCTATCATCCCCGAATGCATGGAGGGCTTCACGCTGAGCGGCTTCGATGCTCTCGTGTAGGCGCGTGGGCTCCCGCACGATGCGCATGCCCTTGCCACCGCCGCCCGCGGAGGCTTTGATCAGGAGGGGAAAGCCGATGCGCTGTGCTTCTCGTGTGAGGGTCTCATACGACTGATCTGCTCCATCGTATCCGGGCACCACCGGCACACCGTGGGCTGCCATGAGCTGTCGGGCGGCTCGTTTGGACCCCATCTGTTGAATGGATGAGACCGAAGGGCCCACAAAGATCAGCCCTGCTTCTGCCACACGCGCGGCAAATCCGGCATTTTCCGAGAGAAATCCGTATCCGGGATGGATGGCATCGGCTCCGACCAACAGCGCCGCTTCGATGATGCGCCCTTGTTGCAGATACGACTCGGAGGTGGGCGCGGGACCAATCAGCACCGCTTCATCCGCCTGCTTGACGTGAGGTGCATGGCGATCCGCTTCTGAGTATACGGCAACGGTGGCCATTCCAAGCTCGCGACAGGTGCGCATGACACGGCATGCAATCTCACCGCGATTGGCCACCAGAACTTTTTGAATGAGCTTCATGTGTGTACCCTTCTCAGTCAAGACCGTCGGATCAGTGACGGAAGACGCCATACTCCATCGTGCCTTCAACGGCGCGCGAATGTGCCGCAGAGAGGGCGATGCCCAACACAGAGCGGGTATCTCTGGGATCGATCACCCCATCGTCCCAAAGGCGAGCGGTGGCGAAGAGGGGATCGGATTCTTTGCCGATCTGATCTTCGATCATGGCCTTGAGCATGGCCAGCTCTCCTTCGTCCACGGGCTTACCGGAGCGTGCAGCGGCATCTCGTTTGATGATGTCCAACACCCCGGCGAGCTGTTGCGGCCCCATCACCGCGATGCGATGGTTGGGCCAGGTAAACAGAAAGCGGGGCTGATAGGCTCTCCCGCACATGGCATAATTACCGGCTCCATACGAAGAGCCGATCATGATGGTGATGGCGGGTACGGTGGAGTTGGACACCGCATTGATCAGCTTTGCGCCGTTGCGGATGATGCCACCTTCTTCGTATTGCTTGCCTACCATAAAACCGGTGATATTTTGCAGAAAGATCAGGGGGATATTTTGCTGATTGCAGAGCTGGATGAACTGCGCCCCTTTGTTGGCGGACTCGCTGAAGAGAATGCCGTTATTGCCCAAGATGCCCACCGGATAACCATGCACATGGGCCCAACCACAGACCAGGGTCTTGCCATAGTGTTCCTTGAACTCTTCAAAGCGGGAGCCATCTGCTAAGCGGGCAATGACCTCTCGCACTTCAAATGGCACACGGACATCTGCCGATGCAATGCCGAGCAGCTCATCGGTCGAATAGAGGGGTGCTTCCACCGGGCGCATTCGACTGTGTCCTTGTTTTTCCCAGTTGAGATGGGCCATCACATGCCGGGCCATGCGGAGACCCTCGAGCTCATCTTCTGCCAGATAATCACTCACCCCGGAGAGTTTGGAGTGCATCTCGGCACCCCCGAGGCTTTCTTCGTCCACCACCTCCCCGGTGGCCATCTTGACCAGGGGAGGACCGGCCAGAAAGACCCGCGCTTGATTCTTCACCATGATCACATAGTCTGACATGCCCGGAATATAGGCACCTCCGGCGGTCGAAGAGCCAAACACGACACAGACAGAGGGGAGGCGTTCTTTGGAGCGACGGGTGATCTCACGGAATCCGCGTCCACCGGGAACAAACACTTTTGACTGCTGTGGCAAATCCGCCCCGGCACTCTCAATCAAGCTAATCGAAGGGAGGCGGTTTTGTTCGGCGACCTCGGCGATGCGGGCGCTCTTATGCACCCCCAGCTCGTTGACCGCTCCCCCTTTGACGGTGGCTTCGGAGGCGGTGAGCACACACTCCACGCCCGAGACGATCCCGACGCCTCCCACCACCCCAGCGCCGGGGCTGGAGGTCTCCACCCCATATCCGGCCAGGGGTGCCAGCTCTAAGAAGTAGCTGTCTTCGTCGAGCAGGCGCTCGATGCGCTCGCGGGGGAGCAGCTTGCCTTTGTCGATGTGACGGCTGTTATACTTTTCGCCACCGCCTCGGTTGGCTTGCTCAAGGGCCTCAAAGAGCTTCTCGACACGGGCGGAGTTGGCGTCGTAGTTGTGACGATAGACTTCAGAGCGCACGTCGATGCGCGACACAATCGGTCTCATTCCAAGTCCTCTCACGCGGGGGTTGAGCAGACATTAGGCTTGGGGGATGCCAAGAATGGTGCGGGCTTCGGCGGGGCTGGCGGGCTCCCGTCCGCGCTCGCGGGCGATGCGCACGAGGGCATCGATGAGCTGTCCGTTGCTGGAGGCTTTCTGTCCATCGGGGAGGTAGAAGGTATCCTCCAGACCGGTGCGGAGGTGGCCCCCTTGTTCGGCGGCGGCTTCGTGAAGGGCCCAGACTTCTTCTCGACCGATGGCGATCACTTGCCAAGCCATGCCAGGAGACATTTCTTCTCGCAGGAGCGGCAGCCAGGAGGCTTTGGCGGGCATTCCTGACGCAACCCCCATCACCAGGGAGACATGCACAGGCGACTTGATCATCCCCGCTTGCTCAAACATGACCACGGAGCGCAGAATACCGGTGTCAAAACATTCACACTCCGGGACCGTTCCCACCGCGTTCATGGCATCGAGAAAGGCTTGTACTTTCTCCACGGGGTTGTCAAACAACATTGGAGGCCATGCCCAGGTGTTGTTGGAGCGCAGCTTGAGATAGTTGAGGGAGCCCGAGTTGAGGGCGGCGACTTCCGGTTTTACACGGGAGAGGCAGGCCAGGGGGCCGGAGAGGTCAGGGCCGACCACGCCGGTGGACATATTAATAATGACACCGGGACAGCGGGCGCGAATGGCGTCCACGATGGCGGCTGCCACCTCGGGATCCCAGGAGGGCAAAAACCCGAGGCCCGGCTCCTGCACTCGGAAGTGGCAGTGCATCACCGTCGCCCCGGCATTCCAGGCGGCGTAGGCTTCGTCGGCCATCTGCTGGGGCGTAACGGGCACAGGATGCTGAGCGGGATTGGTCAAAACACCGGTCAGAGCACAGGAAATGACGGCTTTATCCGAGAGCATGCGGGCGCCTCCTGGGTGCGGGCTTGGGGGCCTAACGGTTGCAAATTCGATAGGATCGTAAATAATCGTATACGAAATAGTAGGGGAACGACAAGCAACAAAATAGGGCTTTTATAAGAGGGGGGGGAGGTTACGAATGCCCAGCGGCTGAGAAATTCGGGGGCTCATCCCCCTACAGCGAGGCTTGCACCGCGCGGCAAGCGCCTTGTGTCGTCGCTTGCACGTCCAGCACGATCCGCGCCTGGAGGGTGGTATCATCGGCTGGAGAGCGGGCGCTCACATCGATGGTGATCTCCATGCTCTCGGCAGCGGCATAGTCTCGCATCTCCACCTCGTCGAGCACCAG
>JBJTQF010000059.1:0-1727 GCA_046075485.1 Myxococcota bacterium | reverse complement strand
TGTGTGAGCCTGTGGCATATGAAGGAGTCTTTGCATGGGTTTTCGACCAGGTCTTGGTGAGTCCGACTTTCTGCGCCTCCGTCGAGAGCAGATCGATCTCATCGATAAATCAGCTCTGATCTCCCAGCTCGTGGCAGATTCGGCTCGAGTCTTGCTCTTTCCTCGGCCCCGCAGGTTTGGCAAGACCACCAACTTAAGCATGCTCCGCTACTTTTTTGAACGCAGTGACGACGACCGCTCCGACCTCTTTGCCGATCTTCAAGTCTGGCAGGATGAACAGGCGCGTAAACACTTCCAGAAGTATCCCGTCATCTGGCTCAGCTTCAAAGACGTGAAGTTTAAGAGCTGGGACGAGGCATGGAACCTTATCACCCTTCAGGTTCGAGAACTTTTCCTGTCCCATCAAGTCCTGCTCAACAGCCCAGACCTTCACCCGGTAGAACGGAAGACCATTGAGGAGATTCTCGAGCAACGCGCGGCCCCCAGCGCCTACTATGCCGCCTTACGCTCCTTATCCCAGTGGCTCTCCGTTCACCACCGGCAGGAGGTGGTATTGCTCCTCGACGAGTACGATACGCCGATCCATGCCGCCTACCTGCACGGCTATTACGACCAGATGATCGAGTTTATGCGCGCCTTTCTCAGCGGCGGCCTCAAAGATAACCCTCACCTTTATAAAGGAGTCGTCACCGGCATCATGCGCGTCGCCCGCGAGTCCCTCTTTTCGGGCCTCAACAACCTCTCCGTGCATTCTATGATGAGCGAAGAATATTCTACCGCCTTCGGCTTCACCGAGGCCGAAGTCGCCGACATCTGCCAGCGCATCGGAAAACCAGAGCTCCTCCATGACCTCCGCCTCATGTACAACGGCTATTTAGCCGCCCTCGAAGGCTCCACACCCCAGGCGCTCTATAATCCCTGGTCCGTCCTTTCGTGTATCAAGACACCTTCTTTCACCCTCAAACCCTACTGGGTCAACACCGCCTCCGATGACCTCCTCCGAGAGCTTATGCTCCGTCAGGGTCACGCCCTCAACCCCGACTTTGAGCAGCTCCTCGCCGGTGGAGAGGTCGAGCGTGTGCTCGACGAACATGTCGCACTGAGAGAGCTGGATACACGAGACGATGCGCTCTGGACTTTTCTCTGGTATGCCGGATATCTCAAGATCATCCGTGTACGCAATACCAGAGCGCCCCGTCCATCCGCCACCTTCGCCATCCCCAACCAGGAGGTGAGAGGGGTCTTCACCGACATCTTCTTGAGCTGGTTGACCCGAGAACAGAGCAGCTCTCAGTTTCAGCTTCAGCTCACCAACGCCCTGCTCGGCGGTGATGCCATCGGCCTGGAGCGCCTGCTTTCTCGGGTCATGTTGACCAACTTTTCGTATCACGACACCGGAGGCCGTCAGCCCGAGAAGCTCTACCACGGCTTTGTCATGGGGCTCTTGGTGTATCTCGAAGGCTCCTACGAAGTCCGCTCCAACGCAGAGAGTGGGTACGGTCGAGTGGATGTGCTCGTCAAACCCCGCCAAGCTGGAAAACCCGGTGCTGTGATCGAGCTCAAAGTGCTCTACGACGACGAGACCATCGGAGAAGCCCTCAAAGACGCCCTCAACCAGCTCGAAGAGCAACAGTATGAGACTCAGCTCGTCGCGGCGGGGGCTTCACCCATCTACAGATATGCCGCCTTGTTTGATGGCAAAAAGCTCTACCTCGTCACCCCTCAGA
>JBJTQF010000058.1:0-6338 GCA_046075485.1 Myxococcota bacterium | reverse complement strand
CACCCAGAGGCACTGTATCATCCCCAGACTGGAAATTTCCCGACATGTTCGGCAAGGTGCAGAAATAAGTTGTCGCCAAAATATGCTATAAATACATGTGAATAAAGAAGAAACTGCCATTTATCGACGCACAAGATAGCGGCTCTGGACCATCCCGCTGGGATACGCTTGCGTCTCCACATGCTCGAGGGCCACATCATGCGGCAAGGCCCCAAACAACGGTAGCCCCTTTCCAATCAGCACCGGAATCCGTGTGATGATCAGCTCCTGAAGCAAGCCCTCCGCCAAGAAGCTCTGGATGGTCTTTCCACCGTCCACGTAGATCCGTGTAACCCCTCGCCGCTCCAGATCATCCATCAGATCAGCCAGAGAGCCTCCGTGAAGACGCACCTTGCCTCGGCATAACTCCGGCAGCGTCTCCGGGGTGAGCGTGTGGCTCAACACCACAATCTCCTTGTCCTCGTAGGGCCAGGAACCGAAGGACAGCACCACCTCCAGCGTGTTGCGACCCATCACCATCCCGTCGATGCGGGACCAAAAAGCAGAGTAGCCGTGATCATCACTCGATGAGCCATCTGGCTGAGGCAACCAGTCAATGGCTCCGTCCTCACGCGCGATAAAACCATCCAAGCTGGTGGCAATAAAAACCGAAGCGTATACTGACATCTCAACAACTCTTTCGTGATCGAACCCCGGAGGGTCTGATGTTTATCTTTGAACCCCTGGCCCTGGTGATGGGCCTGGTCTTGCTCCCCGTCGTCCAGCTCATCCTGCTGGCCCGCGAGCAAGCATGCGGCTGCCCCCGTCGCTGGTGGTTCGGACGAAAGCGCTCCGAACGACGCCTGCTCTCTGTCACACCTCCGGTTAAGCTGGAGTTGACCCAGACCGTTGAGCTGCCCCCCTCCGATCCACGCTACGGACAGGTCATCAATACGGATCAAATCCGATACTGCCAGAGTAGCCACTTCGTCTGCGCCTTCACCTGCCGCTACTGTAAAAAACAGTGGTCCGTCATCGAGAGTGAACATACCGTCGGCGAGACACCACTCGACCTCAAACCCGAAGTACGTCCGAACGTGCGCGTGCTCAAACGAGACTGACATCGTGACGTTCGCGGTAAGTCCAGAGCTGCCCACCAAGCACCGCCAGCTCCATTCCCCTCATGAGGCTGTTCCTGGCACGCACCTCATAGCCAGCACGCACCTCATAGCCAGCACTCAGCTCATAGCCAGCACGCACCTCACAGCCAGCACTCACCTCACAGCGAGTACTAAACTCACAGCGAGCACTCACCTCACCCCCTCCGTCGAAGTAGGGCTCCCCGGAGAATGGCCACCCGGTGAGACCACTTCCCCCGGGATACAGCGTTGAGTCTCCGCGCTCAGCTCCGCCAGCCTCGCCTCGGGATGTGTTCCCCGCAAGACCTCCAGGGCCTGCACCGCCACCCCACACTCACCAGTTGCCAGCAGCAGCCGAATCGACTGAATGCCCACCGGCAAGCTCGACGGCACTACCCGCCACACCGCCCACCACATATCCCGCTGCTCCCTCAACGCACGCGCTGGAGGTCTCGAAAGTCGATTCGCCACGTTAAACAGGACCACCTCCTGCGCCTGTGACGCCCGTGGATCCTCCCCCAGCTCAGGGCGATGCCATGCCAAAAGCAATGATCGCAGCAATCGGAGATTCTCCTGCTGCTCCGCATCCGTCGGGAGCGGAGGCCGCGCCAGCACCTCCATCCAAATCCCCCGGGGACGCAGGAGCGGCTGAAGCCACACATTGTCACTGCCACTCTCCCACAGCACCACCCCCCGAGACAAAAACGCGGGAAGCTCCCGTCTCAGCGCCTCCGCCACCTGCTCTGAGGAGTCCGCAATACGTTGAGGTTGCAGACGCTCCAGCGCCGAGACCGGTGGGATGTCCAGCCAAGCCTCCGGTCGCACAGGTGCAAAAAGCGTCGCATCCCAACGCTGGAGCTGAGCCCGATAGCTCTCACTTTCCAGTCCCTTCCGGTTGAGCACCGTGAGATCCGGGCGTCGCCCCTCCAAGAGCTGGAGACCATAGGTCAAAAAATGAACCGCATCACTCTTCACCAGCAGCAACGCCCCCGGCGGCGCTTGCGTGAGATAGAGCTGCGCGAGCCGCTCCGCTCGGTCATCGATAGGCATCGGCACTCGATCCGGCACCGCCAAACTTGAGAGCAGCCCGATGAGCACCACTCCCCCTCCCGCCACGAGCCTCCGACGCCACTCCGACCCCGGCCCCTCGAGCCCCTGCCACATCCGCAGCCCCTGCCACATCCGCACCGCTCCCATCCCGATCAAGACAGAGAGCAGCGCATAACTCAACAGGAGATAGCCAGGAATATCAGGATTGTCTGCCCGATACGTCGGCGCGACCACCACCACCGCGACATTTCCCAGCAACAGCCCCAAGAGCAGCAAGCCCAGCCCTCGTTGTGCGCTCCACGGCCTTAGCCCCAGCAGTCCCAGCAACAACACCGGGAGCGAAAACGCCTCCTGCCATGCCCCCAAGAGCAGCCGGAGGTGAGGCAACACCCCTTCCCGCTCGAGAAAGAGCTGGGTCTCACGCCGCTTCGTAAAGGAGTCGAGAAAACCACTCCAGGTCTCGGGATTGTTTGTATCGAGCAGGGGTTGAACGCCCGAGCGCACCGGCAGGTAGAGATAGACCGAGAGGCCAAGCAGGAACGCAAATGCACTCCACAACAAGACGTGGGCCTTCAGAATTTTTGCACGCCCCTGCGCGAGCATATACAGCATGCCCGCCGGGAGAAGCGCCAGCATCAGCAACGAATGATTGCCCAGCCCTAAGCCCACCAGAAGGCAGGCCAGCCAGAGCCAGCGCACATCCAATCGCTCCGAGAAGCGCACCGCACAGCCGATCAGCCCCAGCGCCAGGACGAGCTGGAGCGTGTAGACCTCCTGCCGTGCCGCCGAAATCCACGTGGCACCCGTAAAGGTAAAGAGCCATGCAGCCAGCCCCGCCGCCGCCGTGGCTTGCGCCGGAGACGCCGCGAGCCCTCGAGACACCCCACGAGCGGCCAGCCAGCCTGCACTCGCCGCCCCCACGCCTGCCAAAATTCCCGAAAACACCGACGCTTTGTAAGCCAGCCCTCCCAGCGGCAGCAACAGCCAGCCCTTGAGCAGCAGCGAATAGAGCGGAAAACTCGGGGCATGAGAGAGCCCCAGAAGGTATGCACCGGCGGTCAGCTCTGCACTATCGGCCCAGTAGAGGGTGGGCAATCCCGCCACCACAAACACGGTACTCGACAGACTGGCCAGCAGGAGCCAAAAAGATCGTCCTGGCATCGATTCAGTAGAGCTGCTGTGCGATGATATTCTTCAGCACATTGATGCCAAAGAGTACGATCAGCGGTGAGAGATCAATACCGCCCGTCATCTCAGGCCGGATCAGGGCTCGAATCGGCGCAAAGACCGGCTCAGTCGCCGCATTCAAAAACTGGATCAGTGGATTGCCACGGTCGATTGGAAACCATGAGAGCAGCGCCGAGATGATGATGATCCACGAATAGATCTCCAGCAACTGAAACAGAATGGCCATGATGCACTCCTCAACGGATGGCCTGCCATGTTCATCCACGACATGAGGATGAGACCGTCGCGCCCGCCAGCATGATGCAGGGACGGGGTGAAGGAAATATAGAGACGGGCTCAACAGAAGTCAACCTGCCCCCCCGCAGCCCTCTTCCTGTGAGTGGTTTGGTAAGAAGACTTGAGCCAAGCGTAAGGGTTGTGCATACTCAGGTCGGCCTCCCTTCGCGGACTCCAACAGCACAGGAGAATCCCCCATATGCCGTCTCAGACATGCCCGTTTACCTTGTGGCTCAACCGACTATCCCCCTTGCTGCTCTTGAGCGCATGCAGTGGTGAGCCCAGCTTAAGCCCCACACCCGAGCCGAGCTCCACCCCTGCACAGACGGAGCCGCAGCCGGTGCTCAACGAAGTGAGCTGCCATAATGACGACTGGGTCGAGCTCTACAACCCCACGCAAAAGGTCATCACCCTGGCGGGTTATGGATTGACCGACGATCCCAGTGATGTGCAACGCACCTATACCTTTCCCGCTGGCCTCCAGCTCGCGCCCGGTGAGTTTATCGGGGTGGAGCCCGCCCAAGACGGACAAGCAGGCATCACGTTTGGGATCAAATGTGGAGCTGATAGCCTGAGCCTGCTGGCACCCTCCGGGGAAGTGCTGGAGACCGTTATACTTCCTGAGCTGCCAGAATCCGCCAGCTTTGGACGTCTCCCCGACGGGACAGGCGCTTTTGACGCGAATGGCCCGACCCTCGGGGCCGCCAACGTGCGCTTTGAAGAGCCACCGCCTCCCCTGGACATCTTTGACCTGACGGACGTGCCAACGGTGGACTTGACCCTCTCGAACCGGGCCATCGATGCCCTCTACATCGACCCCTATACCTACGTGGCAGGAGGCTTTCGCTTCACGAAGGGGGGCTTGAGCAGTGAGTCTCTGGAGGTCGGCATCCGGCTCAAGAGTTATATCGGATCTTTCCAAACCCTGGATGGCAAGGCCGCCTTTAAGATCAGCTTCAACGAAGTGGTCTCGGGCCAGCGCTGGGAAGGGCTCAAACGTTTGACCCTCAACAACATGGTGCAGGATCCGTCGATGATCCATGAGGCCCTCAGTTATACCGCCTTTCGAGCACAGGGCCTGCCCGCCCCTCGTGTGGGTTACGCCTGGGTGCGCGTGAACGGTACCGATTATGGCCTCTATACCAACGTGGAGACGTTCGACGATGTCTCCTTGCCGCAGTGGTTCAGCAGCACCAGTCATCTCTACGAAGGTGCATATGGTGCCGATGTCTACCCAGGTGCTGAATACAGCTTCGAGATCGATGAGGGCTCCGAGACCGATGTGAGCGACTTGACGGACCTCATCGAAGCCGCCAACAGCGAAGATCCCGTGTGGATCCGGCGTATGGAGGCCCTCACCGACTTGGATCAGCTCCTGCGCTTTTGGGCGACCGAGCTCTACCTCGGCCACTGGGATGGTTATCCCACCCACAACAACTACTATCTTCACGCGGACGAAGCGGGGGTGTTTTCCATGCTGCCGTGGGGAACCGATCAGACCCTCAACGATCATAGGTCGTTTATGAACAGCGATGGACTGATGTTTAAACGATGTGTGGCCATTCCCGAGTGTTACTCCCGTTATATCTCAGCGGTGCGCACGGTGGCCGAGGAAGTCGAGGCCCTCAAGCTCGAGAACATGTTGGACAGCTTGGTCAGCACCCTGAAGCCCTTTGTCCACCAAGATCCACGCAACCCCTACGCCGTTGAAGACGTCAGCGCCAGCCAGAGCAGCACCCGGGAGTTCCTGCTCAGCCGCTCCAGCGAAGCCACAAGCTGGATCGAGTGTGTGCTCTACGACAACTGCGCCCCCTGCCTTCCCCTCGAGCTGGAGAGCGGCTATTACGAGCTGTGTACGGTAGAACGCACTTGGCAAGAAGCTCAAGGGTACTGTGAAAAGCTGGGACTGTCGCTGTTAAGCCTCAGCTCTGGTGATGAAGAACGCTTGCTGGCAGAAGCAGCGCTGAGCTATGGACAAGGTAGTGTGTGGCTCGGTGCGAACGATCTGGAAGAAGAAGGCGTCTGGAGATGGGCCGATGGCAGCCCGGTGCTCTACACACACTGGGGCGCAGGAGAGCCCAACAACAGCGGAGAAGAAGACTGCGCCGAGCTGGTGACCACCGGATACTGGAACGACTTACCCTGCTCAGTGGGCCGCGCCTCCGTGTGTGAAGCCCCTTGCACCGACGAGACCGACCAAGATGGGGATGGCTTCTCTGTTTGTACGGGGGACTGCAACGATCAAGATCCTCAGCTCGCTCCCGACCGCCAGGATGTCTGCGATGACGGCGTGGACCAGGACTGCTCTGGAGTCGCTGACGATGGCGCCGGCTGCTCCGCCTGCAAGCAGGTGGTGATCGGAGACCAAAACTATCGGGTCTGCCAGCAGCCTCAGAGCTTCGATGAAGCGGTGGCGACCTGCCAGAGCTTGGATATGCAGCTTGCCACCCCTCAAGATGAGCTCAGCTTCCAGGGGCTATGGTCGGCTGTCGCCGAGAGCCAAGGGGTGTTGGAGGTGTGGTTCGGGCTCACCGATGTGGAGGAAGAAGGTTCCTGGCGATGGCTGGAGGGGGAGCCGACGTCTTATCAGCTCTGGGCTCCGGGACAGCCGGATAATGCAGGGGAAGAAGACTGCGCCGGTACTTTCTCGGATGGAAGCTGGAACGATTATCCGTGCTGGTATCCGCTGGGGGCGGTGTGTGAGGC
>JBJTQF010000057.1:0-16533 GCA_046075485.1 Myxococcota bacterium | reverse complement strand
CTTCGTCCTTATAGCCCCAGCCGGCGCGATACATCATCCAAAGAAACGAAGGCTTGATCCACGTCATCCGCTCCATCTTGAACGGCGGCGCGACGAAGGTTTGATGCTTCAATGCGCTGTCGGCGATGGCATCGGAATAAGCCTGATAGACGCGAATGGTCTTGTCGTCGTAGACGGCGCGGATCTGTCGCGTTGGAATGGTTGCGGTCATTTCTATCCTTAGCTGCTAAACAATCATCGTACCACATCTCTCAGCACTGGGAGCGGGTGGTGTTCCATGCCGGGCACTTCGCGCCGGGTGAGGGCGGAGAAGCTCTTTCTGGCGACTTGTACGGGGGCGGATACCCTCACGGGAGCGCCTGGAACTCCACCCAGCTCTCACCAAAACGCACGAAGGTGATAGACCCCTTCTTACCCCAGTGGTTGATGGTGTTGTATGGTGTGCCACTCTGTGAGATATTGTTCTCCCAAGATGTGGTATTACCCTGCCGCATGAAGGCTTTAAACTCAAACCAGTCGCCGGCGTTCCCATTCATCTCCACGTCAAACTTCCACCAGTGCAGGCCCTTGTTGTTCTCATCGTCTTCGCCGTAACCGTCGAGGTCATAATAACGAGGCGTGCCCCAAGAGCTCGGCCAAGCATTACAGGTCCAATCCAGAGCAGAGTCAGAATTCCAGTCCAAGCTGGTGTCTCCGGCCTTCACGCTCGCAGTGGTGCTGTTGAGCGTATTCAGATACTTGATGGGCTCACTCATGCTCGCATAATAACCCTTCGAGACCAACGTGGCGTCATGCCCTCCCCGGATGAAGATGTTCTGTCCGGGCTGAGTCTCCTTATAGATATAGATGACAGAGCGCACTTTGCCGGTGCCCGTCCCCGTCCCTGTTCCCGTTCCTGTTCCCGTTCCTGTCCCCGTTCCCGAGCTCTTGACCCACACCGCATATCCCGAGCCCGAGGTCGCCAACGTCCAGCCGCTGCCTGGCGTCCAGCTTCCGCCGCCGATCTTCATGGCCACCTTCCCGTCGATGATGGCCGCATACTGGCTCGAGTCCGCCACTTGAATGGCCACCGTGGAGGTCGCCGTCAATCCCTGCTGCGTGCGCACGTCGAGCAGCTTCTGAATGGCGTCCTTGAGCCCCCAATCATAAAAATGAACCCAGTACACCGAAGGAATGCCCGGATGGGTGAGAATATAAGCGTATCCCTGCATCACCTTGTCGGAAGGGAAAGGCCAGTGATTCTGCCCCCCCGAACCACCGGTAGAAGGCCCCGTGTCGTGGTTGTCCAAAAACGTCACCGCCATCAACGGCCACCAACCAATCACCCCGGGAGCCTTGCCCTGACTGTCTTTGAGCCGCCAGTACTCGTTGTACTTCACCGCCTGCTGCAAGATGCCTTTGGTGGTGAAGTCAAAAGCAGAGACCTTGCCACCCGTGCTGTCAATCCAGTTGATGATGCCCTGCCGATGTGGATTCGGGTTGCTGAGATCCAAATCCACCCAATATTCCCCCACCGAAAAATACGGGGTGGTGCCCGTGTTGTAAGTACCGGCATAACTCCCGGCATATCCCTTGACGTAGTCGTAGCGCCAGCCATCATACCCGATGGTGCCCTTGAGCCACTTCATCCAGTCGGTGATGGAGGTACGCACGTAAGCCTGCGTATGATCGATGTCTCGACCAGCACTGAAGCCATCACCGGTGTCGTAGTTTCCGGTAGCCCCCGTCCACTCGTCGTTTTTCACCACCGCGTCGGAACCCCAGGTCGGCTGGGTAAAATCCGCCCAGTTATAGGTGCCCACGCGATGGTTGATCACGATATCCGCAATCACCTTCACGTTGCGCGACTTGAGAGCCGAGATCGCATTCTGAAGCTGACTCTGACTCCCATACGCGCCACTCTGGTTGTAGAGCTCGTTGGGCAGATACCCTTCCGGCGCCGCATCGGCGGAGCGACTCGACGGCGGAAACCATACCATGTCAAACCCAGCGGCAGAGATATCCGTGGCTTTTCCCGCCAGGGTGTTCCACCAAGTGCCTCCTTCATGAGACTCCCAGTGAAATCCCTGGAGCATCACGTCGTCTTTGGCCGCTTCAGAGGTCTGAGCCGCGCCCGTCAAAGGACTCACACTCGCCAGCAGGCCGAGGGTATAAACCAGCCAGGGCAAGGTGTTCCGCATCGTGTGTGTGTTCAGAAACATAGGGCCTCCCGGTAGAGGGTCAAGAGGGGAGCGACGGGCTCCCTTCGTCTCTCCAGGAAACCCGTGATCGGCACTCCGCGCTAAAGAATGTGTAATAAAGCCTGAGCACACGGCCACCAACAATCAAAAGTGACCCACGAGCGCCTTCTCTCACCCAGGCGGAGTCCGACTTTCATAAAAAGGCGGTCGTCCCTTCTCGAGGCAGACCGCTCGTGTTAAACTGTGGCGTTACGAACCTTCAGCCGCACGCCGAGGCCCCATGTCACGTCTCAAAGTCTGTCATGTCCAGGTGCTGCCCCTCATGTCGGGCGTTCAGCGAGCCATGCTCGCCTTTTTTGAAGTACTACCCGCCGACCAGTACGAAGTGGTGGTGATCTGCCAGTCAGAAGGACCACTCACAGAGACGCTCCGCGCGCAAGGCATCCGCTATGTGCTGATGCCAGAGCTCATCCGGCCCATTCGCCCGTGGAAGGACGCCCAAGCGTTCATCGCCTTCTGCCACTTCTGTTATACCGAAAAACCAGATGTATTACACTTGCACTCGTCCAAACCCGGTGTGCTCGGACGGCTCGCCGGGACACTCATGCAGGTGCCCGTGGTGATCCAGCATAACCACGGCTATGCTTGGACCAAAACCGACCCCTCCTTCAAAAAATCGATGATCGCCCTGCTCGAGCGCACGCTCACCCGCGCCTGCGATATGGTCATCTTCGTCTCCGACGAAACCCGCCGCTTCAGTGTAGCTCGAGGGCTGGTGCCAGAGCACAAGTCGTATACCATCTATAATGGTGTGGACACGGAGCACCATCGACCTCCCCGCGATGCTGCGGAGGTGGCGGAGCTCCGCGCAGCCCGAGGCATCCCCACGGATGCCTTCCTGCTGACCTTCGTGGGGCGACTGTGGGAACAAAAAAATCCCCTCGCCCTGCCAGAAATCTTAGAGACGGCGTGTCAACACGCTCCGACTCAAAATATCCACTTGGCCATCGCCGGAGAAGGACACCTAGAATCACCGCTCCGCGAGACGCTCCAAAAACGTGGCCTGCTGGAACGCACCCACTTCTTAGGATGGGTCTCCGATGCCGCGCCGGTCTATCGTATGAGTGACTGCCTGGTCCTGCCGTCACTCTTTGAGGGCCTCCCGCTGGTGCTGGAGGAATGTATGGCGTCAGGGCTCCCAGCCGTATGTTCGCGCATTCCTGGCTCCCGAGAGGTGGTGACGCCCGAGGTCGGCTTCGCAGAGCCCCTCTCGGAGATCTCAGCTTTTGGCAAGCGCGTGGCGCAGCTCGCCAATGATGCACGCCTGTGCGCCTCCATGCGTGCGCAGGCACGGGCGAAGGCCCTGGCTCAGTTTGACCGGAAGGTGACGCTGCCTCAGCTTCCGCCTCTGTATGCGCGGCTGCTGGCGACAAACGCCGCCCCCGGTACTCCCCGTGCTCCCCTGTCTCCCCGGAGTGTTTGATATGTCTGTGATGCCCTCGGTGCTTCTGCATGATCCGCCTGCGTTTGTGGACGCTGCGGCGGAAGAAATCCTGTCCCGCTTGGAGACACTGCTCGCAACACATCCGCAGGTGGTGCTGATGCTGACCGGAGGCTCCACGCCTCGCGCCATCTACGCACGCATGGCTCAAGCGCGGACGCGGCTGGATTGGTCTCGGATCCGCTTCGGATTTGGGGATGAGCGGATGGTGCCACCGGATCATGAGGACTCCAACTTTCGGATGGCGTCGGAGACGCTGCTCACGCCGCTGGAGATTCCGGCTGCGCACATCTGGCGGATGGAGGGGGAGCTTTCACCTCCCGAGGCAGCACGGCGTTATGAGACGGTGCTCCGAGAAGGCATTGGCCAAGATGGGCAGTCGTGTCACCTGCTCCTACTCGGGATGGGGGACGATGCGCATTGTGCGTCCCTTTTTCCGCACACGCAGGGGCTCGTGGAGCACTCGCGCTGGGTGGTGGAGAACTGGGTGCCCAAGCTCCAGACGTGGCGGCTCACGCTGACGTATCCGGCGCTCAACGCGGCGGACCAGGTCTTGTTTTTGGTGAATGGAGAAAAAAAAGCCTCGGCGCTGGCGCAGGTGCTCAAAGGAGCGCAAGATATGCTCCAATATCCGGCACAAGGGGTTCAGCCTGTGACGGGTAAGCTGACCTGGCTGGTAGATCAAGCGGCAGCGTCTCAGCTCTGGGATGAGACGGAAGCCCCTGAACGACGCTCGTAAGCGGCGCTCGGCGAGGGCTGAGGCATAGGCGACCGTCATAAGCGTACTTCAGCGCGTTTCAGAAAGGGTGATCATGATTCTTGCGGGCGATCTCGGCGGCACCAAGACGTTGCTGGCTCTCTTTGATGAGGGTGAGCGGCAGGCACGATTTCAGCGTTCGTTTTCGAGTGCAGGGTATACCAGCCTCGAGGCGATGGTGGAGACGTTTCTCTCGGAGGCGCGGGCGGAGGGTCTCACGGTTCGGCTCACGGCGGCATGTGTGGGGATCGCAGGGCCGGTGCTGGAACAGAAGTCACAGCTCACGAACCTGAGCTGGGGGATCGATGGGGCGCAGCTCCGCCAGACGCTGGGCATCGAGAAGGTCTGGCTGCTCAACGACCTCGAGGCGTTGGGGTATTCGCTGGACTGGCTCAGGCCGGAGCAGCTTGTGACGCTCCAGGAGGGCACGGCTCGGGAGGGCAATGCGGTGATCCTGGCGGCAGGCACGGGGCTGGGTGAATCGACGCTGTTCTGGAGCCAGGGTCGATGGACGCCGAGTGCTTCGGAAGGCGGTCACACGGACTTTGCGCCGCGTGCGGAGTGGGAGGTGGAGCTGTGGCGTTTCCTCTCAAGCCGGTATGGGGGGCATGTGAGCTATGAGCGGATTGTCTCCGGGCAGGGTTTTACGGATCTCTACGAGCAGCTTGTGACACAAGGATGGACCGCTTCGCCCGAGGTGGTGGTGCAGGTGGAGGCAGCGCGGCTGGCGCAGGTCTCTCCGACGCCGGTGATTTCAGAAGCAGGACTGCGGGGGACGTGTCCGGTGTGTGTGGAGGTGGTACGTCGATTTGTCTCCATCTTTGGAGCGGAGGCCGGTAATGCGGCGTTGAAGTCCCTGGCGGTGGCGGGGGTATACTTGGCGGGAGGGATTCCGCCTCGGCTGCTCTCGGCGTTGCAGGAGGGGACTTTTATGGAGGCGTTCCTGGACAAAGGGCGCTTCCGAGGGCTGCTGAGCCAGCTTCCGGTGCGGGTGGTGCTCGAGCCAGAAGCGGGGTTGTTGGGGGCGGCTTTTTTTGCCTCTCAGCGGCTGTGAGGCCGTCTTGTTCCGGTTTTGAGCAGGTTCATGCTTGGTTTTGCCGGTGAGCAGGCTGGTGGCGCTCTGCGTCTCGTGAGCCAAGCGTGAAGAACAGACTCTGATGTGGGATCGGTGGGGTGTGCATGTCGTCTTCTGAGCAACGAGGTCGGTTTTTGGTGCCGGATGCGCATCGTCCGGGCTGGCGTTATGTGCCGGACGGGGTGTTGCGCTGGGATGCGCGAGGACAGATCACCGGGTTTGAGGAGCAAGCGGCCTGGAGCAGTGCGCCGCCGTCTCATCCCGAGGTGGTGTGGATGCCGGGTTTTGTGGATACGCACCTACATTATCCGCAGACGCGCATCATTGGGAGTGCGACGGGGCCATTGTTGGACTGGCTTGAGCGTTCGACCTTCACGGAGGAGGCGCGTTTTCGAGACCGAGGGCATGCGCAGGCGGTGGCGGAGCGTTTTTGTCTCTCGATGTTGAGACAAGGAACGACGTGTGCTTCGATCTATAGCTCGAGCCATCCGGGGGCAACGGAGGTATTGTTTGAGGGGTTGGCGCGGCACGGGATGCGGGCGGAGGTGGGGTTGACGCTGATGGACCAGGGAGCGCCTCCCGAGCTGTTGTTGGAGGCGGAAGCGGCGCTGGATGCCTGTGAAGCGTTGATTGAGCGGTGGCATCTCACGGAGGAAGGGCGCTTGCGTTTTTGCATCACGCCTCGATTTGCGTTGAGTTGCTCCTCGAAGCTGATGCGTGGGGCGGGGGCGCTGGCGGTCAAACATCGGCTGTTGATGCAGACGCATATCTCGGAGAACGAAGCGGAGATCGAAGCGACGGTCTCTTTACATCCGACGGCGGCGCATTATTTGGGGGTGTACCACGACCACGGCTTGCTCGAGAGCCGGAGCCTGTTTGCGCACTGTATTTGGTTGAAGGACTCGGAGTGGGCCTTGTTGAAGTCATTGGACGGAGCGGTGAGCCATTGCCCGGACTCCAATTTTTTCTTGGGCAGTGGGCAGATGTCGTTAAAGGAGGCGCAACACTGGGGTGTGCGGCTGGGCATGGGGACCGACGTTGGAGCGGGTAGGAGCTTCTCGTTGAGGCGGAGTGCGGCGAGGGCCTACGATGCCAGTCGGATCAGCCGGAGCGTGACCTCAGCGGGAGAGCTGTTGTGGCTGGCCACTCGGGGAGGGGCCTTTGCGTTGGGCAGAGAGCAGGAGCTCGGGGCGTTTGAGGTGGGGATGGGGGCGGATGTGGTGGGGATTCGGCCTCCGCCGGAGCTGGCGTATTTGGAGCCGGCGCGGTTTGAGCGGCTCACGGCGGAAGAGCAGGCAGAAGCATTGTGTGCGGGTTTGGTGTTTTGTGAAGACTGGGACGGCGTGGAGCAGGTGCGGATTGCGGGACAGGTGCGCTGGTCACGAAACACCTCGACCCACACCACATCCTAACAACAAAACGGGGTGCAGGGGGGAGATCCCCCCCTGCTGGGATAGTTTGAAAGGGCAAAGCCCTTTCAATAAAGAGAAAGCCGCTTTCCAAGCGGCTTTTTAAGCTGAGAGGACGCTGTCCTCTCAGACGCTCCTGCAAAGGATCCCATCCCTTGACCCGTGTTTTGTTTTTTTGTTTTTGTTTTTTGCTGAGAGGACGCTGTCCTCTCAGACGCTCCTGCAAGGGATTCCATCCCTTGACCCGTGTTTTGTTTTTTGTTTATTTCTCTGCACTCACGTCTCAACCTTGTACACCATCAGGAACGCACAACATGCCCAAAGAACTTCTCAACGTTTTGGGGGGGCCCCTTCAGACCTGTAGCACCCGCCCTCTCACCGGATATTTCCGCAACGGCTGCTGCGAGAGTGGCCCTCAAGATCGAGGTAAACATCTGGTCTGTGCCCGTGTGACCGAAGCCTTTCTCGCCTTCAGTGTGGCGCAAGGCAACGACCTGGTGACACCGGTGCCAGACTACGGTTTTCCGGGGCTCAAGCCCGGCGATCAGTGGTGTTTGTGTTTGGAACGTTGGATCGAAGCCCTGGAAGCAGGCGTTGCGCCACCGGTGATGTTGGCGGCCACCCATGAGTCATCCCTCAAACGAGTGCCCATCGATGTATGGATTGCGCACGGTCTGGACGTGGCCTAAACCTCCGCGTGAGGAAGCAGCCCAAGCCTCGCCAATTTTCCGGCCTTACTCAAGAGAGCGCCCTGCCCTTCTCCTCGGGCCATTCATCGGCATAGATCTCATCCAGCATGGCATAGTGGCGGCGAAGCGGCAGCTCCGCGAGCTCTCCCCCGTGGATGAGCACCAGTCGTAAGTCCGGCCCTGCCACCAGCTTCAAGCGGCGAGCGGCGGCGGCGATACGTTCGATGCCACCCTCCTTTGCACTGAAGACCACCACATCCGGCTTCAGCCCGAGTAACGTTTGCTCCGTCAAGCGTGCGTCGAGCTTCAGCGCCACCGCATCCAAGCGGCTGACACAAGCGCCCTCGCTGAGCCGTTGTGTCACAAACCGATCCAGTCGGGAGGGATGCAGCCAACGCGCACTGGCGGCATATCCTTGCATACGGCCTCCGCCGAAGCCTCGCGCGGGCGGATTAAACAAGACATAGTGCGGTCGTTTCTCGCGGCGGAGCTGCTCGATGGCCTCCTCTTCCTCCAGACGTTCCACACTGCGCTCCAACAGCGCCCCCATGCCCTTGCCGAGTGCCGCCAGAAAACGCTCATCGGCACTGGCGCGTAAGTAGACCACACTGGCCTGCGGAAAGGTTCGCTCGAGTGCCTCCAGGAGATCCTCTGTGCTGAGCGGGAGCTCTTCCACCGCCTCCAGCAGCACCGCCTCTGGACCCAGCACCGCCTGCTCTTCCGCCCGGAGCAGGGGGTTGAGCAGCTCTCGAAGGTCCACCAGCAGCCGCTCAATCACCCGTCCCGGCAAGGTGAGGGTCTCATGGAGCAGGTGCCGAGTCATCAGATAAAAAGCCGCTGCCGTTTGGCTGACTTCGGCCTCCGATACTTGCCCACGGGCTTGCACCTGCGCCAGATCAAAAGCACACCAAGCAAAGTATTTTAAAAAGCTGAAGTACAACAAGTCTACTTGATCTGCCGTCAGCAGTGCCGCCATCGACTTGAGCGCCATCGTGCGGTTCTGCTCCAGACACGCTGCCGTGCGCTCCAAGCGATCAAAGACCAATGCCTCCATGCGGTTGAGACAGCGAAGCCGCCAGATTTCCGCCAGCGCCTCCGCCAACGAGGGGCTCTGAGCGTCTCGCACCAGGGCGCTGCTCTCGTAACGTAAGGTGAAACCCGCCTCCATGAGCCGGTTTCCCCGCTCGAGCTCTTCGTGGAGCACCCCCCAGCGTCCATTCCAGCCTCCCACTCGCTTGAGGGTGGAGACCCGATAGACACCGCCCACCTCCCCCAGCAGGGCCGGATTCTTGAGCTGTCGCGGCCCTTGCTCGCGCGGCAAAATCTGAGACATCCAACGAGACAAGAGACGATGGGGCTCCGAAGCCAAAAAGCGAGTCCCCACGGCTGCCACTTCGGGATTCTCCAGGTGCATCATCGCACGTTCTAACCAGGTAGGCTCAAAGCGGTGCTGATCGTGGACCTGGACAAAGTACTCACCGCCACAGCGTTTGAGGGCACCATTGGCAAAACTCTGACGGCCCGGCAGCTCGGCGTGAGGCAGGAGCTTGAGCTTCTGCTGCCATGCAGAGGGCAGCTCCAACGCCGCCAGGTCTTCCCGCAGGCTGGGCTCATCGGGCAGCAGGATCTCAAAGAGCGGATAACTCTGGTCAAACAGGTTATGCAGGAGCTGCTGGAGACGCTCACGCCGCCCCCGAAGGCTCTCAGACGCCTGAACCGGAGAAAATGCCCGCACCACACACACACTCACCCGCCTCGCCGAGAGCTGAGACCGAAGGCTGAGCAGCTCACCCTGCCAGGGATGACCCGCACCCGCCTGCTGCGCCGCACGCTCGAGAGTCCGCAGCGCCGCCCACGGAAGCTGATGGTTGAGATAGTGCTCGGCCAAGTTCACCACGGCGGTCGGATGAAGCGGATCCAGCCTCAGCGCGGCCACAAGCGCAGCCTCTGCTTCTCTCGCCCAGCCGAGCTGGAAATAGAGCGCGCCGAGGTTGTTGAAGAGCTCAGGGTCAGGGCGACGGAAGACCTGGGGCTCGAGCATACGCACCGCATCTTCAAAGCGCAGCTCTGAGAAGGCCCGCAGGGTATTTTCTTGCAGAAGAGAATCGTCGATGCTTGCAAGGCTCATGACATCACCCGTCTCAAGAAAGCCGTGGAAGGGGAGGTAACCACCACGGTCTTGACTTACAAGAAGCATGCCGAAGTCGGCAGCCAGGGTGCAGTCCTTGCATCTGAGGGCCAAATACCATCCCAGGTACTCGGCAGAAGCAGTCGTCCGCGCGCAGAGACACACGCAGGCGCGAAGCAGGCCCGCTGAGACAGGGGCCTCGTAGGAATATCAAACATCCACTTTACGTCCATACTTGCCGCTTAAGCTGTCTCGTCGGCAAGAAAGAGACGTTTCATGACAGCCTTCTGGAACAGGCTGTCAAAAAACCGACGCGAGCTCAGACGAGCAGCGACGGCCAAGAGCTCAGGTGGAGCACACAGGCTCCGGCACGACACCGGATGGCACATTTTCCAGCGTCTCAAGAATCCAGGCGATGGCGTCCGACAGGCCGTCACACACCTTCGGAGGCAAGGCCGCCTCCGCGCTCAACTTGGACTCCACCCGAGCACCGTACCCAGTACGCACCAAGATGGACGTCGCACCCACCGCCACACCCAAGTCGAGATCCACCTCTTTGTCGCCCACCACAAAGAGCGGGATGTCCTGCAAACCCAAGTGCTCTCGAGCCTGCTCCACCATGCCCGGGGCCGGCTTACGACATCGACAGGCTTGGCGATACGGCTCCAAGAGCGCATTCTCAAGATGAGGACAGAAATAAAGGCCGTCAAATGAAGCCCCCACTTCTGCCAGCTCGGCGCTCACACGCGCGTGAACCGCATGCACGGCGTCTTCGCCAAAATAACCGCGAGCAACCCCAGATTGATTGGTCACCAAGATGACCGCGACATCCGCCCGGTTGAGCCGCGCAATGGCTTGAGCAGCCCCCGGCAAGAGCACCACGCCGTCCGGGGTGGCGAGATAATGCCGCTCCTCAATCACCGTTCCGTCGCGGTCTAAAAAGACGGCTGCCCGAAAGGAGCGCATGTCGCCTCGTAAAGCTAAGGAAATTCTCCATCATTATAACATAGGCATATTTCTGTGCGATGTTTTTTTGTGGCAACTCGTGCGGTCTCAAGAGAGACTCTGATGCAGATGTCATAGGGTCTGCACGGCTCTCTGCCCTCAAAGTCAGACCTCGGGCCAGTACGCCGAAAGAGATGACACGCCCTCGAGGTGATGTGTCGCCCGGCTCACACGAGAGCCACTTGTTTTTGAAGGTGTTTTGAATCCCCAAACACGTCACGGCGTTCGGAGGTGGAGGGTTGGCACAGGGGTTGCATTTCCCCTTCATGCAGGCGTACCCGAGAACCTCCTGGCTCAGCCAGTGACTCCTTCTCGGGAGACGGCTCGAGGAGTGAATCGGGATCAGGGGCCGCGCCATTTCTCGAGCCGTTTACGCTGTCATTTTTCTGCCAACATCCTTGCCTTGAGGCAGTTTCGCATCAGCTCCGCAATGGTCATGGGGCCCACACCTCCGGGCACCGGGCTCAACAGTGAGGCCACTTCTTTGGCACTCTCGAAGTCTACGTCTCCCGCGAGCTTGCCATCGGGCAGGCGATTCATGCCCACGTCGATCACCACCGCACCAGGCTTGAGCCACGAACCCTTCACCAGCTTGGCCACCCCCACGGCGGCAATCACCACGTCGGCTTGTCGCACTTTGTGCTCGAGCGCTCGGGTGCGCGAATGACAGAGGGTCACGGTTGCACTGCGGGCCGTCAAGAGGGCCGCCATCGGCTTGCCCACGATATTAGAACGTCCAATGACCACCACGTCCTGCCCGGCCAGTGGCACTCCCGCCCGATCCAACAGGGTCATCACCCCTTGCGGAGTACATGGCACAAAACGAGGGGTGCCGAGCTGCAATCGCCCCACGTTGTCCACATGGAAGCCATCCACGTCTTTACATGGGTCGATCAGGTCGATCACCTGAGCTTCGTATGCCCTCAACGCGCCCGGCAAGGGAAGCTGCACCAAGATGCCATCCACCCGCTCGTCGACGTTGAGCCGCCGAATGAGGTCCAGCAACACCTCCCCCGAGACCGTGGCCGGAAGTGAATGGTCGTAGTAGGCAATGCCCACCTTCTCACAGGTCTTCGACTTGTTGCGCACGTAGACATGTGAGGCCGGATCGTCTCCTACCAACACAATGGCCAACCCCGGCGCACGCTTGCCCGAGGCCACCAGCTCCACCACCGCTTGCCGCACTTCCTCCTGCACCAAGGCCGCCAGCCGCTTACCATCCAAGAGCTGGGCCGTGGACATCATGGGCTCCGTCATCAGGCACTCCTTCATCTTTTTGACATGATCCACATCGGAAGGCGCTCACCCCACAGACGCGGAGATGAGGTATTCTCTCAGCTCACACTCTGGCTCTCTCTCTGGCTCACACTCTGGCTCTCTCTCAGCTCACACTCAGGCTCTCTCTCTCGGGCAACCCTCTCAGGCTCTGTCTCAGGCACCCGTGGAGGCGGGCTTGTTGTCGCTGGACTTCGACTCGCTGGACTTCGACTCGCTGGACTTTGACTCGCCGGACTTTGACTCACCGGACTTACTGTCGGAGGTTTTGTCGTCACCGGATTTGCTCTCGGCAGACTTCCCGTCTCCGCTCTTGCTGGCGGCGGCGCTCCCCCCTTTGCCATAATCGGTCAGATACCAGCCCGAGCCCTTGAGCTGAAAGGAAGTGTTGGAGACCAACTTCCGCACCGATTGAGCGGAACAAGAAGGGCACTCCGAAGGAGCCGGATCGGAGAACTTCTGCATCAGCTCAAACCGATGCCCACATGACTGACACTGATATTCATAGAGCGGCATCTTCTCATCCTCCTGCGGCGCACGAGAACACGAACCCGCACGCGCTCAAATCGAACGCCATCAGACGCGCCAGGCCATCCGCTCCGGGAAGCGCTCACGCGGACGGGCTCAGTTATAAACATGAGGCACCCAGGGTCAAGGGTCTGGGCCCCTCATGGCTCAGGAGGCCATACTTTCTCTGCGGAATTGCCCCCCATGCCTCCGGCGGCTATGGCTGGATCCCCTCCACACAGCTATAATGAGCGCGCCTCACGCACAGACCCGCACGCGCTCGCCCGCGATGCCGAGGAGATATGATGGATGAGACTCAAGCCCCTCTCGGGCTCTTCAAACGCCGCGTGCTGATCAACTCCGGAAAAGGAGGGGTCGGGAAATCCACGCTGACCGCAGCCCTGGCACTCTTGGCGGCACGCTCCGGCAAACGCACGCTGGTGGTCGAGATGGCCGGTCAGTGCAGCATGGCCCAGCTCCTCGGCGGAGACAGCGCCGGCTACGAAATCGTCGAGCGCCAGCCCAACCTCTTCACGCTGTCGGTCACCCCCGAGCAGTCGATGGAAGAATATCTGGTGCGGGAGCTCCACTCCAAAAAACTCTACCAGCTCATCTTTCGCAACCGCTTCACCGGGCCGTTTGTCTCCGCAGTCCCCGGTCTGGAAGACCTGGTCAGCATCGGGAAGGTGATGGATCTGGAACGCGCACTCGACCGAAAAGGCCGCCCCTCGTGGGATATCATCTTGGTGGACGCGCCCGCAACCGGTCAAGGGCTCAACCTGCTGCGCGTGCCCCGCGCGATGATGGAGATGACACGAGTAGGCCCGTTTTACAATAATACGCGGCTCATCCACGACATGCTGATGGATCCCTTTCGCACGCTGCTCAACTTTGTCACGCTGCCCGAAGAAATGCCCACCAATGAGACCATCGATATGTTTCGGCACGTCCACCGCGAGATCCATGTGCCGATGGGTTATGTGTTCGTCAACCACTTGAGAGCGCAACCGTTCTCCCTGGAAGAAGCACAGCAGCTCCGCTATGTTCGAGCATCGGCGCGCGATGCCAGCACAGCCGCTCACGGAGCAGGACTGACAGAAGCCGTCGGCGCACTGATTCGCACCGTCTCGGAGCTCAATGCACGCGCCCTGCTCGAGCGGTCGTATGTCACGCGGCTCCAGGCGGAGGTGGCATTGCCCCTCATCTGCTTGCCCGCACTTCCCACCCGCAACCTGAGCTTCCCGGAGGTGGAGACCCTCAGCCACTTGCTCACCCAGGATCTGCGGGCGCTCAGCCTGCGAGGAGTGGACCCATGAGCCTGCTGGCCCTTCAATCGTTGCTCAACCAGAAGCTGATCGTGGTGTGCGGCTCGGGCGGGGTGGGAAAAACCACCCTCTCGGCGGCACTGGCGCTGCTCGCGGCACAACATGGGAAGCGTGTGCTGGTGCTCACCATCGATCCCGCTCGACGGCTGGCGGATTCGCTGGGCGTAGGGGCGCTCTCCAACGATGAGACACCGGTGCCGGCTCATCATCTGCGTGCCGCCGGAGTTCCTCCCGAGGGCAGCCTGTTTGCCCTCATGCTCGATACTCGGAAGACCTTCGATGGCCTGGTGGAACGCCTCGCGCCCAGCCCGGAGGTGCAGGATCAGATCCTCAACAACCACTATTATCAGCAGATCTCCGGCTCGATGGTCGGCTCTCAAGAGTATATGGCGATGGAACGCCTGCTCGAGGTGGTGGAACGTGGCGGCTATGATCTGGTGGTGCTGGATACACCGCCGTCTCGCCATGCGCTGGACTTTTTACGGGCTCCACGTCGGCTCCAAGCCGTGCTCGAGGAAGGGGTGCTGAGCTGGCTGGTCCATCCCTCGTCGATGATGGTGGGTCAGCTCCAGAAACGCCTGCTCGGGAAAATGGAAGGCGGCATGCTCGGAGGGCTGGAACGCATCCTCGGGCTGAGCATGCTGGCAGACCTGTCGGAGTTTGTGCTCAACTTTCAGTCGCTGCTCGGCGGGATGAAGGAACGGGCACGCCGCACGGCGGAGCTATTAGGAGCGTCGAGTACGTCGTTTGTGTTGGTCAGCGCTCCGGCTCAGCTCGCCGCACAAGAAGCCGCCTATTTCCGCACCCGCTTGCATGAGCAAGGACTCCACTTCGCCGGATTTCTCATCAATCGCACCCTGCCGCTGGCAGCAATGGCTCCCGATGCCCCCGCCATTCAAGCCCTCCGGGGGCTCTCGGAGCACACATTCCGCGCGCTGTTCCCAGCCGAAGCACCCACCGGGCTCCATGCGACCCCATACGAAGGGCTCATTCAGAAGCTCCACGGCCAGCTCGAGCCCACCTTCGCGCTGGCGTCGCTGGATTGGCACACGCTCCAGTGGCTGCGGCAACAGGCCGGAACAGAGGGACTGTTTCTCACGCTGCCCGAGCTCTCGGCGGATGTTCATGACCTGCTCAGCTTAAGCCAGCTCTCCCAGCTTCTCGAGGAAGCCGCACGCCATCCACTCCCGCTGAGTCCAGCACCATGAGTCGGAGAAGACCTGTCCAGTGGGGTCTCACGCCACTGCTGTGCATCGGCCTGCTGCTGTGTTGGGGGCTGAGCTGGAACCCCTCCGCGTCCGCCAGCACGCAGCAGGAAACACAGGAATTTCAGCATCTCTCGGATACGGCCCTGCTCGAGCGCGCCATCCAGCTCTATCGCCAGAGCGGAGACTGCGACGAACCCATTCGGCTCTACCATGTGCTGCTCTCGCGTCAGCCGTCGGAGGCACTTCAGCTTGCCGCGCTGTTCAATCAAGGGAAGTGTTTTGAGCAACGACGCTTCTGGGCGGAGGCACTGGCCAACTACCAGCAGCTCATCGAGCAGTTTCCTCAAGCTCCGGCTCGAGTGGATGCCTTGTTCCGGCAAGGGGTGGTGCTGGAACAACTCGGGCAACATGCTCAGGCCACCACCCGCTTTCAGCAGGTCAGACGACTCGGCTCCACGCTGACGGATGCGGATCAACGCGCGCTCACCGTGCAGCTCGCTTGGCAAGACCTGATGAGAGGCCACCCCCGTCGAGCACTCCGGCACGTACAGCCGGTACGAGCAGCCTGGACTCAGCTCTCAGAGGAAGAACGCCGACCGGAACGGTTCTACCAGGCGAAGGCCGAGATCCTCTATGGACTGGTGCTCTCGCGGTACGCCTCCGAAGCAGGACTGGTCCCCGAAAAACCCAGGGAACACCTCGGGCTGTGGTGGGCTCGACGACGTGGACAGGAGCAAGTTTGGCTCAAGCGCCACTTCTCTCGGTGGGAAACACGCATGCAAGCAGCTCGAGCACACAATGAGGCCGCCATCAAGCTGGGCGTCAACCCGTGGGTGGCCGCCGGATATTATGGGCTCGGCACCGACGGGCTGCGCTTTTTACGGGCCATCCGACAAGCACCGATCCCCGAAGCACTCTCCGATGATGACAGCGTTCAGTATCGGGAAGCGGTACATCATCGAACGCATGCGTACCTCCAAGACGCCGCTCAGCTCCTGGTACAAGGGCATGAGCAAGCCATTGGCCGCTCCGACCGCAGCGCCTGGGCTCAGCTCCTCGCCGAGCTCGCACGCCTCATCGATGAGGAAGGACTCGAAGGATTGCAAACACTCGACCCAGGCTGGCCGTGGCTCCAGCAGCAGCTTCAAGGGGCCGGAGGATCGGATGCAGAGCTGATCCGCCCACTCCGATGAGCAGGCCCGCTCATCGCAACAATCGATGTCAGGACTCAACCACTTTGACCACCTCAACGACACACTTCTTCAGACCCAAGCAGACGATGCTCGCCGCTTTGTAGGAGGCTCGCCCCAGACGCTGTTTCAAACGTGGCCCGTCCTCCAGATAACGCTCGAGCTGCGCTCGCGCCTGCTTTTGTGCCGCTTGGATCTGCGCTTTACTCGCCGAGGCTTTTAAATACTTAAACTCCAAGACCCAACCCCAGCGTGCTTGAGGATGCCGTCGGTCCAAGCCCAAA
>JBJTQF010000056.1:0-13472 GCA_046075485.1 Myxococcota bacterium | reverse complement strand
TGACCTCAACACCAATCCCGATGCCCTGTGGAGCTTCCTTTGGTACGCGGGTTATCTCAAAGTGACGCGCCTGTGGTTCGTGGATACCGAACAATTCGCCGCCTTTATGATCCCCAATCGCGAAGTCAAGGGGGCCTATCGGAAGGTCTTTCAGGGCTGGCTGAGTCACCTTGATCAAGGCACTCAGCTCCAGTCTCAGTTGACAAAAGCCCTGCTGAGCGGCGATGCCACGGTGCTCGAGCAGCTCCTCTCGCGCATCATGCAGACCAATCTCTCGTACCACGACCCGGCGGGACGTCAGCCCGAGAAGCTCTATCACGGCTTTGTCATGGGCCTCTTGGTCTACCTGGAAGGCACTTACGAGGTGCGCTCCAACCCCGAGAGTGGTTATGGACGAGTGGATGTGCTCATCAAGCCTCGTCAAGCGGGCAAGCCAGGAGCGGTCATGGAGCTGAAGGTGCTCCAGGAGGGCGAGACCATTGCCGGCGCACTGAAGAATGCCCTGGCTCAGATCAGGATACAGGCTTACACCACTCAGCTTAAAGCGGTCGGAGCCTCGCCCATCCACCAGTACGCCGCACTCTTTGACGGCAAGCGGGTCTGGCTGGTGACTCCCAAAACCTGGAAGGCACGCTTTGGAACACCTGAGACACCGGCGTAGATTTTCCTCCGCACATGATGCTTAGAAGCGTGAGAGGGGGCGGCTGGCTCACTCCAAGTCCTTCACCTCCCCCAGGGCTGGGTGGGGGCGGGAGGCTCGCTGAGAGGGGCGGGAGGCTCGTCGCTCCTATCGACCCCTCAGCCCTGCGCCCCTGCCTTCTCGGCGACGCCACAGCCACCCCAGCCCCAGCAGGAGTAAGCCCCACGTCCCTTCCGAGGGCACTGGACTGGTCGAGCAGTTACACCCACTGGGGATTTCTCCTGGATCCGGACTGGCCGTGATATCCACCCCGATGGTGGGGGTGGGATCGCCTCCGTCCGGCGTCGGAGAGCCCCCCGGCGTCGGAGAGCCCTCGGGAGTCGGCGTCGCCTCGGGATCCGGCGTTGCCGTGGGTGTGCCCTCGAGCTCCGGTGTCGGCGTATCAGGCCCGAGGGTGGGTGTCGGTGTGGCGCAGTCTTCCTCCGCAATCCCATCACAGTCCTGATCCACCGCGTCACACGCATCCGGCGCACCCGGATACGTGCTGGAGACCCCATCATCACAGTCCCCTTCCAGCTCCGAAAAACCATCCCCATCCGCATCACAGTCGAGTCGAGTCTCGTCCACCTGCCCGTTGCAGTTGTTGTCCTGCCCGTCGGCTTCTTTTTCAGGTGCGCCCGGATACGTGGCCGGATTCCCATCGTGACAGTCACCCGCCGCACGCGAAACCCCATCCCCATCCGCATCCGCCACATCGGAGCTGGGCTCATCCACCTGCCCATTGCAGTTATTGTCCACCCCGTCACTCAGCTCGAGCGCCGCCGGATGACGCGCCTTGTCTGTATCATCACAGTCTCCGCCCGAGGAGGCAAAACCATCCCCATCCTCATCCACCGGACAGAGACCTTCGTCCACCAGCCCGTCACAGTCGTTGTCCTTACCATCGGTATTTTCGGGCGCATCCTCGTTCACCGTCGGGTCGAGATCGTTACAGTCACCTTCGCAGGCTTTTTGGCCATCTCCGTCTTGATCGGCCACACTGTCACCGGTCTCACAGGCGCAGTCTCCACTCTCGATGCGGAAGGTGTAGCGGATACGGGCCTCATGATCGAGCACATCCTTGGCGTATACCTCGAGCGTGTGCGTGCCAACCCCCCCGATGTTTCCTCCGCCATAAGGTTGTCCGTCCAGCGTGAGGGTGGTGGTCACCGGACTCAAGTCTGAGACCTCCACCGAAGGCGTCACCGACTCGGGGATACACAACCCTTCCGCCAGCCCCTTGACCACAATGACCGGCGCACTATCATCCACCACCGCCGTCACCGACTGAGGAGGCTCCACATTTCCGGCCTTGTCGGTCGCAGACCATACAAACGTATGAGCCCCCTCCTCAAACGTGAGCGGAGACTCGTACAGCGCCGTCACCCGTCCATCCACCGACCAGCCAATCGACGCCACCCCCGCGAAGTTGTCGGAGGCACTCAGCACCCAGCGCGTAGACGACGGCATATAACGCTGCCCCGCCTGCTCCACCACTCGGCCCTCAAACGAGAGCTGACTCAGCGGCGCAATGGTATCTCCCACCGAGAAGTTGGCCCGTGCCAGCTCCAGCGGCACCCCGTTGAGCAGCACACTCAGCACCGCCGTATAATCCCCCATGCTCAGCAAGCTGGAGGCATACGCATCCGCACCTTCGAGCGTGCTTGTCCCCGGGAGATCCTCGGTGGTCTGCGGCAAGGTGGTCACCTCCAGGCCGTCCGCATCCCACAGGGTCAGCAGCACACTGAGCTGAGAGAGTGTCGAGTCCGCCCCGTTTTCCACCGTCCAGGCCAGCGTGACCTCGTCCACCCCTCCTTCGAGCACCAAAGGCTCCGCCGTGAGTGTGCCCAGGATGTTCACCAAGCGGAAATCCGCCAGCGCCAGCGAGCGCCAGCCCGATTGAAGCTCCGCCTGAAGCACCAGCCGATAGCCTCCCAGCCCCATGCCCGCCGTGTCGAGCCCATATATATCGGTCTCCACCGCCCCCACCGGGAGCTGCACCGAGCCCAGGCCGAAGGTGTCCAGCGTCTGCTCCGAATCCACCGGAGAGAGCAACAACCGCAGCGGCACCGAGCCCAGCGTGCTATTGCCCTGATTCTGGACCTGCCAGCTCGAGGCCAGCAGCGTCCCCGGCAGCCCTTGTACGGGATCGATGCTCAACGCCCCCACCAGCCCCAGCCCTTGCTCCGCCGAGCTGCTCACCTCGAAGGTCGTCTGAGCCGTTGCCGTCGCCCCTCCCGCCAGCGCCTCGAGCGAGACGGTATAAATTCCGGGCAAACCGGTCTCCACGTCAAAATAGCTCTGCCAAGTGGCCTGCTCTCCGACCAAGAGCATGTCGCGGCTGAGCGTCTCCGAGAAAACTTCCGCCCCTGCCGGATCTTGCACCGACAGCACCGCCTCCACCCCCCCCAGCAGGGCGTTGAGGGTCTCATTTTGCACGCTCGAGGTAAGCTGTACCAGCTCGTTGAGCCCATACACCGGACGATCCGTCACCACCGCTGCCCTGAGCTGCTCCAGCGCCGAGATCGTAAAGTCTACCTGCGTGCGCGTGCGCTCATCCCCGGACTCGAGCAGGACCGCCGTCACATGGTAGTCTCCGGCAGGCGTTAAGCCTGTATTCCAGCTCGCCGAGAAGTTTGCCGTGGGAATGGGGTTGAGACGTGCCGCCCCCACCTTCGACGGCTGCTCCTGCCCGTTGGAGACCGCCACGTTGAGCCCATCCCCTCCGATGCCCCCGAGCTGGAGCACCAGCGGGAACGTGCCATCTCCATTGCCCAGGTTGACCTGTGCATTTTTGGGGTTGTTGTACGTGGCGATCACCACATCACGTTTACCGTCTCCGTTGAAGTCCAGGTCCGCAAACGCCGCAAGCGTGAGGGTCTTGAGGCTGGTCACCTCCGTCGGCGTGCCAAAGGTCGAGCTGCTGGCATTGCCGCGACAGATGTACGTATTGCCACTCGACCCCTGATTGGAGAGCAGGTCCAGGGTGCCATCCCCATCCGCATCCGCCACCGAGAACCCATAGGGGGTGGAGCCCGGCGTATCACACAGCGTCGTCACCGTGCCAAACGTGCCATTTCCATTTCCTGGATAGGCGCTGATCACCCCTCCATTCTGCGCCACCAGCAGGTCGAGCTTGCCATCGGCGTTGATATCCGCCACCTCACTGGCATAGATGGTGCTCGCTGCCGTCCCGAGATTGGAGGCCACAAAACTCAGCCCTGCCCCCTGGAGGAAGAGCCTCGGCGTGGTATTTTGCTCCGTGGCCACCACATCGGGTTTTCCATCCTGGTTGAAGTCTCCCACAAACACGTCCGAAGGCGTGGCCGTGCTGGTGGTCTCGAGCAGGAGGGCACGCGCTGCAAAGCTGCCATCAGGTTTGCCCGCCATCAGGTAGAGATCTCGGTTTTGATCGTAGGCCACCACATCCAGCAGGCCATCCTGGTTGAGATCCGCCAGGGCCACTCGAACCCGCGTTCCGAAGCTGGCCACCGAGCTCAGCGTCGAGAAAAACCCATCCGCACCTTTTCGGGAGATGCGCACATCTCCGGTCTCCGTGGTGACAGCCAGCAGCTCCCCGCCCACAAAGGAGGTGAGCTCCGGGGTGAACGTCATCCCATCCACTGTATCAAAATAGATGCGGAAGCTGCGCTCCCCCGACGAGCGGGTGACATCTCGCGGACTCCACAACACCGTCATGGAGGCTTCGGAGCTGGCCACATATCCCGGATTGGGAATTGACCGCGAAGGCCACAGCCCCACCTGCTCCCCGTTGGCATTGACCTCCACCACCCGGATCGAGGCTGGATTCAGCGTGCCACTCTTCCCCAAGCTGCTCAGCCCCTGCGTGAAGTTGATCGATGCACTGGCGAGCTGATTGCCTCTCAGCAGTGCAAACGCAGGCACCGTCACCGGCACATAATAACGATGGTCGGGCATGATCGCCCCCGGGAGCGGCTCGAGCGCGATCTCCGAGAGGGTCTCCACCACGTTTTCCTGCGCGTCGCGGATTTCCAGCGCCACCGTACCTGTGAAGGCCGGAGCCTGCCGACTCTCCACCGAGCCCGAGATCTGCACCGCCGTCTGAGCCGGATAGGTAGACTGATCCAGCGCCAGCAAGAGCTTGAGCGGCCTGCCCTCCACCGGGAAGCTCAGCGCTGCCTGGTTGTTGTCTTCCCGCAGCTCCTGGATGCGGTCGAGGGGATCCACCACCACCGTAAAGGCCACGTCTCCGTCAAAGCTGGAGGAGTTCCAGGGCATCTCCACCCGCGCGGCTCCTTGTGCCTCGAGGTTGGGCAGATACACATCCTCGCCCACCTGCTGACCCTCGCCGGGAGTGCCTCGGTAGAACTGGACGAGCACATCCTGAGTGGCGATGCCCAGATTACGCACCACCGCCGCGAGGGTCACGACATCCCCCTCAACCGGTGAGGCAGGATTGGCTTCGAGCTCATCGGCATAAACCGCCAGCTCCGCGATGGGATTGCCGGGCACAATGAGCTGCGTCGCGGTTTGGTTGTTGTCTTCACGCGACTCCGCCACGGTATTTTCGGGATCCACCACCATGCGGAGCTGATACGTCCCCGGCACTGCCAGCCAGGGCACCGTAAAGGAGCGCACTTCGGCGGGCTCGAGGTCTTCGAGCAGCACAGGTTTTACCACCGGTGTTGTGCTGGTCATACTCGGATAGAGATGCACCAGCGCATCGGTGAGGGCCGAGCCCAGATTCGCCACCGTCCCTTTGAGGCTGGCCGTCTGTCCTGCCACCGGGTTACCGGGAATGAACTCCAGCTTGACGGCTGCTTGATCCGCTTTCCCCGACGAGGGCGCACGATACGATCCAGCGCCGGTGCCTTCCGCATTCCGGTACTGCGCCACCAGCTCGAGAGCCCGCAGGGTGCCATCCAGCGCGGGGTTGTTGGTGGTGTACTCGAGCTTATAGACCGCCACCTTGTTCATGACCGACAGCACGATGGCATCGACGATCTTATTGGCTTCGGTGTACGAAAACGCTTGGCCCCCGGTGCCTTCGGACAGATCCTTGTGCTCCTTTTGCACCGACGAGCTGGTGGGCTCACCCCAGAGCCCGAAGACCGTGGCGGAGTAGGTGTTGGCGTATCGAATGGCCTCGGCGAGCGATGCGATGTCGTTGGCGTCTTGTCCGTCTCCCTGGTAGCAGTTTTCGTCCGAGACTGGAACGATGATGCGGATGGCATCGGCTCTCCAGGGGTAGTTTTTGGCGACCCAGGCGGTAGCGGGTGCCCAGTCTTCGCTGGTGAGGTTGATCTCCACATCCTTAAAGATGCCTTTGTAGAGGGGGGTGTAGACCCCACCGAGTGCGGCGGCCATGCTGTAGTTGACTTGTTTGGTGTCCACACCTCTCAGCACGAGCTGGGTCTGCACATCCGTCATGATCTTGGGGAGCTCTTGGAGCTCCGCGTCCATGCTGCCTGAGGTATCGATCACCGAGACCAGATCGACCTTCGGCTGGGTGGAAGTGGAAGTGCTGGTCAGCTCCAGCTTAGTGATGATCTGCTCCACCAGGTCTTCGGTGAGCTTGAGGTTGCGGGTGGTGAGATCCGGCACCGCTTGACCCGAGCTGTCTTTGACCTGGAACGACGCCACCACCTTCGGGAAGGCGGAGGCATCCACGTCCGTAAAGACGACATCCATCGTCGGCACTGCATCCACCTGGAGGGCTTTGCTGGCGCTGTTGTTGTTTTCGTAGAACTCGACCACCACATTATCGGGATCGACCACCGCGAAGATCAGATGATCTCCGGCTTCACCGGTGAGGGGCCACTCATACTGGGCCAGTCCCAGCTCTCCGGGCTGCATGGCGGGAGCGATGGCCGAGCCGATCAGCACCCCTCCTGCGGTGGGATCTCCGTCGTAGAAGCGCACTTCGACTGGCTCGGTGGGATCTTGACCGTCGTTGTTGACCACCGCTGAGAGCATCACGTTATCAAACTCGCTGGGCTGCTGCGGCAAGAAGAATAGATCCGTTGAAGCCAGCGACAAGTCCACATCGTTGACGATCACACTGGCGCTGTTGGACTTGGCTCCTTCTCGACCGAAGACGTCTTCGGAGGCCACTTCATACACCCGTGTGCCATCGTCCACTGCGGTATCCAGGAAGGAGGTCGCCGATGCCGCCACCGTGCTGTTGATGAGCATACCATCTCGATAGACGTGGATGGCTTTTCTCAGCGGGTCGGTGGGGAGAGTCCAGCTCAGCAGCACATCCGGCCCTTGGACCACTGCTTTGAGGGCGCTCGGAGGTGCTGGCAAACCGGGGGCGAAGGTGACACTGCTGGGGCTGCTCTCGTTGCCATTCCGATCCAGCACGGTTAGATACCAAGTATAGGAGGTCTGACCTGCGTTGATCACACTCCCGTGGGTATAAGTCAGCGCGTTGACGGTGGTCAGCAGGGTGCTGGAGGTCGGGTAATACAGCTTATACCGGAAAACATCCGCTTCGCTGCTGGCGGTCCAGCCCAGGGTGACACTGCTGCTGGTGTAGCTGTTGACCTTGAGTCCCACCGGAGCCGCAGGTGGCGTGACATCTTTCACACTCACACTCGCCACATTCGACGCCGCCGAGATAAAATCGTTGGAGACCGCTCGCGCGGTATACCGATAATCACCATTATCTCGAGGCACATCGGAGCTGCTCAAGGTGGTGATGGGGGTAAACTCCAGGGCATCCAGCTCATTGATCACCGCATAGCTGCTGATGGTGGAGAGGATGTTGAGCCGCAACCGGGTGGAGGCGTTAAAGTTGCTCAGCTTATGTACCACGGTGTTGTCGGCGTTCCCGCGTACTTCCAGCTCCGTCACGTAGGCGCTGCCGTTCCAGCGTTGGATGTCGTAATTGACCCCCCGATGAGACGAGTTCCACGTAATGGTGAGCTGGCTGATGCGCCGAGCTTGTGGCCACTCCAGCGTATAGGTCCAGCCGGAGGTGCTGGTGTTGGAGTGCCAGTAGGTGCCCGTGTTGTTGTCGATGGCGTTGCTCGCCTGATAGCTGGTGCTGGTCGAATACACCGAGGACGCACTGGCCGTTGCCGGAGTGGTCACTTCTGGCTGCGGGTTGATGACCTGATCATCCCGATAGAGATAGTAGCCCAAGATCCCGCTGGAGGGGCTGGCAGCCCAGCTCAAGTTGACCACATTGCCGCTGGCGGAGGCGAGTAAGTTGCTCGGCGGCTGGAGATTGCCCACGGTTGCATTGGCCTGAGCGGGGGCGCTCTCACCGCCGAGGGTATCCACTGCGCGCACTTCATAAAGCCAATTCCCGGAGGGTACGGCCCGCTCCACCGAGGTGAGCCCGGTGATCGGTGCCGGTGCGAGGGCTCTGAGCTCATAGATGCCGGGATACGTGTTGCCGCTGCGTTGGATGAGCAGCCTCAGACCGTCGGTGGTGACCCCAGGAAAGCTGTGGGTGACGGTGTTGGTGCTGTTTCCGCTGATGGTGGCCTGAGTCACCCACTGCCCGCTGATGCGTGCTTGAATGCTGTAGTCGATGCCTGCATATCCCGAGTACCACAGCAAGTTGACCCCCGCGAGGGTGCGAGGGCTGGCCCATTGCAGCTCATAGGTCCAGCGGGTCTGATCGGCGACACCAAACCATGCCGTACTGGTATTGTTGTCGATGGCCCCACTGGGTGAATAGCCCGAGAAGGTGCTGGATGCGCTGGCACTGGCACTCAGCGCGTGGTTGACGCTGCCGGGTGCGTTGAGCATCTGTCCCGAGCGATACAGATGATATCCTGCCAGCTTGGAGGCGCTCGATGCGGTCCAGGCCAAGCTGACATCATCTCCATCGACGCTGGCGGTGAGCCCTCCGGGGGGAGGGATGGGTACGGTCTGGAGGCTGGAGCGGCGAGCACTTTCTTCGGCCAGGGTGTTGATGACACTGACCTCGTAGGTGTGAGGGCCTCCGGGCACGTTGTTATCCGCGTAGCTCAGGCTGGTGTAGGGGGCGAGACCTTCCACATAAAACTCGTAGATCCCGACGTAGCTGCTGTTCGACTTGGTGATGTACACCCGCACCTTCTGAGTGCTCATCGGACGGAGTACCGTGGTGACGGTGGTGCTGCTGTTGCCTTTGACGCTGGCGAGGGTGCGCCAATACTTTCCATCCCAGCCTTGGAGCTCGTACTCTTGGCCCAGATAGCTGCTCTGCCAGACCAGGGTGGCTTTGGTGAGCACACGGGGGGAGGTCCAGCTCAGCTCCCAAGTCCAGGGGGCGCTGTGGGAGGTGCTCATCCAGTAGGTGGACGTATTGCCATCAAGGGCTTTATCGGCGGTATAGCTGGAGGTATGCACCGAGTCACCGACGGCGGAGCCTCCGCTGCGTTGCTCTGCGACGGGGAGCAGCAGGTTATTATCCCGATAGAGCAGGTATGAGGTGGCGCTGGCATTGGACACCGCAGGCCAGGAGAGGGTGGCGGCATTTTCGCTCAAGCTGGCGCTGAGAGATGCGGGAGGAATCGGCGGGGGCACCGTCGTTTCCACCGTCGAGGAGGGCCCCAGCTCGCCGAGATAGTTCATCACCGCCACGTCATAGTCATAGGGGCCGGTGAGCAGGTACGTATCGGTGAAGGTGGAGCTGGTCAGCATGGGGGTGGACCACACATCCACTTCGTAGATGCCCACATAGCTGCTGATGGCTTTGGTGATGTACACCCGCAGCTTGCTGGTGGGGAAGGGCTGACTCAGCGGGTGGTTGAGCACGTTGCTGCTGTTGTTGACCACACTCACGAGGGTGCGCCAGCGGCGACCATCCCAGGCTTGCACCTCATAGTCGGTGGCGCGATAGGAGCTCTGCCAGTTCAGGTCCACCTGGGTGATGAGCTGCGTGGAGGTGAAGGTCAGCTCCCAGCTCCACGGGGCGCTGTGGGAGGTGCTCATCCAGTAGGTGGAGGTATTACCATCGCGGGCTTTGTCGGCGGTATAGCTGCTGGTGTAGACCGAGTCGCCGACGGGAGAGCCGCCGCTGAGCTTGCTGTCTTCGCCCAAGCGGACGCCCTCTCGGGAGAGTACATAATAATACGGAAGGGGTTCCGAGGTTGGGTCCCAGCGCAGACCCACCTGGGTATAATCCGGGAGGGCTTGAAAGCCACTGACCGCAGCAGGCAGCAGCACGTTGACACCGGCCTTGTTGGAGTCAGGACTCTCGAAGCCGGAGCTCGTCACGCCCGTCACGGTATAGTCATAGGGGTTGGAGAGCAGGTCCAGATCGGCATAGGTCCGGCTGCTGAGGGGATCGGCCCCTGTGACTTTTACATCGTAGAGGCCCGCATAACTCGAGCTTGAGCTGGCGGTCACGTAGATGCGCACCCGCTGCGTGACCATCAACGTCGTCAGATCGTGGGTGACGGTGTTGGTGGTATTTCCGGTGATGGTGGCCAGGGTTTTCCAGGTGGAGCCGTCCCAGCCCTGCACCTGATAGTTGCTGCCTCGATAGGCGCTGTGCCACATCAGCGTCACCCGTGAGACCAGCCGTGCTTGAGCCAGCGACACTTCCAGCCACCACGGCGCGGCGTGACTCGCCGAGAGCCAGTAGGTGCTGGTGGAGCCATCGACCGCTTGACTGGCTGGAAAGCTGGTGGACGACACCGAATCTGCCGTGGCGGTCGCCCCGGAGGTCACATCCCCTGCCGGGTTGAGCAGCTCACCATTTCGATATAGACGATAGCCGACCACGGTGCTGGGATCGCTGGGGGTATTCCAGCTCAGGTTGACGTGATGATAGTTGAGGCTGGCCACCAGGTTTTGCGGGGAGGTCTCCGCGCCTGCGCGTCCACGGTAGGCGATGGAGCCGCTGTTGTTGTTCTCATCGGGTTCGCTGATGAGCTTGTCGGGATCGGCCACCAGAAAGAGTGAGGTGGTGGTATAGGCGCTGCTGGGGGTGGTCCAGGCAAACGAGACGGGGGTGGAGCCCAGAGCGGGCACGCTGATCGTCTGGCTGCCGATGGACACACCGCCGCTGCTGGGGTCTCCCGCGTACAGGCGCACGCCTACGCTCGAGGCGGCGAAGTCTCGAAGGTTTTGCACACGGCCTGCCACGGTGACGGTGGCGCCCGGTGCCACTCCGCTGGAGGGCTGGAGGCTGATGCTCGAGCTGAGCACTTGCAGGTCCGGTCGGGTGGCGGGGCCGACGGTGATGTCTTTACTGGCTTCGTTGTTGCTCGTCACCAGCTCCGAGACGGTATCGGTGGGATCGACTTGTACGAAGATGCTGTGTGGGCCATTCAGGTCGAGGGTGGGCCAGGAGGTGCTGGCCACAAACGAGCTGGAGCCGCTGATGCCTGCGCGGGAGACTTCCCCGATGAGGGTGCCTCCGCTGGTGGGGTTTCCATCGAAGAAGCGTACCAGAAAGGTGGTGGAGGTGCTCAAGCTGGTGGCGGTCAGGTTGCGCACGGTGGCGGAGATCGTCACCGCATCCCCTTCTTCTGGACTGCTGGGTGAGAAGCTGATGTCTCCTGCGACCACCGACAGATCTACTCGGGGGGTCATGGTGAGGGTTTTGGAGACGGTATTATCGGTCTCGACTTTTTCGGCCACGCTGTTATCGGGATCGACGGTGCCGGTGACGGTCCAGGTGCCGGAGGCGGAGCCGGTGGTATTCCAATCGACGACGGCGCCCACGCTGGTGTTCGCTGCAAGGGCGGGGATGTTCACGCTCCCGAGGGTCTGGCTGACGCCGCTGGGACTGGTGGCCGAGATGCGCACGACGGAAGCAGGCAGGGTGCTGCCTCCGTTGTTGCGCACCACATGGGTGATGCGCACGCTGGCCGACTCCGTGACCGTGCTGGGCGAGAGGGTCAAGTCGGAGGTCGTGCTGTTGAAGTTGCCTTGAGCGGCCACCACCACCCTTGCATAGCCGGTGTTATTGTCTTCGAGGGTCTCATCGATCTGGTTGTTTGGATCGGCGGTCACAATCAAGTAGTTATTGCCGGGATATCCTGCCGTCGAGACCTTCACGTAGACGGTGCGGGCGCTGTTTCCGGGCAGACTGGCCAGCACTTCTGTCTTGAGCGGCACTGCTTGACCAAAGGAGGTCATGGTGTCGGAGTCATACATCGACACTTGCACGGCCACATCTTCGGCTTCATCTTCGCGCTGGTTGAAGAGCGTGGCCGCCACTTGCACCTCTCCGGGCTCCACCACGCTGGAGGGGCTCACATAGATCTGCTTGCTGACCAGCACCAGATCCATGCGCTCCTGCATGGTGAGGCTGATGGAGGCGCTGTTATTGCTCTCGATGCCTTCGTCGAGCAGGTCATCGGGATCCAGCAGTACCTGCACGGTGTGTTCGCCCACCTCGAGCAAGGTTGAGGTGCTCAACCTTTTGGACTCTCCTGCATCGAGCGCGACGGTCTGTTCGCTGAGCAGCGTGGCCTCTCCTTCGGGATCAAGGATAAAACGGACCACTGCGGAGGCGGCGGTGCCTCCAGCGTTGGAGACGCGGGCTTCAAAGGTGATGGTCTCGGCCAGCCCTGGATTTTCGGGTGAGTAGCTGAGCTCCGCATTGGAGATGGCCAGGTCCACTCGGGGGGTGATGGTGACGGCGGCGCTGAGGGTGTTGTTGCTCTCATCACTCTCGGAGACTTTTCCGGTGAGGTCGGCGGTGGCTTCCAGATACTGAGGTCCGTTGATGCCGGTGGTATCCTAGCTCACCGTGAGGGTCTGAGTATTACCGGGTTGGATGCCGGAGAGCAGGGCCTGCCCGATGGCGGTGGTGGTGCCGGTGGTGGGATCTTTCACCACCACCCCCACCAGCGCCCCGGACGCAGATGCTGAGAACCCTTGATTTCGCACCACCGCTTGAACGGTGACACTGCTGCTCTCGAGCACGGGCCCGGAGGTGGTAAAGCCGAGGCTCTCCACCACCAGGTCGGGTTTGACTTTCTCCAGGGCGAGCAGGGACCAAGCGGTGGTATAGGGTTCGCAGTCCCAGCTTCCGGCGCAGGGGCTGCTGCCTGCGGGCTCTTGGCTGCTCGCGAGGGTTGCTGCGCCCAGGCTCCAGGCGCTGATGCTCAACCCACTCTCGCCTCCGCTCACACTTAAGCTCATGGCGGTGTCGAGGGTTTTATGAGGTCCGGTGCCGAAGGTGCCATCCGACTGCTGCTGTGTGGCGAGCCAGCCCACCCCTGCGCTGATCTGGCTCTCGAGGCTGAAGACACTTCGCCAGAGCTGATAGGCTTGGATCACCTCCACCGTGACGGCGATGGAGGGATCATTGTCTTCGTAGCCGTAACCGCCTCCGCTCTGGACCTTGCCTTTGACGAAGGTGAGGGCCGCTGAGACCTGTGCCACGTCCGAATAACCTGCCGTATACATGAGCTGGAGGGCCAGCACCGTCTCTTGGAGGCTGGAGGGCGCACCGGCTCCGTAGAAGGAATATCCTCCGTCGGGATTTTGGGCACTCTCCAGGAGGGTGAGGGCTTCCTCTGGGGTCTGGTCGAGCTGAGCCAGTCCTTGCCAGACCCGCAGGCGGAGGTCGAGTGCTACCGGCTGGGCTCCGGCGAGCCATGCGGCTTGCAGTCCATCGGGATCGGGATCCTCGCCTCGCGCGCGTAAGGCGTGCAGCACTTTTCCGGTGTCACGCGGAGGCAACACGCCCCAGCTCCCATACGCCCCCTGGCTCTCCAGCAAGAAGGTGGTAGCGGCCTCAAGATCGGCCTCCGCCGCGTGTGCGGAGGAGGGGGCTAGGAGGCTCAGCACGGTGGCACTCAGCACGGTGGCACTCAGTACGGTGGCACTCAGCGGCAGCACACCGGCA
>JBJTQF010000055.1:0-7616 GCA_046075485.1 Myxococcota bacterium | reverse complement strand
GATCCGCCGCATCCACCAGCCCATCACAGTCGTCGTCTTTGCCGTTGCAGCTCTCCGTTGCCGTCGGATTGATCAGCTTGTCCGTGTCCACACAGTCCGTCCCCACCGCCACCCCACTGGCTGGCACTTTGGCCCCATAACCGTCTCCATCGGCATCGGTCATGCAGGCCGTCGTGGATTCTTTCTCCGCCGCACCGGGAAAGGTGTTTTTATCCGTGTCCACACAGTCTCCACTCTGTGCGCTGTAACCCGTCGGCTGAGCACAGGCCACCTGCGAAGAGGTGCTCAGTCCATAACCATCTAAATCCCCGTCTTTGTACCAGGTCTGAGTGGGAAGCCCTTCATCTGTCGCCCCATCACAGTCGTCGTCTTTGCCATTACATACCTCACTGGCATTCGGAGCAATGGCCTTGTCTGCGTCATTACAGTCCCCCCCCACCGAGACATACCCGTCGGGCGTCTTACACGCGGACTGGCTCTGAGAGCTGTTGCCATACCCATCCCCATCCGCATCTCGGTAGTAGGTAAAGACCGGCAGACCCTCATCGATCTGAGCATTACAGTCTTGATCTTTGCCATCACAGACCTCAATGGCATCCGGGTTGATGTTGGCATCTGCATCATTGCAGTCCAGCTTATTGGACACATAGCCACTCGGCACCTTGCAGCCCTGGAGGGTGCTGCTGGCTGAGCCATACCCATCCCGATCCCCGTCGCGGTAATAGGTGGTGGTGACACCCTCGTCGGTCGTGCCATTACAGTTATTATCGACGGTATCACAGACCTCCACCGCCCCCGGGTAGACGTTCGGATTGGTGTCGTTGCAGTCATCCGCCGGTGAAGCCAGATAACCATCGGGACGGGCACAGGCACTCTGGGTCGAAGCTGGGTTTCCATGTCCATCTTGATCGGCATCCTGATACCAGGTGCTGCTCACCCCTTCGTCGAGCTGTCCATTACAGTTGTCGTCCAGGCCGTTACACTGCTCGGGTGCAGAAGGATATACCTGTGCATTCCCATCGTTACAGTCTCCGCCTCTTGAGACGTAACCTGTGGGCGTAGGACATGCAAGCTGAGACTGCTGAGGATCTCCATATCCATCCCCATCCTGGTCTTTGTAGAAGGTCTGAAGCAGACCTTCATCGACTTGAGTGTCACAGTCGTTGTCCTGGTTATCACAGACCTCCACCGCACCCGGATAGATGTTCGGATTGGTATCGTTACAGTCTCCCTGCACCGAGACATAACCGGGGGGGGCGACACAGGCTTTCTGCGAATGATTGGCATCACCAAAACCATCCCCATCCGCATCTCGGAAGAAGCGGGTATTACTTTGGCCATCGTCTACGATCCCATTGCAGTCATCGTCGATGCCATTACAGGTCTCGGAGGCACCCGGCTTAATATTGGGATTTGCATCGTTACAGTCACGGCCATCCAAGATCCAGCTCAGGTTGTCCACCGTGGGCGCCGAGCAGGATTGAAGCGCGCGGTTGAGGTCTCCATAGCCGTCTTTGTCGGCATCGGGATGCCACGTCTGAGCATTGGAGACTCCATTATCAGGGTTGCCGTCGCAGTCCGTGTCTTTGCCATCACAGACCTCAATACCATCGGGGTTTACATCATCATCTCGGTCATTACAGTCGTCGTCATTGTCCACCTGACCGACGGGGGCGGCGCAGGCATAGAGCGGAACACTGCCCGAGGCACCGTATCCATCCTGGTCGGCATCGGGATAAAAAGGCAGGGCATCAAGTGCCTTTTCATCCACCACACCATCACAGTCATTGTCGGCCAGATCGCAGCGTTCATCGGCACCGGGGTAGGTGTCCTCGTCCGCATCGTCGCAGTCTCCTGCGGAGGGGCTGGTGCCCGGAGGGGCGCTACAGCCGGATACCGCAGCACTCGTCAGCCCAAAACCATCGGCATCGGCATCCTGATAGAAGGTGGACTTCACCCCTTCATCTACCTGCTCATCACAGTCATTGTCCAGGGTATCACATTGCTCCTCCGCCCCCGGATACATGCTGGCGTGTGCATCATCACAGTCGTTGAAGAGAGGAGAATAGCCGACACTTTGTGTCTCCACATATTCCGCCTCTCCCGCACCATAACCATCCCCATCCAGATCGGGATAGAGCCACGAGAAGGCTTCATCCACCTCCCCATTGCAGTTATCGTCGAGGCCATTGTTCAACACTTCTCCGGCCAGCGGGTTGATGTCCGCGCGGCTGTCGTCACAGTCATCATCATTGCCAGCGATGCCCTCGGGACGGATGCAGAGGGCTTCAGGTTCTGCACGGCTGTCTCCAAAACCATCGGCGTCTGCATCAGGCCAGGTGAGCAGGAGCAGGTCTTCGTCAATGACCCCATCACAGTTGTTGTCCACCCCATCGCAGCGCTCTGAAGCATCGGGGTGAATGAGGGCATCATCGTCCTGACAGTCGCTGCCATTGGAGACGGTGCCGATGGGGGCTTCACAGGCATCAACAGGTGACACACTTCCATCACCATATCCATCCTGATCTGCATCGGGATAAAAGGAGCGCTGCACGCCTTCATCGACCTGAGCGTTGCAGTTGTTGTCGATGCCATCACAACCTTCGGAAGCACTGGGATAGACGGTGTTGTCACCATCGTTACAGTCGGGGGGCTGATTGTTTTCCGAACAGGTGCGCACTCCATCCCCATCCGCGTCGGCTTCGGTTGAGGGAACCTTGCCATCACAGTCACTGTCGAGAGCATCACACACCTCGTCTGCCTCTGGGTTGACGGTGGCGCGGCTGTCGTCGCAGTCGTTGGCGTTGGAGACATAACCGTTTACGTTACAAGACTTAGAACGAAGCTGAACGAGAGGATTTCCAAATCCATCCCGATCTTTGTCTTCAAACAGGGTAATCTCTTCGCTGAGATCATCGTTTACCCCGTTGCAGTTTTGGTCGATGTCATCACACTTTTCGGTCGCGCCGGGTTTACCATTGTAGGCAGGATAGACGGTGGCATCGGCATCGTTACAGTCCAGGCAGGCGGGGATGCCATCCTTGTCTTGATCGACGTCTCCGACGCTGCCATCACAGTTGCTGTCAACGGTGGCGGTGCAGGACTCTGCGGCACCGGGATAACTGTTGGGGTCTCGGTCATTGCAGTCGTCATCATTTTCGACATACCCGTCGGGAGCCGTACACGCTTGAGCGGGTTTGTTGGGGTTGCCATACCCGTCATGATCTTCATCGGCGTAGAGCTGCTTGTTCTCCAGACCTTCATCCGTTTGACCGTTGCAGTTGTTGTCTTGGAGATCACATCGCTCCTCGGCTGTCGGGTTGATGAGTGCGTTGGTATCGTCACAGTCGAGGGCATTGCTGACATATCCAGACTCCTCACAGCGATCAAACTGCTTGGAGACTTTGGCATTGCCATATCCATCGGTATCGGCGTCTCGATAGAGGAGCTGTTTTTCGGTCAGATCGTCTACCCCACCATTGCAGTCATTGTCCACCCCGTCGCACACTTCGAGGTGTCCGGGCCACTGCTCAGCGTTGGCATCGTTGCAGTCTTCGCAGGCAGGAGAGCGGTCTCCATCGGCATCCTGTTTACCTGTAGAGCCATCACAGTTATAGTCGATGTTGTCCAGCCGGTCACAGGTCTCAAACGGAGAGCCCGGATAGATCTGTGTATTGGCATCGTTGCAGTCGTCACTGGAGCGGGTGTATCCCTCCAGGGTGCTCTGACAGCTTTGTTTGGCATCAGGGCTGCCATCCAGGTTGCTGTCCAGGCTCCCAACACCATCGGCGTCGGCATCGGGATAGTAGGTGTAGAAGATCAGACCATCGTCTGCCGTCAGATTGCAGTCGTTGTCTTTTCCATCACAGAGCTCGGGCGGAGCCATCACGTTGTCGTGGGCTGGATAGATGTTGGGATCTCTATCATCACAGTCACAATAGAGTGGATTGCTGTCCGGGCCGCAGGCTTTTACGCCATCCTGATCGGCATCGTTCAGACGTTGCCAGACATCTGCATCGGAGAGACAACCACTCGAGAGCAGACTGATGAGCAGGGTGCTGAGCACTCCTACCAGAGACATGTTACGATTGAATGACATGATAGACCTCTTATGCTTGGGATTCATTGGCCACCACCTGACGGAAGAGAAGGGACACTCTGAGCAGCAGGTGTGCTCGTGGGCGTGCTCGCGCTCGTGGGTGTGCTCGTGGGTGTGAGTGTGGGCGTGCTCGCGCTCGTAGGCGTGCTCGTGCTCGTGGGCGTGGGTGTGGGTGTGGGTGTGGGTGTGCTCGCGGGTGTGGGTGTGCTCGCGCTCGTGGGCGTGCTCGCGAGTGTCGGAGCGCGCTCGGGTGCCTTGGGTGGCACCGGGGTATTCTCATAAGGAGAAGTCCACGGCTTGGGCAGTCGCCCTCTCAGCTCGTGGCCGTAGAAGGTGAAGCCCACCGAGATGCCCAGGCTGAGGGTGCCCGCCGTACTCAGGACGTTGCGGCTCCGGGAGAGCTGGCGGTAGAGGCTTGCCTCATCGCCGCTGCTGAGATAAGGCGCGGGATCGTCTCCACTTGGAACTTGCTCCATCGTGGAGAGTCTCTGCTGAAGCAGCATCGAGCCTCCGAGCATGCCCAAGCTCAGGCCCAGCCCGCCGAGCTGGATGCCCCGGCTGAGCTTCAAGCGTCTCTCTGCCACGTCGGGAAGGTGATTGTTGTTGCGGTCAAAGTCATCTTCATCGGTGAGCCCGTCGGAGTCATCGTCTCGGAGGTTGCCCCAGTCTTCTTGGTTGGGGTGGATGGTCAAGTCGTTGTCATTTAAGTCGGTGCCGAGCACACTGCCACACTTCTGGCGGGAGAGGTATCCGTCACCATCGAGGTCAAAACCCTCGTCGATCAGGCCGTTGTTGTTGTCATCCTTGCCGTTGCAGCGTTCACTCTGGAGGCAGTCGCCGGTGCCATCGGCGTCCAGATCGAAGCCCTCGTCAATTTTTCCGTCGAGGTTGTTGTCTTTGCCGTCGCAGATCTCGACGCTGCCGGGAGCATAACCGATGGCGACCTCCATAAAGCGGCCACTCATGACGGGGAGCTGGCGTTGGTGGGTGGCTTTGGCCACCGCTCGACTGACATGCTGGACCAGCTCCGACAGGGTTAACGTTCCGCTCTGGTCGGTATCTGCTTGGCGGGAGGCGAGGGCTTGAAGCAGCGCCCAGGTGAACACCCCGTGCCCTTTGATGCCTTCGGGATCGGTGGGCAGCTTGTATTGTTCGCCCTCTTCGGCGGCGTCGGAGGCGGTGCCTGCGCTGAGCACCAGCCATAAGGAGGTGCGCTCCTGAAGGCTGTTGGGGGTCAGGATCAGCTCCGCTTCTACTTGGATGCCTCGGCTGTTACTTCCCATCGTCTCCCCGGTGGAGCCGTTGGAGAGTGTTGCGACACCGGAGAGGGCATTGGCCAGGGCGCCCGCCTGACAACTATCGGTGAGCACGAGGACACGTTTTCGAGCTCGGGTGGGATGGTCGAGTTTTTTCAGAATATCGTCCTGCTCCAGACCGGTGCCTTCGATGGCATTCAAGCGGGCGTCGGCTGGCAGGAAATGCCACGATCCCCGCTCCTTGACCACTTTGCCGTGTCCTGCCAAGTACAGGATGAGCTGGTCGTCTGGCCTGGCGTCTTGGTAAAAGGCGACCACTTTTTCGATGATCGCCGTGCGGGTGGCTTCTTTATGGACCAGGGCATCGACGTGGACTTCTCCGTAGAGCTTCCCGGCTTGGTCTTCAGCCCATGCACGCAGAGCGCGAGCGTCGTCTTCAGGGAATCGTAAGTCGGGGATGCGTGGATCCTGATATTCTCCCACCGCGATGGTGAGCAGGTAGAGGGCGGGTTTTTTGGCAGCGGCCTTGTTTGTGGAAGGCAAGCGGGGAGGGGCCGCCAGTGCCGGGGATGTGATACCGGTCAGCTCCGGTGTCAGGGTGATTGTAATGAGGGTGAGCAGGGCCAGGGTGAGCCGGGCCAGGGTGAGCAGCAGCCGTCGCAGACGCTGGGCAGGGCGCTTGTCGGGTTCCCATTCCAGTGGTGTCGGACTTGTGCTGCCGAGTGAAGATGTGAGCATATGGACTCCTCTCAGGTTAGACGAACAGGAGGGGGATGGCCTCCTGCTTTTTTACAATAGCAATTGTGTGGCCAGGCAGAGAGGAGAGGATGGAATAACATCGCTGGCATAAAAAATACGTTTTAAAACAAATACATAGAATCTGTCGTGTATCAAAAATAAATGTGGGAGACCGCTTGAATGGGGCGTGGAGGGTGTATGCCTCCGCTCGAATGGTATCGTTTGTGATACATGTTTTTGCATGAAATTGCAGGTAAGTCTTGAATCTAAAACGAGAAAGTGCCGAATGTCCACTTTTCTGGACATTGCTCGTTTTGTGGACATCTTTCGAGAGGATTGCATGACTTTTGTATCGTGACGCTGTCTGCTGATAAAGGGGCGAGCAAGACTCATGAGCAGGCCGTAAAGCGCAGTATGGGTCGGACATCACAGGTGATCAAGATCCTGCCATGTGGTGCATGAGAGGGTGTCAAGTGTGAAGCGGTTCAGTTAAAGAGATGAGTATCAGTTGGGTGGACTGCTTCTTAAGACGCTCCCTCATGAGCATGGAGGATGGACCCCGGACGGGCGTTGGAGCGGTGGATGTAAGTGGGGCACACGACTCAGCTTTTGACGTCTCGCAGCTTCTGCAAGAGCGGCTCATCCTGGAGGGTGGGGAGTTGACGGCTGAGCAGCATGGCCAGCGAGGAAAGCTGCTTGGATTGGAGGCTGCGGCTCACCAAGTGTTCCCACTGCAATGAGAGGTGTTCTTGGGGAAATTCCGCAATGGGCAGGTTCAGGCGTAACCAGATACGCTCCAGCTCCACTCTATTAAGATGGGGCAACACCCGCTCTTCCAGCTCCAGCCGTTCCTCGAGGCTCAGCACGGAGGGTTTGGGTGCCGCCGGAATATTCAGACGTTTGCGTCGAGCGGCTTTCTCGCGTGCCTGCTCGAGGGCCTGTGCGCGTGCATGTGTGAGGGCCTGCTCCAGCTCGGAGCGTTGGGAGAGCTCCGCCACCCGTACTTCTTTGCCGTTAAACGCCAGTCCATAACGGTGCAGCCTCGAGACCTCTTGAGCCTCCAGCAACGTCTCATAGTGGTTCGCCTCGAGCTGCTGGAGGGCATCCACCACCCCTTCCAGCAGGGCTTGAGACTTCTGAACCACCTTGAGCTCCATCACCACCCCCGCCTGACCGGACACTTTCGGGATGAGCTGGAGATCCGCTCGGCCCAGGCCCACTTCTAAGTTGGACAACACCGTGTGACTCTCGCGCAGCAGCACCATCAGGCCCAGCATCAAGCCCTGGTAGAAGTGCTCGGGGGTCTTCCCTGCTCCATCCATAAAAGAGGTGTATTTGCGCAAGATCTGCTCAAGCTGGAGCTGGAAGCTCGCGACATCTCCTTCCAGCACCGCTTTGACCAGCCGCTCGGTGCCGGTGGAGCCCAGGGTGATGCGGAACCAGTCCTTGTACAGCTCATCGAAGATGGCTTCCAGCTCTCGGTTGACGAGCTTGAGCTTCACGTCCCAGTAGGTGCCCACGGG
>JBJTQF010000054.1:0-13481 GCA_046075485.1 Myxococcota bacterium | reverse complement strand
AGTGCCTTCAAGGGCAACTACCTGTTGCGTAGGCACTTCATACCCGCCGATATAGAGCTCTCCCCAAATATGCCAAAACCAGCCGGTGACCTTTCCATCTTCCTGGGTCTCGACATTAAAAAACAGGACGGTATCGGCGCTGACCCGTGGATCCAGTTGTTCTGAAAAATAGGAGGACCAAGTCGTCTTCCGCAGAGAAGGCCCGGGTTCAGGGGTAGGTTCCCCGTCAGAGTCCTCCGAAGGACTGCTAGAGGATGTACAGGACATACTTATGAGGAGCAGCAGCCCGGACCATCCCATGCGCTGCACCCGCTGATGAAATCCGTGTGGTGTTCCCATACTCCTTTATCTCCCGAAGCCCGGTTGAGACGTGGTGCGGGTGTCGTTTGTCTCAACGGCCCATAGACAATAACTGGACTCCAAGAGGCTGCTGGTATAAGCATGCCGGTCTCCCAGCAGTGCCGCTGGCAAGTCGATGCTGGTAAAGGTTGGCTCTGTTGCGGAGGGGTCTCCCGAGGTGTTCCCAGAGCTCATCTCAGCCGCATCCCCCATCAGCTCGATGAGCTCTGCGGTGGTGAGGACATCTGGATTGAGCTGAAGCTGAAGCGCGTTCACCGATTTTGTAACGAAGTCCCGAGAGCTCTCCTCCATGCTGGGCGTGGCGGCGGGATCTGCAAGGTTAAAGTCATTAATACTGTCAATCCAGCCTTTCATATCGCCGGAGTCGAGCATTTCCCCATACACTCGGCCCACGATGGCACCGTATTCGGCGGCGTTGAGGCCGTTGTTGTCCACCACTTCATTCCATCCGGTGAGGGTGGCATACCCCAAATACGAGCCCGGCGAGGTATAGTCCTGGATGAGCGCCCCACACCATAATCCGTCCCTGTATTCCAGCACCACGAAGGTTAAGTAGGTGTTGATCTGAAGCTGCTCATCGGTGTACTGATACCAGCCTTCCCAGGCAGTGTCCTCGATGGACTCCCCAAACGCCTCCGGTGGCGTCGGGCTCGGAGTCTGCTCCGTTTCGATATCATCCTCACACGCCGAGAGATAAGCAGAAAAACCCAGGACCAGGAAACACCAGACAAAGCGCAAAGAGACTCCTTCTGAAGGGACAGACGACGCACACCCGGCTACACGTTCCCCTCAAGACTAACACGGTGGTGAATGGGCGTGCAAGCCTACACTCATTCCAGCCACCGTCTTGCCAGCCCCTCCGCCCCCATTGATTTTCCAATCCTGCAAAAGTGTAGCCCCTTTCGCTGGATCGACGCGCACTTCTGCGCTACACTCCCTTTATGAATACTCATCTTTCCTGCTGGAGCGGATATGGAACAACGCATCGCGTGGGCGCGCAGTCGCTGTGAAGCCAGAGGTTGGGCCCGTTTTGCCCTGGTCTCCATGTACGACATCGAAAACAACGCCGTGCGCATCCTCGCCGCCGGGCTGCGTCGAGCCGGACACCACTGCACCGAGATCTACTTCAAAGACTGGCGCAACAACCACATCGACCTGCCCACGCCCTCCGAGCTGGATCACCTCGTCCATGTGCTCCAGGCCGACGACATCGACATCGTTGGCTTCTCCATTCGAGCCAGCGCGTACTACAAAGTCACCCAGCAGCTCACCCAAGAAGTTCACAGTCGCACACCCTTGCCCGTCTTTTGGGGCGGGAACCATCCCACCCTCGTGCCCGACAAGTGCATGCCCCACGCCGAAATCCTCATCCGTGGAGAATCCGACGACGCCATCGTTGAAGTAGCCAACGCCCTCTGCACCCGCGACACCCTCCACCAGCTCGGCAACCTCTGGGTGAAAGACGACGCCGGAAATATCTACAAAAATGAGCTGCGCACCCTCATTCCTCAGCTCGATGGGCTCCCGTTTCGAGACTATACTTCACCCGATAAAGTCGCCATCATGGGCACCAGCCTGCGACGCGGTGACCCCATGGTTGCCGCTCAAGAGCCCGTCTTCCAGATGATGGCCTCACGCGGCTGCATCTTCCGCTGCGCCTACTGCTACAACTCCACCTATCAGAACGAGCTGTATGCAGGACAGAAGTTCTACCGTACCCGCTCCGTCGGGAGCATGATCCAAGAGATCCACAAGGCCCGCGAAGTCTTCCCGCGCATGAAGCGCGTGCGCTTCGACGACGAAGTGTTTAACTTCAACACCGACTGGCTCGCCGAGTTCCTCGAACGTTATCCCCGCGAAGTCGGACTGCCCTTCGATTGTTTCATGGAACCTCAGCTTGTCACCGAAGATAAAATGGCGGCCCTCAAAAAAGCAGGGCTGATCAACGTCTTTATGGGGGTCCAAAACGCGGAGACCGTCAACGGCGACCTCTACGACCGCCGCTCCTCCGATAAACACATCCAGTCCCTCGCGCAGCTCTATCACCGGCTGGGCATCTCCATTCACTATCAGCTCATCTTCGATGATCCCGTGGCCACCGCCGAAGATAAAGAAGCCCTCTTTGAGCTCGTCAGCTCCTTCCCCAGACCTTACGATCTGTACCTGTTCTCCATGACCATCTTTCCCGAGTCCGCCCTCGAGAAAAAACTCAAAGCGATGGGCCTGATCACCGACGCCGACGTCGAAGGCGAAAATACCCGCACCTTCTACCAGCACCGCGTAGACCTCAACTTTCCGCGCCCCCCAGAAGATACCTTCTGGATCGCCTTGATCGTACTCCTGAGCAAACCCTTCGTGCCCATCTCTCTCATCCGCGCCCTCTCCAAGAGCGAGCAGCTCAAAAAAGATCCCCGCCCCCTCGTGAGATTCGCCCAAGCCGCCAACTTCGCCAAGATGGGCATGATGGCCACCCGCATGCTCAAAGAAGGGGAGCTCACCACCACCCTGGTACACCGCTGGCTCAACATGGACTCCCTCATCACCGCCTAAGACCCACTTTCAAACCCCCTCAGCTACCCACCTGTGGTACAGTCCACCCAACATCGTCCAGCGCAGAGCCCCTCAGCCGAGGCCAAGCCCCTCCGAAGCCGCCCCGCCAAGACGCACACCAGGCGCTCTCCCACACCTTATCCTGGATGCGCCCAAGTGGACGCCCCGCCGAGACCTCCGCCTGCTCCATGCCACGCCGCACCCCACATGAGGTATGCCGATGCCACCCCTTCCCAATAGACTGGATCCCATGACCCCAGAACACCCGGCTGAATATCCCTCAGCACAAGAATGCGGGACCGACACACGCGCGACAGCTCAGCCCCTGGCGCTCGTCACCGGTGCAGGCAAACGGCTCGGATTTGCCATCGCCCTCGAGCTCGCCCGCGCTGGATACGACCTGATCGCCCATGCACATCAGTCTCACGAAGGGCTCCAGCAGCTCGAGCGGGCCGTCCAGACGCTGGGACGTCAGCTCTATCCCGTGTCTGCCGACCTGAGCCAGCCTCACGCCGTGGCAGCCCTCGCCGAGCAGGTGGTGGCACAACATGGACGGCTTGACGCCCTCGTCCACAATGCCGGTCTTATTGAACAGACCCCCGTGGAGCAGCTCACCCGCGCACAGTGGCAGCGGCTGCATGCCGTCAACCTGGAAGCTCCTTTTTTTCTCACGCAGGGACTGCTGCCCGCCCTGCGAGCCGCCCCTAAACCCTGCATCATCCATCTCTGCGATATTTATGGTGAGCGCCCCATGCCGCATCATCTGGCCTACGAAGTCAGTAAAGCCGGGCTGAGCATGTTGACCCGCGCCCTTGCCCTCGAGCTTGCCCCTCATATCCGTGTGAATGGCGTAGCGCCCGGCGTGGCCCTCCTGCCCGAAGACGTCAGCCCCGAAGCTCGCACCCGCGCCCTCGCTCGTGTGCCCCTCGCGCGTGAAGGCTCCGCCGATGAAATCGCTCGCGCTGTGTGTTATCTGTTGAGCGCCGAGTACGTCACCGGTCACATTTTGGTCGTAGACGGAGGCCGAAGCAGCCGGATGTAAAGCCACTCACCAAAGCCGCTTGCAGAAGGTGCAACACTGGAAAAACGCACTGAAACCCCCGTGGGTATGGTAAAATCTTAAGAGGGTCCAGCAAAAAGGGCGAGTGTGCCCTCCAGATGGCAGCGGTGGCAGCCTCCTCATGCGGTGGCAGATCCTGAGACCCCTTCTAAGGTTGAGTCATGACCAAAATTCCACGCTTTTCCCCCTCGTTTTCACGGCATGAGCTGCGAGCAGCCCTCGGCACCCTACGACAGCCCGAGGACGTCTCCCCCGTGACGGCCTTTGAGCGCGCCTTTGCAGCGTATATTGGGGTGAAACACGCCGTGACCGTCGGCTCCGCACGGATGGGCGCCTCGTTGTTGCTGCAAGGATGGGGACTTCAGCCTGGCGATGAGGTGATGTTGCCCGCCTTGACCTACTTCAGCATCCCCTCCATCATGATTGCGATGGGCCTGAAGCCGGTCTTTGTGGACATTGATCGAGATACCTATCTGATGGATCCAAAAGATCTCGAGCGGAAGCTCAGTAAACGCTCGCGGGTGGTGGTGCCCACTCATCTGTATGGTTTCCCCTGTGACCTCGACCCGATCCTGAAGTTTGCCTGGAGCCACGGCCTCAAAGTGCTGGAAGACTGCGCTCAAGCCACCGGCGCACGGTATCACGGCAAGCGGCTGGGCTCCTTCGGAGACGCCACCTACTATACGTTTGGGCTCACCAAGAATATCACCACCCTTCGAGGAGGGATGGTGACCACCGACGACGAAGGTCTGGCGCGCTTTTTGCGAAACAGCCTCGCCGATCAGACGCGCTTGCCGCTCCAGCCGTTGCTCAAAGAAGTGGTGATTGGCACCGCCATGATGTTGGCCACCGATCCGCGAGTGTATCCCGTGACCCTTCATCCGGCCATTGAGCTGAGCCAGCGTCTCACCGGCAAAGATTTTATCCACGATACGTTTGGTGAGCCCGAAGTGCTCTATACTTCGATTCCGGCGGCGTTTAAATCCAGTGGCGCACGAGGCATTCAGGGAGCCGTCGGCTTGACCCAGCTCTCCCGGATCGACATGCTCAACGGCATGCGGGCCGCTCACGGTCGTACCTTGCTGGAGCACCTCTCCCATGTGCGAGGTCTCAGAGTGCCCCGCATCGTCGAGGGGGGTGAGCCCATCTTTATGAGCTTTCCGCTCCAGGTGGCCAACCGGCGCGAGGTGGCCCAGAAGCTGCTCGCCCGAGGCGTAGACACCTCCATCGGCTACATGAGCGATTGTTCGACCCTCCCGATTTTTGCGGGCAAAGTGGAGGGGGTGTGTCCAAATGCAGGGAAGGTGGCGGCGGAGATCCTTCATATTCCGGTACATCCAAACCTGGACAAACCGGGCTTGGCACACATCGCCGAGTCCGTTCGGCGCGCCATCAAGCCTATCGGGGCCACGGTCGGAGCCACCGTCGGGGCAACGTCGGCGCAACCGTCCGTATGAGTGCAGCAGCAGTCGGCAGTCTCTGAACACTTGCGGCAGCGGAGAGCAGTATGAAACCCACACATATGGTTCGCATGGGCCTCAGCGCCGCCCAGGTAAGCTTCACCGGCGCTCGAATTCCCATCAATGTGATGCTGAGTGTCACCAACCACTGCAACGCCCGCTGCACCTACTGCGACATTCCGGCTCGACGCCAGAATGAGCTGACCGATGCGGAGATCCACAAGCTCATCGACGAGCTGGCGGAAGCTGGCACACGACGGCTCGGCATCTGGGGCGGGGAGCCGCTGCTCCGAGACGGCATCGGAGACTTCATCACCCACGCCTACGAACGTGGCATCTACACCACGATGGATACCAATGGTTATCTGCTCGAGAAGCGGATGCCCGGTCTCAAGCATCTCGACCATATTCTGTTCTCGCTGGATGGAGAAGAGCCCTACCACGACGCCAACCGCGAGCCTGAGAGCTTTCGCAAGACCCTCAAGGCCATTCGACAAGCGATGGAAGCGGGCATGAACGTGTGGACCATCACCGTGCTGACCCGACACAACCTCCACTCGATTGACTATGTGCTGAAGCTGGCCGAAGAGCTCGGGTTTAAGGCCACCTTCCAGGTGTTACATCACAGCGATGAGATGTCCAAAAATGGGATGTCGTTGCTGCCGTCCAACGAAGAATATCGAGCGGCGATCCGGGAGCTGATCTCGGCGAAGCAGGAAGGACGGCCCGTGGGGTCATCCACCTTCTACCTGTACCATATCTTGAGCTGGCCCGATTTTCAGCATCCCCGCTCAGGCAATCCACATCGAGGGCTCAACTGTTTGGCAGGACAGGCGTTCTGCAACGTGGACACCGATGGCACGGTCTATCCCTGCTCGCTGCTGATCGGAGCTTACCCCGGCCTCAACATCCGCGAGGTGGGCTTTAAGGCGGCCTTTGATGCGACGCAGCATGTGGCGTGTAAGGCATGTGTGGCGGCGTGTTTTACAGAATATTCGAAGATCTTTGCGCTGAATCTGCGCACCATCGCCGAGTGGTCGATTGCAATGGCCGACACCGGAAAAAATGGCACCCTTCTCGGACGGGTCGGACGAGGGGTCTTGCCACTCCTCAACGGCGATCTGGTCTAACGCCTGGAGGCACTCATGGAGCTGCTCGACACGCTGCAACTGTCGGCTCGTCGTTATGGTCGGCTGGCGCGCGGGGCGCTGCTGCATGACCAGCCCGTCTATGCACACTTTGGCATCACCCATCGCTGCGATATCACCTGCCGCATGTGTGGCATCTGGAAATACGGCAACGAGGATGAGGAGCTGGGCCTGCCTCAGATCGCACGTATGGCGGATGTGCTCCAAGAGCTGGGTGTGGCTCAGCTCGCCATCGGAGGCGGTGAGCCCTTCACCCGTCGCGATCTCGCCGAAGTGGTGGCGCTGTTTAAGTCGCGTAACCTCAGCGTGCGGGTGGTGACCAACGCCATGAATGTCGATGAGAAACGCATTCGAGAAGTGGCCGATGCAGGCTTGGATGCCGTCTCGATCTCGCTGGACTCGCTCAACAAGCAGCGTTTTGGCTGGATCTGCATGGATCCCGACGCCTGGGAGAAGGTGGTCACCAATATGGTGCGCTTCGGCGAAGCCCTGGCCGGACGCGGGAGCCCACTGGTCATGAACACCGTGGTCAGCAAGGCGAACCTGCTGGAGCTCCCCGAGCTGGTCCAGTTTGCCGATCAACTGGGCTTTTTTATCTCCTTGATCCCGGTGGAGCTTGCAGAAGACCCACGGGATCGCTCCAACAAGTTCATCACCCACCAACCGAAGCTCGAGCTGTCTCAAGAGGAGCTGGCCCAGCTCGACGAGATCTATGATCGCGTGATCCAGCTCAAGGCAGGAGGTGCGCCGATTCTCTCCACCACCGCCTATCTGATGGCCAGCCGTCGCTACTTCAAAACCGGCGCATTTCCGCTCCCGTGTGACGCTGGCAGGCTCTATTTTTCAGTCAATCCCGCCGGGATGATGACCATCTGCCACCGAGGGCAGGACAAAAAAAGCATGCTCGACGCGGATGTGGTGTCCTATTTCCGCTCCGAGCTGTATCAGCAAGAGGCACACGCGGAAGCCAGTGCTTGTGAAGGCTGTGTCCGTCCCTGCTGGATCGATACCAGCTTTATGTTCAAGACCATGCAGGGATTTTTTGAAGGACTCGAGCTGACCCTACAAGCGCGTCAGCCTCGTGCGCGGATGTCCCTCGTGCAGGCGCTCGCCTGTGGGCAGTGAAAGGTTGCTCCCCCCCTGAGTTCCCACCTGTGAACGCTCGCCTCACCTCTGAAGCCGGCTGTGATGCCTTTGCCCCGCGCTTGAAGCGCATGTGAACCGGGCTCCGCCTCCCGGGTGGATGTCTCCCGTGCGTGTTTCTTGCTCCATTTTGGCATGTCAATTGCAAAACCTCAGACAAGACCGTACCGCTTAAGCACCTTGAGCGCTGAGCGCCAAGACGTTTGAGCCTGTCCGATGGGCATTCCTGAGCATTTTTCAGGAGCTGCTCGGCCTCCGACGGCCATTTCTCTTCAGGATTTTGAACTGAGGTTCACATGAAAATCTGGGCTCATTTGAACGGCTGGCAAATACTGGCTCTCTATTTGGCACTCATGGGGATCCCTGCTCATGCGCTGGGTGCGGTGCTCGAGGTGGATGCAGCAGGCGGCCCCCGCACTTTTACCACCGTCCAAGCGGCGGTGGATGCGGCCCACTCAGGCGACACCGTGCGCATCGCCCCCGGCTTCTATCCAGAATCCGTCGAGGTCAACGGCAAGGCGCTCACCCTAGAAGGCTCAGGCACCGCCGAACAGCAGGTACTGGACGGAATGCAAGTGGGCTCGGTGATGCGCATCGGTCCTGCGGAGGGTACCACGGTCTTACGACGGCTGACTCTCCAACGTGGAGCGGCGGCGCGTGGCGCTGGACTGCTGGCAGAAGGCGCTCAGCTGGAGCTGGACCAAGTGCGACTCCTCGACAACCACGCCCGCTCAAAAGGCGGAGGGGCTTGGATTTCAGGTGGATCGGTTCGCATCGTCGAAAGTGTGGTGGAAGGTTGCTCCGCTCGCTCGGGCGGTGGGATCTGGCTGGAGAATACACAGGCGCCGGAGGTGCTGCGCTCGAGCTTCCTCCACAACCGAGGCATGATGGGGGCTGCCGTACACATCGAAGGCTCCGGGGCACTGGTGAGCGCCAGCCTCTTTCTTGAGAATGGCCGGACGCCGACGGGCGAGGGCAGCAAAGGAGAAATCTCTCTCACCGTGGAGACGCAGGGGGCACAACAAATCGAGCTGACCAACAATGTCTTCTTGCGCAATGGCTGCTGTAACCTCTCGGTGAGAGCCGGGGGAACGCCGCGCATCTACAACAACGTGCTGATGGAGAGTGCCGGGTATGCCCTCGCCACATTCTACAGTCGCCCCGACCTGGCATATAACACGCTGTATCACAATGTGATGGGCGAGCTAAAGTATCTGGATGGCAGTGGGGGACTCCAGAGTGCTATCATCACCGGGTCAGCAGGAAATCAGGCTCTGAATCCGGCCTTCGTGGGAGATCTCAAGCAGAATGCTGCCTCCATTGAGAGTTATCAGCTCAGTCCAAGCTCTCCTTGCTGGGATCGAGGGCATCCCGATGCATCGTATCAAGACTTGGATGGAACCCGCAATGACATGGGGCTCTTCGGGGGTCCAGAGGGATTTTGAAGGGGCTGACTGCTCTTGGGGAGACCGGGAGAGCCTCAAAGCCAATGGTCTCCGTGTGATGGGTCACAGGGTCTTGAGGAACTCCAGCAGGGCTTGGCGTTGGGTGTCGCTGAGGTCATCGCCGAAGGTATGGCCTCCGTTGCCATATCCGGGCAAGGTGGTATCGTAGATGAACCGTTTTGTGAAGGGCCCTGCCAGCTCCTGCCCGGTGGAGCGCACTCGGTGGCGCACGCCCATGTGTACGAGGTCGTAGTCGTTCTGTTCGTAAATTCCCAGCTTTTGCCAATATTTGGGCCGAATCTTGGAGTTGATCACCGCTTCGAGGGTGGGCACGGAGGCATTGTGCAGGTAGGGGGCGGTGGCCCACACGCCACTCAACGGGGGCACGATATAACCTCGGTTGAGGCTGACCTTCAGCCCTTCGCCATAGAGTCGGACAAAGGTCTCCTCACCAAAGGCGCGGAAACGTTCGTGCTCTGGCCCACTCTGTTGCTCCATGAGCGCAGGGTCGGTCTTGATCTTGTCGATCTCAATGATCTTGGCTTCGTACTCGGGTTTGCCAGCTTCGTTGAGCTCCCCGTGGCAGCGAGCACAGGTCTCTTCGTAGACATCACGGCCTCTTTCGGCCAAACCTGCATCGATGGGAAGGGGATAAGATGGACTCTCGAGGGAGAGCACATACTGCTCCAGATCTCGGAAGGGCTCATCTCGCTCGCGCATCTCATCGGCACCTTTGATGCATAAGATTGAGGCCAGTGTCATCACCCGATGATGATGAAATCCAAACTCTCCATTATAAAACATCAACCCCTTCTCTTTGAGATGCCACCAGGGAGGCACGTCTGAAGGAGGAAACTCTTTGCCAGGAGGCTCCATCGTGAGAGTATCACTCCATGCATAGTCTTCTGCACGCCGAAAAGAAAAGAGTGCATAGGTCATATTGACCGCTGGATTGACGCCAATGGTCTTGGTCTGCATATACGGGGCGATGGAGACCGTGGCGCGGCTGAGAATGTTCAGCTCCTCACGTTCGAGCTCTGTCTTGGCCATCTGAGGAAAGCGACGGGCCACATTGGAGACATCTTGGGTATAGTCTCGTGTCCGATTCCCAAGCCCAACAATGAACTTCCCATCCAGATATTCACCGTGGCATGAGAGACAGTTTGAATTGACCACCTTAAGCCCACGTGGACTCTCGAACACGTTAAAGGTCGGTGAGATGCCAATGTTATCGGCATTTCGACCGGGAAGATCATTCTCCTTAAACACCTGCTCCCCCGCCAATGGAAAAAGAATAGAAAGCAGCTTACTCGGCACAGGAGGGGTACTCGCTTGCGTACGTTTGATGGCATCCAGCGGAATGCCACAGCCGATATATCCTCCGTTGATGAGGAGCTGATATCCACGCTCGACCTGCGCTCTGGCGAGGGCTTCGGCGTCATCAGGGGTGTGGTCAGAGGTGTCGTCAGGGGTGTGGTCAGAGGTGTGGTCAGATGTCACGGGTGACACGGCACGGAGGGCAACTTCAGCCGCTGCGGTTGCAGTCACCGGGAGCGGCTCAGCGCCTTCCAGTGGGCTGGAGCTCATCGACGAGAGTAATACAGTGTTGAGAATGCCAACAAATATAGGTGTCCTTACATTCATATGTTCTCCTGGATTGGATGGGGATTCTCCCACGGCTGATGGATGCGCAGGTCCGCGATGGAGAGCTCGCCTGCTTTAAGGAGCCCCGTGGCTGCATCTCGGATGCGATAGCAGAGGCTCTGTTTCTGGAGAGGCTGAGCTTCGACGAAGATACAGCGCAGCTCTCCGGGCTCAAAGGAACATTGGGCTTGTAAGGTGGTCAAGAGCTGCTCGTGGTGGAGGTGTCCGTCTCCAAAATTCCAGCCCAGGGCGAGACCCGCCACCAGCTCACCGTCCACCCACTCGTAGGCGGCGAGGTCTTCCACCGCGTGAGGCAGGATTCGAGGCAAGACCCGTCCATGCAGATGCATCAGGCGAAATCCCATCACCTTTCCGACCAGTCCGACGCGGGTGCCTTCGTCGTAAAAGGGCGCGAGCTGATCGTGAACCCACGGGGAGGTCTTCACCAAACGGTCGAGCTTCCGATAACTCTGACCTCGAAACAGGTAGATAGAAAAAGGCCAGTTACCTGCATAATATCGCATGGCAACCAGAAACGAGATCCGGGAAGGCAGCAGGTTTCCCAGCACCGGCAACACAACGCTGCACAGCAGGACCGTCGCGGCGAGCCAGGGCGGATCGAGCTGCCACCAGTGGGTCTCAGGATGTGCGACGAAGAGGGCAAATCCGGCATACACCACCATCACATTCCACTCGAGGGGCACCCCCATCGGCACATTACTCAGGATAAAGCTGTGCAGGAGCAGCATGAGCCCGATGCCCACTTCGACAGGAAGTCCGAAGGGCACGGCGGCAAATGCGAGGGGAACACTCAGCTCTAAGAGTGTGCCCATGTGCGCCATGAGGGTGGCCAGTCTGGAGGGGCGCAGGTCGTCTGGAGGCTGCTGATACATCCTTGCGCGCAGCCAGGGCAGGCGCAGGAAAGGGTTATTGGAGATCATCACCGCCACAACCGTCGGAAAGTGGTGGTTCAGCTTGGAGACTCCTGCAAAAAACCAGAGGGCAAGCTGAATGCTCATGGCGGCGGGCAGCCAGTGCTCGGTGGCGAAGAAGGCAAGGCAGGTCAGGCCATAGTGTTCGGCTCGAGCGGCTAAAAAGAGGGTCTTGTCCAGAATGCCAGCGAGGGGCAGTAGCACGACGATGGGCAGGAGCTGAGAGGCCGAGAGTGTGGGGGCAAACACGGCGGCCATGAGGCTCAAGAGCAGGCCGGCATAGACGCTGATGTCGAGCCAGGAGCGGGTGGGAGCGCCGAGCAGGGGCAGGCCCGGAAAAAGAGGCAGCTTGGTGGTGCCGAGTCGGAGCCAGTAGAGGAAGCCTCCGACGGGAGGGAGATAGCGCCCCGTGAGGGGGCCGGAACCACATCCCAGGCCGAGTACTTCAAAAAGCATGCTGAACAGGATGGCTTTCTGAAAGGCGAGGGGCTCGAGCCACCATTGGGGGAGCTGCGTAGGGCTCCCGAGGGAGGGGCTGAAGCTGCACACCCAAACCCAGCCTAGGATGTAGAGCAGGATCTTCAGACCGTAGAGGAGGATGATGCCTAAGGGGGTGCCATAGCCGTCGCGGGCCCACGCTTGGCAGACTTGGCGGCCTCGCAGGTGGAGGGGCTGTCGAGCCCATTCAAGGGGATTATACGGCGGCAAGGTTGGTTTGAGAAAAAACTGTAAGAGGTGGTTCATAGTGCCATCCAGAGGAATATGCGGGACCACGGGTGAGATATTTTTACGTTAACATATGTCGATGAGTGTACTCAAGGGTGGAGGTTGTACGAAGCAGAGGCTCGTGGAGAGGCGTAAGCGCTTGACAATCCCTGTCCGGTGATGCCAGAACAGTGTCAAATAGTGCGAGAGAGCAAAAAGGGGCGCAAAGATAAAAAGGGCAGAGAGATAAAAAAGGGGCAGAGAGATAAAAAGGCAGGGGGGGATGTATGAGTCGTCGAAAGTCGGGGGCCACAAAACGTCGGCGGCGGGGAGGGGGAGAGCAGACGCGGACGCCGTTTCATGCGGCGTTGTACCAGCTCTTGAGCCAGTTATTGAAGCCACATTTTGAGGTGCAGGCGGAGTATTTATTGTATCGGGAGCCTCAGCGGATAGACATCTTGGTGGTGCGACGGGGGGGCGAGGGTGCGGCGGTAGCTGCGGGGGGCGAGGGTGCGGAGGTGACTGCGGGGGGCGAGGGTGTGGAGGTGACTGCGGGGAGCGATGCGGAGGTCGGGGAGCTGCCGTCGTTGGTGTCACATCTGGGGGATTTGACGTTGATAGAGTTTAAGGGACCGACGGATGTGCTGTCGGAGGAGGATGTGAGCAAGTTATTGGGGTATGCGTGTCAATACAGTGTGACGGAGGGTCGGCCCCCGGAGGGCTTAACGTTGGGACTGATAGGGCCGAGCATAACGGAGCGGGTGATAAAGAGGGTGGAGGGATTGGGGGGGACATTGCGGCGAATTTCGGAGGGAGTGTGGGAAGGAGGGCTGGGTGGGAGTGCTCTTTTTGGGTTGGAGACGTCGAGTGTGTGGAAGCAGAACGAGCATGAGCGGTTATGGTATGTGTTATCGCCGGGATTTTTGAGTGGGCAAGTGAGGCCAAAAGAGCTGACAGAAGGGCAGTTGTTGGTATACTTGAAGATGTTAAGCTGGATGGTGAAACAGAGTGAGGAGGAGCGAATGAGCCTGACG
>JBJTQF010000053.1:0-3488 GCA_046075485.1 Myxococcota bacterium | reverse complement strand
CCCCTGTCCGCATCTTCATCAGCTATGCCCGCGAAGATCTGGAGCACCTGAAGGCCCTGGAAAAGCAGCTCGCCAACCTCAAGCGCCAGAACGAGATTCAGATCTGGACCGATCAGAAGCTGCTGGCCAGCACAGAATGGGAGCCGGAGCTGCTCCGTCAGCTTCGAGAGGCTCACATCGTGCTCGTGCTGATGTCTCCCGACATGATGGCCTCGGCCTTTATCCACGACATCGAGCTGAAGGAGGCCCTGGAGCGGCATCAGCGGGGGGAAGTCCGGGTCTTACCGGTGCTGGTGAGGCCCACAGATTTGAAAGGGCATCCGCTCGCCAAGTTCAAGGGCCTTCCACGCAACTTTAAACCGGTGACAGAATGGTCCAACCGAGATGCCGCCTGGCTGGCTGTCGTGGAAGGGCTGCGAGAGGTGATCGCGTCACGGGGCACGTCGAACGCTGCCTCAACGCCTATGGTGAAAGGCCAAAGAGAGGGCGAAGACGACCCAGCAGGAAGCCCACGGAGTTCACGAGTCCTCCGTAGATGGCCTGTGTTGAGCGCAGGCGCTCTCATCGTAATCGGTGGGCTGACCATGTTTTACTGGGGTGAGAACCCTCTCGAGCCTGACCTGACGCAGGCTGTGACGACAGAGGCACCAACAAGCGCGTGTGAAGAGCTCGCGCCCGACTTATTACCCCCCATTCTCCCTCTGACACTCATCTGGTTGGAGGATCCTGATGACCCGGACTTTACCAAAAAACTGGAAGCGCCCGCCCTTCTCAGACACCACTTAAAGAGCCTGGGGGCGGAGCTGGTGCGTCAGGGTGTGAACGCCATCGCGCTGGACCTGTTCTTCAGCGCACCTGAAGGGCTCTCAGACCTCGAGGCATTTCTGAGCACCGCCCATCAGCATACCCCTCGTATTCCGGTTATGGCCATTCGCACCGAGCAGGACTCTATACGACCGGAATGTCATCCCTCCACCGCTCAAGCATGTTTTGATGTCCTGGCACATGCGGGACTTATCGCGGGAGGTCTGGGGCCGGGTCAGCAGGTGGAAGCACTGGATCCCTGCCTGGATGGCATCGCCACACCGTCGCGCGTGGTGGGCCAGTGGCTCAAGCAGCACAATTCGTCTGCGACACATGGCATGCAGACGGAGGGCCGGTGTACTCGTGAGCCGAGGCTGTGTATACCGGAACGGCTCCTGGAAGCCCCTCCCTGGAAGGAGCTCTCCAGCGGCGAGTACCTGAAGAACCCATCACCCGTCAGCATCGTGCTGATTGGAATACGGAGTGACCAGGACAAATTCACCGTGAAGACATCAGCAGAACCGCTCCATAATATGGATGGCCTGCGACTCCATGCCGCTGGTGCAGCGCACTATTCAGTCCAGCCGCATTAGAGCGATCCCCTTGAGAGGAGGTCCGTCATGATCATCAGCCGCTGTGAAGAGGCAAAAGGAGCTCCACCCTCGAGCCGTGAGGGCTGTCGGTGGCTCCGACTGGGACTGTTTCTCTGTTTCGGATGGCTGCTCATGAGCGGTGAGCCACTCACGCCTGCCCTCGCTGCCCCAGCAGCGTTTGGCCCAGCAGCGTTTGGCCCAGCAGCGTTTGGCCCAGCAGCGTTTGGCCCAGCAGCGTCTGCCCCAGCAGCGTCTGCCCCATCCTGGCGAGCAGCTCGTGGACCGGAGCCGCTCGAGCGGGTCTCGAGCAGCTCTGTTGGGGTGCCACCCATTGAGGTGTCTGTGCCGAACGACTGTCCTCCCCCCACAGAGGCGTTTACGCCAGATGAGCTGAAACGCTCGAGCATTCAAGTACTTTATGCACAGCTCGAAGGTTATTGCCGTCAGCGAAGCAGTGCTCCTGTTGGAATCGTGCGGCGCATTCGCCTGACTCCACAGAGCTCGGGAGCAGGGCCGTCTGCACAACCCTCGTGCTCCCGACTGGCCATCCGCCAGTTCACCGATCCAAAAACATTGCGTGTGAATCGCCAGCCGATGGCAACAGGTATGAAGCTGTGTGAGCGGGACATGCTGGTCACCTGGCAGGGTATTGAGCTGAATGTGCAGTACTTCAGAATAAAGAAAGGGGGAGTGCCCAGTTATGCTGAAAAAAAAGAACTGTTTGAGCTCTCACGCCTGCGGCTGGGTGCGCGTCAGACAGAGCTGGTTGAAGGTAAGCTTGGACAATTTACGGATCCAGACTATCAAGACATCGTCACCGTTCTTGGACAGACGAACAGGGTGGCCGCACGGCCCGGTACGTATATGGAGCTGGAGGTCACGGATCGCTGCACGGGGCAAGGCACCATCACAGTGCCGGAGCAGGAACGGGGTGCGCCCGGAGAACGCCATGAGGTGAGTGTGTGTGAGTCCGTAGACGGCGAGCTGACGTGCAAACGGACCCCCATCCTGGAGGGAGAGCGTCAGGCCATCTTGCTTGGGAAACCGGGCGCCGAGCAGCCCTCCGAGCTGGCGCAGGGTTTGCAGGAGTCAAAGGCGCGTTATGGGGAACTGAAGCAGGAGGCCCGTGTGGACCAGGTGCCCCTTCCGGCGAAGGACGGAGACTATGTTGCACCCCCACGTCCAGGGGAGCTCCGAGTTGAAGTGAAACCTGCGCAGGCTCAGCTCTGGGTCAATGGTGAGCCCGTACAGACTCGAGAGGGGGTTTTTGAGCGGAAATTGGCACCGGGCCCTTATGTTCTGGTGGCGCTGCTGGGTTCAGAGCGAAAAGAGGCAACCCAGGCGCTGGCCTCTGGACAGAGCTGGAAAGCAGTGTTGGACCTCTCCGGGCAGCTTCCGTTTGGGCTCGAAAGGGTGAATGTTCCCGCTGGCGAGCTCATGATGGGCTCACCCGACAACGTGGGGGAGCCTGACGAGAGGCCCCGACGCCAGGTGAAAATTCCCGCCTTCCAGATGTCAAAGACCGAGGTGACGGTGGCACAGTACCGGGCCTGCTTCGATGCAAAGGGGGCCGGCTGCACTGAGCCGCGCACGGGCGGCTCCTGCAACTGGAAAGTGGCAGGTCGGGAGAACCATCCGATCAACTGTGTGGACTGGGAGCAGGCGAAGGCGTATGCCGCGTGGCTGAGTGGGGTGATGGGCCAGACCGTGGGCTTGCCCAGTGAAGCGCAGTGGGAGTATGCCGCAAGAGGCCCCGAGTCTCGGACATATCCGTGGGGCGAAGAAGCCCCGACGCCGAAACGAGCAGACTACGGGAATAACGTGAAGAGCACCACCTCGGTCGGTCAGTATCCCGAGGGGGCTTCCTGGGTGGGTGCGCTGGACATGGCGGGCAACGTCTGGGAGTGGGTGGAGGATTGTTACGAAGACAACTACAATGATGCGCCCAAAGATGGTTCCGCTCGAACTGTTTGCGCTGGCTCCATCCGGGTGCTGCGGGGCGGTTCCTGGTTCTACGTTGCGTCGTTCCTCCGGGGGGCCGACCGGCTCAGGGGCAGGCCCTCGGGCCGGTACAGCATCGTGGGCTTTCGT
>JBJTQF010000052.1:0-6266 GCA_046075485.1 Myxococcota bacterium | reverse complement strand
TCTGTCCAAAACTCCCTCCCCTCAAAAAGGTGGGGGGGGGGGTCCCCCTGGCCCCTTCGGGGGTCCGGGGGCAGACCCCCTTGCTCCTCTCCTTCTTCTCTCCTCTCCTTCCTCTTACTCCTCCACCCGCACAATGGGACGCATTTGCCGCTCGAGCACCTCCGCCCCCAACTTTGCCCCTCCCCTCCCGAGATTCCAGAACGTCGCACGATACCAGGTGCGACCCACTGGCGCACGGTGCAGCCCGTGCAGCTCAAAACCCGCCCGGAGCTGACCCGGCCCGAGCTCCCGGTAATAGAGACGCCGCACCAGCGGCTGAGCCGAATGGTACGACAGCATCCCTAAAAACTGACCCTGCCGCCCCTCCAGCCGGAGCCAGCGGCTATCCTGAGACTCGAGCAGACTTTCCGCAGGAGACAGTTGGCCATCCACCCGCCCCACCCCCTCCCCCAACATCGTTGACAGAACCATCCCCTCCACCCCCTGGAAGTCCCACGCCACCCGCAACACCAGATCCGTGAGCCAGCTTCCCAGCGCCGAGCTCGTGTGCATCTGAAGATCAAACGTGAGGGTGCCTGCTTGATGAATACTGTCCAGCGTGAACGTCCCCTCATTCGTGTAACGCTGACCATACGTCTGAATACGCGGCGCTGTCCGCCGAAACGAGCGCAGCGGCCCCACCTTCCAGCTCACCAACGACGAACGAAAATGCTCCATCCCTCGCGTGACCCTGACCAGCCCGACCAGAAATGAAGCCTCCCCCTCCACAAACAACCCCCGCAAGAGATTGAGCCCCGAGCCCCCCAGCCCTCGCTTGAAGATTAACCCCACCGGCTCCATCGGCTGAGCCCCCTCAAATCGAAGCTGATAGTCCTCCGTCTCAATCCCCAGCGCCAGCGAGACCGGAGCAGGCACCGATATATCCTGCCCCATGCTTGGACACGAGACCACCACCCCATAACCCAGCGGCATCCCCCCTTGACGCCCCAGCGAGAGCAGCACCCCTTCCCCACACGGGAGCCCCTCCAGAGAAGGTGGACGTATGCCCAAATCTCGGCGTAACAAGAAGAGCTCATCCTGCCCCGAAAAGAGCCCATCCCCTCGCTGAGGCTGAGGCCCTTCGGTGAGCACATAACGGCCATGTTCATCCTTCTCGTCGAGCTGGAACGGAATCAGATGCCAGCCCGAGCGCCAGACCAAGACCCGCAGCGACGAGAGCCGTTTGCCCTGGAGCTCCGGCAGCTCACGCGGCGTCAGCGTGATGGGTTCCCAGCCGCGCAGCAGCTCCGGCGAGGCGCCCTGAACCTCCGAAGCCTGCTCCCCCGCATGGGCGTGCGCGTAAAAATCCGTGAGATGTAAGGATGATATGAGCTGGAACAGCAGCAGCAAGAGCAAGACCGGCAGGATGAGCAGAGAGCGCGAAGGCAGGCGATTGAACATAAGACCCCTCACAGAGAGACCCTGAAGGAGCAGGCGGCAGGCCCAGAAAGATAGGCCCAGAAAGACAGGCCCAGAAAGACAGACACAGAAAGACAGACACAGAAAGGCGGGATGAGCTTGGCAGGCCCCTTATTCGTCCTCACTCTTGAGCACGGCAAGAAATGCGCTCTGAGGAATGTGGACCTCTCCCACCATCTTCATGCGTTTTTTGCCTTCCTTCTGGCGCTCGAGCAGCTTCCGCTTTCGAGTGATATCACCCCCGTAACATTTTGCTGTGACGTCCTTACGGAGCGCACTGATGGTCTCACGAGAGATGATCTGACCCCCGATGGCACCCTGGATGGGCACCTTAAACTGCTGCTGCGGGATCTCCTCCTTGAGCCGCTCACAGGCGATGCGCGCCCGATTGGCCGCATTGCCCTTAAACACCAACATACTGAGTGCATCTACTTTTTCCGAGTTTACGAGGATATCCACCTTCACCAGCTCCGTGGCGCGATATCCGATCACATCGTACTCAAAAGAAGCGTAACCCTTCGAGAGAGACTTGAGCCGATCATAGAAGTCATAGATGACCTCCGCGAGAGGCATTTCATAGATCAGCTCGACCCGCTTGGGATCCAGATAGTTCATGCCGACCTGCGTGCCACGCCGTTTGATGCACAGATCCATGAGCGCGCCCAAATACGTGGTGGGCAGCACCATCCGCGCCTTGATGTAGGGCTCCTCCGCCGACTCGATGCGAGTGGGATCCGGATAATGCGCCGGATTGTCCACGTAGGTATCCTGCCCGTCCTTCATATGCAGGAGATACCGAACAGACGGTGCCGTCAGGATGATCGACTGATCGAACTCTCGCTCGAGGCGTTCCTGCACGATCTCCAAGTGCAAGAGCCCCAGAAAACCACAGCGGAAGCCAAATCCCAGCGCGCTGGAGCTGTCCTTCTCGAAGACCACCGAGGCATCCACCAGCTTGAGCTTGTCCATGGCATCCGCCAAGCCCGGATAGTCATCACTCGAGATGGGGAAGATCGACGAAAACACCACCGGCTGCACCTCATGAAAGCCCGGGAGAGGCGCTGAAGCGGGGTTGCTGTCCAGCGTGATGGTATCACCCACCCGAACATCTCGGATGTTTTTGATGCCTGCGACCATATAACCCACCATGCCCGCCTCCAACGTATCCTGCGGGACCATGCCGAGCCGATGAAAGCCGACCTCCTCCACCTTATAAACCGCCCCGGAATACCAGCAGCGCATCATGTCCCCGGCCTTCATCGAGCCGCTGAACACACGCAAGGTACACATGACACCCCGGAAAGGATCGTACCACGAGTCGATCACCAGCGCCTGCAACGGCGCTTGCACACTGCCTTTGGGGGCGGGCACCCGCGCCACCACCGCTTCGAGAATATCCTCAATGCCGATGCCTGCCTTACCGGAGGCGAGAATGGCCTCATCTCCCGGCAGCGCCAGCTCATTTTCGATCTGCGCTCGGGTGGATTCGACATCCGCCGAAGGCAAGTCTACCTTATTGATCACCGGGATGATCTCGAGGTTATGCTCCAGCGCCAGGTATAGATTGGCCAGCGTTTGAGCCTCGACCCCCTGACTGGCGTCTACCAGGAGCAGCACGCCCTCACACGATGCGAGCGAGCGGGAGACCTCATAGGCGAAGTCCACATGTCCGGGGGTGTCAATCAGGTTGAGCAGGAACGATTCTCCGCTGCGGGTCTTATAAGGCAGACAGGCCGTCTGACTCTTGATGGTGATGCCCCGCTCCCGTTCGATGTCCAGGTTGTCGAGGATCTGCGCCCGAAACTCCCGGTCGCTCACCACTTTGGTGTGTTGAAGCAGGCGATCCGCCAAAGTGGATTTGCCATGATCGATGTGGGCAATGATGCTGAAGTTGCGAATCTTCTGGCTCACAGTATGTCCATTGACGAGTGCAATTAAAAGTACGTCGAGACGTCCGACAGTGCTGCCGGTCGCTCGAGCTGTCTCTATGCAGGTTAAGGTTTGAGAGTATAACGATGTGAGGCGTTATCGCCAAGCCATTTGCTTCACAAGCCGCAGGCTTAAGCAATGTGAGGCTCAAAAAGAGTCGGTCTCAGCCCGCTCGGAGGGCACGGGGCTCTCTTCGGGGGGGCTGCTTTCATACACCGAGAGATAGATGACCACGCTGTCCCATGCCCCTTCGGGATCCTGTACCACCATATAGAGCTCCATGCTACCGGGATATAAGGCGGTGGTGACGGGGCGAAAGATCAGCTCCGCCTGGGTGGGATCAAACGCGGCACCGAGTGGAAGTGGCCCTGCGCTCCACGTCAGCGGCTGACCTTCGGGATCCGACGCGGTGGCTTGAACCCGCAGCTCTTGGTGAGGCTCCACCGTAAAGCTGGGGGCGTCCACATAACCGGGCTCGAGATAGTCCGTCACCCCATCGGCGATCAGATACTCACCGACCTGTTCGATGCGGGGAGGCTCATTACACGCCGTCAGCAGCAGCAACAGAGGGAGCAGCAGTAGAGGGAGCAGGTGCTTCATGGACTCACCTCAATGCGACCGACTGCAAAACGCTGGAGGCCCGGATAATAATAGGAGACCGTATCGATCACCAAATAGACCATGAGCGGGCCTGCCGGTTGGTCCTCGGGAATCAAAAGGACGTTCTCGCTGCCGATCACATTCCGGCGTGGCGGGGAAAATAGGGCCGCTGAGCTGGCGCGGGTGAGCCCCAGTCGCTCAAATGTGCCTGCTGACGCATACCAGCTAAACAAAAAATCGACATCATAGGTCTCGAGCTCCGCCTCGAGCCTGATGCGATCTCCGGGGCGAGCGGTGGTCGTGGTGGTCTCACCCTCCCCCACCTTAAAGGTGAGACTGGCGAAGTGCAGGTCAAAATAGACCGGGGGCGACTGGTTTAAATAATCCGGTGCGAGCCAGGTAATCCCATAACCCTCATCCGGCTCAGGCACATCCGAGCCGAGCACCGCAATCATGGGAAAAAAGCCATAACAGCCGGTGCTCTCACACGAAGACGTATCATACGCTGGCATCTCCACCTCCAGGGTTTTCCCGGAGCCCAAAAATACGGCGGCACTGCTGTTGAGACAGCTTGCACTATAATACGTAAAGGGCACAGTCTGATCGATGCCACAGCTCCACCACTCGACCTCCGCATCGATGAGCTGATCCGGTGCGGCGGCGAGCGCCTCGAATGTCACGATGTCCCCCCCACTAAAGAGCAGCGGCCAGTAAGTCATGCCCAGCACTCGGGGTCGGTCGATGTGATAATCATAGAGCCGATAGTAGGCTTTATCGGAGCCATTGGCGGAGTCAAATCCTTCCACACAGCCGGGGAGCATCAGCATCGGCCCGATGCATACGCCTAAACGTATGGCCAAAAGTATAGGTAAACGTGCATTCTCTGCCATTAGAACTCCCCCTTCGCGCCCAGGGTGGGAATGATCGGCAGATAGATCTGGCTGCCCACCTCTTGGTAGTTCCAAGACGGGAGCTGAAGTACCGGATTTTTTGCCATATACACGTTCTGAAGATCCAAATACCAGTTCACCCGATACCGCTCCTGCAAAACCGTCCGGTCCAGCCGGATATCAAGCTGGTGATACACCGGATAACGCGCCGAATTTCTCGGGCCATCCAGCGGAAAATATCCCTGCTCCATCGCGGCCCAAGCACCCTCTTCCGGCGTATAAGGCTGACCACTGGAGAAACGAAAACGGGCACTCAACGAGAGTCGCTCAAACAGCCGTGTGCTCATCATGGCCGTCAAGGTGTGAGGCTGATCGTAATCTCCGGGAATCCACTGGCCCTCGAGCTTACGCAGGCTGCGGGTCCACGCATACGATGCGCTGGCCTGCACCCGCTCGGTTAAGCTGCGTTTGATCGAGAGCTCCGCTCCATACCCCCACCCCGGCACGTTGTCATACGAACGAACGGTGGTCAGCTCCAGCCCGTAGTCGGTGGTCTGGACCACAAAGTCTCGGCTCTGAAGCACGAGATCCCACATCCGCGCCCCAAACAGGGCCGCCTCCAAGTTCCAAGTGGGGGCCACCGGCAACGCCACGCCGACATTGGCTTGCACACTCTTCATCAGCTTGAGGGCCTCATTGCCTTCATCGGCATATTGTCGATCTTCGGGCATCTGCCCATGTACGCCCAGCGCGCCCTTGAGGGTCCACGATCCCGGCATGGGCTGAAAAAAGGCTACCCGGGGCTCCAGCCACGGCACGACCTGCCCATTAAATCCATACAGGCTGGCCCGCAGCTCGGGGATGATCAACGTCTGCTGCGGCAAGTTGAGCTCGGCGCGTCCGTAGAGCCCCAACAGGGTGGTGGGCAGCGATTCTTCCTCCGGGACGGGCTCGGTGCTTCCGTAAAGCTGTGTGAGATCGCGGATCTGGGCTTCTCGATGGCGCAGCTCCAGGCCCAGGGTCCAGGTCGGTTTATCAGAGGACTGCCCTGTCAGCTCCAGCCGCTGGCCAAACACCTGCCGCTCCAACCGACTGAGGGGCGGAAGCTGAAAGAGGGTATCATCAAACGGAAAAAGCGAAACTTCCTGCTCCAAGCCCAACAAGGTGGAGCTGGAGAGCTGCATCTGTGGGTTGAGTTTGCCTTTCCAGCCCACTTGCCCATGATAAAACGCGGTCTTTAAAGGCTCATAGGGACTGACCCCATAAGCGGTATATCGTGCAAGATCCTCTTCTGTAATGGAAAATGCATTTTCTCCCAGCTTGATGCTGTCCAGCGCCCCCAAAAACGAGACGGTGAGGGTGCCTCCCAGCAGCGGCCCATCCAATCGC
>JBJTQF010000051.1:0-19979 GCA_046075485.1 Myxococcota bacterium | reverse complement strand
CCCGCGCCCGCGCCAGCACCCGCGCCCGCACCCGCGCCAGCACCCGCGCCTGCGCCATCCCCTTCACCCAATCCGAAGCCGGAACCAAAGCCAGAGCCGCCTCCAAAAGGCATCAAGCTCTCGGCCATCATTGGCAGCGTAAAGTCTTCTGACTGGGTTACATATCACCATGCAACTCTCTTTGTAGAGATGAAGATCACTGGAGACATCAAGAATATCAAGGTGACTGCTCGTCCCTTCGATACTTGGCTGAACTACCCCATGGTGACAGGCATTTGGCAGACGAACCCCAGCGGTGAATGGACAGTGATCAAGCGAATGGTGGGTGGTGTGGTCGGAGATGCCCATGCCGCAAATCGGCCATGCAAAGTACCAAAGGGCCCCCACGGTCATGGCTGGACAACCTTCTGGGGACCGTTTAACTCCAACAAAGGTTGGTTTCCCGTCAGCGGGTTGGGTGAAGGTCGCTTTGTGATTGGAGTTTATGCTCGAAACTCGGGAACCATCACCCTCAAGGTGGAAGGCACCGGAGCAGACGCAAAATACTCAGATACAGTCACGCTTGTTCATGCTGGACAACATCCACATCCCGGAGATTAAGAGACTAAGCGGATTGCCCGAATATCCTAGAAAGAAACCAGAGGATCCTCTAAGATGAGAGGTGAGGTGTATTCGAGGCTCATGAACTGCGGGAATAGGCTGGAACGGATGCGCAGAGGCTGAGATGCCCGCGATGGGCGTCTCACCCGGACGGGGGAAGCTGTGGCTGAAGGGCTCAGAGACATGACAATGGCAGGGAAGGTGGAGCCGGTACAGGAGTCGCAGCCTCCTGTAGGGCCACGCGTCGCACTCCCTGAAAAATTCGGTGATTACCTGCTCACATCCTACATTGGGCGCGGCGGCCTTGCGGAGGTCTTTCGTGCTCATCGTGTTGACGATCCCACGCGCTCACCCCTTGCGCTCAAACGCCTACTGCGTCCAGATCAGGAAGGGATTGCAAGGTTACTAGAAGAAGCCCGGCTGGGTCAAACCATTGAAGACTCTCATCTCGTCAAAGTCCTTGAGCAGGGTACTGTTGGAAATAAGCCCTATCTCGTCATGGAATTGGTAGACGGTGTTGACTTGGCAACCATTGCCCGCCGACTCAAGCGACGCCAACAGGCTTTTCCAACTGAAGTGGTTATCGCGCTCATGCTGGAGATTGCGCGTGGCCTTCAGGCACTACATCAGCAGCGAAATCCAGACACAGGACTTGAGGATCCGGTCGTTCACAGCGATATAAAGCCTTCCAATATACTCATCGGACGAGATGGCGTGCTCAGACTGGCGGATCTGGGGCTGGCGCGTCGAGTCCGCGAGGTGCAGGGAGGCATCGCCGAGTCGGTTGCCGGCACACTGGCCTACATGGCTCCAGAGCGACTCACGCCCGGAAGCAGCACGCCGCTCAGTCCTCAGTCAGATCTATTCTCGCTGGGTATCATCGGATTTGAGCTGTGTACCATGCGGTCACTCTTTAGTGGCGCTCCCCAGCGGATGATGCAGCAGCTTCTCAGCGCAGATCGTTTCATTGCATTGGCAATGGAGCAGATGCCGGACTATATCCATCCACGGCTCAAGTCAATCCTTGGAGAGCTATTACAAGCAAATCCAGCGCGCCGACCAAGCTCTGCACATCAAGTCATTGTTGCGCTCACGGAGCTGCGTGAGAGACTGCGTCTTCCTGTCGATCTGGCACATTTTGTGGCGCCCTATATTGGCTTCGATCCTATGGAAGACGTCGGTGAGCGTGTCACCGCACACTGGCCAAAGCCACCCAAAGCGAAAAATGCACTGAAACAGGCGCGCGCTGATAGTCCGATCACACATTTGCGAATTGAGCAGCTCACAGAGATGCTGAAGAGACCCAATGTGATCGTCGCCGATCCGGGCATGATGGCTCGTAATCGTGAGGCGAAGCAGCAACAGTTCTGGATGACATTGGGTGGTTTTGTGGGTCTCTTTTTGATGATTCTGCTGGCGGTATATGCTGCAACTCCCGTCGCGGTAAAGTTTACATCAAATCCGTTAGGTGCGATGGTCTATATTCAGCATGACTGTGAGGGGGCTTGGGAGCCTTTGCAGCCAACGCCCTTTGTCTACCATCCACGGGAGTCATGGCCCTTTTGCATTAGAATGACCGCACTTGGTTACATTTCTGAGACCACACGTCTCTATAAGCCTTCGTTTTTTAACAAGAATACGGCATCAGATCTGGCACTCTTCAAAGAAGTATGTGTTGAAGTCGATTCAAAGCCAACGGGGCTCCCCATCTATGTTCAGTATACCCGACGTGGAACAACGGGGCCTTCAACGACCCGGGTGTGCGGACTTCAACCGGGTATCCCATATGTCATCCAGCTCGAATATCGAGGCGTGCGGTGGGATGTTGACGATATTCAAGCTCGTGCAGGAGAGTCCGTGGCTGTCTTTCATGACTTTGGCGGAAGTCTAAGCGCCAAGTCAACACCCATGCAGCGTTGCGAGCGCTACTTTAAGGGGAAGCAGTATCAGCGCGCCATCGAGATTTGCCGCGTGGCAGTGACGGAGGCCACGACCTATCAAGAGCGAATCAATGCTTTGATTGTTCAATCGCGAGCATATGTAGCTCAAAACAATCTCTTAACTGGATGCGATACCCTCCACTCTGCTTTGGGTACTGCTGTAGAGTATCGAGATGTGGAGCTTGAGCAGCAGGTGCAGGATTGGCGTGCTCGCTTTAGCTGTGGCCCCTTGGTGAGACTTGCAGCTGCGCAGCCAGACGAAGAAGCACGAGCCGCAACAGAAGCGGCTGCTCAACCGGACTCCGGAGGTGCCCCTGCGGCGGCAGGGGCCGGTGCAGCCGCCGCAGCCGGAGGTGGGGGAGCTGCCTCGACACCTGATAAAGCCAGCGCAGCCCCAGCCCCCGGGGCAGGTGGTTCAGGTGGAAGCCGGGAGGTCTTGCGATGAAGCTCTTTCAGCGTACTCCGCGTCGGCTAGAACTCGTACTCTTGGCCCTTCTGTGTCCTCTTCTGTGGCTGAATCTTGGATGTGGTATGGCATATTTGATGGACGAGCCCATCATCAAGAATAACACATTCTTAGGATTTACTGGGCGCATTGTAGATGCAGACAGCGGCGACGGCGTATCAAACGCAAAGATCATTGTGAAGCCCGTCAATGACAACGATCCCAAGCCATTCTATATCTACTCGACTGGAGATGGTTCCTTCCAATTGTCTAACTTTAAGCGGCAGGGAATCTCACTACCCTTCGAGATGGGGATGGAGTATCAAATTGTTGTCAACTCCGTAAATCATCGAATTAAGGACTTCAAGTTGGTCTACGAAGGCGGAGCGCAGAGACTGGGAGCGGTTGAGCTGTCACGGGTTGAGGAGGGTGGCTTGGTGCGTATGGTCATCCCCGGACGGCGCAACATTGAAGTAGAGTCGGTGGTAGATATCCGTCGTCGGATGGGACCACCCATTCCCTAGTTCTTCCGTAGTGTGACAAAAGGAAAGTGTATGCCACGAGCAGGATTGTTGTCAGCATTGCTCATACTAACGACGGGAATTCTCTCCGGATGTAATGCCCTGTTTGGAGAACCCGAAGAGGTGCCACCCAGCCGTATCCGTAGTTTGAACAAGCCGGGTTGGGCATCTCCTGATCAAGACAATAAGACGGCAGCGGTGGTAGACGCTCCCAAGAGCACGACAACAGTGACTCCGACTCCGACACCGGAGGGCTATGCTGGGATAGTGGGTAAGCTCATTGATAAGTATCGACAGACTGAGCGCGGTCAAGAGCGAGAGCGAGCGGTGCAGTCAGCTCTACCCGATGTGACGGAGAAGGATGTCACCGAGGCCATTCGAGCCACCCAAAGTGGTAAGCGCCTTGAAGCAGAAGTCGGTATGGCCATCGTTACAGGTTATTACACAAACCTTAAAGAATGGCGCAAGATCGAAGAGCAGTACAAGAACCTGTTCATTGCGGTGCCAGAGCTCCGTTTTGATCCCACGCATCTGATTGAGCATGGCTGGGCCATGATGAAGATGGGAATCTTTCAAAAGTCCGTTGAACGCGCAACGGAGGCAGAACGTTACTTCAGCAATCTTCCCAATGGAGCCGATCCGGAATTGCATCGTGCTCGTGTCTTGGAGTGTAGAGCTTGGTCGTATGAAGGACTCTTTCGTGAATCTGTAGCCAAAGGTAATGATGAAGATACGGCACTCTATAGAGAACGCGCGATCAAGGAATGGGAAGACTTCCGAGATCTTCTGAAACCGTTGACTGGCTCAAATAAAGAGGTGGCAGATCGGGTTGCTCTCGCGGAAGACCATATTGCTGGCTTCAAAGGGCGAAACTGATTGGCTGAGGGAGCAAAGATGTCGTTCTGGCTACGCAGCATAACACTTCTGGTATGCCTCCTGGCGGAGACAGCATTTGCACGACCGCTGATCGTGTATGAGCGGGGAGACTGTCCCCCAAACTTGCATCCCATGCTCCTGGGCAGCTCTCAAGAAGGCGTTCGACTGAGTAGCCTGATCTCCGAGCGCGTATCACGTCTCAATCCCCGAAACAACCGCCTTGAGCTCAATCTCTTTTCCACAGTTGAGACTCGCAGTGCCACACGCTACGACCTGACTCTGAAGCCAGAAGCGCGTTGGTCTACCGGGGAGCCATTAACAGCGGCGGATGTCGAGAACTCCTTCAAGCGGCTACAGAACCTTACAGCAAGCAAGAACGGTGAAACTGCCAGAAGTCTGCTGAATACAATGGCACTTGTGGAGCGATTTGAGGCGCTTGAGAATGGAAAGGTGATGGTCGTCTTCCGGTTACCTGTTCAGATGGAAGAAGTGACCTCTTGGATTGCCATGTTGCCGGTTGTTCCAGCCAAGCTCAGTGATGAGGAGCTGTCTAAGCCGGGCTTCCAAACTGCCGGACCCTTTATTCTGACGGAGCGTAAAGGGAATACCTTGGTCCTAAAGGCCAACCCTCAATACCATTTGGGTGCCCCAAAGATCAAGAGTATGGAAATTCGTTATAGTTCTGGGACCGAGCAGGAAGCATTGCTTGCAAATGAGGGGCAGAGTGAGATCATCACCCGCGTCTCTAGCTCGAAGCTGTTGTCCATCAAAAAGAACGCCACTTTCACCATTCGACCTGTCAATACCCGACGCATTGTGTACCTCGGCTTTAACCGTGTGCTTGGCTCCGTCTTTGAGCTGAAACCGGAGCTGCGCTCCGCAGTCGCTTCATTCATGGATCGCCAAGGTATCATTGATGCGCTGAAGGAGGTGGGTGGGGGAGGCTCTCTGTTGACAGGACCATTCGGCTACTCCAGCATTTACAACGATCCGGAGGTCGAGCCCATCCCCTATAGTCTCACGGTGGCTGCCAGCAGACTGTCGGACTTGGGGTATCGGCGAGTTGGGGACAACTATCGAAGTGAGACCGGTCAGACCCTTCGCATGCGGATTCTGATCTACGATGGTGTTCAAAACTATGAGCTCATTGGAAGCCTTTTGAAGGAACAACTTGAGCGTGAAGGAATCCCCGTCGAGCAGAAGATTGTATCTCGGCCCGAGCTGCTCAAGCTGCTGCGTGAGCCCAGCGGCTCTTTTGATATGATCCTCCATGAGTGGATTCTGGATGAGGGCGAGGAGATCTTTGACATCTATCACAGCAATGGCACACTAAACTATCTCCGTTATGCGAATCGAGCCCTAGATGAGCGCCTGAATCTTGAGCGGCGAGCGGCACTTCAGAAGAGCCGTCTTTTGTACCGCCAGGAAATGCATCGCATCATGAGCCGAGATCTCCCGGCTGTCTTTTTGTGGCAAGCGCAAGACTATGCCGCGATCCGAGAGGACGTTTCGAATATCCCGCCTCTCGATGGATACTTCTTTTTTGCAGATATACACCTTTGGAGCTTGGAAGGTGATGATGAGCAGAGTCTTGTCATTCCCCCAAGTCAGCCATCCTTGGGTGGGTAATTTGAATGTGCGGGCATTACGAACTTCCCGAGGGGAAAGTTTGGAGGCATGGTATGCAGACGTGTAGCCTGTTACCAGAAGTTATATACAAAAAGGAGGAACGTTCATGATAAGACTTCCTTCCTTTCATATGCAGACAAAATACTCGCCAAGACGCGGCACTTCTTTGCCGAGTATACGGACTCTTGGTGCGAGCCTTTTATGGCTCGTCTTTCTATTTGTTCAGCTCCCTCTCGCACATGCGCTGACGCCTCTCGAGCGTGATCTCAAGAAGATTGAGAAGTACTTCGATGACAACTTTTGTGAAGATGCTTTTAAGCTCGCCAAAGACCTGAAGGCATCCAAAGAAGGTGCAGAGAGCTTTGAAGTATGGTACGCCTATATCCGGGGTCAATATTGCCTTTATGATGTTGGCTCTACGATGGAGGTACTCAGCGAGGCCCGCCAGAAGCTAAAGCTCAATGCTGTTCAGGAGTCGATCCTGACTTCGTTTGTGCGTGAAAAGGTCAACGAACGTTTCGGGGAGATTCGATTTGCTCATTCTCCTGGTAAGACTGGGCAGATTGAGCTGACCATCACGAAGGTCGGCGCGCTCAAAGATCCGACGCTCGACCCCTATTTTGAGTTTGTACGAAAGAAGGTGAGCGAAGGTATCGAGCCACCGATGAAGGTCTATCTGCCACTGGGTGACTACGAGATTGACCAAGTCGAGCGCTCCATCGAAGACTCCAATGGAATCAACTTTGTCATTGGTAGTGAGCGGCTGAGCCGTTGGAAGCGTGCTCAGATTGGAGACGGTCAAGCAATTGCGCTTGGTTACACCAGCATGAATGGTTTCACCGCGCCTGCCTATGAGGTAGATCAGCCAGGGAATCAAGAACAACTGCTGGTCGGAGAGTATCGTCTCACCTTCTCCTCGATCCCGTATGTTGAGATGTCCAGTACTCACTCTCGCGCTGCTGGGACCGTCGGCATGATGGGTGTGCGCTTTGATGCGCGCATCCGCCCACCATCACCAACGCTTGGAGGTGTCAAAACCATTAAAGGCGGTCAGCTCATTCCATCCTTCTATTCACTTGGTCTCTCTGCCATGTTAGATCTCCCAGCGCGGTTGGGATTAAACTTTCAGGCCGGCGCGGGAGTTCGCGCTGGTTACATCTCTTACATCGTCTATCCGGCATACCTCGAAGATCCGACGGGTACGAGTGAGCAGGGACTCCTTGCGGCTCTGTACCTCCCCGGATTTAGTATCGGACCAGAATGGAAGCTCTCAGCAGGGAAATCTGTTCGTTCTGGCCCATCTGGTCTTCAGGTGGGATTTGAGCTCAACGGAAGCTTGATGGTCATCGCACCTCTGGCTCCCACTGGAGAAGTGAAGCAGGCTGGGTACGAAGATACCTACCAATATACGGTGGGTGAAGATGCTGCTGTTTGGGGTCCTGTCGTGTCGGGACAGGTCTTCATTAGAACCCCATTCTTCTGAGGTAGTAGCCATGAAGCATTTCATCTTTGCCGCGCTGTTCTGCGGCCTTTTAATACAGGCAGGGTGCTCAGAAGCGGTCTTTGAGGCGCCAGGAGTCGCTGACCGAGATGGTGACGGATATACCCCTCTTCAAGGTGACTGTGATGACCTCAATGCAGATGTGAGTCCCAATGCTCCCGAGCAATGTAACGGCATTGATGATAACTGCTCTGGACTCGCTGATGAGGGTGTCACTACGGAGTTCTACATTGACTCAGATGGTGACGGTTATGGCGACAATAAGGTTGCCGCGACGCCGAGGGAGTCGTGTGCGCCCCCAGCAGGGTATGTCACAAACAATACCGACTGTGATGATAGCAGCCCCTACGTCAATAAGGATGCAGTCGAGATCTGTGATAGCCAAAGCATTGATCATGACTGTGATGGAAAACTCGACGCAGAAGACGCCGTGGATCGTCAGAAGTACTATTTGGACTTAGACCAAGACGGCTTCGGAGATCCCAAGAAGACGACTTTAACCTGCTACCAGCTTGAGGGCTATGTCGAAGACAGTACGGATTGTAATGATGGTGACGCCAGCATTCATCCTACAGGTGAGCCTGAGACTCTTGAGCCAGATCAGTGTGATCGTAAGGACAACAATTGCGACGGAGATGTAGACGATCCAGAGATATTTGACCGAGACAATGATGGTACTGCCGACTGCTTTGCTGAAGAAATTTGTGATGGTCTTGACAATAATCTCGACGGTCAAGTGGACGAAGGCTTCGATCTTGATGGAGATGGCTACACAGATAGCAGTCGCTGTAGCTGTAAGTTTCAGGATGGAACCTGCGGGAAAGACTGCAACGACCTAAATGCAGCGGACTTCCCAGGTGGCCTCGAAAAGTGTGATGGGCGAGACAACGATTGTGATGGAGAGAAGGACGAGTTCCTTCCGCCGGACAATATTGGAACGGCACCCTTCTGGTTTGTAGACAGTGATGGGGATGACTTCGGAAATCCGGACGTCAGCAACGGTATCTATCGGTGTGAGCGTCCTACGGGCTTCGCGACCAATGGATATGACTGCGATGACGAAAACATCGAGGTAAACCCCGATGAGGTCGAGCGTTGCAATGACATCGATGATAACTGTAACGCACAGACAGACGAAGCTCTGCCATACAACTATTACTATGTCGATATTGACGGCGACAGCTATGGCCGAGATATTTATACTAACCCCCCAGACGACCTCGATAAAGACGCAGTGGTTCTTGCTTGCCGTCAGCCCGAGGGATATGTTCTGGTGAAGAAGGGAGATCCTTTCGACTGTGTCGATAGTAATGCTGAGATCTTTCCATCTCAGCTTGAAAAGTGTAACGGGTACGATGATAACTGCAACGATATCATTGATGGTATCGATACAGAGAACCCGACCGACTATACCGTCATTGAAGAGACTGAAGGGAAGCAGCTCTACTACTTGGACAACGATAGTGATGATTTCGGAGATAAACAATCTTTCATCTACTGGTGTACCATGCCGCCGAGTTATATAGAGCCGCCTCTTGCCGAAATCTATTTTGATTGTGACGATGAGAACGACAACACCTATCCTGGGGCTTCAGAGCAGTGTGATGGTGAGGATAATAACTGCAACACGACCATCGACGACAAGGTCTTTTATGCGTTCTACTTCCCGGACGCCGATGACGATAAGTATGGAGACTTCTCAAAACCCGGACTTCTGGACTGTAAAGAGCCCGAGGCGCTGGATAACTACATCTCAATCTATCTCGATCCTGAAACTAACATCTGGATGATCGATGTGGGGGCTGAAGACCATCCCTATACCGATGATGATGTAGACTGTGATGACACCGATCCTGACACCCATCCATATGCGCAGGAATACTGCGACCACGAGGATGATGACTGCGATGGGTTTGAAGACGAGCCTGATGCCGTCGATGCGATCAATTTCTATTTGGACAATGACATCGATGGGTTTGGCAATCAGTCCCAGATTAAACGTGCTTGCTCATATCTTCGTCCCATGGGATATGTAGAGGCCCGCACTGGGTTTGGTTCACCTTACGATTGTAATGATGCCAGTCCTCAGACGAATCCGGCTGCTGTTGAGGTGGTGGACAATGGAAATGATGATGACTGCAATGGCGCCGAGCTGTGTTATGTTGATGCCGATAACGATAACTATCGACCCAATGCGACGGCTACGAAGTCCTCTCCCAACCTCGTCTGTACGGACTCCGGGGAAGCCGTGAAGACGGATCCTGCTACGGACTGCGACGATACAAATGCTCAGCGGAACCCCTCCTTGACAGAAACATGTGATGGCGTGGACAACGACTGTGACAGCGTGATCGATGAGACAGACTCCGCCGATTCCCAGACCTGGTATCAGGACTTTGATGGTGATGGATTTGGGAACGTAAACGTGGCCATAAAGTCTTGTTATAAGCCCACTGGCTATGTCAGTAACTCTACGGACTGCTTGGATACCAATGCTTCAGTAAAGCCGTCTGGTCAAGAGGTATGTGATGCCAACAATCTTGACGAAGACTGTGATGGAAAGAGTGATGATGCCGACTCCTCCGCCAGCATCGCCACCATGACCAGCTACTACATTGATGCGGACAAGGATGGCTATGGAAAGCTCAACTCGTCTGCCAACAAGTATTGCGACAATCCATCTGTCCCCGCCACGCAGTATTCATTGGTAAACACCGACTGCGATGATAACGATGCCTTCATTTATCCGGGCGCAAAAGAGGTTGCAGGCGACAATGTTGATCAAGACTGCGACCAAAAGGAGACCTGTTATGTGGATGTTGATAACGATAATTATCGACCCAATGTCACATCAACAGTTGTCTCCAGCGACTCCGATTGTAACGACTCCGGTGAGGCTCCCTCCACGGATCCTGCCGGTGATTGTAATGACGCCGATAGCAGCGTCAATCCAAGGGTAAGTGATACTGCTTCGGATGGAATTGACAACAACTGTGATGGTCAAGAGCTCTGCTATCGAGATGCCGACTCGGACGGATATCGACCTAATTCCTCTGCGACCATTCTGTCCACGGATCTGGATTGCCTTGATGCAGGAGAGGCTGCTGGCTCGATCCCTACGGGTGATTGCAATGATAACAATGCGCTCGTGAGTCCTGCGGCGACCGAGCTGGTCTCCAACGAGGTCGATGATAACTGCGACGGCAAAGAGCTCTGTTTCGTAGATGGTGATAATGACGACTATCGAAAGGGTGCCTCCTTCACCGTGCTCTCTACTAACGTGAGCTGCGACGACTCGGGAGAAGTGGACCTGGTAGATCTCAAGGGTGATGACTGTAACGATGCCAGCAGCAGCATCAATCCCGCTGCGACGGAGCTAGTGGATACTGGGGTGGATGAGAACTGCGATGGCAAGGAGCTGTGTTATCTCGATGCTGACAATGATGGACAGCGTCCCGACTCTTCCTCCACCATTGTTTCTGCCGACCTCGACTGTATCGACTCTGCGGAAGCGAAGAGTACGGATGCCACGACAGACTGCGACGACAATAATAAGTCTGCATACACAGGGGCGACGGAGATTGTCGGCAATGACGTGGATGAGAGCTGCGACGGCAAAGAGCGCTGTTATGTCGATGCCGATGACGACAACTACCGCAAAGGGGCAAGCCAACTCCTGACGTCGGCAGATGCGGATTGTGGTGATGCCGGTGAAGTCGGGTCTGACTATCTTGGTGATGACTGCGATGATACCGTTGCGACTGTTAAGCCCGGGGCGACCGAAGTAGTCAACAATGGGAAAGACGATAACTGTGATGGTCAAGAGCTGTGTTACCTCGACGCCGACGACGATGGTTATCGTCCAGATTCTACGTCCACCATTCTTTCCAGCGACTCTGACTGCACAGATCCCAAGGAGGCCGTGACCGCTGATTTGACGGGTGACTGCAATGATCAGAGCAGCGCTTTTAATCCGGATGCGACCGAGGTTGCAGGTGATGGTATCGATCAAAACTGCAATGGCACGGAGACCTGCTATAAGGACGCTGACAATGATGGTTATCGTCCCGATACAACAAGCACTGTAACCTCGACGGACACAGACTGCCTTGACAGTGGTGAGGCGTACTCCTTTGAACTCAGCGGGGACTGTAACGACGCCTCTAGCAGCATCAACCCTGCTGCTGCTGAGATTTGCAACAGTGTTGACGATAACTGCAACTCTACGATAGATGAGAACGTCAAAACGACCTTCTATGTCGACAACGATGCAGACACCTATGGAAGTCCTTATTCGACGTCGCAGGCGTGTACGAAGCCCTCGGGATACGTCACGAATAATACAGACTGTAACGACAGCTCTGCTTCGACCTATCCGGGCGCGACCGAGACGTGTAATCAGAAGGACGACGACTGCGACTTAAGCGTTGATGAGGGCGTTTCGACCACATACTACACAGACGGTGATGGCGACACCTTCGGAGGTTCCAATAGCATTTCCTCCTGTTCCTCGCTCTCTGGTTATGTCCTTGTCGGTGGCGATTGTAATGATGGAGATTCCGCTATCAAGCCAGGGGCCGTGGAGATCTGCGATTCAGTCGATCAAGACTGTGATGGCACAGTGGATGAAGGTGTGACAACGGTATTTTATCAGGACAACGATGGAGATGGTTATGGCTCCACTGTCTCGCAGTCGAAGTGTACAGCCCCCAGCGGGTATGTGGCGCAATCGGGCGACTGTAACGACACACTCTCCAGTGTAAACCCTGGTAAGACGGACTATTGCCTCGATACCGTTGACAGTGACTGTGATTCAACCTCGCCGTGTCTTGTGGAGACCAAGACAGATTCTGGTGAACGTGTTGTCGGTACTGCCAATGATTCGCGTCTGGGTTTCTCGGTTGTGATGGGGGATGTAAACAACGACGGCCCCGCAGATATGATCATCTCTGCCCCAGGTACTGCGGCGGGCGGGACCGTGTATGTATATTTGGGCCCCATCACCTCTTCGAGTACCCTGGCAACCGCAGACGTGGTACTGACCGGTGGCAGTGCCGGTGCCGAGTGTGGGCTAAGTTTAGCCGTGGGAGATCTCGCAGGTGACAATAAGAATGATCTGGCAGTAGGCTGTCCGAATGCTGGGTTTTCAGGTAAAGTCCACATTTATACGTGGGACAGCAGTCTGACGCCACCTACACTGGTGCTGACGGTGACCCTCGATAAGGGGACTGGACCAACGGAGCCTCTTGGGAACAACTCCCGTTTCGGTTCGGCGCTTCACATGGGTGGTGACTTCGACGGTGATGGGTTTGTGGACTTGGCGGTAGGTGCTCCTGATGCGAACCCATCGGGCGTTTCGCTGGTGTATTCTAAGCTGGTCCCTAATGTTGTAACCCCCCATACTGTTGCTTCCGATGCAGCAACCTTTGTCGCAGTCTCCGGTTTCAGTAGTGGAAGCAAATTCGGACACTCCGTGCTCTTAGTTGAAAACTTGGTCGGCGATTCAAAGGCGGAGCTGGTTGTCGGTGCCCCCGACGCCGTTGCGGGCCAGGGAGCCGTTAGCATCTTCACGGGAATTGCCATCCCAAGCACGCCGACTCCGCCGACTGCACTGACGCTATCAAAGGATATCACTGCCGTAACGGGTGTTCAGGCATTTGGAGTCTCTTTGGTGACCTTGGCAGACTTCGGCACCGATTCGAAGCCAGAGCTGGTCGTCGGTGCGCCTGAGACCTCCGTGAGCTCAAAGGCTGCCGCTGGGAAGGTCTTTGTCTTTGAGAGTACGGTGTACTCATCCACGACCATTACGTCCACTGCTGCAGTGGCTTCTATCTCTGGTGCAACGGCAGGAGGGCGGCTCGGAACTGCGCTCGCCTCTGGGGCCTCCGTGGACACGGGTACATCAAAGGACTTGCTGGTGTCGGAGACATTTGCCGCTACGCCTCTGTCCTCTACTCCTTCGGACGATGGTGCTGTGTATGCATATCTCTTTGCAACTCTTAAAGCAGGGGGAGCCTTGCTCACTGAGGATGCTTATGCCAGAATTGAGCCGGATGTGTTAACAGCTGGCTTTGGGTGGTCGCTGTACAGCGCCAAGATTGGAACCACCTCCTATGCAGTGATTGGTGCCCCATTGCTCACACCCAGCTCCGGTAATGTGAATGGTGGTTTTTACAGTTTACCTCTCGGATTCTGAAGATTGGATAGGAGTCATCCATGGTTGCTTGGTTCAAAAAACTGTTTGGGAGGTTTGCTCCTGCCTCGGGCAAAGAGGCGGCAGCAGCCGTGGACAAATCGGGTGCAGGTGATGTGGCCAGCAAACTCGGGAGTGAGGCCACTGCAAACGCCAATGCCATGGAGAGGGGCAACACTTGCAAGCGAGGACATGCCATTCTTCCCGGTCAACGGAATGAAGATTGTTTTGACTGTCATCTCATCAATCTGATGATCGAGGAGCGAAAAGGCATTGTCGCCTACAAAGACCAGGGTGTCATGGTCGGGAGCCTGCTATGCCTCAATGGTTTTCATAGAGGGCATGCCTTCTCACTGGTGATGCGTGAAGACATTTCCATCTTCATCGGAGCCGATCCAGACTGCGATGTGGTGCTCTCTGATGAGAAGATCTCTCGACGTCATTTGACAATGGTACGTCGGCAAGGTCGTACTACCGTTCGGGATACCAACAGCCTCCATCACTCCGCCATGCGTGCAGAGGGTGAGCTTCAGTGGTATGTACTGGATCCCGAGCGTGAGTATTGGTTTAGAGATGGCTGCCATATTATGCTGGGTGATATCGAGTTTCTGTATCGTGCAACAGACGAGGCGGCTCTTAAGATGAGTGCAGCGGCAATTTAGCGGTGGCATCTTGGATTCGGTGGTGGTGAGACCTTGACGTGATGTCGGTGGTTGATCTGGTTGAAGCTTCTTTGTAGGGGCGCAGGAGTAGGGAGCTGGACATGGTTAAGAGCGTTCTGGCGGGCAATTGGGTGCGACGTTCCATCATCCGATGGCAGCTCATACTGGGGATTCTGTTGACCCTGGTGCTGACGAGCTGTGGCCAGACGCCGCCGTCGGGTCAAAAAGAGACAGATCCGGCTTTCCGATTTGGGATCGAACAGATCCGGTTCATGAAGCGGGGTGTCTTTCCCTTTGATTTTTTGATTGGAAGAGCTTTCATTGACTCAGACAAGGTACTTCCATCCAACTCCACTTGGTATCCTGACGAGAAGTCTACAGCCATTCGCATCTTTGAAGATGGTGTTGAGCGTCCGGTGCTCACCGTCAGCCGTATCTCAGACCTGCGTCAAAAGACAAATATTCTCGTGGTCGCATTGGTCACCGAAGGACTCGTTGTGGGTCAAGGAGGTGGGAAGGCCGTTCATCCTGGTTTCCGGGATGCACTCAAAGGGCTTGCTCAAGGTTTCGACGAGAATCTCTTTAACTTGGCGGTGGTGCTGTGCTGGGGCAAAAACGAGCGACGTTATGCCTTCACCACACCTGAGATGAGCCAGCAGTATGTGGCAGATATGGATGCATTGGTTTACCCGGGAGTGCCCGAGGGGAACTTCATGGGCTGTATCGAACCAAATATTGCGGACTTTGACTGGTTGCAGCGTGCCACACCTGAGCAGGCCCAAGAAGCGGCGCTCAAGAATGGTACACTTCCGCACTTCTTCAAAGACAATCAGAATGGCCGCTCAGCGGTGATCCTGGTGACCGATGGAGAGCCTTTCCGAGAGGGAAGCATTGATGTCTTCTCTGACCTGATCGTAAAATCAAACCTCTCGCTCTATACGGTTGGATTGGCAGCGAATACTGAAGGAGAAAAAGGTCTTGCACGTATTCGCGATCTCTACGAGCGTCGTAAGATGGGAGGCAGCTTCGTCTCCGTTGAGCAGCATGAGAAACTTCCAAAGACCGTAAAGTCTCTGATTGATCGGTGGATGGCGGACGGCTACTCATTTGTGGTGGACTATGTCTCTGGATTTTCCGGTATCAAAGGCACAGAGCTCACGCTTTGGGGTACTTGGAAAGATGGGCAATATACCAGCCGTCAGATCAGAGTTCAGCCAGGTACTTACAATCAGACGCTCCGGATTGTGTTACGGAGTGTGGTCATTTTGGCACTCTTTGGTCTCTTCATCTTTACCCTCTACTATTTTAAGATCTGGCCTTTCCGTGAGAAAGTTCGAGTGGTCAACTGTCCCGAGGGATGCGGTCACTTGATTCCGGAGGATTGGCCCGTTTGTAAGTTCTGTGAGACCAAAGGTGTTTGGGGACGGCTCATCATTCTAAATGGTGATAAAGCCGGTGAAGTCTTCTTTCTCAAGAACGATTATTACAGCGTAGGCAGCGGCAAAGAAGACGACATTGTCGTTACTCATTTGGGTGAGCTCCCGGTAAAGCCGAATCATGCTTCGATCCATTGGGTTCAACAGGGCCAAAAGATTGTGCTCCGTGTCGATGGTGGTAAGGCGAGTGTGGCCCGCAAGAACATTGACTCAGGTGCCGTCAACCTTCGTTTTGGCGACGTGATGGAGCTTGGAGAAGGTGGTGTGGCCGCGATGCTGTTGCGCGGTGTGGGCAGAACTTACTGAGCTTCTCCTCTGTTCAGATCGTTTCAGTCAGAGCTGGTGTGCCGTCGGCTTGAGCGATGGTATGGTCCGGCTCTTGATTGTTTGTAGAGGGTCAAGGAATCCTGGTGTCGCTGTGGGAATCATTCAACTGAGGCCATACCATGAGTGCTGTGAATGTAGATGAGATTTCGACAAGTGCTAAGAATGCCAGCCGAGGTCTCGCGCGCCATCGAGAGTACTTGGAGCAGCTCAAGCAGATGCCCCATCTGAAAGTGCTCTCAGGTCCGGGAAAGGGATCTGAGATCTTCATCAGCTCTTCCCCATTTCGTATTGGACGTGGGCCAAATAATCAATTCGTCATTCCCGATGGTGCCGTCGATGGTTTTCACGTACTCATCCAGCGTAATCCTGTTGGTTCTTATACGCTGACAGCCCTCGAACCAGACCTCGCGCCTGTGTTTGTGCGTAAGTGGGGGCGATATCGTAAGGTCAGCTATACCATCCTTCGAGATGGCATGATCTTTCGCCTGGCGAGACTTGGACCGCGCATTAAGTTTCGCTATCTCGGAGATGAAGCCAATGCGGGTAGATTCTCTCGTGTCCTGGCTGCGGATCCAGAGATGGAAGATCTGCTTCCCGATGAGCAGGTGCGCGTCAGGCTTGAGCAGATGGTGGTCACCAGTCGCATGCAGGACAGTGAGCGCCACTATATTCGACAAGCCAGTCTGCACCTCAGAGTTTTGTCAAAGTATCGACGCTGGATCATCTTTCTTTCGGTCTTGGGAATTCTCATCTCAGGCATTCTCATCTACTTTAAGACCAACTTTGACCTCCAAAGATTTGAGACGAGCAATGCGCGCGAGCAGCTTGCCACGCGGTGGATCGCGCAAGCTCAGGCCGCTGAGCAGGCCAATCAGCCCGCCGATGCGAAGAGTGAAGACGAAAAGGCTGATATGCTCCTGGCCAATGATCGGACTGCCAAAGGTGTTATGAACATCATGAAGACCTTTGGTGTGGAGAATCCCTACGTCAATTATCAGTTCGTCAGCGTCATTAAGAACGAAGTAGATCGAGAGAAGGAGCGACTCCTTCGAGACTCCGACCTGGAAGGTTTCTTGGAGCGATATCGTCGGTATCATGCCCGGGTGGAGGACATCTTCCGCAAGGAGTATCAGCTTCCGAGTGCCTTGGCATATGTTGCCTGGATTGAGAGTGACTACTTCGTGGACATGGAGAGTGAGAAGGGTGGGCTGGGCATGTGGCAGTTTAATGTTGCAACGGCCACCTCCTATGAGCTGATCACACCAAAGGGGGAGGATTTTCGCCAGGATTTTGAGCGATCCACCCGCGCGGCAGCTCGATACCTCTCCGACCTTCTCAGTCAGTGGGGCAATGACGGCTTTATGGTGGCGCTCGCAGCCTACAATTGGGGTCCAGAGAATGCATTGGATCTCTTCAAGAAGTATCGTCTGTGGTCTTCGGGACAGCGAGCCTTTCCATACGTGATCAACCTAAAAGGGGAGCGCGGTGCGCCTGCTGTGCCGGAGGATATTCAACGGTACGTCCCTCGCTTCTTTGCTGCCAATTTAATTGGCTCAGACATCGCATTTTATCTCGGACGGCCCGATCCGAAGGGTGAGACCAGTTCTAAGTGAGGTCCATATGAGCTTGTTTGATTCTCAGCGGCACCGTGTTTATGGCTTTGTGCTTGGAATTGTGACCAACAACCAAGACCCCGACAAATTCGGTAGAGTAAAGGTGAAGTATCACATGCTCGACCAAAAGGTTGAGAGTGATTGGTGTCGCGTGATTTGTTTCTACGCGGGTGTGGATCGTGGCAGCTTTTTCATGCCAGAAGTAAACGATGAAGTGGTGTTGGGGTTTGAGTATGGTGATGTAAACTTTCCGTTTATTATTGGAGCAGTATATAACGGAAAGGACAAACCTCCTGTACAAGACAATCCTGACAATAACCTGAAGCGCTTCCGCTCTCGAAGTGGCCATGTCCTGACGTTCGATGATAAAGATGGTGAGGAGAAGATCTCATTGATTGACTCCAGTAAGAACAACTCCATCGTCATTGATGTAAAGGAAGACAAGATCACCATTCAGGCAAAGACTGGTGATATGGATATCTTGGTGCCCGAGGGAACCATCAAGATTGAGTGTAAGGATCTCCAAGTTCACAGCTCCAAGACTACGAAGTTTACTGCAGACACCACTTTTGATGTAAAGGCGGGTAAAAACTACACCTTAAAAACCGATGCGGCTTTCACCCTAGAGGCCGCTCAGAAGATTGGTGTCGAGTCGAAGGGAGCCGCCATTCAAATGAAAGCATCCACTGCCTTTAAAGCGGAGGCCACCCAGGTCGAGATCAAAGCCTCTGCCACGGGCAAGCTGGAAGCGGGTGGGCCGCTCACCATCAAGGGTGCTGTCGTTAACATCAACTGATCGTGTGTGGGGAGGGGCCATCCCTTCCCGTGGGGGCGGGTTCATGGGGTTTTGGGAGGCTCTCGGCCACCTCTTGGAGCGAGTGCCTGAGACGTGGCGTGCAAAGACGGCGGAGTCCTTGTCGCGTCTCGAGGCGCTTGAACACTTGGATGGCTGGGAGCAATCGCTTCGCGCTGGGCTTTCGCCTGAGGCTTCTCCCGATGAGACTTCCTCAAAGGCAACGCTTATTCCGAAGCTATTACAGGTTCAAGCGACTCTTTCTCACCGTGAGGCAATATCCACTTCATATATTCCGGTGGTGCGGGTAACTTCAGATAAGAATCAGGGGGTGCCACTTGTCGTACCTGCTCCACCGGTACCACCCCTGAAGATGCCCCGCGTTGAACCTTCCTTCCCTCCAGAGCAGGCGTTGGAGCCATTGGAGCTGGGACCGGAGCGGCGCATTTTTGGGCTGGCTTCGGTTCCGACAAAACCTCCTAAGCCATTGTTTGAACCCTGGATTTTAGAGCCAGATGAAAGCTGGCAGCCACAGATTCCGCAGCGTGAAACCCGTGTGACCTTGCGCAGTGGATACGGGTGGGTCTGGAAGCTGGAGGAAAGCACACGCATGATTCGACGGCCCTACCTGCTGCGTCTGGACCTGGCGCGCGTGGGGCCCCTTGAGGAACCGAGGCCCGAGCAGCGTCTGCGCCCCATGCAGCGCATCGTACTGAGCAGTGACGCCTTTGGCCCCGCACCTCGCCCCCAAGTTGTAGCCGAACGAAACACCGAGCCGTTGGAAGCAGCTCAACCTTCACCTGTGATTACCGAGGCGGAAGCGGGCACAAGCAGCGTGCAGTCGTGATACAGGAAGGTGCAGGAGGTAACTGGAATCATGAGCGCCCAAACAAACCGTGTCAGTCTGGTGGTCTCGTGGCGAACAGACACCGCCTTTATCCGCGCCCTGACCGACACTCTTACGCGGCAAGGACTTGAAGTCTCGACCCTGACCCTCGAGGATATTCGGTTCGCCAGTATTCGCACGTCGTTGCGTTCCTTCAATCCATCCCTCGTGTTACTGGTGCCTCGTTCGCACGTTGAGCTGGCGGAAGCAAACGCGGCTGCACGCCTCCTGCGCTCTGACTCGCTCCAGGTGCGTGTAGGAACCGTTTTACCCACTGCGCCACAATTAGCACAAGAGCTGCTCGATGCCGCTGATGCCTTGGACGGAGTTGCCTTTGGCAATGCGGCCTATCTTGGAACGGTCGTCCGTCGTCTAATTCAGGATGACACTGTCCAAGAAGAACAGGGTTATTTCCATGCTCGTCGAGGGGCTCTGTTGTGGTTGTCGGGGCTGGGTCTGGGTGGAGCGGCCTCGTTGACCCTGTATGGTCTGCTGGAGACGGGGGGCGTTGGTTTGTACCCAGCTTCTCGTTGGACGGAGGCGCTTGAAGGCTCTGG
>JBJTQF010000050.1:0-26820 GCA_046075485.1 Myxococcota bacterium | reverse complement strand
CTGCACCTCCCCCACCTCCCCCACCTCACACAACCCCCCCCGCTCCGACACAATCCGCAGCTCCGTATGCTCAATCGGCCCCCCCACCGAGCCCGGATGAGCTCGCCCCGGCCCCGTCGTCGCCAACAAGGAGGTCTCCGTCAACCCATATGTATCCCTCAGCTCCACCCAGGGCCAGAGACCCTTCACCCGCTCCCGCAAAACCCCCGGCAACGCAGCGCCTCCCGACACCAACAGCCGAAGCGACCGCACCAGCCTCGGCTCCGCCTCCAACCTCGGCAACAACGCCTGCGTCATCGTCGGCACCAACGACAATACCGCCACCTCCGCTTGCCCCATCGCCCGCGCCACCTCCACCGCACTAAAACGCGGCAAGATCACCGAGACCCCACCCGCCAACCAGGTCGCATCCAGCGTCACGTTCAACCCGAAATTATGACAGAGCGGCAAGACCGCCAAGACCTTCGGCCCCACACCCTCACGCTCCCACCCCAGCCCCCCAAACCAATCCCGCGCAATCGCCGTCCCGTTGCTCCCCAAGTTCCCGTGACTCAACACCGCACCCTTCGGAGCCCCCGTTGTTCCCGAGGTAAACAACAACACCGCTGGCGTATCCACCTGCACCGGAAATGTCTCCAGCCGCTCCACCTCCTCAGACGAAACGCCCTCCGACGACACTCCCTCCGACGAAACGCCCTCCGACGACACTCCAAAGAGGGGATGCACCCCCTCATCCTCTAAGCCAAGCGCGAGCACCCGGTCCAGGTCGAGCAGCCGCGCATGATGCTCACGCTGGATGCGATGCAGCGACTCGTCCAACACCTCAGACTCCAGGCGGAGCAACCTCGGAGCCTCCACCCCCAAGCGCACACACACGTCACGCGCGGAGCGCATGAACGGCGCCAGCCCTACCAACACCTTCGGACGCGCCGCCCGAATGAAGGTCTCCAGCTCCACGGGCGTCAGCCCCGGATGTAAGGGCACCGCCACCCCTCTCAACGAGAGCGTGGCGAGCCATACCACCGGTAACGCAGGATGATTGGGCAGGATAAATGCCACCCGCTCGCCCGAGCTCACCCCGAGCGACACCAGAGAGGTTCTCAAGCGTTGAGCAGCGGCCAGCAGCTCAACCCCCAGCACCTGCCACTGGCCATATTGAAGACAGGGTCGTGTGTGTGTCAGTACACGCAGCAGCTCGGGCAGGAGCATCACCCGCGCAGCTCTCGTTTGAGCAGCTTCCCGGTCGGGCCCTTCGGCAAAGACGCCATAAACGAGATGATGCGCGGATATTTATAGGCCGCCAGGTGCTGCTTACAATAGTCTCGGAGCTCGTCCTCCGTCACACCCATGCCGGGACGAAGGGCGACCACCGCCTTCACCTCTTCACCGTATTCGGGATCCGGGACACCAATCACCGCCGCCTCCATCACCGCCGGATGAGCGTAGAGCACTTCTTCGACCTCACGCGGATAGACGTTAAATCCACCTCGGATCACCATATCCTTCTTACGATCCACGATGTAGAAATATCCCTCCGTGTCCTCGATGCCGATGTCCCCGGAGTGGAACCAGTCATTTTTCATGGCCTCAGCGGTGGCATCGGGGCGCTTGTAGTAACCCTTCATGATATTGTGGCCTCGGATCACCACCTCCCCGCGCTCGCCCTTGGGGACTTCACGGTCTTGGTCGTCCACGATGCGCATCTGCACCCCCGGGATGGCCTTGCCAATGGAGCCCGGCTTCTTCTCAAAATCCAGCATGTTAAAACAGGCCACCGGGCTGGTCTCTGAGAGTCCAAACCCTTCCTGAATGTTCACCTTAAACTTCTGATCGAAGGCCCTCATCACCTCCACCGGGATGGGCGCCCCCCCCGACAGACTATTGGTGAGCTTGATTTCGTACTGAGCCGCTTCAGGATAGTTCAGCAGGGCAAAATACATGGTGGGCACACCCGCGAAGATCGTCACCTTATCGCGCTGCATGATGCGCAGACAATCTTCCGGCGTAAAGCGAGGAAGGAGGGTAAAAGCGGCGCCATGAAATAACATGCCGTTCTGAATCACCGACTGCCCAAAAGAATGAAAGAGCGGCAAGCAGGCCATCGCCACATGAGGCGCGGTCACAAAACGCGGCTGCTCGAGGGTGCCCATCAGCCGCTCAGCGGTAAATTGCGCGTTGAGATACAAGTTGGCATGGGTGAGCTCCGCCCCTTTCGGACGTCCGGTTGTGCCGGAGGTGTAGAGGATCACCGCCGTCTCATCGGCCTTCGTCTGCACCATGTCAAAATCAGGGGCACCGGCTCCCACCAGGGCGCTGAAGTCATGGGCTCCTTCGGGGAGTGGGGTCTGAGACCCTGGCGCACGCACCAACACCAAGTGTTTCGTATGCTCCGCACGCGCAAAACCTGCGGAAGCCGCTGCCAAAAACCCTTCAAAGGCGATCAACATCACCGCGTCAGAGTCTTCCAGATGATAATGCACCTCATCGGCCACACAGAGCACGTTGAGCGGTACGACGGTCGCACCGGCATACAGGATTCCATAATATGCCATCGTAAACTGCGGCAGGTTCGGGATAAACAAGGCAACCTTGTCTCCCCGCTGCACACCGAGGCTCCGCAGAGAGGACGCAAAGCGCCGAGCATACGCATCGAGGGTGGCATAGTTGATCTTCAGGTCGTTGAAGATGATGGCAGTATTGCCCGGAAATCGTGACGCAGACGACTGAAGGATCATGGCAAGGTTGATGGCCATTGAGCTACTCTCCCGCGATGGATGATTGGCAAGTCTGTTGTGTGGTGAAGCCTCCATCATAACACCCCGTGACGCTTCCGTCGGGCGTTGAGGATGCCACACGTCTCTCTGCACTCCGTCGCATGGATGATAGAAAAGCGGCCCGGGGCTGTCAAGCAGCGCCCATGTGGAAGCAGCAAACGTTTGCGGGCGGGTAACGCTCACGAGCTCCGTCTGGAGGGTCCAGCTTGGCGCGGAGCCTCTGGTGGGTTTTTTTTGGCTTTCCGGCGCGCGTGTACGAGGGCTTCTGCTTCGATGCGATCTTTTTCTCTCAGGATCCCGGCCACCAGGATCAAAAAGGCGCGTGCAAATCCGAAGAGCAGCAGGGCCAGCAGTCCAAACAGGGCCCCTTCCCACCTTTTGAGATACCATCCGAAGCCCATGATCAACACAGACTCGACGATGATGGTGCCGATGAGGATGCGGCGGCCCATGCGTCGAGCCTCGGGGCTGGCGGGGTTGGGTTCGGGGGAGATCTCCTTGAGCGCGGCGGCGACTTCCGCTTCAAACTGCGCCTGCTCATCGGGGACCACCAGGGCGAGGTGGCGGCGGCGTTCTTCCGGGGGGGTGGTCGTGATGCGCTCGGGCGCTGCCACGCTGGAGAGTGGCGCGGCTGTTTTCCCACCGGGCAGGAGGGTGATGCGTGGCGGGGTGTCTCCACCGGTCGGGAGCTCTGGCGGTCGAGGGGTTTGCAGCGGCATAAGGTCGGCTCATCCCTGGAGGGTGAATGCAATATCTGTGGGATGTTCTTAGGATAGCGTGAGGCTCATTCGGTTACAAGGGGGAGGTGGTGACGGGCGCTGCGGCAAATGAGCGCACGTTGACGCGGTCTTTGTGTGGTGTATGGTCCTGTTCCTAGCATAAGATATCTGTTTGGATTTGTGGAGCGGTCGGTGCGGAAACGTTCAGGCACGCGGCTTTTGGGCACGCGGCTTTCAGGCACGGATGTCTCAGCGTTCTTCGTCGTCTTCATCGAGCTCGAGCACATAGGGTTTGAGGCCCTCTTGAAGGGGTGGCAGTGGTTTTTTGGCGGCTGTTTGGGGTGAGTGGGGGGGGCGCGGTGGTTCGGGCGTGCTGCTGCCCCCGTCGTTGGAGCCACCATATCGTGCTTGGGCGAGCGCCTGTGCATACAAACCGGGGAGCTGAGGTGCAAGCTGGAGGTATCCGTGGAGGAGCTGGGTGGCGTCTCCGTGGTGCATGGCTCTGAGCATGAGCTCGAGGGCCACACAGAGCTCACCGAGGGCGTCGGGTCGCTGTCGTGCGCGCTCGAGCAGGAAGACCCCGGGCAAGAGGGAGGGTGAGAGGCAGATCCAAGCGGCAGTGGGCGTGGTCCCTTCGAGGTGTTCTTCGAGGGCTTGGGCGGAGGTCAGGATGGGGAGACCCTGAAACGTAGGGGGTTGAGAAGGGTGTGCCATGAAAGCTCCATCAGGTGTTAAAGTTCTGATTGACATGAAAAAAGCGATTGACTAAATCTTGACACGAACGATAATGGCTCCCGTTCGAGCAGTCGCGTTATAGAGAGCATATCGTCCACACACAAGACGTTCCACTCGAATCTATCAGAGGCAAATTCATCAGCGTTGGCGGCATCTTGGAGGTAAGATGGAACAAGAAAAAGACATATTCCCCCTGAATTCAGATGTGGACCCGAGCCTGACGGAGGCGGACCTCGCTTTTTTCGCGCCGCTGCAAAAGCTCTCCACCCGCGCGCTTGAAAAGCTCAAGCTGCCCCTGGAGCAGCTTCTGGAGGACGTGGAGGATCCTGAACAGCGGATGGGTCTCCTCCTGGCCCTGGCGTTCATCCGTCAGGTGCTGGCTCCGCTGGTGGCCCGTTATGGACGCCCAGAGCTGATGATCCGGGAGCTCAGGACTTGGAGTTATCTCCACTTGCTCGCCTACGCCCGAGATCGACGGGTGACCCGTGCTGCTCAAGCGGCGGCGCTGGGCCGAGACCCAAGCTGGCTCAACTGGCTCAGCACTCGAGAAGCCCCCAGCCTCTCCGATGAAGGAACTGGGGCCACCCACACCCGCATTCAGATGATGCTGCTGAGGTACTTTTTTCAGAATGTTGACCGCTCCTTTACCCCCGCCGAGCTTTACCGTCACTTTCGCCGTGAGCTGAAGGAGCTGGACCACTCCAAGCTGCTGGGGCTCCTGCTGATCTGCGCTGAAAAAGGCTGGCTCAGCGAGCAGGATGGACAGTTTCGTGCGCGGGAGAATATGCGCATGAAGGATGCCGAAGGGCTCCCCGAACGTGAAGCCCGGCTTCTGCGCCGCATCAACCTGCTGCCCCCCTTGTTGATGTCTCATCTGTTTGGGCATGGCAGTCTGGGCACCGCAGATATCAAGCTGACCCCCGAAGGCTGGCGCGAAGTGCAGGCCCGAGTAAAGGAGGCGGTCACGCAGATCATTGAAGAGGTGAGTGCACGTCCCGTGCCCGAAGAAGCCAAGTCCAGCGAGGTGTGGGGGGGGCTCTTTTTAGCCCTGGGCCCTCACAGCTACCTGGTGCCCGGTCAGGAGGCATTCTTGGAGCACCACGTGTTCCATAAAAGGAAGGGGGAGAAACCTCCCCCCTAAGACGAAGCGGGTGCTCCCCGCAGAGAGGAGGTGATGTCTCATGGTGAACGCAAAGACTCAGGGTCATTCATTCATTGAATGGCTGATCAGCCACTTGCTCGGGCGCGCCTGAACAGACCCGGGCTGGCCTGAAACTCTTTGGACATCCGAAGGAGGTGATGTCTCGTGGTGAACGCAAAGACTCAGGGTCAATCATGGATCGAATGGCTGATCAGCCACTTGCTCGGGCGCGCCTGATGCACGAAGGTGCCGCGTGAATAGGCACCCGAGAGGCCCTCTCCGCAGATAAAATGGGCCTCCACATCCGGCGGGGAAGCCGGTAAAAGTCCACCTTCACGCGGTGGCATGGGCGCAGGGACCGCCCATTCTGGTGTCCGTCCCTTCTGCAGAGCGTCGTTGCGCATGCGACTCAGACATACGCGGGCCAGCTCCACCCGCCTATGAAAAAGGCCAGCTTTGCATTGCGAAGCTGGCCTTTACAGTTTAACCAACACCCTCAGCTCATCCGCCCTTAGCTGCTGCGCTTCTCCAGCCGAAGCCAGCCCTCCTGAGCCACCACCGGCGCCATCGGCATGATCGCCGTGTCGGGAAGCGTGCCCACATCCTCCGCACTCCAGCCCTTTTCACCCGCCGCCGGTTGAGTACGAGTCACCCACTCCCAGCCATGCTGATCCAGCCCCGGCATCGGCAGCCGAAGCTGAGCCGGATCCACCAACAGCGGACCAAAACGGAACGAGGGCATCAGGTTCTCCAGCCCATCATCCACCCACTGCGTCAAGAGCTGCACCCGCTTCTGAGGCACCACGCCCGCGCTCACATGCACACTCGCCCCCGGCACCATCAAGAGCGTCAAATACCCACTCGATCCCGGCGAGAGCTCCAGCCGCGCATCCGCTTGCAGCAAGTCGAGCTGGCTCAGGCGCGCATTCACCCCCAGCCCCGCATGGCTGAGCTGCACACTGCCCGCCAGCGAGGTCTGAAGTTTGCCCTGACCCTCCGCATAGTAGCCCAACAAGCCGTCGTCGAGCAGCTCCGTCGCCCCCAAGCGCACCTTCAGACCGCCCGGCCAGCTCAGCGTCGAGGGTGTTCCCGCTGGCAACCCTGCAAGCTGAGTCGGCGTCGCCCCCAGCTTCGTCAGCTCCGTCACCACCACCTGCTCGGGTGTCGGATTTAAGCTCATCCCCAGCTTGGCCCGCACCACCGCCACCGGTGCCCCCAACAACAGCGCCAGATGTTTTTCACCCCCCACCCCTCGCGCCACCGTTGCCTGCATACGATCCAGATAAGCCAGAAATACATCCAGCGGATGAGGCCCCTGCCCTCCCTGCGACCACACAAACAGCTCTCTCAGCAGGCCATGCACCACCCGTTCCAGCGCCGCATTCGGGAGCTTCGGTGCCAGCCGCTCTGACGCCAGCCCCTCGCGACCCGGTGCAGGCTCCCACTCTCCCCCCCGCGCGGTCTTGCGGAGCTGGCCCAAGCTCTTGCCGGTGCCATCGAAGACCTCCACCGCTCCGTCTACATAGTCTGGCAACAGAAAACCTGCCACCGGCGAAGCTCCCCCCTCCGAAGCCTCCACCCCGTCGTTGTTGGCGCTCACAAAACGAAGCTCCGCCCGCACCGGCGAGAGCACACGCGGCGGCATCACCACCCCCTGGAGTGGCTTGCTCTTGGCCACCCCCGGCATGTTCACCAGCGCATCCGCTGGCACCCGAAGCTGTGTCAGCGGAAGCTGCACCGCTCGCCCATAATGATCCACAAGCTGCAAAGAGCCCAGGCTGAGCGCCCCTGCCCTCACCCCATATCCTCCCGCCTTCAGCGCATCGTCGAGCCCAAACAGATCCGCCGAGAGCACATTGAGGCTCTCCAACACCGTCGCTTGACGCTCGAGCTCTGCCGCTGCCGTCGCGTCCAACAACCCTGACACGTCCTCATCCGTCACCAGACGACGGAGCGACTGCGCCATCACACGCGGCGCACTGTCCGTCACCATCGCACGCCCCTGGAACGGCACCTGCACCGGCATAAAGGTCGGTGTCCCACTCAGGACATGCTCCACCGCTTGCAGACTCCAGCTCGACGCCAGCGCCCCCTGTGTCGGCGTAAACACCCCAGAATACTCCAGGAAGAGGGTGGACCACGGATCCCCCCACGGCGTCACACTCAGCGGAGAGGGCAACATCCCTTGATACAGCGACTTGCTCGAGACCTCGTAGTTGTCCACCGTCGGCAGCGCCGCCAGCCACCACCAAGTGGTCTCCAGCTTAAACGCCTGCTCCAGCGCCCCGTTGAGCGCCACATCCGCACTGGGCCTGCCTCCCAAAAACAGCGCACGCGCCCGGAGCGCATTGGTGGGATCCAACAAGCTGGCCTCTCGGACGAGCTCCTGGATGCCTTCCTCAAAGCGCATGAGCTCGGCTGCAAAGGTAAAGAAGTCGCCCGGTACAAAACTTCGCGCAAAGGCCGTCTGGTTATAGTTGACCTTCACATTCACCAGGTCCAGCCGCTGGCCCGTCAGACGACCACTCACCTTTGAGTCGGGATGCATCCGACCATCCTGATGAAAGCGGAAACCACGTCCTGCCAACGAGACCATCAACACCGGCGCATTGGCCCGCTGATATCGCGGCGGCGGCTCCGGCCTCACCGACCGCTGATCCTTCACCGACGGCTGCTTAAACACCAGCATGTCCGAGGAGGACTCCAGCTTGCCCCTCACCACCATACTTTGGGCCGCCTCCTTCTCGAGGGCTGCGGCTTTCCCGGTGCTCTTTCCGGTGCTCGAGCTGGTCGGGCTCGAGCTGGTCGGGCTCGAGCTGGCCGAGGATTTTGTCGGTTCTGTGTTGACCTCCGCACTCTTGCCGGTGCTGCTGGTTGCATCCTTGAGCTTGGCCTTGCGCAGGGTGTCTGTGAGGGTCCGCAGACCTGGGATCTTGCTCTGCCATGCTGGGTTGTTCTCCAGCACCGTCAGCGCCTGGTCGAGACTCAACGCGCCGTCCGCCGAGAACCCTTCTTGGTGCAGCTCCGCCTGAACATGACCCAGCGCATCATCACTCTGGACCGCCTTGAGCCCCGAGCGGTTGAGCATCCGCAACAACCAGCGTCGTTCGTCCAGGTCGCTGAGTAGGCCCGCAAACGCATCTGACAGGGAGTCTCCCAGCATAAACTCACTGGCTGCCCCTTGAGGCACCGGACTGGAGGCCGGACGCATGCTGCCTCCCACGCCCTTGACGGGTACATCCACCACCAGTCCATGACAGAGCAGGTGATCTGGTGGCGGCTCCGCTGTCTTCTGAGTGGTGATCTTGCCTTGCATTTTGCCTGCTTTGGGGTCCGCTGGCATGGTGGGGAAGACCTCACCGAGCGGCGAAAAGCGGATCCCTTCCACCTCGATGTTACGAGCGTCGAGCCAGGCCATACGTTTGCCTGCCGTGCCCTGCGCAAAGAGTGGATCGCGTGCCGTCTGCGAGTACGCACCGATCACCAGATACGAGACGGGCCCTGTCGCCAAGTCGGTCAGCGGATCGTAGAAGCCAAAACGATCCCGCGCGGCTGGATAGTAGGTGGTAAATCCTTCTGGACCTACACTGGGACGTGCTGTCGTGGGGGGATACGGTGCTGCCACCAGCTCTCCTGCCACATCCATGAACCCCATTCCGGTGAGACGCACCCCTGAGACCGCACTCGAGCTGCCCACCGACCAGCGTTGAAGCGCCGTCGTCGTCCCGCGCCAGGCATCGACCATCCACGCGGTGAGCGTGCGAGGGGAATTCTCTTGAGGCGGATTAAATCGCACCACCAGATACAGATCTGGCACTTCGGGCAGCAGCTCGGAGCCTTCTGTTTCTCCTTGAAGCACCGCATCGGGGAGCGTCCAGCTCAAGTGGACCCCAGGCTCGAGGTTGGCGGTGTTGGCCGCCAGGCTCGAAGGGGATGCCGTCTGGACCGTCGGGGATGCCGTCTGGACCGTCGAGGTCTTGCTCGGCGTGGCTGAAGCCGTCGAGGATGCCGTCTGAGCCGTCGCCCCACTCATCTTGGTGGATTTGGTGGAGGTGCTGGCCGTCGATGCCGTTGCTGTCGTTGCTGTCGATGCCGTTGATGCCGTCGAGGTATTCATCGGCACGGCTTGAGGGGTGGTGGTGCTCGCATCGATCACCAGCGCCTGAATCTGCATTGGAAGTTTAAGTGCCTTACCCATGATCTGCCCTCACTTCTTGATCTTGCTGGTGGAGATGGAACCCGCCATGTCTGGAGCCATCACGAGAGTGCTGGAGCTGCTCACCTTCACCGGCTGAGGGCTGCTCATCTCTTTGACGGGCATTTTCTCTGCCTCGAGAATGGCCACATCCTTCACGGAGCCTTTTCCACCCCCTGAGGTGGAGGCATTGACCGCAGACGATCCGGCGGGGCCTCCTGAGCCTGCGTTGAAGGTGCCGGTGGCGCGGCTGTTGACGTCGAAGCCCTCAAACACGCGCACATACGGATCTTGCTGGAGCGCCCAGGCGACCAAATCCGACGGATATCCAGCGGGATCGGGGTTGGGCTGTTGTTTGGCCAGCTCGTTGAGCAAGCCCGTGGCAAAGTCGATGCGCCGTCGATTGCCCGCCACAAACTTGACCGGGAGTGAGACATCTGCTTGCTGGGTATTGAGCGGATGTTGCCACAGCACTGAGTAGGACTCCGTGGGGGCCGTCACCTTCCCTTTGGGATCGGAAGTGGCGCCTACACTGCCACCGGCGCTTGAGCGTTCCACCCCAAACTCGAGCCCCGAGCTGGGTTGTTCCAGCCGCACCTGCTTGGGCAGGCCCAGAAAGAGTACCAGCAGGAGGTCATCCGACAGCCGTTCTTGCCGCGCGATGGGGAGCATACGCCCTTCCCCTTCTGCCGCCACCACCAGGTTGGGATATTGTCGTACCAGCTTGGAGCGCAGCAGCAGCCCAAACACGGGCGGCACGATGCCGTAGCCGCTCGCCTTGGGGGGTTTGCCGTAGTATTCGCGATACAGTCTGAGCTCCAGCTCTGCTTGAACGGCCATCACCAAGTCGGTGGAGGCATTTTTGTCGAGCTCACCGGAGGCACCGGCGGCCAGTGCGCCTTGCACCAGGGTCTGCATCCAACGTTCATCCAGGGCGAAGAAGCGGATGCTCTCCAGCGGCAGGAGGTTGGGATCGGGCACCAGGTAGGTGAACGGCACCCGCTCGAGCTTTCGCAGCCGGAGGAGCCGCTCCGAGAGCAGGGTCGGCACACTTGGTTTTTCAAACACACTGCTATATTTTGCCATCGTCGCGTCGGTCTCGAAGAGCACCTGCCCGTTGGTGAGCGGCGCTGTGGCCACCGACTTGGACTTAAACGCCTGCGAGCCGGTATCTGCGCTCTTGAGCGGAGATGCTTGTTGCTCAACCGTCACGGTGTTGAGGGTACTGGAGATGGTTGAAGTCTCCGCGCCCGCCGTCTGACCGGTGGTGCTCTTCACCGGGGTTGTCACCACCCCCTTCTGCGCCGACAGCACGGTGGGATTGAGCCCCGGCACCTGCGCGGAGCCCACCAGCCTTTTCATCCCCGAGCCATCTGCTTGAGCGGATGCTGCCAGCCTGTTGGCTTTGGCCAGGAGCGTCACCGGAGCCGAGGCCAGCTCCGCCAGTCCTGCCACCGGTGCCAGCACTTTTGTCAGCCCTGTCGCCGACGACGTGGTGCTTTTTTTCGGCGGCGCGGTCGCCTGGAGCTGCTGCGCCACCACACTGTCACTCAGCGCAGCTTTGGAGAGCGCCTTCTGCCACGCTCGACGATACTGCTGAAGCTCGGTCAGATACACCCGATCCGAGAGCCCCAGCAGTCGGCCCAGCTCAAACGCGGCGCTGAGGTTGATATCCGGTCCTGTCTCACCCGCAATGGTCACGGTGAGCGCCGGGACTTGTTCGATGCCCACACTGGGCTCATAACACTGGCCTTCCGGCAGCGACGAGAGCAGCGGTCCTCGGTAGAACGCGTTGCCGGTCTTCCCGTCCCGTGCTCGCTGTTGCAGCTTATAGAAGCGGTTGAGGCTCGAGAGGGGATCCGACCCGTTGCTCAAGCCCACCGGTGCGGTTCGGCCCCATCCCCAGGGCTGGAGGTTGAGCCCCGTGATCAGGCTCTCGAAGCCGATGCCGCCGGAGCCCGTCTCATACGTCCACTCGTGCAGGATCACCAGCTTAAAGCGATCCGTCTGAGGACGCTGCCCCCGCAGCATCAGCGCATGAGCCGAGACCAGATCATATCCAAAATAGGATAGCAACATCACACGGTGTTTTGAATTCTCCTGTCCCAGCCGCGCGGAGAGCACCAGGGAGACAAACCCATCATCGTCTCCGTAGGAGCCCGTGCCACTCATCGGCACTTCTCGAACGTGGGCCAACACCGAGGCTTCCAACGGACTGGGCAGGATCTCGTGAGAGTGCTTGAGGCTGATGTCCAGCACATCGCAGGTCTCAGCAGCACTTCCCGCACCCGCCTGAAGCTCCGCCGGTGCATAGACCGTGTCGAGACGCTGAGCCCTCAACACTTTGGCCTTATACAGATGTTGTGCCGGGGTGACAGACTCGGCATCGGTGAGCAGCTCCGCTTCGGGGATCACCGCCAGCACCATCCAGGGGGCATTCATCACCCGCTGGGTGTTATTGGCCAATCCAGGCAGACGCTCCCACGGGAGGGTCTCCCGCTTGAGCACCACATACGGCAACAGATCCGGGTGGATGTCCTTCGCATCCGGCACAGGCCAGCTCGCCAGGATCTCCGAGCCCGGCAGCTTGAGCCGAGGCGCTTCCACCTTGAGCTGAAGGCTCTCCGACGGCGTGCTGTGCGGGGTAAAGGCCACCGTCTCCTTGTGGAGCCCGTGAAAAACCTCCAGGGTATAAGAACCGCTCAGCAGCGGCGGATAAGAATACGGATAGAGCTTAACCTCAGCCATTGTTCACCTCCAGCATGATCTGCGTGCTGCCGCTGCTTGAAAGCCAGACATCTTCCACCGCCATCCAGCCACGACCGGCGGCCAGCTCCGCCTGCAAGTCGGCCAGCGGGAGAGGCCACAGGGAGAGCCCCACCAACCGCTCACGGCTCGCCCACTCCAGCAGGACGCTAAAATCCGAACGCGCCGAGAGTGGCAGCAACACCGCCAGCTCCGACCCCACCACCTGCGTCACTCGATTGCCCAGGGTCACCGCAGGCGCACCACGCTCCAGGGCGAGCTGAAGCCCCATCAGGATCTCCGGCACGGGCCGCAAGCTCTCCTCCGACCGAGCAGGGCGCAGGTGGATCATCAAGGTGGCGTTCTCCATGCGAGGCACATAAGCGGTCAGCCGCTGCACGCCCTCCAGAGCATCCACCCCGTTCCAGGAGCGCCCCTCGGGACGACGTACCGCATGCAGGGCCTGAAGCTGCACCACCATCCCCCGCGCCATATACGTCCCCGCGCCCGCGTGCAGGAGCAAGTTGTCGGGATCAAAGCCCACCGGAGCAGGAGCTCCCGCCGCATTCAACGCCGAATACGCCGCCATCGGCGAAACAGTCGAGGTCTTGCGCGTTCCAGGCTGACCCAACCCCGTCAACACCACCCGGCTGGTTCCCGCCGGAAGAGGCCCCGGCGAAGTCGGAACACCCTCAAATCCAAAGAGCAACGCCCCCGTCTTGTCCAGGAACGCCCCTCGGAGGGCCTGATTTCCACTCATGGTCAAGCGGCTCTGGTTGGCCTTCACCCCATTCACCGCATCGAGACTCAGGACCACACTGCCGCCCGCATCGAGGGTCACACTCTGGCGCACCAGCTTCTGCGCATCCGGCGAGGCCGTCGCCCCCACATTGCGCGTCTCCATCTTCGTCCCCGGAATGAGGGCCGCACTCACCGGCACCACGCCCGGCGCAGCGTACACACGCCGCTTGTTGAGGGTCATCGTCACCTGCCCCGAGCCCATCGTCCGACTGGCCTGAGCGACCGGGACAGCCTCACTGCTCAGCCGCTGGTCGGCACTGGTATAAGCCGCAAGCTGCTCCGCAGTGCGTGAGACGGTATAAGCCTCCGACACAACCGGAACAGAGCCCTTGCCTCCCGACTTCTTCACCGGCTGCGTGGCCTGTGAGACATCCAGCGGCATGGCGGTCTTCGCGGTGAGCCCTTCTTGTCGCAGGGTGGCCACAATACCCGTACCGCGTCGTTTGCGGAAGCTCAGCTCCGCGCCCTCGGCGAGGGTGACGGTGGCAGGACGACTGTTATGCTGACCTTCGGGGATGAGGTCAAACGTCGCCGCCGGGAACCCATTGGCCCGCACGGAGCGGCTCACCAACGCATCGTCGAGCAGGTTCAGCTCTTGTCCTTGTGCGTTTTTGAGCTTGATCAAGGCAGGCATGCGCCAGCCGGTGGTGTTGGCGGTGGCCAAGTCCACCGACGCAAAGCTGTTCACACTCGAGCCATCGTTGAGCTGAACCGGGAGGCTGCTCTGACGTCCGCCGCCGGTGACAAAAACCTCCGTCGCGGGTGCCACAAAGCGCAGGTCGATGGCAAAGGTGGTCTCCACCTCGAGCACGCTGTTGGAGCCCTGAGAGGCATCCGCTTCGTTGGAGGGCCTCCGTCCCCGTACCACCGAACCACGCACGGAGTCGTTGAGCGCATAACTCAGCCCCACCTGGAGCGGGTTGAGCGGATTGGCCACATCCGGGAGCAAGGTCTTTTTGGCAAACTCGTCGAGGGAGAGGTAACTCTTGTTGACCGGCTCTTTGGGACCGAAGGCAAACTTGAAGGCGAAGGGTCCGACCTCCGCGCGGCCTTCTCCGGCGAACTTGGGGCCCCAGATGTGCAAGTCGGCTCCGGCGTTGATGCGCAGCCAGGCGTTTCCTTCTTTATTACGAAGCTCTCCGACGATTTGCAGGTACATATAAAAATCGTAGAAGAACGGATCCCAGCCCAGCCGAGCATCAAAGCCCATCGCGAAGTGCGCATAGACGCCCTTCTTCGGATGTTTTTCGTTGGCCTTAAAGTACGTGACACTCACCGACGAGCCGCCCATCAGCTCGCGGGGAGTGATGGCAAAATAACTCTCGCCTTTGATCAGCAGCTCGGGGATGGGCTGGAAACGCATGCCCACCCGCCGCACCTCCGGGTAATGCGCAGGCTTCACAAACGCCGGATGATACCCCCCCAACGAGAGCACCATATCTCCTCGTTTGAACCAGATCCCCAGCGCAAACCCACCGGTGAGCTTACACTGCTCCGAGAGCACCCAGCTATCATCGGTCAGCATGGCCTCCAGCAGCAGGCGTGGGTCGTTGCCACTGGTGGAGAACTCCGCCTTCAGCGCCAGCCCGATGTTGACCACCGGCTTTGCTTTGGGTTGCTGGAAACGCGCCAGCCCCAGCAGGCCCAGCGTGAAGCCCTGATCGAGCAGCACATACAGCAGCGCCGAGCCCTCGATAAACTTAAACGAGGTGAAGGTCACTCCCAACGCCAACCAGTACGCATCCCGTTTGGGCGGCAAGGTCGCCTGGATCCCCTTCGCGAGCTGCATGGCGGTGGTTCCCTGGGGCGGACTCATCGCCTGGATGAGCGCATGACCGGGCACCTCCTCGATGCGTGGGATGATAAAGCTCCGGTTATAACCAAATCCCGCCGCCAAGCCGGTCACAAAGAAGAACGGAGGGCCTCCGATCCCCGGCTGCATGGTAAACCGCGCAAAGGCAAAGAAGGAGCTGGTCTTGCCCCGGCTGTCCACAATCTGATTCCACGCACCCAGCGCCGACAGCTCAAAGGTCGGCAGCTTCAGCAGCGCCGCGCCGATATAACCCGCCGGGGTGGTCGAGGCATCTTTGAGCAGCGCAGCGGTCAAGCTCACCGTCGAGGTCTGATACGAAATCCCCATCCCGAGCAAATCCAGCTCCCACGTACTGGGATCGTGGAAGTTCTGAAGCTCAAACGAGATGGAGAACCCTTGCACCTCCACCACCAGCGGCCCAAATCCAAACCGACCGTCGATGTAGAGCGAAGCACGAGAGCTCGGTGCCACCGTTCCAGCGCCTCCGGCTCCGGCGGAGACGCCCACACCAATCCGGCCAATATCGGCCATCCCCGTATTTTTGCCCACCTGGAACCAGCAGATGCCACGCTCATCCTTGTTGCCGCCGGTGAAGTGCAGCTTCAGGTTGTCGTCTTTCCCTGCATAATCGTAAGAGACCGCCAGGGAGATGGCCGGATTGTTCCCATCCGCCGACAGCATCTTGTTGGCAGGGGTCTCACCTTTGGCACGTCCAAGCGGCAAGGCCAGCTCGATGAGGGCCAACTTTGCACCAAAATAAGCGGATCCTGCGGGCTCCGTCGCTCCGGCCATCAGCACCTGCACCGACTGGAGCGAGACCGGACCCACCTCGAGCAGCGGACGTTCGGCTTTGCCGTGGAACTCAAAACCAATCCCCTGAAAGCTGAGCCCCGGATTAAAGCTCACCCGAGGCACAAAACCCGAGGTCGGCGGGGTGAGTGTGCCCAACCAGAGGGTGGCGGCAGGTGCGGTCTGGCCTTCTTCGCCCAGTAGGATCGAAGCAAAGGGCAAGACCTCCACGGGTGCTCCGGCTTCCACGGAGACCCCATACCGAGTGCCGCCATTGGCTCCAGCACTGGTGACCAGTGAGACGTTGGGGGCTCCGGCGGACTTGGCGCCTGCTCCGGCTGGAGCGGACTTCTGACTGCCTCCGCTCTTACCTCCTGCTTGCGCGGATTTCTGCTGATTTCCCGCCTTCAGCCCGCTGAGAAGCTGACCCGGCAGGGCTTCGAGGGAGAGATGGGCGGGATTACCAGCGCCTGCTCTCCACACCCCGTTGACTTCTTCAAACAGGGGGGCGCGGGCGTCGGTGGTGTCTTGGATGCCTGCCAAGATGTCTCCCAGGGAGGCTTCCACGAAGGGCAGGTCCAGGCCCAAGAGCTTGGCTTTCCCGTCTTTGGCTTCGAGCAGCAGCAGCTCACTCAGCAGCGTGGCGGAGAGGCTGAGAATCCCCGCTCCCTTGTCGAGCCCGTTGGCCACCACTGCTTTTTCGACTTCCGCATGGGCGATGATCTGGCCTTGCGCGTTGGTGACGGCACCGTCTTCACTGACCCCCGAGAACGAGAGGCCGGTGTTGTTGAACAGCAGGCCCATCCCTCGCAGGTCACTCTTGCGTCCGCTCATCAGCTTGAGGTTCAACGCATAGGTGATACTCTGGCCGAGCTGCTGCACATCCTGGGTCAGCACCAAGCCCAGCTCATGCTGTGAGAGGGGCAGTCGAGGCCGCCACTCGAGGGGCAGGTCCAGGCGAGTGCCCCAGCGGATGGGGGCATTGGCGCTCATGGGCTCCAGCCAGCCCCACAACACGGGGGTTTTGTCATCCCCGAGCCGGAAGAGGGTGGGCTCTTGCAGCGAGCCTTGCGGCAGGCTCCGTTTTTTGTGCAGATCGAAGATCACCCCAAATCCTGGCTGATGGGGTGAGAGGCCCGAGTCGGGATAGTTCCCGGCCACCAGTGACAGGTCGAGCGGTTTCCCGGAGGGGCTGGCACGCAGCAGTCTCCAGCGGATAAAACGCTGGCGTGCTTTTTGAGTGCCACGTTGAGCGGGGCTGAGGTCTCCGAAACGATTATAAGGCTGATTGTCCTGTGCCACCCCTTCGATCTGGAGGCCGAGCAGAGTTCCCACATCGAAGAGGGTCTCAGAGAGCCAGAAGAAGTCGAGCTGAGCGGGCAGCAGGGCGACACCGCTGGGGGTGAGGCTCTGGACTTTGGCCACATCGAGCACCAGCTCTCCGTTGGTGGGGTTCCACTTGAGGGTCTCGACGTAGGTGGTGCATCCGGCTTCTTTTTTGACGGTGCCCAGGCCCATGAGCAGATGCACGAGCAGGTCGCGCACGGTCTTGGGGTTGACGAGGGTGTGGAGGCTCTTCACAATCCGCTCAAGCAGGAGCGCGATCAGGGGGGAACCTTGATTGGCACCCAGGCCGAGCAGTCCTCTCAAGCCGCTGAGGTTGTAGACCGGATACATGGCCACCCGTTCTTCTGCTGCCGGATCGGGGCCTTTGAGGATCAGGTCGATGGCCAGCTCGCCATCGGCGTGTAGGGTGGTCTCGAGCCCCAGCCGTTTCTGCTGGTTGTTCTTGTTCAGGTGGACCACTCCGCCGAGGGTGAGGGCGGCATCAAACGTCCCGCTATCCAGCACTTTGGGCGCATTGCCTTTCCAGGGGCCTCCCGCTTTGAGGTGAACGTTGAGCCCTCCTTTATTCTGGCCGAGCACCATCCGTCCGAAGGTATAGCTGTGAGGTTGCCCGTTGATGGGGGCGGTATACGCTTGCACGAGAGAGCCCCAACGCAGCCATGCGCCTGCTTCTCGTGGGGGAGCGCCTTGAGCGGGGGCCATCGGGCCACTATTGTTGAGGCGTGGCATGGTCTCGAGCACCAGCAGGAAGGTGCGTCGGAACATCGGCCAGACCTTGATGGCGTCGGAGAGGGCTTCCAGGGTGGCTTGCTGGAGCATATTTTTTTCCACGTCTCCGGCAAACTCGATGATCTCTTTGGGCTTGAGGAACCGATACTGCACGGGGTTGCTGTTCGGCACGGGCTTGATGAGCCCAGCGGCGATGAACACCGGCTTGAGGGCGTTGGTATCTTTGGCCATCCAGGGGCCGACGCGGTGTTGCAGGATCAGGTAGAGCCAGATCACCAGCACGGCTCCGCCGAGGGCAGCGGCCAGCACGCGGTTGATGGCCATCCAGTTGGGGGGCACAATCGAAAAATCCGCCGAGCCGAGCAGCTTGATCAGGGTCGAGTTTTCCAGGGTCACGCCGAGCTGGAAGGGGCGTCCGTTGCCATAACGACAATAGGCGGTGCCCACGCTGACGTCATAGCTCACGTCGAGCACGAAGGCGCGGGTCACGGGATTAAACGACACATCCAGCCAGGGGGTCGCGCCGGCATCACCGCTGTCGTAAGCGCGGAGCCGGAGGGCTCCCGAGGCTTCCAGGCTCAGGTCCAGTCCTTTTTCGCCGCTGTCTCGTTTGAGATCCAGGAGCTGGAGCAGGCTGACGGCGCTGTCTCCTTGACCGTCGAGTGCGTGTACGAGCGCGTGCAGGCGTAAGACGCCGGTGGCTGGATCGATGAACTGCTCTCGCAGGTATTGATTTGGGTTTTGCCGGAAACGTTGGAGCGGCTGAGCCAAGAAGCCCCCTGCTCCTCCTGCCCCGAGGCTGAAGAGTCCCACCGCACCAAAGATCAAAAACAGGGCCATCGCCGGGTGTTTGGCGCTCATCCCGAAGGGGGAGCCCGGCATATTCTGGAGCGCATTGAGCAGCGGGGAGGCGCCGGGATCGTCCAGGTCGATGCGGGAGGGGGTGGGGGTGGGGTTCTCGGGCGCTTGCCAGAGGGTCTCGACCAGGCTGAGGGTGGGTCGGAGACCGGCCACTTCATCCCAAGCCAGTCCCAGGTCGATGCTGCCTGCTTGGTCGATCTTTCCGTTCTCCTTTTTATAGTAGAGCGGTGTACCGTTGGAGCGGGCGGTGGTCGTATCGTAGCGCAGGTTGAGCGGATATCGGGTGAGGGCCACCTGCGACACGCCTTGACTGCTCACGGTGGGCAGGCCGAGGGTGAAGAGGTCAGCGCGCATCTCACCGGTCACGGCGATGCCATCTTTATCCTTCTGGAAGGGAATACCTGCCACGCCCACACCAAAGCCGGTGAGCTGGTTGCTCTGGTTCCGTTCTTCCCAGACCAGCAGCTCGAGCCAGGTCTTGCCGTTCTCGACCACCAGCGGACGCGCATAGGGGTTGTCGCGAGAGCCCAAAATGCCGCGACGCTTCTGACCTCCGGCGGGGTTGAGCACAAAGTCGGCCATCCTGCCGCCCACCCAGGCCGAGAAAAAATCGAGCACGGCTTCAACGCCCACGCCTGCACTGTCGTCTTGAGCGGAGCGCAGACGGCGAGTCAAAAAGACCAGCATGCCTTCGGGACCGTGGCTCTGGAGGTAGCTCGAGAGACCTTGCGCGGAGTCCAGGCCGCTGCCCAGGGAGGGCCAAGCGTTGGGCATCAGGTCGGTGTTGAGCCAGCCCATAAACTGGCCGAGTCCCAGCAGGGCGTCGGCGGCTTTGCGCATTCCGGGCTGGCTGAGACTGGCACCGGCCTGCTCCAGTCCCATCGTGGCCAGGAGGAGCTGCGTCGAGAGGCTCCCGAGCTCCCCGCTCGGCTGAAGATCGATCAGCTCAAACAGGGGGCCTTGCAGCAGGGTCTGGTTGGGTTTATCCGGCTTGACGATGCGGGCGGCGCTGAGGCTCAGACGTGTGCGGATGCCCTGGCCTCGTTGCCAGCCGAAGGCGGCGATGGCTTCTCCGAGCTCGGCCCGCACGATGTGTCCGGGGTCGAGGTTCAGCGAGGGAGGATCGAGTCGCAGGTCGGAGTCAAACTTCGACACCAGCTCGATGCGCTGGAGAAACTGGACCTGCTCCATCTGTACGTCGGCTTGAGGGGTGCTCCGGTTGAGCGCCACGCTGAGCAGGTCGAGCTCCAGGCCGATGTCGATGAGGTTGTCGGGACTGCCGTTGACGGACTCGCGGATGCCGTCCACCCGCAGCCAGCTCTTGAGGGCGCGGCGGGTGTTTTGGATCTCGGCTTGAAAACAGAGGGCCAGCTCCAGCTCGCCTTGTCCCAGGGAGGTGTCGAGCAAGCGGACTCGCCAGGGGTCGGTGCCGGTGCCGGTGCCACTCACGCCGTTGAAGCCGCTCGAGTAGAACCGCTTGAGCAGGGAGCCAAAACAATCGAGCCACAGGACAAAGTCCTGGCTGTTGGAGGCGGGGTCGAGCAGCTCATAGAGCCAGCTTCGATAGGCGGCGGGGAGCTGGGTCAGCAGGCGCTGCGTCTTCTGAATGGCTTGAGGATCGGACTGTCCATTGACTGGGGCAGGCACCACCAGCGGCCAGTCGGCGGGGATGGATGCGGTGGCACTGGCGGGACGTGAGAGGGCCAACAGGGCGGCGACATCTTCTCCGGCATCGTCTCCGAGCCAGGTCTTGAGGGCATCGACGACGGCATCGATGGTGGCGGCAACGCCGAGCTCCACCCAGGCGGCTCCGCTGGTCAGGTCGAGGGTTTGCCAGGTATTGGTGCCAATCTTAAGGTCTACCAAACACACACGCGGCACGAGGGTCTGCCCGTTGAGCAGGGTCAAGCCGACCTCGAGGGCTTCGAGGTGTTCGATGGATTCTTGGCTCGCGCCGACCCCCGGCAGGTCTTTCAGGGCATAGGGGTGAGGAGCAACGGGTCCGAGTCTCCCGGCGAGCGCCGCGCGGGGGACGAGCTTGAGCACGCAAGGGCCGGTGAGGGGAATACTCAGGGCCTCGAGGGTCAAGTTCAGGGTGGGGCGTGCGTAGAGGAAACCGTCTGGGGTGGTGTTGGGGGTGCCGATGAGGGGGCCTTCGGCTTCGACTCGGAGGCCGAGGCACAGCTCGGGTGTGGCTCCGCTGCGGGTCCACAGGACAAAGAGGGGGTCGAGTGTACCTGCGTTGGGGTCTCGCAAGGAGATGCCCCAGGCATGTTGCGCGTTGAAGGCGCTGTCTCCCGAGAGGGTGTTGCTGTAGTCGGTGGCGCTGGCTTGGGTATTAAAGGAGAGCAGCGCACCCAGATGGGTGGCGAGTGCGCGCAGGTTCTTCTTTTGTTCGGCGGCGTCGAGTGGGAGGGCTCCTCCGAGCAGGCAGGTGTTGAGCCACTGCTGGAAGACGCGGGGAGGATCTCCCACAAGCTGGACCAGGTTGAGCGCCGGGAGCTGATAGGGTCCGTTGATGCCTGCCACGGGTCCAGGAATCCAGCCAAACAGAGGCAGGAGATGCTCCATCACCAGACGGGCCACTTGGGCGAGGGTAGCGTCGGCGTCGTCGATGAGCTGAGCGAGCAGCACTTGCAGGCCAAAGAGCCCGAGCTGGACAAGCTGAGCTTCCCAGCCGGTGTTGGACCCGTCCAGGTCGAGGGTGAAGCTGGCTTCAATCGGGGAGGTCTCTAGGCCCTGAAGGTGCTCGGCGAGCAGCTTGAGCTCGAGGGTCTGCTGCGCGGCGGTGTAGAGGATCTCGAAGGCCATGCGTTCAAACGGATTGGGCTGGCCGTTCTCGAGCGGAGGGGTCAGGGCCAGGGAGAGGCGCAGGACCAGGGCTTGTAACACTTCCAGCTTGGCCTGAGCAGGATTGTTGACAGCGGCGGGTTGATACTCGAGCACCTCTCCTTCGAGGGAGGCGACGAGCACGGTCTGGCCCTGGTCGTTGTTGGCTTCGATGCCCAACGAGACACCCAGCCGAATCCCGGTGGTGCTGGGACGGAGGAGCACTTCCACCCGGATCTTTTCGGGGGTGTTGGGGATGCGGAAGCGGGCGACACCATCTTCATCGACGGGGGCACGCTCGAGGAGCTGCTCGAGGGCTCCGATGAGGCGCTCGCGCTCAGCGGGCTGCTTGAGCTGGTTGTTGGTGGCGGTGAGCGGGTTCTTAAACCAGTCCAGGTTGAAGGTGGCGGGCTGACCGCTGTTCTGGTTCAGCAGGTCAATGGCAAGGCCAAGATCAAGAAGGGTCTGTTCATCCAGCACGTCATCTACCTCCTGCCAGCGTCCAAAGAGAAGCAGGGGAGACGTCGCAAAAAGATTGCGTGGTCGTCTGAAGCCCTGCGAAGTGCCCACAGCCAGTGCCTCGAGCCGAGCTGGTCGAGGCGCAGTTCACCCAATCCGCGTCCGCTCTGGCGAGACCTGAGCGTTTGGAGGCGCAGGCCACGCAGGGCTTTGACAAATAACCAACGTTGGCAAGTATAGCGTAAGGCACGATCCTGTCAACCGCTTCTCAGCGGTGTATTCTGGAAGTTGTGTCGGCGACGGTACGCATTTCTGCCATGCTTGTCTCTCATGCAGCGTTGCGCGATGGGCGCTGCTGCCGAGGGTTCGCTGGGGGGATAGTCTTTGGAGGGCTGGAATCTTACAGGGCTGGCTCAAAAGGAGAGAAAATCGCGATGCAGGTGGAAACTCAAAATCCGTTCTTGACAGGGAGGCCCAACTTGAGCTACCTTGTGAGCATTGTTTGCGCCGCGTGCGCCGAAGTGATGGAATGGTAGACGTGCCGGATTCAAAATCCGGTGTCCTTCACGGACGTGCGGGTTCGAGTCCCGCCTTCGGCACACTTTTTCTGCTCGCCCTGCCTTGGTTCTCTCCTTTCTCTATCTCCCGAATATTCAAATATCGTATTTTTGTTGTGGTTCATCCGTGTCTGATTCGGAGAGGCTTTCTGTCAAGCATGCCTTCCCCGAGGCCCTCACCCCAGCCCGCCCCCCACGGGTGTTCAAAAGCCGTTCCGCCCCCACCCCAGCCCGCCCCCAACTTTGGGGGCGGGAGTTCGGAAGCCGTCTCATGCGCCACGCACCCTCTCGGAGTCTTTTGCCACGGCTCAAACGCTTCGCTTCAGACCTTGTACACAACATCCATGTACTGGCGGAGGAAGTCTCCAATCAAGCCCTTAAACGGCATCGCGTTGGCCATGCCGTACACCGGAGCCATCCCCCCTTTTTCTTGAGGATTCGCCTCGATGTGCGCCACCGCTTCCCGAAGGTCACTCAAGAACCGCTCCGCCACGCCCTCCTGCGTGTGTGGCAAGGTCACCGCCAAATGTAAGGCCGGAGGCTTCTGCAACCCGTTGAGCGTCCACTGCCGATGGCTCATGAAGTCCAACACCCGATAGATGTCCAAACTTTTCGAGTCGAACGCCAGGATAAACAAGCCATCTCCCACCAGACGAAGCTGAGGCATCGCACGCACGCCCTCTCGGAGCTTGCGGGTGGTCTCCAAGAGCTTCTGAGTGGCCTCCAGATAACCCGTCTCACCGATGCTCACCAACGTTGCCCAACATGCAGCCGAGAGCCCTCCCGGACGACTTCCCGCAATCGTCGGCGAGGAGTACAACCCACCCGGCCAGTCGGTGATCGTATAATACTGATATCGACGCAGCTCCGGGGTGCGATAGAGCACCACGGATGTGCCCTTCGCGGCATACCCGTACTTGTGAGTGTCCGCCGACATCGACGTCACTCCGGGCACTCGGAAGTCAAAACCGGGCACGGGCGCTCCCAGCTTCTCGGCAAAGGGCAGCACAAATCCACCCAAGCAGGCGTCGGTGTGGAATCCAACCCCTCGGCTCTTCGCCAGCGCCGCCAGCTCCGAGATCGGATCGATCACCCCATACGGAAAAGAGGGCGCAGAGCCCACCAGGGCCACCGTATTCCGGCTGATCGCTTTTTTGGCATCCGAGACCTTCGCTTTACCTTCCGCATCCACGTCGATGCGCACCAGCTTTATGCCAAAAAACTGCCCTGCCTTGTCAAAGGCGGCGTGCGCGGAGACCGGCAAAACCAGCTCGGGCTTCTTAATGCCCCGCTCTTGACGCGCTTGGTCGCGGTAGGTCTTCATGGCCAGCAAGATGCTCTCGGTCCCCCCCGAAGACACCGTCCCACACACCGATGACACCTGCTTGCCCCCCAAGAGCTGAGCGGTCATCGAGACAATCTCCGCCTCATACTTGGCCATGCTCGGCCAGAGGTCCGCGTGGAGCGGATTACACTGGCTGGTCAGTCCATACACTTCGTTGAGAAACGCCACATGGTCCGTCTGGCCGTGATACACCGAACCCGACACAAATCCATCCTTCCAACGTGCTGCTTCTTTCTCCTGGAGGGTGCGGATCTCACGCAAGATGTCTTCGCGCGCGCGCCCATGCTGGGGCAGCTCGGAATACGTCGTAAGCTGATGTTTGTAGGGCTTCAGGGACTTCTCGAGGTGCTCCACGACCCCTCCCGTCTCCTTGTCAATCTGCTGCTGCACAAACGGCAGCTTCATGGCCAGCCGCTCCACGGTGTCCAGAATCCGAGGATCCACTTTGCTCACGCTACTCCGAACTTTCTCAAGCAGGTCCATGAAGGCTCCTTTGCAGATAAAACAGAAAAACGCTGGGAAATGTGGATGACGCCCGCTTCCCACATGAGACGCTGAAGATCAAAAAGAGTCGCGGGAAGATAACATCTACGAACGCCTTGTCAATTTAATGAGCACTCGCCACACGCTCCACCGTCCACCTTGAGCCTTCAAACTTCCAGGGGCTTTCGGCCCCCTACACCTTCCCATGCGCCGCGTTGAGCCGCGCGTACAGCGGCTTCTGACGCTCGTAAAGCTGCGTAAAGACCTCAAAGAGCTCGTCGTAGAGCGCCTGGTTCGCCCGGTTTGGCTCAAAAACACGCTCCACCTGGGCTTGATTGGCCAGCTCCTCAAACGTCACCCGCTTGAGCCCCACCGCCCCCAACAAGCCCACCCCACGAGAATTTGACCACAGCGGCTCCTTCATCTGGCGGATCGGTCGGCCCAATACATCCGCCATAATCTGACACCAGGTCGGGGAGGTCGCGCCTCCTCCAATCACATGGATCGCCTCCAGACGCCGCCCCATAAACTTCTCCACGTACACGCGGAGCCAGCGCGCGTTAAACGCCACGCCCTCCAGCACTGCTCTGACCATGTCCGCGCGCGTTGAGGTCAAGGATAGATTAAAAAATCCTCCCCGCACCGTATGATCTTCTATCGGTGTCCGCTCTCCATATAACCAGGGCGCAAACATGAGCTTGTTGGCCCCCGGCGGAGAGCTCTCCGCCAGCCGGTCAAAGAGGGCGTAGAGCTTCTCCGGACGATTGCCCACCGTGAGCAGATCCTCGGGGAAAAAAACCTTGTCACGCAAGAACGTGAGGCAGACCCCCGCACACTCCTGCTCGTTGAGCAAAATATAGCGCCCCGGAATCGAGGAGGGCAGGCTGGCCATGTTGTGCAGGATGTCGGTCTTCTTGAAGGGAACATGCCCAATCAGCCAGCTTGAAGTGCCCAAATATAGATGACACTCAAAATCACGCACCGCTCCCGAGCCAATGGCCGCTGAGTGCGTATCGGGAGCACCCCCCACCACCGGCAAACCAGCAGGCAATCCCAGCTCCGCCGCCGGCCCCGGCAAGAGATTCCCCACCACATCCACCGCCCGTTTGAGCGGCGGCAACTTGGCCGGATCTAAGGTGGTACGCTTCAGCAAGGCCGGATCGTAGCGCACATCGTCGATGTTTCGATTGTCCGTCACCCACGTCAGGGCTATCGAGTCGTAGGTGGCATAGACTTCACCCGTCATGCGCATGTTGAGATAGTTGTTCGGCTCCAAAAAGGTCGCGGTCTTTTCATAGATCTCCGGGCGCTCGTGCTTGAGCCAGAGCATGTGTGCAATGGAGTCCTTCCCCGAACGAGAGGGCATCCCCCCCGTCTTGGGAAGCCACGCCAGAGCACTCCCAAGGCCAATCCCATCCACCTGAATCCACCCCTCAATGAGCTTTTGTACGTGCGTGGCCCCCCGCGTGTCCATCCAGATGATGGCGTTCATCAACGGCTCGCCCGCCTTGTCCACCGGCACCGTCCCAGACCACTGAGCCGTACACGCAATGCCAATAATGGCATCCAAGGGCACCCGCTTCTGAGCCAACAGCCGCTGAGAAGCCCGGCAAATCGCCGCCCACCACGCATGCGGATCCTGCTCCGCGCCTCCGCCCGGCAGGAGCAAGAGGTCCACCGGCTCAAACTCGCCGCCGAGCACATCCCCCCGCGTCGAAATCAAGGCCACTTTTGGACCAGATGTCCCGAGATCAACTGTAAAAATATACTCGTGGCTCGACATGGGCTCCTCCAGAATAAACAGACATGGACCGGAATCTTGGATGTTGGGGCCTCAGTGGGTGAGGGTCTCAGCGCGCCACCAGAATGACGCCCCTTGCGAAGAACGTCAAGGCTCGAGCAAAAGACCATGAAGAGGATGAAGAAGGGAGAAATAAAGAACGGCAGGGGGAAAGGCGGATCATGACGCGCACACGGAGACGCGCACACGGAGACGCGCACACACGCACGCGGGAAGATTCTGCCAAACCTCTGCAATAAAACGCCGCACACCCCGTACAGTGTTCTATCCCTTATGCCCTCTGGATTGACAGGGCGGGCGGCCCGTTCCATACTGCCTGGAGAAGCCGCACGATGAGGTCGTATCGTATGTCCGATCCCCAGCAGCGCATGAAACAAACCCCTCCCAGCCTCGTGGTGGGCAACGTCGAGATCCGCGACGGCCAAGTGATCATCGGCGGCATGGATCTTAGCGGGGGAAGTCCGCCCTCACCCCCCACTTTTGGAGCACCCTCGCACGCTCCTGCTCCACCCTATCCCGGACAGAACGCTTACCCGGCTCCGCCTTATCCGGGACAGAACGCTTATCCTGCTCCACCCTATCCCGGACAGAACGCTTACCCGGCTCCGCCTTATCCGGGACAGAACGCTTACCCTGCTCCACCCTATCCCGGACAGAACGCTTACCCGGCTCCACCCTATCCCGGAGAGAACGCTTA
>JBJTQF010000049.1:0-12843 GCA_046075485.1 Myxococcota bacterium | reverse complement strand
GAACCACCGGAGAGGCCACTCGATTCACAACAGAATGTCTCATGCAGGCGCGCATGGGAGGGCGTGTGGACATAAACTTCCCTTCTAATCGTGTCAGAAATGTACTCTCTGTCAAAACGCTCGATGTAAGGCAAACATTTGAATTGATGCTCGCCAAACTTGGCAGAGAGGGGAACAGGTAGAGCTTGGCTGGATTTCGATGACTTGTCAACTGTAACAAGAGCGTGAAGTGCAAGTGGCAGGCAGGTGACAGGCTGACCCCATCCACTCGGGTGTCAGCCGCTGACTTCAGGATGGCCCAACGCTCGCAGTGCGGCGCGGATCGTCTCGGCAGCCTGATCCAGCTCCGCAGCGGGGGTGTTGGCCCTCGCATGGGCAAAGTTCAGATCGGCGGCACTTTCGATGGGTAAGACGTGCAGATGAACGTGTGGCACCTCCAGCCCAGCCACCATCAGACCCACTTTCTCCGGCTGATACGCCTGCTGGAGCGCCTGGCCAATCTTCTGGGCCACCGTAAACAGGTGCGCATTCAGCTCCGCCGGAAGCTCAATCCAGTGGGAGACCTCCAGCCGAGGCACGACCAGCACATGGCCCGTGGTCAAAGGGGCAATGGTCAGAAAGGCTACGGCTTGAGCATCACGCCAGACAAATCGTCCCGGAATCTGGCCTTCGATAATGCGGGTAAAGAGGGTTGGCATTCCACATGCTCCATGTGTTGATTTTTTGTTGGTCTTCACCGTGTCGCGTACACGCTCACGCACATACGCATGCACACGCGCATACTCACACGCGCACGCACGAGGGCTCTTTTATCGCAATCCCCAGCGCCGACGCAAGAGCCACTCCACACACAGCAGGCTCAGCAGCAGCCCAAACGCAGGCAGCTTGTCCCACAAGGGCACCACGGTACGCTGAGAAAGTCCGGTCTCGGCCCGGCTCTTCAGAGAAAGCTGAGGCTGGAGCTGTCCCGTCAGATCTTTTCCACCCGTCACACGGGCGACGGCTTCCAGAAAACCTCGGTCGCCCCCCAGCTCTTTCATCTCGGGGCCTTCTTCGCTGACGGTGAAGACGGTCTCGGCGGAGCCTCGCACTTGCGCACTGCCGGCCACCGTCGCTTTCACCCGGTAAGGGCCCGCTTTGGGGGCCACAAATTTCTGTACCCACTCTCCTTCGGGGCCAGTTTGACCTTCAAACACCGCCGGTTTTTCGTTGCCTTCTTCGTAACGCACCTCAAGGGTCACGTTTGCGTCTTTGACCGGTCCATAGTCGGCACCCACCACCTTCACTTGAATGGAGGTCGGCTCTCCCAGCCGGTAGTTCTCGCGCTCGGTGTCCACTTGGAGCTGTCCTTCGTCGGGATCTCCCACCAGCCAGCGCATGGCATTTTTCCAGAAGCGCAGGTACGCAAGGTTGCCCTGCCCTTCGCCTGCGGCCTTAAAGCTCCAGTACCAAGAGGTATCGGTCATCAAGGCCATCGTGCGGCCTCGTCCCACTTTTCGCACCGCCAGGAGCGGCACCTGTGGACTGCCTGCCACCGTTGCCAATACCACCGCATCACTCCAGGGAGAGGTCGGATTAAAGCCGTCGAGGGCGGGCAGGCTCTCCCACTGCTTCTGATTGACCCCCGGATCAAAATGCAGCACCGTCACCGGATGTCTCAGCCCTTGAGGGGTGATGTTCAGCCCCACCGAGCGGGAGATCACCGAGGGCGCGACGTCCATCTTAACCGGCAAGACGTCTTCGAGTGGGGTTCCACCATATTCTCCGGCAGCAAACGATTGTTCTCCCCCCAACATGGCCAGCCCTCCCCCTTCACGCACGTACTCGGCCAAGCTGTTGAGCAGGCGACCGGACTGCTCTCTCAGATAGGGGCGATAGCTGAAGTTCTGGAAGATCACCAGGTCAAATCCGCCCAGATCGCGCTCGCGGTCGAACAAGTCTTGATAGGGAAACTCGATGAGCGAATACTCTTCTTGAGAGAAGTCGCCAATATCGGCGGGGCCTCGTAAGATGAAGAAACTCACCAAGTCGATGTTGGGGTCACTCTTGAGCAGGCGACGGAGGAATTTGACATCCCAAGAGGGCGCACCGGCCACCTGCAACACCCGGATTTTGTCACGCACGACCTTGAGGGTGAAGCTGCGCCGGTTGTTTTCCCGCACCGCTTCTTTGGGAAGCACCGGAGTCTCGAGGGTATAAGTAAACTTGCCCACCCGATCTGGGTTGATCTCAAAGGAGACCTTCACCTCTTTGCCATCCGCCGGCAGGGTGACACGCCGACCGCCCAGCGGACGACCTCCACTGCTGAGGCGAACGGAGGTCTCCACATTTTCCAGCCCACGCGCGCGTAAGGTGGCCGTAACTTGGAACGGCTGCCGCAAGAAAGCAAACTCGTTATATTTGAGCTCATCGATGCTCAGATCGACAAATCCCTCATCTTTACCAGGGGTTAAGGTAAATACGGGGAGGGTCAAGGGCTCGATGCCTGCTTTGAGGGCGCTGTCTCCCCCTTCTCGCCATGCGCGGCGGAGTGGTCCTCGGTCGATCCCATCGGAGATCAACACCAGACCACCGACCGCCAGATCTCGCCCTTCACGGGTAAGCTGCTGAAGGGCTTCGCCCACATCGGTTTCTTCATCGACCGGTGAGAGGGCGCTGAGGGCTTCCAATCCCGGCTGAGGGCTGAGCCCTTTGCCAAAACTGTACAGCTCCAGGTCGTACTGCTCAGCCAGCAGCTTGAGGGGGCCTTTGCCGAGGGCATCGAGGGCCGCTTGCCAACGGGTCGGTGCTCCCGCTTGAGGGGCAATGGACATGGAACGGGATGCATCCACCAATACGGCCAGCTTCTCTTTTTGCTGAACCGGCGAGAGCAAGACCACCGAGGGCTTGAGAAAAAGCAAGGCAAGCAGGCCCACCACGCCCAAACGCAGGAGGCCCAGCACCACCTTCTGTTGTCGGGGTGCGCGCACGAGCGCATACACGGGCAAGGCCAGCGCCGCCAGCACCAGCAGGAGCAATCCCCACACACTCAGCCCCAAGCCGGTGGTATCCAGCCAAAGCTCCGCCGTGGTGCCCGCAGCACGTTCAATGTCGAAGAGTTGCAGCAGAAAGTCCATGAACACTCGATTCTATTCGTCGAAGACACCCCGCTTCTTTTTGAGCAGGGCGCGAACGTGGGTCAAGTCGTGCTTGTAGTTTAAACACAGGGCATACATCAGCAGATTAATGCCGAGCTTATAAGCCGCCACTCGCTGAACGTCACCACCGGGCACACACTCGTAAAGATAACCGCCCCCCGACTCTCGTGCAAAGGCCCCGGTGAGATCATTCCGGCTGTATAAGATCGGGGTCATTTCTTCGCCCAGGGAGATGCCTTCTAAGCTGCTGCTTAAGGCCACGCGCCCTGCAATCCGACGCAGCAAGAAAAATGTGCGGTATAAGACGTGGGTCTCGGGAATTCGCTCCAGCTCCTGGCGCGGAAAAAGTCGAGCCACTTCTCGCCGCACCGAAAGATCGAACCCGCTGCTCTCCAGCCCGGAACAATCGTCGATGAAGAGAATGCCACCGCTGCGCAAATACTTCTCCAGCCGAGACCGCTCCAGCTCACTCAAGGGTCCAAAGGGCTGAGTGCCCATCAAAAAGAGCATGGGATGGTCAAACAGGCGTGGGTCGGTGGGCTTGAGGGAGAGACTCTCGACGCGCACTTCGACGCTGGTATTACGTGCCAGCTCAAAGAGCATGGTCTCGATGACCCCCGGACGAGGGTTGCCTTCTAAACCAGGCAAGCTCAAGGCGGCAATAGAAACCTGGGTGGGCTTGCCAATGGCCTGCGCCTGTCCTGGGTTGAGCAAGCTCTGAAACAACGGCGCTCCACCCACCATTGCCAGGCTCAGACGGCAGAGCTGCCCCAGCAGCGTTCGTCGTGTCTCGTTCACGGTCTTTTTACCCCTGTTTCAAGAGAGCCCTTCAGGCACCAGACTTGACGATCCCCCTCGGGTCCGGCTAGTGTACCACCGTTGGCCCCGAGAGACGCCATCACCGTATATATATAGTATGGAGTTTTAACGATGGATAGGATTCCGCTGGAGTTGATCCAGCAGGTTTTTGAGCAAGTGGTGCCGTTCAATCAATGGATGGGGGTTCGGGTCACTGGTTTCGGAGAACAGGAGCTGACGGTGCGCATGCCCTTCCGTCCCGAGATGACCGGCGATCCCTTTCGTCCTGCCATGCATGGAGGGGTGGTTGCCGCGCTGCTCGACGCGCTGGGAGGCGCAGTGCTGATTCCCCACTTGACCATGTCGGATCGGGTCTCCACCATCGACTTGAGGGTGGACTACGTGCGGCCCACCGAGTGTAAAGAGCTGATCGCCTCGGCGAAGCTGGTTCGCCTGGGGTCTCGAGTGGCCACCGTGACCAGCTCCGCGTGGCACGAAGGACATGCTCATGCGCCGGTGGCCATCTGCACCGCCACGTATTACGTGCGTCGAGGAGCGCCTCGCCCTTCAGAGGGCTAAAACAAGCCAATTTTCTTTCAATGCAGGATTTTTGACCCGTCTCAGCCCGCTTGAGGGCTGAATTTGAACTTCCCTCGCCCTGCTGGGTGGTGTAGCATACCGACACGGAGGTGATCCATGCGCTTGACGGGAGGGGTGGACGGCGGTCACGCCCTGGTGTCTCCTCGGGGAGACGATATCCGGCCCACCTCAGATCGCGTGCGAGAGGCACTGTTCAGCATTTTGGGGCCGCTGGACCAAGAGCGGGTGCTGGACATGTTCGCGGGTGCAGGCACGTTGGGGCTGGAGGCGCTCAGCCGAGGGGCTTCACACGCGACCTTCGCAGAGATCCATCCACGCTCCCTGAAGGCACTTCAAGCCAATGTGGAGCGGCTGGGTTATACAGCCAAAGTGGAGCTGGTACGGAAGCCGGCGCCGCAGGTGGTGGCATGGCTGGCGGCTCAGCAGCGTGCGTTCGAGCTGATCTTTTTGGATCCACCCTATGGGGATGAGGCACTAGAACCGACGGTGCAAGCGGTCGCCAACACTGGCATTTTGACACCTTCGGGGGTCTTGATGGCGGAGCATGACCGAGGTCAGCCCCTCGCCGAACGTTATCCGGTCGCCGGTGGAGGTCTGGAGCGGGTGGATATTCGTCAGTATGGGCGCACCTTATTATCTTTTTATCAACCCATAAAGGTTGTCACCGCATGAGCAAAAAGACAATTGCCCTCTACCCTGGCTCGTTTGATCCGTTTACGCTGGGGCATCTTGACATGGTGCAGCGTTCGCTGGCCGTTTTTGATCGGCTGATCGTGGCGGTGGTCAACAATCCGCAGAAGGTGTCCCTCTTTTCGGCGGAAGAGCGCATCGAGATGATCCGCACGGCGCTCAACAACGACCCTCGTGTGGAAGTGGAGTGGTTTGACGGACTGCTGGTCCAGTACGTGAAACAAAAAAACGCACATGTGATCGTGCGAGGACTGCGGGCGGTCTCCGATTTTGAGTACGAGTTCCAGATGGCTCAGATGAACCGCCACCTGGCCCCGGAGAGCGAGACGCTTTTTCTGATGACCGGGCAAAACTTCTTCTATCTGAACTCCCGCTTGGTTAAAGAAGTGGCCAAAATGGGCGGCTCGGTGCGAGAGTTGGTCCCCGAAAACGTCTACACCCACCTGATGCGTAAGTTCGGTCGCACAGCCTGATTGCCCGCCATCGTCCATTTCCATCCGCGAATCTCGGCCATCCTCGAAGGATTGGAGGTATCCCATGAGCATGCAGCTCTCACGCCGACTTCAGCAGCTTCCTCCCTCGGCCACCCTTGCCATGAACGCGAAGGTGCAGGCGCTGCGTGCGCAAGGGCGCTCTGTGTTTAATTTTAGTGTGGGAGAGCCGGACTTTCCAACGCCGGAGCGCATTCGGCAGGCCGCTGAAAAAGCGATGGCAGCAGGCCACACCCGCTACACGGAAGAGCGAGGAATTCCTGCGTTGCGAGAAGCCATCTGCGCACGCATGCAGCGTGATTACGGCGTCACCTGGACCTCCGAGGAAGTCACCGTCACCAATGGCGGCAAACAAGCAATCTATAATCTCTTTATGAGTGTGCTCAACCCGGGGGACGAGGTGATCATTCCGGCTCCTTTCTGGCTGAGTTACCCGCCTCAGGTGGTGCTGGCGGAGGGTGTGCCGGTGCTGCTCCCCACGCATGCACACGAGCGATTTCAGCTCGACCCGGAGCGGCTGGCGCGGGCGATCACCCCTCGCACGCGGGCGATCATTCTCAATCATCCCTCCAATCCTACCGGAATGGGGATTCAACGAGAGGTGCTCGAGGCAGTGGCACGGCTGGCGATCCGCCATGACCTGCTGATTGTGTCGGATGATCTGTATTATCGGCTGGCTTACGATGGCTATCGATTTGAGAGTATTGCGGCGCTCTCACCGGAGGTAAAGGCGCGCACGGTGGTGGTGGGAGGGCTGTCGAAGGCATATGCCATGACGGGCTGGCGGGTGGGGTTTGCGCTGGGGCCTACGCCGGTGATCAAGGCCATGAGCAATTTGCAAGGACAGACGACGTCCAACACCTGCACCCTCTCTCAGCATGCGGCGGTTGAGGCGCTGATGGGAGCGGGCGGTGATGCCGAGATCGCGGAGATGGTGGCGGCATTTTCTATGCGGCGCTCGCGGATGGTGGAGCACATGTGCGCGATACCGGGGCTCCAGTGTCTGAAGCCGGATGGGGCGTTTTATACCTTTCCCAACATTGAGGCGTTTCTGGGACGGCGGACGCCGGAAGGCCAGGTGTTGAGCAGCTCACTGGCGCTGGCTTCGTGGCTGGTGGAAGAAGCGGGGGTGGCGTCGGTGCCGGGCAGTGTGTTTGGAGACGATCATCATCTGCGCTTTAGTTATGCCTGCGATCTGACGACGCTGGAGGAGGGCATGCAGCGGTTGGGTCAAGCGTTGGGGAGGTTAACGGCATGACGAAACCGGTAGAGCTGGTGTGGAGGCCCGATCTCCGCATTCAGCAGTTGCCAGGATTGGCGGTCATGGGGCGTAAGGTGCCGGTACCCAACGGAGCGGAGGCGGCCTATGCGCTGGATTTTGAAGGCCGAGCTTGGGTACGCAAGCCGGTTTACCTGCTGGGATACAACGGACTCCTGGCCGAGGCTTTGGGTTGGCTTTTGGCTCGTTACCTTGAAATCAGTGTGCCAGATGCTGCGGTCGTGGAGCCGAACCAGATGTAGCAGATTGTTGTGATGCCCTCTTGCTCCGTTGTCGTTCGGCACCGGACCTCGTCGAGACCTATTTACGGATGATCACCTTTCGAGAGCGACGTTGACCTGCTCGGTGGGTGTTTTGCTGCACCTTGGAGGATGTCATGCAGCTTCAATATCGCATGGTTCATTTTTTGCCAGACCCTTTTAGCGGCTGGCAGGTGCCTCTGGCGGCCCTCTTGTCTGAGGGGGACTCTGTTCGGCTGGTGAAGTCGGAGACCTTACCGGCGCTCGACATGCTCGGACATGGCGCGACCCGTCTGATGGCCCATCTTATCCAGCAGCTTGAGCTGGGCGTTCCGTTTCATCACCTTCCGGCGTCGATGGGACCGCAGGTCGAGCTCTCCCCGGTGCAGAGTCTGCCTGCGCAGCTTCCGCGTCCTGAGCAGTGGCTTCGCACCCATGTGCTCGAGCGTCGTGTGAATGCCTCTGATGACCAGCATTCCGGTGCGCCTGTGCGAGCGGTGCAGAGCTGACGCTTTCTCTCCATCCCTGAACAGTCCCCATCTGCCGGGCCAGTAGAACCTCCCCAATCGTGAAACGTCCTCCAGGCGGTTTTTTGCCCTGCGTCTTCGCTGCTCCACCGCTTGACGCCTTGCGGACTTCGGTCTATTGTGCAGACGATTGTTTGTGTAGACGCTCACCATCAGAGGAGGCAATCCCATGTCAAAAAGCACTGTGCCCTTCAACGAGCAAGTGGCCCTGGTTACGGGAGGCGGCACCGGTATTGGACGAGCCATCGCGGGCATGTTGTTGAGCATGGGGGTCAAAGTGGTGATTGCCGCTCGCCGCACGGAGGTGATTCATCGGGCGGCGGCGGAGCTGAATGCCGCTTACCCGCGTGCGCGTGTGTACCCGTATGCGTTTGACGTTCGAGACGAAGCGCAGGCTCAGCGACTGATGGCTTGGATCCACGAGAGCTTCGGGCGGCTGGACATCCTGGTGAACAACGCGGGTTTGGCGGATCGGGGTGGCATTTCCAACCTTGATACTGCCTCTTGGGAGCGGGTGCTAGAGACCAATCTCCGAGGGGCGATGTATTTAATGCGGGAGGCCCTCCCAGGCATGAAGACCCGCAACCACGGAGACATTATTAATATTGTGTCTCAGGCGGGTCGCAACGGCTACGGCGACGTTCCGGCCTATTGTGCGGCCAAACACGGCTTGATTGGGCTGGGACGAGCGGTCGATGAAGGGCTGAGGGCGGAGAAGCTCAACGTGCGGGTGGTGAACCTCTGCCCCAGCTTGGTGGATGTGGAGAACGTGGGGGAAAACCAGCTTCCCCGCGCAGACACGATGCACGTGCGCACGCTGGCGAAGACGGTCCAGTTTTGTCTGACCCTGGATCGGAACGTGCGACTCGGCGAGCTCGACTTGATGGCGCAGTGAGACGAAGCGCGCCCCTGCCCTACGCCACCAGCCCGCGCGTCTCCGCCTTCACCTGCTGGAGATGGGCACGCGCCGCTTGAACGAGAGACTCAGAGGCACCCGACCATGCAATGGATACACCTCAAGAACTACCGCTGTTTTGCAGACACCGGCAAGATTCAACTTCGCCCCTTGACCTTGCTGATTGGAGCGAACAGCTCGGGGAAGAGCAGCTTCCTTCGATTTTTTCCTGCCCTTGCTCAGACCTTACGCTCAGAGACCTACGGTGCCTTCAGCTTTACCAACGACTGGGTGGACTTGGGGTCATTTGAGCACACCGTGTTTCGGGGTGCCAAACCGAAGGAAATCTCCATTGAGCTGGGGATGGAGCTGAGAGAAGCGGTTCGGCAGTATGGGTTGGAACGTGAGCCGCAGGCGGACCCTCCGCCAAGGCTAAAGCCAGAGCTGGGAGCTTATCGGGTGGTGCTGCATCAAGACGCATCCGGCATCCCTAAGCTCAAGCAGCAGACTTTTTTGGGAGCCAGCTCTGAGGAGCCCTTGTTTGAAGTTTACTTTTCCCAGGACGGTGCTCATTTTGGCCGACATCACCAAGAACTGGAGGAACTCCATCCGAAACTCCTCACCATCATCGGCTCGCGCTTTCAACCCGAAAGATTCTTGCCGTACTCGCTGGGAGCGCTTCGCCCTATCGTGACGGGAAACAACAACGTCAACCAGTTTGACGTTGTATTCGGTCGAATCACACGCATCACTCAGCAGCTTGATCTGACCATAAGAACTATCGCCTACCTCGGGCCGGTGCGTGAAGGACCACAGCGATATTATCGCCTTAAACAGCAGCGTACCGATCAGATCGACATGAACGGCGCGAACTTAGCCCTCTTTCTGCATGCACTCTCGAAGTCAGAACGGCACGCCTTCTCAGCCTATTGCCTAAAACACATTGGTTATGGGGTGGACATCACCTCCCATGAGCTGAACCTCAGCATTCAGCTCTTTGAAAAGGACAGTCCCAGACAAAAAACCAACCTCATCGATCTGGGTTACGGTTTTTCACAGCTCTTGCCGGTCTTGGCGCAGCTCTGGCTGCTGACCCACAGGTATGCAAAGAAGCGCCTTGATTCTGAGATGTCCTTCGTGTGCATCGAACAGCCCGAGCTGCACGTTCATCCTCGCCTTCAAGCACGGCTGGCGGACCTGCTGAAGGGCGTGCTCGAGACCCGTCGGCAGGTCTTCGGCCAAGACCCGACCTTGCTTATCGAGACCCACAGTGAGCCCCTTCTGAACCGCGTGGGAGAGCTGATCGAGCTGGGCGAGCTTCAGCCCTCCGATGTCACCGTGCTGTTATTTGAGCGACAACCGGACTCAGCGGGTTGTACGGTGAGGCAGACGGAGTTTAACGCTCAGGGTGTTCTGCAAGACTGGCCGATTGGCTTTTTGGCGGGATAACATGCTCTTCACCTTTGATGAAAACTTTGGCAACAAGGACTTTCTCAAGTCATTCTTCACGGGCTCACCGGAGCGGCTGGGGCTGATACAAACCTGCCTCCGCAACTTAGTGACAGGCTGGTATGAAGGAACACTCTTACTCGTGATGCCGCCCCGCCTCAGAGAGTGGCTCTGTGATGACACCTGCGACATGCTGACCCGGTACGAGAAGAACAAGCTCGAAATATTGTGTGGGCATCATCGGGCAGATCTGACGTCCTTGGCAGCCCGGCTTCCCCTCACGTTTCGCATCACCGCCGAGCTGGATTCATCGAAGCCTTATGTGCGGAACGACAAACACGAGCCTCAGACGCCGCGCGTGATTCATAAGACGTGCGATGGCTGCCCGCAACAGCTCAGGGTGCCCCTCGGGTATTTTCAAGTAACTGCCCGTACCCAACCAACGGCCCTGATTGCGGAAGATGAGACCGATGTTCGGCTGTATCGGCTCTTGGGGGAATTTTTTCTGAGCAGCCTGAGCTCCCCAGTCGAATCGGTCTTGAGGCTCCATTGTCATAACATCGGCGGCGGAGGAGATACGGCGGCTGGTCACATCAAACGGGAGGCCCCCCTTCGGCCTACGCTGATCATACTGGACAGCGACCGAAAGAAGGCAGACGGCCCACTCGGAGACACCGCAAAAAAGGCCATGAAGGAGCTGGAGCAGCTCTGCCAAGCGCAGCCTCCCCTTGCCGAGCTCCTGATCCTGTCAAGCCGCATGCTTGAAAACATCCTTCCCCGAGAGCTCATCAAAGAAGCGGGCTTAGGAAGTGCAAGTGACGGAGCCTCGTTTGCGCGCGCCTGTGAGTGGAAGTCTCCCCCCCATGCCTACGGCTCCGAAGAATTACGCTTTCTGCATGGCAAGAAAGGGCTCCGCAGGATCGACCTTGTTGCAAATCCTGATGTCGAGGGACAATACGGAAAAGAAGCGGGCATTCAAGTCACCACGGAAGAAGCCGACGCGCTGCACACGACGTTTGCGACCCCAGAAGCTGCACCTGAAGGTGGCTGGTGTACAGCTCCCACACCGCGCTGCCAGGAAAAACGTAAAGAGTGTCAGTGCATCTATTTTCTGGGGACTCCCGGCAACACCCTCCAGCGATTGGTGGAAAACCTCGAGAAACGACTGCCGGACATCCGAAAAGAACAGTTCAGAGAAAAGCAGAATTCCTCAGACGATCTCCAGACGGTCCTCTTTGGCAAGAAAGACAAACGCGACGCCATGCAGAAAGAGCGGCATTTTTTGGGCGAGCGAGTGGTTGCATGGACCGTCACCGGCAAACCACGGAGGCAGTCGCTCCTCTGACCTGCTCGCCCACCGAGCAAAAAAGGAGCGGGAGCAGACCGAAACCTTCACAGCAGCCCTCACAATCCCAATTGCGGGCGCATCGCTTGACGCATGTGGGACTTCAGACTAGAGTGACGACACGGGAGGGTTACGCCACCAGCCCGCGCGTCTCCGCCTTCACCTGCTGGAGATGGGCACGCGCCGCTTGAACGAGAGACTCCTGCGTGGAGACCACTGCTTTGGAGACATTCCCCAGCGCCAGCTCTGCTTTCAGACGGCTGAGCTCCTGCTCTGTCTCCTGAACATACCCCTCAAGTTCCTGTTGGACCTTGAGCAGCGACGCCAGCTCTTTGGCGAACGTATCCACACTGCGCTCGAGATGCGCGGTATTCCACATGCGTTGGAGCTCCTCCTGCGTGGGTTCTCCCCCGGAGAAGCTATTCCACCACAGCTCTGAAGGCAGCACTCGGCGGTGCGGCCCCTGGATGAGCTGATATTCGTCTCCCAGACATCGCCATTCAATACGTTGGGCTATGGTCATTCGTCATCCTCAAATACAGTCACAGCAGCCTGCCCCCTCCGATTCTGATCTGAGCCGGGGGGAAGCAGCACCATTATGCATTGCCTTCTGCAAGACGTCAGCACAAACCCGGCCTGCGCCTGCCTGCCTGCGCCCGTGGCAGCTCCGGCATGGGTGGTATTTGAGCAGCCTGCTGAGCCTCACCGCCTGTATTGGCAGCGACTTCCCCCCGGAGCCTTCCGTGGACGAAGAAGGATTGGCCGTCCTGGGCGGGTTGGAGCACGTCGCCTCTCAATCCCTCTGTACCGACAGTGGCTTGCGCTGGAGTGCCTGGGAGGGAGACGACGCCCCCTTTAAACTCGGGCGTTCCTCCGGCACCGCTGGTGTGGTCAGCACCCTCTTGGAAGGCGCTCAACATTTCGCCCGAGCCCCCTTGAGCGACGACGAGACCGACCAAAACGAGCCCTTCCGTTGGTTATCCCTTGCACGTGCGGGAGCCGACAGCCTGACCGACTTGGCCGAGCGTTCCTCCGACGGGAGCCTTTCCTGGCCGAGCTGTGTGCCCATCGACGCCGACACCTCCCTATGTGATGGCAGCCAGGCCGCTCCTCGAAGCTGTAGCGAAGAAGAGCGGGCCCCGGAGCCGGGACTTGCCACAGGCGTAGCAGGCATTGGACTCACCCTCCTGGAGCTGAGTGAAGCACAGCCCCTTTGGGAGCCCTGGAGCAGTGCCCTCAACGACGAAGCGCCTTTTGAGCTGTCGTCTCAACTATGCGCATGGCAACAAGATGCAGAAGCCGCTGGACGGTGGTTGTTGAGCCAGCAATGCAGTGAGGGAGGCTGGGCACTTCAGGGCAACTGCGAGAGTGGTACACGCGCCACCGGTCTCTG
>JBJTQF010000048.1:0-10016 GCA_046075485.1 Myxococcota bacterium | reverse complement strand
TCTGCGACGGACTCGACAACGACTGCGATAAGAGCGTGGATGACAACGTCTCCGACGCCACCACCTGGTATCTGGATGTGGACGGTGATGGTTTTGGCGTCAGCAGTGTGACCACCGAAGCCTGCGAGGAGCCCGAAGGTTACGCCACGGTCTCGGGAGACTGCGACGATAAGAACCCCACCACCTACCCCGGTGCGCCTGAGCCCGCCGACGGCATCGATCACAACTGCGATGGCACCTCCGAGCTGCCACCGACCCCAACCCCCAGCGCGACGCCGACGGAGCCTACCGCCACCCCGACAGGGCCCACCGCCACCCCGACGGAACCCACGGCGACTCCGACGGAACCCACCGCCACCCCGACAGGGCCCACCGCCACCCCGACGGAGCCCACCGCCACGCCCAAGCCGGAGGATCCGACCCCGACGCCCAAGCCGGATGATCCGACCCCGACACCCAAGCCGGAAGATCCGACCGCCACCCCCACCGCTGCGCCCTCCAACACGCCGGATGTGCCAAGCGCCACCCCCGATGATGACCATATGGGCGGAGGCTCTTGCCAGTGTGAAGTGACGGCAGCGGACACCTCGTCCCGTGGAACGCAGGGCCCCGCCGGGCTGCTGCTGGCTGGACTGGCCTTCCTCTTCCAGCGTCGTCGTCGTCGCTGAAATCCTGCTGCCGTCACATCCCTCCCACACAGCCGCTAAGCGCTTCTCCTGATACAATTCAGTTGCTGTCAATATTGCCCCTCTGCATACTGAAATCAGTCCTGTGCACGCCTCTGGCGATGTTGCACGCTGTCCGCTGTCTTGTAACTGCTGTTCCGTCCCTGCTGTCCTGTCACCTGCTGCGCTTGCGAATGCTCACTCGGCGAGATTTCTCTCAGCCGGGATTGCCGTCTCGACGGCGAGCTGCTTGTAGCACCTGTATGTTGCGCTCAACCGCCCTGCTCCTGCTGTCCTGACCGACACTTCGCTGGCTCACGTCGTGCGTCTGGTTTCCCGCGTTCCGCTCTGGCAACGTCTCCCGGAGCCGTGTGCTCAAGTCCTCCACCTTGAGCCGATACGTCCACACGTTGCCTCTCGTGCATACGCAAGCCCGCGCACGCACGAGCGCAGAACGCTTCATCCTCGCAGGGTAGAGGTCAGGATGAGACGACGTGATTTTCTCAAGCTCGCGACGGCCACGGCTGCGCTGGGCTTTCCCGGACGTGCCAGTGCATCCCCGTGGGGCGAAGCTCCGGATGCGCGCGCGCAGAGTCTGTTACTTCCCGAAGGACGGCGAGCGGAGCGGGTGCTGGAAGTGTTTTTGTATGGCGGGCTGCCTCAGTTTGAGAGCCTCTACGTCGTGGAAGACTATGGACGCCCGAGCGATAAGGATTTCCCCAACCAGCAGTGGTATCTGTTTAAGTCTCAGCATGACAAGATCTTCAAACGCTGTGGGCTGGCGGATATCGACTACCTAGAGCCCTTTGCCACCGATGCGCTGGGCAAGCAGGTCCACCTGGGACCGATGGCATGGCCACTGCGGCAGCGTGCGGATTTGCTCTCGCGGCTGCGCATCATGGTGCAGCGGCATGACTTGGAGCCTCACGAAGCGGCCATTCCCTATGCCATGTCGGGGCAACGGCTGGGCTCCACCCGGATGGCAGGGCTGGGCTCGGCGGTGCAACGCTATCATATGGAGCGGGATACCTCCGGGAGACGCATCCCCTACAGTTATATGCTCTACAACGACAATGAGATCTCCACCGACAACCTGCGGGCGGCCAGTGCGGTGGGACTGCATCCGGGCTCCGCGCGGCCTCTGGACCTGCGCATCGACAGCAACAGCGATCTCGAAGCAAAGCTCTCGCGTTCGGTCTTGGGAGACTATCGAGACCGTTATGATGCGCTGGTGGCCCACTACGCCGCACGCGCGCAGGCCCACTACAGTACAAACGGAGTGCCCTTGCGCTCCCGTGCGCTCACCGATCATGCTTTTGCCCTGGAGTCGCTGAAAGCCGCTCAAGCGTTGCAGGAGGTGATCCCCGCATCGAGCCTCGATGCCATCGCCGGAGAGCAGTGTAATCAGCCGGTACGAGAAAATACCACCGCGATGGGGCTGAAGCTGGCAGCGCATCTGCTCACCCATCCGACCTATCCCGCCCGGTATGTGATGGTGGTGGATGGGGGCCTGATCCCCGCCTCGGGAGGCGGCAGCTTTGATGTTCACTCGCGGCATCTGCCGGATGGCACTCGGAACGCGCTCAACGTGTTTACGGAGCTGGCGGCGATCATCAACCGGCCCGGCGAGAATGATCCCAGCAAGATCAACCTCGATGAGACCCTGGTGGTGATCAATACGGAGTTTGGACGCACACCGTTTATGCAGGATAAGACCCTGCTGGGCACCAATCATCACCCCTATGGGTATGTGACCGCCATGCTGGGCGGGCCCATTCGAGAAGATCAGCGGGGGGTATTGGGGGCCATCGGTCCCGATGGCTGGGCGGATCGGTACGTCACCCCGGTGGAGTCTCGAGCAGCAGTGCTGGCGGCGCTGGGGATGTATCCGTTCACAGCGGAGTCCTACGCCATCGGAGACCTGCGTGGGCTGCGGTACGAAAAAGATGGGATCGTCTGGCTGAATGAGATCGTGCTGGGGGTGAAGTCATGAGTACGTTCAACTTTTTTGTTGAATGGGCAGGCTCCACGCCGAAGCCCCTGTTGAATTCCAAGCGGCCTCGACCCACCCGCTCACTCGGCCCGCTGCTCAGCACCTGGTTGTGTCTGAGCGTGCTCACGAGCTGCACTCAGGAGGAGCCCACCCCTTCTCCAACCCCCACGGCAACCCCCGCCCCCACCCCTTTTCTTAAGCCGGAGACCTGTGACGCCGGAGAAGAAACCTTCGTCGCCCGCCTCATGCCCCTGGTCTGGGGACGAAGAGCACACGGCCTGCAAGAAATTCAGCTCTGGGCGGAGCTCTCCCGCCGCTACGGTCGAGAGACGGTGGTGGAAGCCATGACCTACGACGAAGCCTACACCCGATACTGGACGGATTGGCTCACCGATGCCCTCGGGGTCGCACGGATCGGAGATCGCGCTTTTGCGTCGTGTTACTCTCAGCCGCTGCTCACGGACAGCGCGTCGGAAGGGCTGGCCACCTTTATCCGAGACAATGGGCCTCAAGCGCGGTACGCGGAGCCCTTCAACATGGCGGATGTCCTACGCTCGAGCCTGGTGCTGGATGATCTCTCGGTGCCGTATCGAGCGCATCTGTTTGCACGCATGGCCAAGCCGCTCCAGGGTGCCAATGTCGGGCCCTATGAGATGGAGGATAATCGACGCACCGCCTTTGGGGATGAGTTTTTTACCTATTATCTCAACCGCAACCTGACCTGTCTGGCCTGCCATAACTCCGAATACTCCACCACAGGGGATGAGGATCCGAAGAAAGACCGCACCTGGGAGATGCCAGGGCACTTCGAGAAGGCGCTCCTGAGCAGCAGCTTTGGCATCGACCGAGCGGTGGCGTATCAGCCCTTCCGCTACCGAGACCTGATGGATCGAGAGCTGGCCACCGAGTCTCCCTGGGGACTGTTCTCGAGCTGCGGCACGTTTGTGCATGCGGACGCACTCTCGGAAGATTTTTTGGATCAGCGCGGCTATTTCATCTCAGACCTGGGGGAGTCAGGCTCGGTCTGGCAAGTGGAAGCATACCTCGCAGAAGGGGTGAAGACTCTCCACGAGCGTGGGCTGGTGGTGGGCTCGGATCTGTCGGTGGAAGGCCCTTCGGCGTTTGCGTGGCTGCTGGCGGCCTCCATCGCGGATCAGGTGTGGGAAGAAGCGACGGGCTCCAAGCTGACCATTGCGATCTCGTTTGCCCGGAATCAAGCGCAACGAGACCGGCTCCAACACCTGACGGAGACCCTCGCCACGCAGGGCTTTTCGCTCCGGGCGCTGCTGAAGGCGGTGGCGATGGATCCGTACTTCAACCAGGGCGCACCGGAGAGCTGTGGTGCTCAACCCTATGGGCTGGATGCGGTCTTTAATCCGTGGTCTCCTTCAGAGCTCGAGCCCGCCAAAAAACGCAACAGTGCCGGGGATATGGCGCATCGGCTCAAGGCGCGTGTGCTCGTGCGAGCGGTGCATGACAGCCTCGGGTGGGCTCAGCCTCAGAACTTCCTGGCGTCGAGTGACCCACTGCTCAAGCTCCAGCTCGAGCTGGGGGCTTTTATGAAGACGGGCCAGCCGGGGTTTAACGGGACGGATTTTCAAGGGGCCCTGGCGTTTGAGGCCACCTACGGCGCTTGTCAGCCGCCCTCATCCGGTGGAGCCGGAGACGGATGCCGAGAAACCCTCGGGCACGGCGGCTGCGCGAGCTGCAATTGCCAGTCCTGCACCTGTGGCGTCGATGCCTACTGCTGTGACGTTCAGTGGGATGCCATCTGCATCTCGATCTGCAACGATCAATGTGGAGGCTGCGGCGGTGGGCTGGCAGGCAATGGCCAAGACTATATTGATCGACTGCTGGAGTCCGCCCGCAACCGCAATGCCACGGTCGGAGAGGTGGTGCTGGCACTCAAAGATCGGCTGATCGCACGCGGAGAGGTGGAAGCCGAAGAACAAGCGTTGGTGGAAGCATTACTCTCGGTGGGCCTTCAGACGCCGCTGGCAGAAGCGGGTGAGCTGGAGCCCGCCTTGCGGGTGCTGTGTGGTGCGGTCCTGCTCTCACCGGACTATTTTTTGAGCCTGGACCTGCCGGTAGGGAAGTCCATTCCCACCCTGGCGCTCGACCAAGAGACGGATTGTCAGCGGGCAGTCTCGCTCATGGCTCAGGTGAAGCAGGACATTTCGTGTGAGGGAGGAACGCTGAAATGAAAACAGCCACAACGTTACACGCAGGTGCACGCGCACGCCTGGCTCAGCGGACAGTGTCCGGGCTGAGCTTGGCAGGATTGCTGCTGCTGGGCTGTGAAGTGCCGGAGAGCAGTCCAACGCCCACCTCACCGACACCGGCAGGCACTCCGACGTGGGCGCCGCCGGTCTTCACCGGAGACGGTCTGCCACCTTCAGAGGATCTCAACCACGCCACCGGAGACACGGACAACGAGCTCCCCGATGGCGACGATGACGATCCAGGAGAAGAACCGGCAGTGCTCACGATTGTAAATGGGCTCTTCACCTACTCTCAGGATGTGGAGAGTGGCAACTGGGCGGCCTCGCTGGTGCTGATGAGCATCACCGCGGGCTGTGATGATCTGTTTGGATCGGTGGGCAAGATCTCCCCGGATGGGCTGTATTTTACGGTGTATCCCGACCGCTCGGGGGAAGCGGGCACCTTTCCGGCGTGGGTGGGAACCTACGGGCTCTGCGGGCAAGCCCCCTGTGTCAGCGGGTATGCGCTGATCGCCGGGGAAATGGGGGAGCTGGAGGAGACCGCTTGGATAGACATCACCCGGTATGACGCTCATTATCTCACGGTCAACTGGAATACCAGCTACTCCACCGGGACGGACTTGACCTTCTACAACTGCGGAGCCGCTTCGATCTGGTCGGAATGAGGCCGGAAGCGGGCCTCGAACACAACCCTCAGCCTGCCACATTTCCACGTTTTGCTCAGCACTTCATGCCCAAACGGCCTCATGCGTGCATCCCGTTAGAACAGGCAACCTTCAACCGGCTCAACGAAGACCTCGCTCAACACTGTTGGGGTTGATCGTGCGACTGACTTGATCTACAGTACGGATCCCTGTTTTTACCGGAGGCGTCATGTCGTCAGAACTGAGCAAGGGCTCGATCTTAAATCTCCGTTACCAGCTCGTCGAAAAGCTCGGGGAAGGTGGCATGGGAGAGGTCTGGCACGTCAAGGATCTCAACACGAAGGGCCCCCCGCACGACCGTGCGCTCAAGTTGCTCAAGAATATCTCCTCATCGAGCCTCTCTCGCTTCCATCAAGAGGCCCTCACCCTCCAGGGCTTGAAGCACGATCATGTGGTCACGTTTCTGCATCTCAACGTGGAGCGAGGCCAGACTCCGTATCTCGTGACCGAGTATCTACCCGGTGGAACCCTGGAGCAGCTCCAAGAGGACGCCAAGGCGCTGGCAGGCCAGCCGGGTTATCTGCCCTCGGGCTTGAGCCGAAAGCTGCTGCTGGACCTGATGCGTGACACCGCTCAAGGGCTCTGTTATATCCACGAGCAAAAGGTGGCCCATCGTGACCTCAAGCCCGCCAATCTGCTGCTGCTCGAGCCACGGGAGCAGATCTTGAGCGAAAACCGGGCCACGGTCAAGCTGGCGGACTTTGGCATTGCGACGGGTGCTCCGAGTCAGCAGGCTCAGCAGACACATGCCGGCACGTTCATCGGGACGTTTGCCTACGCCGCGCCGGAATATCTCGAGCAGCTCCTGCATTACACCCGGGAGCGAGCCAATCGTAAAGAAGTGGACTGGCAACACCGCTCCCTCGATGCACTCAAGCAGCAGGATGTATTTGCCCTGGGCTTAATCCTGTATCAGCTCTGGACCGGAAAATCCCTGATCTCGATGGATAAGGACGCTCAGCAACGCGGCAGCGAAGTGGATCTTCAGGTGAAGACCTTCGAGGCGCTGCAAGAAGGGCTCCGCAAGATTGAGGCCCTCCCCAACCCCCAGGAAGGCTCAGACCCCCTGCTCAGCCTGCTGAAATCCATGCTGTCGCGAGCGCCCCAAAATCGCCCCGGTGCAACAGAAGTGGCGAAGACCCTGGAGGAGCTCTGCAACCCAGTGGCAGAACCACGGAACTCGAGCTGGTCCGAGAGTTATGTGGGGAAACCCATCAACGAGCGGTCAGGGGTCCAGCAACCGGTGAAGCGCCCCAGCACACCACCCGCCCCCACACCTCAACAGACGGTGTATGGCTCTGAGGAAGGCGCAGGCCAGCTCAAACCTCCAGCCACCACGCCACAGGTATCGGCGCAGGTATCGGCGCAGGTATCGGCGCAGGATACTCACCCCTTCTCGACCCAGAACATGCCAGCGCCTCCGACGATGGGCCAGCTCCCCCGCCGACGCCCGCCGCGTGTGCGCGGACGTTACGTGATGCTTGCAGTGCTGGTGGTCGTCGGCGCACTGATTTATGGTCTCAGCCAGATGTTTGGGCAAGAGCTCGGGCTCACGGAGACAATGGAGGGGCGCAAAGTAGCCTTGCAGGAACCGCAGGAAGATTTGACGGCCTCCCTCTCCACGCCCAGCACCCGTGAGAGCCCTTCGGCGGCCTCGGCCCCCTCCACTCAGGCGGGAGAGGCTGGAGCGGAGCCGGTCGCAGAAGCAGCGGCAGGCAGCACGCCCAGCACAGCGGCAAGCAGCACAGATGCACCCGCCGAGCCACGAGGAACAGCAAAAGGTACACCCGGGACGTCCCAGGATCCGCCAGCAGAAGCCAGGAAAGATGCAAGTTCACCTCCCACGAAGGGGGCCTCCCCCGTGACGAAGCGTCCTCCGGTCACGCCAGAGCCTCCACCGCCGCTCGAGAAGGGCGTGATGCTGGACCACGCCTTTGAAGACCTCAAGGGCTCGCTGAGCTGGCCGATAGCGACCGCTGACATGCTCCTGAAGCAATTCAACACCGTTGAGAAGGGTCAGTTCCTGTTGTTTGGCTCCAAACGTAATAACTTGGCGGTAAAGAGTCCCTCTTCTGGTTACGTGGTCCAGCTCCTGGATGATGCATGGTATCCAGACAAAAAAAAGCTCGCCCGCTCCTGCTTGATCGTGCGCCACGCGGAACGTTATTACGGTTATGTGTGTGGTGCAGACCCAGCGGGGCGGCAGGTGGATCCCGGGCGCACGCTCTCAAAAGGACAAGAGCTGACCCGCACCCATAGAGGGACAGAGATCACGTATGCACTGTATCGGGTCTCAACGTGGGAGAAAAAAAAGGGCCGATATACCCCCACCGAAGAAGGCCGAGAGCTGCTCCCCCTCAAGGAGTGGCTTTCACGGTGAGCAGCGGGGCCAGCCGTTCTAATATGCGCTCCACGCAGGCGTCCGGGTCAAGCTGGTCAGTGCAGAGCGTCGGCAAGACCTCCAGCCCCAGGGAAATCGCCCAACGGGGGGCACTCTCGCCGACCTCCAACAGAAACTGCGTAAACGCCTCCCCCTCTGCCTCTTCCGCTGGACCGGGCTCGTGCTGACGCTGACGAAGGGTCTCCCGAGAGATGCTCAGCGGCTGAACCCACACCCGCCCTTGAAGCTGCATGCAGGTTTCTCTCACCGTGGGCAAAAATTGCGCCACGATGTGCGGCGAACGTTTCTCCGCGTATGCCAAGTTGCCCGGATGCCAGGTCTCCACCACACAGGCATTGGAGGACAGGCGCAGATGATGATCCCGCTCCAGCTCCGCTTGAAAGAGACACTCATCGAACGCCGGTTGAGAGCACGCAGCATGGGCCTGTGGCGACCGCTGAAGGGCCTTTCGGCGCATGAGCTCTCCCAACTCTGGCTCAAACGGAATGGAGAGGGCCTGCGCCAATCGTCGCCCCAGCGTGCTCTTGCCGCTCCCATGTGCGCCCACCATGACGATGATCAGATTGGAGGTCGAGCTCATACGGCAATCCCCTCTTGTTGAAGGATGGAGAGATGGTGCTGCCACTGCTCGCTGGCATGGCGGGTGCCCTTCTGAACGGCTTCGAGTAAGGAGTAACCCAAGTCAGGCCGGTCGGCGCAGGGTCTGAGATGTCCGTCGGGCTCCAGCCGCAGTGCAAAGATGCCCTCTCGACACACCGAGCGCCGAGGACAGGTCGCACAGGCGCTCCAGGGCGCAAGCTGTCCAAGCTGAGCAGATTTGATCTCCACCACCAACCCGCTGGCCCAGCAGAGCCGCTCCGTCTCAAGGCTGTGCGGATCGTCGTCCCGCAGCACCCGCTGAGGCGCTCCCAAGAGCCGCGACAACATGCTGCGAATGGTCTCGGGGGACATCTCATGCTGGTTGAGATCATCCAGCACACTCACGACAACAGGCTTGTTGGATGCCCAGTTCAAGAGCTCCAGCAGGTCATCTTCGACCTCCGGCCCGGTGTATACGTAGTTGAGCTTGAGAAAACGCCCCTTCTCGAGCAGACGGTTGAGGTTCTCCATCCGCCAAGCATAGAGTCCATCTCGGTTTTGCGCGCGGGAGTGACGGGCAAAAGCCTCTCGCCCCCAGCCGTGGATGGAGAGGTTGGCCCGATCCAGCCCGGCTTGAAAGGCTTGCTCCAGTCGCTCCGGTGGCACACCTCCGGCGGTGATCAGGGAGACATCCAGCTCAGGGGCGAGGGTCTTCACCCAGCGGATCAAGGGGACCAGCAGCGGGGAGACAAGGGGCTCTCCACCCAAAAACTTGAGCTTCTGGATGCCCTGCTGCAAGGCCACCTCGAGCTGAGCTTTCCAGAGATCCAGCTCGAGCCCGCTGCGGGATGGTCGAGGCATTCCAGCCTGACCCAAGTTGAGGGGGGCCGGCACGACGCCATACGCGGCTTCGTACTCAAAAGGCCCCACGGGGAGCTTGAGGCCCTCCGCATGACAGAACGAGCAGTGCATGGTACAGGCTTCGGTTAAGACGACTCGAAGATAGGTCGGTGTGCGTTTCATGTGAACCTCCCTTAGATGTCATGCAACCTTCTGGTTCTGGCATTTCATCAGCTCATCAGCTCCTCACGCGGGGGAGGCAGGAGCTCGAGCACTTCCACGGTGCGCGCTTTGGCCCCAAGCTGGAGCTTGACCACATCACCAATGCCTCGACCGAGCAGCACACGGGCCAGCGGGCTGTTGTACGAGATGCGGTCCATCGCCGGATCTCCGTCTTCGTAACCGCCGATGAAGAGGACTTGCTCTCGCCCCTCTTCTTCGTATTGGACACGGACGGAGACCCCCACCCGAACCGTGTCAGGACGCTGGCCATTGACGGGCACAAGCTGCAAGCGAGCGATCACCTGCTCCAGCTCTCGCACGCGGGCGGCAAGCTGATGCATTTGGCGCTGGTTCTCCTCGTAGGCGAAATTGTCGTGCCAGACGGAAGAG
>JBJTQF010000047.1:0-4826 GCA_046075485.1 Myxococcota bacterium | reverse complement strand
AACATCAGCGAGACGCCGCTGTGCGTTATATCGACGCTCGCGCGGAGGGCAAAATCGAAGGCCACGCGGAGGGCAAAATCGAAGGCCGCGCGGAGGGCAAAATCGAAGGCCGCGCGGAGGGCAAAATCGAAGGCATCGCGGAGGGCCTCGCAGAAGGTAAACAGAAAGCCCTTCAGCTCCTGCAAGGACTGCTCCACAGTGGGGTGCTCACCCCCGAGCTTTTTGAAGCTCAACGACGCACCTTGATGGAGTCGTAGGTCCTCCTTTGTGCTTCTCTCCGAGCTCGGCGTCGCCATCCCATGCTCAGCACCCCCAGACCCACCACCGGGAGTACACCCGGCCAGCCTACACCCTCTCCACCCTCGGGCAGCAGCCGCTTCACCTGGGCTGAGCAGCTCGGTGCATCCTCATCACACAGCGAAGACGAGGGCGCTGTGACACTCCCCTCCTGACCTCGTGGCACCAGATATCGAGGGTCCAGCACGACCTCTGTAGGCATCTGAGCCAGACAGACCTCAACGACATGGTCATTGCTCGTGGGCGTCAGCGTCAGGTTCTCCTGAGTCCCATCTGCATAGGTCAAGCGGACATCCAGCGGCGTCGTATAATACGGCTCACGCTCCTGCGCCAGCCGGAATGCCACCGACGTGCCATTGGTGCCCTCCGTTGCCTTCCAGCCGAAACGGTACCCAGGCAGTCCCGCCCGATCCACCCACTCCGCCCTGAAGTTTTGCAGCACCGGATTGGAACTAAACACCGGTCTGGCAAAAAAATCTGCGAGATCTGCGATCCCATCACCGTCTTGCAGATACCCCTTCAGCTCCGCGAGCAGCGCCTCTCGTCCCATGAAGTGCTCGAGCAACCGCCACACCAAAGACCCCTTAAAATAGACGGTATACCCAAACAGCTCCGTCGGCTCCGAGATCGGAAAGACCCCCTCCGACGACATCCCCACCCGATATGCATCGAGGTTCGTCTTGGCCATGACGTCCGCAGCGGCCAGCCCCTCCTGCTGTTCCGTCCACAAGAGCTCGTGCCAGACCGCCAGCGACTCCGACAAAAAGATGTCGTTCCACGTCCGAATCGTCACCAGCCCCTGAAACCATGTATGGCTCAGCTCATGCGCGTAGTATTGACTAAACTGACCGGTGCCCGCCAAATAGAAGGAACCCATCGCAATATTACCCGGCTGCTCCACCGCCCCCTGAAACGGAATCTCGTGCAGACCCACCTGGTCATACGGGAAGAGACCATACCGCTGCTCCAGCCAGTCTACGATCTCCGGCACCACCAGCAGATCGGTCTCCGCATCCGGCCAGGAGTCCGCCAGCAGCACAAAATCCCCAAACCGAGGCCCCGAGCTGAGCCCCAAGTCATAACGCTCTCGCACAAAACGCTCCGAAAACGCAAACGAGAGCAGATACGGCGTCACCGGCTGCGTCATCACCCAACGATGTGCCTCCTTTCCACCGCTCAACGGCACCACCCCCGTGAGAGACCCCGGCCCGGCACTGGTGTATCCCGCAGGCAGGATCAGCTCAAGACTGGCACTGGCTTTATCATCCAGCCGGTCTCGACACGGAAACCAGTAGCGAGCCCCCTCCGTCACGTTGATGGCATAGACCACCGAACGATCCTGCATCACCCCCAGCTCCCCTTGAGCCGTCACATAAGGCTCCGGTGTGCCCTGATAGGTGAGCTTGAGTGTCCCCCGCTGCCCCGCTGCCAGCGGCGAAGCCAAATTCACCGTCAACGTCGAGCCTTCTCGAAGATACGAGACACCCGAGCTCTGGCCATTCCAGCTCACCGCACCGAGCGTAAACCCCACAAAGTCCAGCACCACCTGCGACATAGGCTCCGACCCCGCTGGATTGAGCACCTCCAGCTCCGCCGTGGCTTGGGTGTAGAGACTCTGCGGCGTGATCTCCAGAGAGAGCGCATACCGCTGCACGTCCGGAGCTGCCCACAACGAGGCTGGCTCCGCTCCGATCAACAAAAGCGGCAAAAAGCGCATCAGGCGTGTCAGGGTGTTCATAAGAGCCAAAATCCTCCACGGTGATGAATCGACAAGAAATGAGGTGCTCGAAGAAGACCTCTACCCAACAGAGACGGTATCTCAGCGCCACGCGCATGTGTGAGTATACGCAAGACTGTTATATAAACATACAAGACTATTATAAAAACGTTCCGAGCGACTATCCCAACCTGCCGAGCGATTATCCCAACCTGCCGAGCGGTTATCCAAACGTGCCGAGACCTTCCCAATACTCGAGGACCCCCGGCCAGAGGCTGTCGATGGAGCCCCCCATGTCCTCGAGACCCCACTTCTCGAGCACCTCTGCGCGGATCTGAGAGACATCTGCTCCTGGAGCAGCCGCAGCGGGATCAAGCTGAGCGGGATCTGCGCTCTGGGCGGCGGCCTGTTGTGCGCTCTGGATCTCGGTCTCGATGCGGCCCGGATCGACGGCCCCTGCCTTGAGGATCGACGTGACCCAGATATGTCCTTCCACGGTGGGCGTGAAGTTCCCGGTGGGCGAGACTTGGTAGGTATTGGCCTGCTTTTTCTTTTGTTGTTCCGCTTCGTTCTCGGTATCTTCCTGCGTTTCGCCGGTGGCTTCGACCTGGGTTTCGACGGGTTCCTGGGCGTCTTCCTGAGCGGCGGCGTTGGCTTCCGCCGAAAAAAAGAGGTTCAGATAGTCGAGATAAGGTTGAGCGGCGTCTCCCATCGCCTCGGAGATGGCGGCTTCATCGTATTTATGCTGGCCCCACCATTTGACGTAGTCGGCGGCTTTGCCGTTCATAAACTTGGTCTTGGCGGCCCAGACGAGGAAGATCGACTGCATCTTATTGAGCGCATCCACTTTGGTGGGCATGGCGCGTTTGTCGGTGTTGAGCTTGGCGAAGCCTGGATCTCGTTTATCGAAGGGCAGCCCCAACGCTCTCATCTTGGCGATGTAGGCGTCGAGCTCCGCTTGAGCGGCGGCGATTTTGGGGCTGAACTCCTGCTGATATCCCTGGAGCAGGGCTTCGTACTCGCTGTCTTTGCCGCCGATGTGAGGGCGCATGGTGTCGATGCTTCGCCAGTTGGCTTGGAAAAACTGGGCGATCTTGAGCCCGTTTTTCTTGAAGGGTGAGTTTTTATCATTAAACGCCACACTCACGAAGAGACTGTAGAGCTTCCGAACATACTTCTGATCTGCCTGGCTGTTGAGGGTGGAGACTTTATACTTCTTAAAGTCGTGCTGGTTGCCCCAGTCGGCCACGGTGTAATAGGCGAAGTTGGCGGGCGGCAGCTCTCGTAGGACTTGCTCGGTGCGCACAGCGCCTCCGGCGGCGGGCCCTGCGTTTCCTGAGACATAGTAGATCTTCGACAAGATGGTGCCGGGCGGGTGAATCTTCCGGTCGATCTCGGGAGGTCCAATCCATTCTTCGCGGATGATGGTGGCCACATGTCCCGAGAGTGGACTATTTTTGGCGCACAGGTAGATATAGTCTCCGGGGTCGAGTGGCAGGGTTTCGGCGCCTTTGCCTCCGACGCCCCGAAAGCCGCTCTCATTGGCTTTGGGGCGCTTGCCTGCGGAGCCATCTTTCTTTTTGTAGTTGGCCCAGGTGGTGAGGAAGGTGGCACCTTGTTGTACGACCTCACTCTGGAAGGCGAGGGCATAGGCTTGCTGGAGCTTTTTTTGGTATGACTCCTGGACGGCTGGGGGTGCGTCCTCGGCGGGGGCTTTGGGTTTCTTTTTGTCGTCGAGCAGGAGCATCTTGGGCCCTCGGAAGCGGAGCCCTCGGCGCATGAGTCCCAGCGCGGCGGCTCGTTCGGAGGCGGGGCCACACCAGTTGAAGCCGCCGGGTTCACCTCCGAGGGGGCGGCCACGTTCGTTATCGCGGCTATCTCCGGCACGACCGTAGAGCTTGGCAACGTTGGCGGGAACGGAGCCCGCTTGGTTGATGCGTCGAGTCCACTCGAGCAAGAAGGCTTTCATGACGGCTTGGGCGAGCTCGCTGTCTTCGCCCCATTGTTGTTTGGCGTCTTTGCCTTTGGAGGCGGTGTTGGCGCGTTTTTCGGCCCCTTTGGTGAGCGACTGCTGAAGGGAGAGGGCGAGCTGGAGCTTCGACACCCATGCAGGATGGGTATCGATGGCTTTGGCGTCGCTGTCTCCGCCGGAAGATCCAAATCCAGCGGTGGCGTTGCCTCCGGTGAGGGTTTTGAGCACATACTCCAGTGCTGCTTGAAGCTGAGGATCGACAAACTTCTCGAAGACCTTCACCTTCTGGGGAGGATTGCCTCTGAGCACTTCTACTTCGGAGTAGTTGGCTTTGCCGCTGGACTCGTAGGCACCGGCGAGCAGGGCTTGTCGGACCTCGGGGGTGAGCTCTTCGGTGCTGGGGGGCTCTGCCGTGGTGCTGTCGGGTGAAGTGGGGGGCTCGGCGGTGGAGGCGCTGGTGGGGGTGTCTCGCTGGACGAGCTGCTGGACGTAGCGGTTGCTGAGGCTGCGCTGAAGCTGCTGGACCTGCTGGCTCCGTTGAGGTGCATGGAATGCGGTATTAAGCGTGAGCGGGGTGGCTGGCGTTGGGCTCTCGATGTGTTGAAGGGATTCAAACGGGAATTGGCGGCGGCTGGCATGCCCGTCTGCTGCCGGATGGACTGCATGCGTATGAGTGGACTTTTGCATAGGCTCCTCAAGCGTGTGAGGGCAGAACAGATGCCATTGGTGTCAGTGTTTATAGACTTTAGCATAAGGGATTAGAAGACCCCAACAACGGATATGAGATTCTGTGATGTGGAGCAACGGAACACGGGTGACGGGATGGGGGTTCTTGTCTCT
>JBJTQF010000046.1:0-80130 GCA_046075485.1 Myxococcota bacterium | reverse complement strand
ATACGCTTGCGGAGTCGTTGGAGGGACTCCCACTGACCGTGTCCCGAGACCTTTTGCGCATTCTACAGTTTCGAGGGCAATTGAAAGCAGAGGCGTTCGATGTGTATGTTACACTGCCGGAGGGACTTTTTAGTAGGGGGGAGAAGTTTCCAAATTTGGGTGTAGCGGGCCCCTTGACCCCTTTTTGTTTTTTAACTTTTTGTTTATGGCGATGCGGGCGCGTTGGAGCTGGCCAGCGTGCGGGTTTGGGATCCGTCCTTCACCCTCACAGCCCACTTTCCATTCTGTGGAGCCTCCAGCACCCCCCGTTCTTCCACCCACCACGTCGATCCATCCTCAAACCTCAGCGTCCTCACCACCGCCGCATTCGACAGACCCCCCCCCTCCCCTCTCACCTCCACCCGGTCTCCCCGCAGCGGCCCCACCACCACCTCCAAGCTCTCCCCCGTGAGCACATCGCCATTCCTCAACACACTCCCCCTCTCTGGACCTACCGCATCTTGCGCATCAAACAGAAAAAACGCATGCGGACGCCAGTCCAATCCCTCTTCCTTTACCTCATCATTCACATCATAACGCTTGATATCTTCATCCTTTTTCCCCATTCCCAGTGCCACCCACAGCGGCTGAGCAGCGGCAGTCACCTGAACCCCCTCCACCTTTCCCAACCACGGGCCCATCATCACCGGCCCTGCCGCCCGAGCTCTCAAGCGTGCTTCCAACGTCCACCGGCTCCAACCTCGCCCATCCACCACCCCCACCGCACGCTGAACCTCCAGGCTCAGCGGCTCCAGCGGCAAGAGCTGAGCCCCCCCTTCCCAGCGCACAGATGCCCCCGAAGGTGGCGTCTCCCCTTGACCCAGCCCCAGCAGCTCGATCCACACCCGCACCTCTTGCCCAGGATTCACCATCGAAGGCTCCACCCGTACCGTGAGCGTGCGGTCATGGGTCGGAATCGTGCTCGCCCCCTCCAGGTAAAGCTGCACCCAGGGATCCGCGAGCAGCCCCTGGAGATCCGGATCCGTGGGCAAATACCGACGCACCTCCAGCCCCGCTTGAATCGCCGTGCGGAGCGACGAAAGCGCATCGGCTCGCCAGCCCTGCTTGAGCTGAAGACACGCCAGGTTATACCAGCCTTCTTTCAGCCCTGGATCCTGCTCCAGCGCCAGCTTCAGCGACGCCAGCGCCTCCATCTCCTTCGATTGTCGCCGGTATACAGTCGAAAGTTGAGCCAAAATCAACGGGTTCAGTGGACTTTCTTCACGTAAATTCTCAAAGAGACGTTGAGCCTCATCCCACGAGCCAGCCTTCAGCGCCTGCTCCGCCTGCTCATATCGAACCGCCAGCTCACCCGGCTGGAGCGGCTGCCAGCGCACACCTTCCTCCGAAGGTATTGTCAGCCCCGGCACGAGCTGGAGCACCCCCATCAGCACCAGCGGCACACCCCAGCCTATCCCGACTGCCCACCCTCTCCAGCGCGGAATCCGAGGCATTTTCAAGCGTTTACCCCTCCCGACACCGGCGCATGAATGCCGATCACATTGAGCATGCGGCCTGTTCGCCCTGCATCTCGGCGATGAGAGAAAAACAGCCCAGACTCCAGCACCGTGCAGCCCGGCAACACCTCCACCTGCGACGGCAATACCCCTGCGCGGAGCAACATCCGCCGATTGGCCTCCTTGAGCGCCACCCGCGCCACCGCTTGACCCTCAAAAGGACCGGGAGGCAGGATCACCCCATCCAGCTCCACCGGATCATGTCCCAGCGCCAGCCTCAGCGCCGTCAACACATCTTGTCCCACCGGATACTGCGGCCCTTCAATGCTCGGACCTATCGCCGCCCGGACACTTTCCAGTGAAATCCCATAGTGTTGCACCATCACCTCGAGGGTTTTTTCTACGATGCAAAGCGTCGTGCCGCGCCAGCCTGCATGCACTGCTGCCACCACTGGCTGTCCCTGAGAGCCGGTGCCACACAGGAGCAGGGGCACACAATCCGCAGTGCGCACCCCCACCAGCCAGCCTGGAACATCCGTCACCAGCGCATCCCCTTCCTCCTCGGCCACCTCAACAGCCCCCGTTGAGCCTGCGCTCACCCGCACGACCCCCTTCCCGTGGACTTGTTTGACCGTGGCACATTGAAACGTGGGCACGCCCAGCGCCTCCTGAAAGCGACGCTGATTGTCCGCCACTCGAGCGGGATCATCTCCGACTTGTCCACCCAGGTTGAGTGAGTCAAACGGTACAGGACTGACTCCACCATTGCGGGTGGAAAAACCGTGAACAAGCTGCGGATGATTTAAAATGGAGGCTGTTAAAAAGCAGGGGCTGCTCATGGGCAATCTCCTCTGGCTTAGCCGTCGTTGAGTGGATCCCAGGCACTGGACGCCGTATCAGCGGAAGCGGTCGAAGGTGGTTCTGGGGTGGGACTGGCCTTGAATGCCGGGTGAGCTCCCAGCCGAGCAGCCGCACGGAGTCCGTCCAGCACCGCTTGAAAATCAGCCGGGATCTCTTGCTGGAAGTGCAAAAAGCGCCCATCCTCGGGGTGGACAAACCCCAGCTCGCGCGCGTGAAGGAGCTGACGATTGGCCTTCCCCAGCGCCTGCTTGAGCGTGGGTGTATCGGGGAGCCCTCTCCACCAGTGCCCACCATACACCGCGTCACACAAGATCGGAAAACCCGCCTCAGAGGTATGCACGCGGATCTGATGGGTGCGCCCGGTCTCGAGGGTAAACTCCATGAGACATGCGCCGGGGAGCGTCTCCAGCCGTTGAAAGTGGGTGATGGCCTCTTTGCCTCCACTTTTAACACTGGCCATCTTGAGCCGATTATGCGGACTGCGCCCGATGCTCGAGTGCCATGTACCGCGTTCGGGGGGATTTCCCCTCACCAGCGCCCGATAGCGGCGGGTGATCGAGTGGATCTTAAACTGCTCGGAGAGCCGTCGGTGTGACTCATCGGACTTTGCCACCACCAGCACCCCGGAGGTATCCTTATCGAGCCGATGCACGATGCCGGGCCGTTCCTCTCCGCTGATGCCCGAGAGATCGTCCACCTGGTGGAGCAGCGCATGGACCAGCGTACCCTGCTCCGCCCCACGAGCGGGATGCACCACCATGCCAGCGGGTTTGTTGAGCACCACCAGCCAGCCATCTTCGTACAGGATCTCGAGGGGGATATCTTCCGGCACCAGCTCTGAAGCACGAACGGGGGGCACAAGCATTCGGATGGTCTCCCCGCCCTTGAGCTTCACCGACGCTCGAGCGTTAAGACCGTTGAGGGTGATATGACCTTCCTCGAGCAGGCCCTGGAGCCGTGCGCGCGAGAAAGCCGGTAGCTGCTCCACCAGAAATCGATCCAGCCGAGCACCTGCCGCCGAACGAGGCACCTCTAAGACCTGCTCCGTGGGCTCAGAGGACATCGGGGCCTTGTCCACCACCATTCACCGTGCGATGGTAATGTTTCATATAACCACTGGCCGTATATTTCACATCCAGCTTGAGCAGCCGGGCCACTTGGTTCACAAACCCTTCGACGTAGACCGCTGGAGGCAGATCGTTAAACCGTTCTTCCTCCAGATACCGTAAATAGGTCGTCTGTACCTTCGTGCGCTCCGCGATGTCGTTGAGGGTGATGCCCTTATACTCGCGGATGGCCTTCAGATATTTTCCGCCCATCCCGTGTTTGGCCTCGAGCTCCTCGAGCACCTCGGGGGGGATGGCACGCTCGGGCAGAGGGCGAGAAGGTTTCTGTTGCACTGCGAAGTTCCGATTCCAGCCTCCTGCCTGCACATCTCCGGCGGAACTGGATGCACCACTCAACGAGGTGGTCTGCGTCTGGGTCGATTCGCTGGGTCGAGCCGGAATTGCCGTGGTGCTGGCGGAGGGCCCTGCCAGACGCGCAGCTTCTCCACGTTCGGGATGCGCTCCGGGGGCCACCGCATTACGCGGTGCATCGAGCTTGAGTGCCCCTGGATTGAGCACCGTCAAGCGATGATTTTCCTCACGCGCGCCCGTGGCGTGTAAAGCGTGGCCGGGAGTGCCCGGTGTTCCTGTCCCGGCAGTGCTGGAACTTCCTCCGGGAGCACCGGTGGTTGCTCCTGGAGCGGTCACGGCCAGACGCGAGCTGGTGGCCACCGCGAGCCCGGCTTTGGGAGCCTGTCCAGCACTGCCGGAAGACGCTGCCGGTGCCGTTCCGGTGGGTGTGGAGGCTTTTGCCTCCCCCTTGAGGGCTGCGGTGGCCCCCGAAGGGCTCAAGGCGGGTGAGGTGGCTCCACTGCTTGCCCCGGCTCCACTGCTTGCCCCGGCTCCAGTGCTTGCCCCGGCTCCAGTGCTCGTCCCAGGAGTGGGCGCGCCAGGGATGCCTTGTTTTGCAGGAGCTTTTGCCGGTCCAGACGGAATGGGCAAGGCGGGAGCGTTGGTTGGAAGTTGGGGTCTTAAGGCTTGTGGGGCGCTGGGAGGAGTCCCACGCGCAGCGGAAGCGCCGCTGAGATCGCCTCGTGAGGTAGCGGGCGCTTGGCCCACCGCTTGGCCGCCGGTATTTCGCAGCTCGGCATTTCGAGGGCGTTCGACGACGGATGCCGCCGCATCACGGGGAGAAGCGGCGGGTGTCCATGAAGGGGATGCCATTCTCTCCGGCGTAGCATGTGCTGGAGGGGATGGTGGAGGTGCAGCGGGTGCGGCGGGGACACTCTCGCGTCTTTCGCGGGGGGGTGCCTGCGTGCGCTTCTCGAGCACCCGAGCGAGGGCTGGATTGGCGTGAGCTGGCTGGGCGTGGGCTTGTGCTTTGGGGCGGTGAGGATTTTCCACCCGTTCTTCTCGCACCACCACATCCACCGCGACGGCATCGCCCCCGGAGACTTCCCGCAAGACTTCTTCGATCACCACTTCGGCCACGGCGGTCTCGTTGAGCAGCTCGGAGACGTCTTGCATCAGCTCGACTTTTTGCTCAGGACGCGCCAGACCATGCACCAGATCCCAGAATGCCTCGGGGGTGCGGGTGACCACCGGCCCCACAGAGGTGAGGGTCAGGTATCGGTCATATCGAGCACGCCGCTCCGGGTTGGAGAGCACCGCGTAAGCTTCTTCGAGCTTATGGCGGATGGCCTCGGCTTCTTCGGGTGTATACAGCGAATAGAGGGCAATCGAGTGGGGATTCCAGGTGCTGCGGACCTGCCGCCACGCCCGGCGAAGCTGCTCTTCCGTGGCGTTGGGGGCCACGTCTAGGAGCTCATAATAGTTCTTGTTGACGAACTTCATGCGCCAACGTTCCTTCTTCTACCGGGGCAGGTGTGGGCCTGCACAGCCGGAAGTTGTCATCTCATCCGTCCCGACCATGCCCATCGTCCGGGAGCTCCAGCTCGGTGCCCGCATGCAGATGCTGAATCAGCTCCGAGAGCTGACGGTTGAGGGTCTCAGCGGAGCTTTCTCGTGCGCGTAAGCGACGACGACGCGCGCTGAGCCATGCTTCTGCATCGTACCCGATGGCACCGACAAATCGAACTGGAAGCTCAAAATAATTCTGCATCGCCTGCTTCAGCGACAATCCCACCGTCACATCTGAGATATGCCGGACCTGATTCAGCACCAACGAGAGCGGCTGGAGGCTGAGGCGCTGATGCAGGGTGTGTGCAGCCCCCGGCTGAAGCGCATCCACCCGGCTGAGCAGCTCGGGCGGGCGAGGCATGACCCCTCTCAGCACCTGCTGTCGAAAGAGCGCCGGGCCGATGCCGAGCTTTCCTGCTTCCTGCATCACCCGCTGTCCGTACCAGCGACGCACGAACATGTGGGCGTCTTCCACCGAAGCAGGCTCCGGCAGCACCACCAGCAAGGGCTTATGGGCCTGAGCAAACAGCTCCAGCACCGGCGTCGAACAACCACCCGCCAAGTCCAGCAGCACCAGCGGCGTCGAGAGGGTGCGGAGCCCTTGACGAAGCTGGCGGCGTCTGGCAGCAGGCGGAGCTTCTCCCAGCTCTTGAGGCCCAGCGATCAGGCGAAGCTGAGGGAGGTCCAACGGACGTGCGAGGCTTTCGAGCTGCTGCACTTCTCCGCGCAGGAACCGATCCAGTCCTGCCTGAGTACCAGCCGTACCCAGGAAGGTGTGCAGGTTGCCCCCGCCGAAGTCCGTATCCACCAGCGTCACCGCTCGCTGCATGCGCGCCAGCACAAAACCCAGGTTGGCGCTCAAGAAGCTGCGCCCTACCCCACCTTTGCCGGAGGCGAGGGCCCACAGCTCCGGCTCTTCCGGCGAGGGCTGAGCGGAGGACATTTTGCCTCGTTCGCCTGTCGTCGTTCGTGTTTGTTGTGCTTCCGCAGCAGAGCCTGTGCGGACCGATGTGGCACTGGTTTTTCCGCTGGATACCCCCGATGGCCTCACGCACACCTCTCCTTCTGAGCTGCGACGCACGGGTCGCAAAAACACCCCATTTAGTCTCTATTTTCCGGCCCTGTCAAGCGTAAATCCAGGCTCTTGGGTCTGCTCTGAGACTGTCAGGAACGCACGGACTGGGTCAAGGCCCGCCCGAAGAGGGCTCCCTCTTGTCTGTGAGCAAAGACTCTAGTGTGGTAAGAATTTGCCCCTCGTCTCCCGGTAACAGGGTCCGAGGGTCGAGCAAGACGCGCCCTTCCTGTTGCCTCACGATGATGGGCAGCGGAGCCCCCCGCAGACGCTCCGCCAGCTTTTCCGACCCCATCGGATGTCTCAGCCCCACGCAGCAGGTGGGCAAGGGATGTTCGGGATAAGCCCCTCCGCCCACCCGCGACTCACTGGCCTGAAGACTCACCTCCAACCTCGGCAGGCCCCGGAGCTTCTGCGCCAGCGCCTCCGCCTCTACCTGGAGCTGCTCCAGCGGACGGGTCAGCATGTTCAGCACCGGCACTTCGTGGAGCTGCTGGGTATGAATCGACAACAAGGTGCCCTCCAGGGCCGCCAGACAGAGCTTGTCGAGCCGGAATGCACGGGCCAGCGGATGTTTTCGACAGCGGGAGATCAGCTCCTTCCGACCGAGCAGGATGCCAGCCTGTGGCCCTCCCAGCAGCTTATCCCCGCTCATGGTGATCAAGTCCAGCCCGGCTTCTACCCGACTGCGGGCCGTCGGCTCTTCGCCCAGCCCCACACTCGAGAGGTCGAGCAGACAGCCACTTCCCAAGTCCTCCAGCGCAAGTTTTCCGTGCGCGTGTGCGAGGGTTGCCAGTGCCGTGGCATCCACCGCCTGCGTAAAGCCGATCATCCGAAAGTTGGAGGGATGCACCTTCAGCAGCACCGCCGTGTCTGGTCCAATGGCCTGAGCATAATCCGAGAGGCGCGTGCGGTTGGTGGCCCCCACTTCTCGCAGCCGACAGCCGGAGGTCTCCAGAATCTCGGGCACACGAAAGCTGCCGCCGATTTCCACCAGCTCGCCGCGAGAGACAATCACTTCTCGTCCAGCCGCCAGGGTTGCCAGCGCCAGCACCAGCGCCGCTGCGTTGTTGTTGACCACCAGTGCGTCCTCGGCCCCCGTGAGCCCGCAGAGCAGCGACACCACCCCTTCTTGACGGCCTCCGCGTGTGCCTTCTTCCAGATCGTACTCGAGGTTGGAGTAACCTTGCGCCACTTCCAGCAGCCGCTCGACCGCCCGCGCTCCCAGTGGAGCTCGGCCCAAGTTGGTATGAATGACCACACCGGTGGCGTTGATCACCCGGCGGAGCTGGCCCCGTAAGAGCTCGTGCCCCAGCGTCTCCACCTGACGTACCACCTGCTCGAGCGACGGCGCTGGCTCACCCGCCAGGATGCGCGCCCGCGCCTGATCCAGCACGGAGCGCACCAAGCCCTTGCCCGTCTCCGGCCCTATCGGAAAATTTCGGCTGTGTAGCGCCTGAAGCACCCCCTGAACGGCGGGAAGCTGACGGAGCTGAGCGTGTGGCGGCTGCATGATCGTCCTCCGAAGTGTGCTTGACGTAAGGGCTGTTGATTTGGGGGAAACAGTATAGCAGGTGCATTGCAAGCTGTGCGGCTGGTGGTATCATCAACCGAGTCTTTTCTTGAAGGTCATGAGAGCGAGGGTCGCATGGAGCAGGAGGTCTTTTCGGCAAACAACGTGACCTTGACGGCCTTGCTGGTGGCCATCCTGGCGGGGACGCAAGGTGTCTCGTTTTTGCTCAAGAACCACAAAAGTCGGCTCAACATCAGCTTTGCTGCGCTGTGTGCTGCCACCATCTTGGCGAACGTGGGGCTGGCTTTTGCCACCCTCAACCAGTCGAGGGGCTGGCATGTGATCCACCTGCTGGGCTCGGTGATGTCGGGACCGGCGGCGGTGTATTTTTTTCTGGAGCTGTTGGGTCGGCCTCAGCCACGGGGGGCGAGCCTACGTCCGCTGCTGGTTCCGGTGGGGCTGGGTTTGGGGCTGCTGATCCTGACCAGCTTTAACCCGCGTCTCAGCACCGCTGATGTGCTCCCCATCTCACTGGGTGAGGTGTTGAACCCCTCTCATACGAATGTCTCACTGGTTCTGTTGTGGTCTGATATCCCGGGTGTGTCCTTGTTTTTGCGCACGGTCATCTTGCATCCCTATCGATATGGGATTGCCTTGTTGACCGGCATCTATATGTTCACTTGCTTTGCGTGCATCTTTTTGAACGTGCTCGACCGTCGCGCTCGCACGCGGACCCTCATCGAGCGCACCCGCTTGACCTGGCTGGCATGGCTGGGACTCTTTACCATTGTGGGCAGCATTCTCCAGAGCACGGGCTACTATTTTCGCCTGCCGATTGGGGCCTATCCGGTGGGATGTCTGGCGCAGCTTGCCTTTTTGTCGTTTCTGGGCCAAGTGATCCAGGTCTATCGCCTGCTGGACCTGCACGAGATGCTCAGCCGCGCCCTGATTTTTCTCTCCCAAGTGCTGATCATCGGAGGTCTCTACAGCTTTCTGCTGGTGCTCTTTGGCGATCAGCGGAGCTGGGTGAACCTGGGCATCACCATCTTTCTGGCCTCCGGTGTGGTGTTTGCTTTACAAGCGAGCGTGCGCCAGCGCATCGAGCGGGCCTTTCATCGCCTGTTTTTTCTGCGCCGTTACGAGCTGATGAAGCGGCTCAACACCCTAGACCGAGATCTGCCGCGCCTGCTCTCGCTGGGGGAGCTGCTCGACGCGCTGCTGCTGGGCCTCCGGGCGACCCCTCAGCTCTCCAATGTGGCCATCTTTTTGTGGGATGAGCATGCCCGTGAGTATGGGCGGGTGCGTGCTTCCAGCCCTGAAGGATGGCCCCGCGAGACCCGGGTGGCCGCCAGCTCGCCCCTCGTCCGGGAGCTGGTGCGCCGCCTGCGTCCGCTGGGTGAAGAAGAGCTCGAGCGGGAGCTGGAATGGAAACGCTCCGAGCGAATGGACGCGCTGGGAACCCTCACCACCCTCCAGCGGCTGGACGTCCAAGTGGTGATTCCTTTTGCGGCCAGTGGTGTCCTGTTTGGATTTCTGGCCCTCAAAGACGAGTCGCTGCACGAAGGTTTTACCCAAGACGAGCTGGATTTGCTCCAGCAGATCGCCGACAAAGCCACCGTGATCATCCAAAACTCGGAGTCCATTCAGCGGCTCAAGGAGCGGGATCGGCTGGCAGCCCTCGGGCAGATGGCGGCAGGTCTGGCCCATGAGATCCGTAACCCGCTCGGGGCCATTCGAGGTGCAGCAGAATATTTGCTCTCGAGCGGTGAAGACCTCGCCGACCGAGAGTTTCTCGACATCATCATGGAAGAGACGGATCGGCTCAACCGGGTGGTGTCGGATTTTCTGGACTACTCACGCCCGCTCAAAGTGACCCTCGAGCCGTGTGATCTCAACCGACTCTCGACCCAGGTGCTTCAGTTGGTGCGCGCGGAGGGCCTCCCGGCCAGCATTGAAGCAGAGCTGATGCTCAGCCCGGAGCTGCCCACGGTGCCAGCGGACATCGAAAAACTCAAACAAGTGCTGCTCAACTTGATGCGCAATGCGATTCAGGCCATGCCCAACGGAGGCCAGTTGATCCTGCGCACCCGCACATCGGAGCTGCTCAGCGAGCTGGCAGAGCCCATCGACCCCAGCGCCCCCGCCTGGGTTCAGCTCGAAGTGGTGGATACCGGGATGGGGATGACTCAGGCGCAGCTCGACAACCTGTTTATTCCGTTTTTTACCACCAAAGCGGGTGGAACAGGGCTAGGTCTGGCGGTCAGTCAGCGTATCGTGGCGGCCCTCGGCGGTGAGCTGGAAGCTTCGAGCATCGAGGGTCAAGGCTCCACCTTTGTGCTGCGCTTGCCTCGGCAGCTCGTGTCGGTGCGCGATGTGCTGCCACCGGCTGCACGCCCCTTCGATAAGCCGCAGATTATTCCGGCAGGACTGGCGTAAGGGGCACCAACTGGGGACGTGCGGTGAGCGGGTCTTCGTGCTTGGACGGCGGAAGGGCTCCGGCGACCCACTCATAAAGTGGGGGAATCACCAGCATGTTGAGGGCCGTGGAGGTGAGCAGTCCTCCCAAAACCACCGCTGCCAGGGGCGCTTGTAGCTCATTTCCGGGCGCATCCGCATTCAGCACGAGCGGAATCAGCGCCAGCCCCGCCGTCAGCGCGGTCATCAGCACGGGCAAGAGTCGCTCCATCGAGCCTCGACGGACGGCCTCCGCCCGCGACGCACCTTCCATACGCTCCAGATGTTGGTAGTGTGAGACCATCATGATGCCGTTGCGGGTGGCAATCCCGAAGAGGGTCACAAAACCCACCAGGGAAGCGATGCTGATGATGCCACCGGTGAGGAATACGGCGGCCACCCCTCCCATCAGCGCCAGCGGCAGGTTTACCAAGATCACCGCCGCCACTCGAGCCGAGCCAAACGCGGTCATCAGGATCAAAAACATCAAGAGCCCCACGGCCAAGCTGAGCAGGCCCATGATCCGACTGGCCTCCGCTTCACTTTCAAACTGGCCCCCATATTCGAGGTAATAACCGGTGGGCAGCACCAAGCCTTTTTTGAGGGTCACTTCGAGGGCATCCACCGCTGAGCGTAGATCTCCGCCGGAGACATTGGCGCTGAGCACCAGCTTTCGTTGCCCGTTCTCGCGGTTGATGGTGCCCGGTCCTCGGTCGAGCTGAACCTCCGCCAGGGCTTTCAGCGGCACCACCCCTTGAGGGGTAAAGATCGGCGCCTCCCGCAGCGCCTCCACCGACTGTCGATGGTGGTCTGGAAAACGTGCCACCAGGTCGTAGCTGCGGCCCTTCTCCACCAGTCGCCCCAGGATCTTGCCCTGAAAGAGCACCTCCACCGCATCGGCCAGCGCCTGTGGCGTGATGGCGTGCAATGCCAGCGCCTCCCGATCAAAACGCATGCGCACCTGCGGCACGGAGGTCTGTTGTTCGAGCGAAATATCCACCAGCCCCGGCACCGAGCGCGCCAGCGCCTCCGCCTGAGTCCCCAGCATCCGCAGCCGCTCCAAGTCCGGCCCAAACAGCTTGACCGCCACCTGAGCCCGCGTGCCCGAGAGCATGTGGTCGATGCGATGGGCAATTGGACCTCCCACCGTGCTCTGCACCCCTGGAATCGACGCCAGACGCGCCCGCACATCCGCCAGCACCTCCTCACGCGCGCGCGAAGAGCTCTGAAGCACCACATCCAGCTCAGAAGCACTGACACTTTGAGCGTGCTCGTCGAGCTCCGCGCGTCCGGTTCGGCGGGTGGTGGAGACCACTTCAGGCATCTCCAACAGGGCCCGCTCCGCCGCTTTGCCAAGCTCAGAGGAAAAAGTGAGGGTGGTGCCGGGCAAGGTCACCAGTCCAATGGTGAGGCTGCCTTCGTTAAACTCCGGCAGAAACGAGCGCCCCAGCAGCGGCCACACGGCCAACGAGGTCGCCGCCAAGAGCCCCGCCATCAAGAGCACCCCACCACGCCGCACAAGCGCCAGCTCCAACATCGGCGCATACAGACGCTTCAGCCCCAAGACCAGACGGCTCTCAGGGCGGAGATGTTCCGCTTCCGAGCGCCCCAGCAGCCAGTAGCTGAGCACCGGGGTGAGGCTCAAGGCTACCAAAAAGCTGGCCAAGATCGAGACCATATAAGACAGTCCCAGCGGGCGCAGCAGTCGCCCTTCCACCCCCGAGAGAAAAAAGAGGGGCACAAACACCAACACCACCACCAGGGTGCCAAAAAAGATGGCGCCACGTACCTCGGTGGATGCCTCATAGATCACCCGCAGCACCGGACGGCGTCGCTCCACCGGCTTGAGACGCTCTTCACGCAGCCGACGTAATACGTTCTCCACGTCGATGATGGCGTCATCCACCAGCGCACCGATGGCAATGGTGATGCCCCCGATGGACATGGTGTTGAGCGAGTCTCCGGTGAGGGCCAGCAGCAGCGCCGTCAGCAGGATCGAGACCGGCAGCGCGGTGAGGGCCACAAAGGTCGTGCGCCAGCTCCCCAAGAAGATGAACAGAATCACCGTCACCAGCAGCGCTCCATCCCGCAGCGCCATGCTCACGTTTTTGATGGCCCGCTCGATAAAATCTGCCTGGCGAAAACCCGAGCGGTCGATCAGCATGCCCTCGGGAAGGGTGGTCTGAATATCTCGGAGCACCGCATCAAGCTGAGCGGTTAAGACCAACGTGTTGGCACCCGGCTGTTTTTGAATGCCCAAGACCACCGCTGGCTCACCCTGCATGCCACCATCTCCACGGCGAAAGGCGGAGCCGAGCTGCACCTCTGCCACATCTCCCAGCATGACCGGAACGAGCTGACCGGCGGCCCCCCTTCGTAGGCTCACAACCGTGCGCTTGAGCGCCTCGAGGGAGTCTGCACGCCCGATGCCTCTCAGCAGATACTCGGTGCCCCCTTGCTCGAGAAATCCGGCGGAGGCGTTTCGACTGCTCTCTTGAGCGGCTTGAAGGACTTCCTGAACACTGAGGCGATAGGCTTGAAGGCGAGCGGGATCCAGCAGCACCTGAAATTGACGCTCCTCACCGCCGATGGGCACCACCTGAGCCACCCCTGGAACGGCCAGCAGTCGCCGACGGATCAGGTTTTCGGAGGCTTCCCGCAGGACTTGGGGGGAGAACTCTTTTCCACGCACGCCCACAAAGAGCACCTCCCCCATGATCGACGAGATGGGGGCCAAAACCGGCGCTTGTGCTTCCGGTGGGAGACCTCCCGAGACCAGGGCCAGCTTCTCGGCGACGAGCTGACGGGCTCGGAAGACGTCCGTGCCCCACTCAAACTCGACCCACACGACCACGATGCCCGCCGCTGTGGAGGAGCGTATCCGTCGCACATCGGTTGCCCCGTTGAGTGCCGACTCGATGGGAAAGGTGACGAGGGTCTCGAGCTCCTCGGGTGCCATACCCGGGGCTTCGGTGATCACCGTGACGCTGGGTGCCGTTAGATCTGGAAAGACATCCACGGGCATCTGACGGAGGTTAAACGTACCTGTTATGACGATCAAGAGCGCGCCCACCAGCACCAGCCAGCGGTTGCGAAGCGACCAGGCAATCAACAGCTCGGACATGGGAGCTCCTTTTACTCAGTGAGCGTGGCCTTCACCAAAACCGGAATCGGAGAGGGACGCCAAACGAATGGCCACCCCTCCCCGTGTCACCACCCGCTCACCGGGCCTGAGCCCTTGTACGACAGAGGCCCGATCCCCCGAGCGGACCTCCACCACCACCTCACGGCGCTCAAACTTCTCTCCAGACTTCTGGAGATACACAACAAGCTGTCCATTATCATCGACCAGCGCCTCTAGGGGCAGGATCACCGGGCTCTCATCGGCTTGAGGCGTGAGCCGCTCCGCCGAAGGTCGAGGGGCCTGCACCTGCACTTGCACACTCAGGGCCATGCCGGGATAGAGCTGGCCTCGAGCATTTTGAACCTCAAAAAAGACGGGCACGGTGCGGGTCTGGGCATCCACCACGCTGCCCACCGAGAGCAGCCGTCCTCCCAAGCTCGAGAGTGCCACCGGGACACGCTGGCCGGGCAGGTTCAGCCACGCATCCTTCACCCCCACCAAGCGAGAGAGCTCCGACTCCGCCACTTCCACCCGGAGCCGGAGGGCCGAAGACTCCACCAGCTCAAAGAGGGGCTGTCCTGCTGTCACCCGCTGCTGACCGGTCACGAAGAGGGAGGTCACACGTCCGGTCATCGGCGCTTGAAGGGCCACCCGCGTGCCTGCCACACTGCCGAGTGAAGTCAGGCGCTGAGACGCTGCTTTTTGTTCTGCCTCGAGCAAGGCCACCTGCGCCCGGGCTTCCTCCACTTCTTTGGGAGAAGCCGCCTGTTGATCCGCCAGACGTGCCAGTCGGTCGAGCTGAGACTGGGCCAGGGAGAGCTTGGACTGAGCTTGACGCAGCTCACGCTCCAGCGTACTGACATCCTGTCCATCGATGAGACCGGGGGCGAGCATGGCCATGACTTGCTCCTGGCTGACCGTTTGACCGGGGACGGGAAAATTGCCATTCTCTGGAGGCAAGATCAGACCACTGACCGGCGCGGAGATCTGGGCACTTCGCCCCGGCACCGCCTCCAGCCGTCCAAAACCCGGCAGGGTCTGAGGCAGGGTGCCCGCTTGGGCCAGCTCCGTCTTAAAGGGAATCCGCCATGCCTGCTCCTTTAAAAAGGAGATCCCCTCGTCCGCTGCTTCTGGCGCCTCCGGTGGGAGATCTTCCGCCCGCGCATAAACCGTCACTTCGCCCACATGAAAGGTCTCGGTGATGTCCGGCCCCTCCACCGCAAGGGTGAGCCGATACGTGCCGGGTTTCTGAGGGGTCAAACGAGGACCAAAGATCCCCGGACGTTTGGGAGCGGTCTCTCGCACGGCCAATGACTCTGGACCTTCGAGGGTGACGGTCAGCACGCCCTCTCGACAGGGGGCATTGTCCGAGATGCGGCTGACATGGGCGGCAAACTGGGACTCGGAGCCCACCACCAGCGGGGCAAACTCCACAAAGAGCTCTCCGCGTGATGTCCAGAGGGTACGGGACTCGGGGCTTCGCTCAGCCGCTTCGCCGGGTGGCTCCGCATGCGCATGTGACGCCTCGTGCGCGTGTGACGCCTCGTGCGCTCGCCCGTGGTCATGCGGATCCGCGCCGGTGTGCTCGGATGATTTCTCTGAACAGGCGCTCCAGAGCAGGGAGATCAGCAGCAGTGGTAGACGCTTCCAGTTCATACGCAGCTCACTTCTTTGGGTTAATCGTGCCGGAGTATGTCCGTTCATGCGCGACCGTCCTTAAAATCCAGGGATGAAACCCGCCGCTTCGGCCACCGCCAGCTCCGCTTGACGGAGTGCATGGGTTGCCTCCAGGCGCTGTTGTTCGGTGGCTTCCACGAGCTGCAACGCCTCCATCACGGTGGAGAGGGGCTGCTCGCCCGCCTCATAAGCCAGTCGGGTGAGGCGAAGCAGGGTCTGCACCCGAGGCACTTGCACGTCTGTGAGCCACTTCACCCGGTCCTGCTCGGCAGCGCGCTGGAGCTGCGCCCCCGTGAGTAAGACCTGGGCCTGCTGGAGCACATGGGCTTGCTCCACCTCCAGCCCTTCAAGACGCGCCTGCTCCACCCCTTGCTGCTGCTGTCGAATGCGGCTGGAGGTCAGGGGCATCGAAAAAGCCAGCCCCAAGCCCAGCGGCCCGCTCGTGCCATCGGCCACACGCCAGAGACCGGCCTCCACTTGTGCGCCCTGGAGCAACGCCTCCGGGAGCCCTCCCACAGTCAGCCCTTGAACCCGTGCTCGCTGCGCTTGCTGCTCCGCCTGGTGTGCTCGAAGCTGAGGATGTTGCAAGAGCTGCTGCTGCAAGAGCTCCGGGGTGGGCAGGGGCAGCGGCTCGACGAGTGAACCCTCCAGTCTCACCGGAGACTGAAGGCCCAGCAGACCTTGTATGGAGACCAGCACCGTCAGGAGCTCCGCCTGGGTCCGTGCCTGCTGGCCCTTGAGCTGTGCGGCTTCTCCTTGAAGGCGGAGGGCATCCAGGCGTGAAATCAGTCCTGCATCCGCACGCTGCTGAGCCACCTGCTCGAGGCGCTCCAGCACGTCGATGCGCTCAGGCAGACGGGTGAGCTGGACTTGAAGGGTGAGGGCCTGATATCCCAACCGATGCAGCCGGAGGAGCTGCTCGAGCTTTTCCTGCGACACCAGAGCTTGCTGCTCGGTCTGACGGGCTTGAGCGGTCAGAAGCTGCGCCTGCTGCTGGCGCTGAGAGGGTAAGGTATAGCCGAGGCGGGCGCTCTGTTCCTGCGCACCCGGACGAAGCTGGGCGTCGAGGCTCAAGGAGAGCTGGGGAATGGGCAGCGCGGCCTGGACTTCCGCAGCGGCTTGGGCCTCCTGTTTCTGCCATCGGGCGGCCCAGGGAGAACGCTCGAGCAGTTGACGGGAGAGGCTGGCAAGTGTCTCCGACTGAGCAGGAAGTGCAGGCATGTTTAAGCCTTGCGAAACCGGAATATCATCCGGCATAGCAGGTGTCTGGGGCTGAGCAGGACTCTCCGGTGACTGCGCCAGCAACACACTCAAGGCGAACAGGGAGACAACAGCGCGCATGGAACCTCCAGGCGTGTGCAGCAACGGCACGGATGATCCGTGTGTACACATCATGCTCAATGGGACTCACACAGGGTCAAGTTGGATGCGGAAGTCTGGAATCGGCAGAGACACTCAGATGTTTCAGCGCATCCTGCCTCAAGGATTTCTGGTTTGTCTGCACACTCTACTCGAATCTGCTCTCGAGCGGATGCGCATTTGTGGACGCCTTCTGAGCAAATGAGGGGTGGGGTTAAGGACGACGGCGCACCCAAAAGGCTACAAGACATGCTCGCGGAGGTTGCAGGCGCTGCAGGAAATGAGGGGAAATAAGGAGGATGGCGTACATCTGGAGGGGCATGCGGAGGCGCAAGGGTCAGGACGGCAGAGGCAAGCGCAAATTGCGGGAGGTGCGCAAGGCTCCACTCAGGCGCGAACGAGGTCAAGGCTTCTGAATGGGCAGCTCGATCACTTTTCCTTGCCGTGTAATGGTAAAGGTAAACCGCTCACCCGGCTTTTGAAGGGCGGCCCAACGTCGGAGCTGGTGTTCCGCACTCACCAGCATGCCCTGAATCTTCTGGATGATGTCCCCCACCTCCAGCCCCTGCCCTTGCATCCAACCTTCGGGGAGCTGCTTGATCATCACGCCCGGGGTGGCGTTGAGACGCTGAGCCTCCAGCAAGGTGATCTCAGGATAAAAGTATTGATAGCCCTTCAGCACCGAAATTTCGGCATCCACCTCATCTTGAGAGAGCATAAAGCGACCCAATGACGGCTTATCATCGGTGGCGATCTTAAAAAGCAAGCTGTGATCGGCGTAGGTGACAAGCGGATAGGTGGGCAAGATCCGACCGGGCTGGATATTTTTACTCGCGAGGCTCAACGTTTTGTCGGCCAGGGCTCTCACCGCCACTGTCAGCTCGGGAAAGGGATCGTTGGGGGTGGCCTTGAGAGGGTCGAGCACCAGCCGTTGCTCCGCTCGAGCTAAACGAAGCTGCTGCTGATAGTGATAGAGCTCGATGTAGAGATCCACCGTGATGGGACCGGTGACGGTACGGGTTCCGTCTTCACGCTTGGGCGCACGATCAAAGGACTCGGGCACCAGGGTTGCACCGCCTTTGAGCAGCGCCAGCCCTTCGAGGGCGATGTTTTCAGCTTTGATCACCTGCAATAAAGAGCGGCCTTCGTAGAGACCCACGTTTTCCTGGGTAAAGACCTGAAAATCACCGAAGGAATAGACCCGAAACCGCCCCGGCTCCAGCACTGACGAGACCAGATCCACGGTACGCTCATAGGAGAGGGAGGCGTTGCCATAAAACTGCACGGTGAACGGGTAAACGGCCACATCTTCCACTTTGAGGGGCTGAGGGGTCTTGGCCACCCAGGTACGCACGCCGGGCGCACAGGCCAGCAGGCCCGTCAAAAGCAGCAACAATCCAGTGGAACCAAACCAATGACGCGCAGAAAACATCGTACTAAACCCTTTGAGATGTCAATGAAATGTGAGGTGACGCTTCAGGCGAGCGACAACGGCCCGGGATGTTGGAGGCTACTCTGATCACGCACGGAAATCAAGGTTGCTGAGGCCGAGTGCTTGGAAAGGCGACCTGCGGACAGAGGCGGGTTTAGAAGCAGCGGGTCGTTGCCACAGCTCAGTTCGAAACCCAGGCATGGACCACTCAAGCACCCTGTACAGCCGCCGCTTGACACGCTGCACCACTCCCCCCATTATATCGCGCAGTCCACATGGTCATACTGCTCGCCCGGAGTGTTCGATGTCCTCACACCCACTATTAGTTTACAAGAAGATTGGTTTGCTCCTGCTGGGGTGGCTGGTGCTCACCACGGCGGCGTTGGTAACCGCGCCCGCCAAGACCGCGCCTGCCAAGACCGCGCCCGCCACGACCGCGCCCGTCAAGACCGCGCCTGCCAGCTTCAGCGCCGCACCTGCCGATGTGTTTAAAAACGTGGCCCGTGTGGTGGCGGTGGGAGACATCCACGGGGACGCCGAAGCCCTCCGCCAGATCCTTCGTTTTATGGGCATCATTAATGAAAAGGATGCGTGGATCGGCGGCAGTACCTACTTGGTGCAGACCGGCGACATTCCCGACCGAGGAGATCACACCCGCGCAGCCCTCGACCTGCTGATGAAGCTGGAAAAAGAAGCACCCAGCGCCGGTGGCAAGGTCTTGCCTCTTTTGGGCAACCACGAAGTCATGAACATGGATGGAGACCTTCGTTACCTCACGCCCGGCGAGCTGGCCTCCTACGCAGATCAAAGTGCCACCCCCGACGCCCCCGGAACCCCCTCGGGCAGCACTGGGCATCGGATGGCGTTCTCAGCCGACGGACGTTATGGGCGCTGGCTGCGCACGCACGCCGCAGCGGTTCAGATCGATGGCTCCATTTTTTTACATGGTGGGATTGCGCCCAGTGTGCCTGCCCGCACCATCCCGGCGCTCAACGCATGGGTGCGGCAGGATCTTTTTCCGGACCATCCCGCTGGAGGGGCTCGACTTCCTGACGGCCCGCTCTGGTTCCGGGGTTATGCGCTGGACCCCGAGCCCAGCCTTGACGCAGGTTTGACTGAGGTGCTCACTCGGTTCGGTGCCAAACGTATGGTGATGGGTCACACCACCACACGCGGACGCATCGAGCAGCGTTTTGGCGGTCGAACCCTCTTCATCGACACGGGCAACGGCATCAAATACGGACGTAAACTCTCGGCGCTGGAGTTGAAGGGGGAGGTTCTCACGGCCCACTATCCAACGGGGCCGGAAAAGTTGATCGCGCCCACCTCAGCAACCCCTCCCCTGCGTTGAGAGCTGCGTGTGAAGATGCCCTGGCACAAAAAACCTTCTGAAGAGAGCGCCCCCACAACGCCCGAAGTACGCGCTTGGCCTCGACGACTGCTGACATGGGCGTGGCGCTCGACGGAAGTGACCATTTTACTGTTGGCTCTATGTGTGGGAGGTATCTTTTGGCTACTTGCCAATCTGGATAAACCGGTCTTATCGGAGCCCATCACGGGGTATGTCAAAGACAACCTGGGCTTGACGCTGTCGTATCGTACCTTAAAAGCCTCCCCCCTCTCAAACGTTCAAGGCGAAGACTTGGTCATTGCCCAACCGGGCCCCTTTCTCCTCCAGGCCCCCTTTTTACAGCTCGACCGGCTGGCGATGCAGTGGGTGCCCAGCAGCTTGTTGACGGCACAACCGCGCTTGGGTCCGATCCAAATGGAGGGTCTGCGCATCACGCTGGTCGAAGATGAGACCGGTGCCAATACCTTAAGCCTGCTTTTTCCGAGTGAGCCGGAGAGCACCACACCAACCCCCCCGGCACCGCCCACGCCCTTCTCGCAGCTTCTGGACGTGGTGCCTGCGGGTCTGATCTTGGAGAGCTTTGACCTCCACGGCATCTCCTTTGAACAACGAACCCTCCAAAAAGGCCAGCCAGTGGGCTCCCTCACCTTCAAGGGAGGCCGTTTACTGCTGAGGGCACGTCCCAATGACAAAGGTGAAGGAAAACTAGAGCTCAAGATCTTAGCAACCGATGAGGAGCCTTTTGAGCTGCACATTCAGCCGCCCCCCACCGAGACAAATACAGCCCCCTCGGCTCAGCACGTCCGGGCCACATTGCAGGCCGATGTGGTGCTCGAAGGCCGAACCCTCAGCCTCTCCTTAAATCTGAGCAAGCTCGAGCAGAACTTCATGGAGTTTCCCCTGCGCAACCCTCGTGGACCTGCCAATACCCCCACACTCCCCCTGCCCGCCGATCCTCTGGTGCTCAAGACGCAGCTCCAGTTTGATCCACAGCAGCAACAGACGCGGGTGGTGGTGGAGAGTCTCAGGCTGCTCGGTTCGGTACTTCAAGGGCAGCTCAGCGCGGTCTTGAAGGACTTGCCAAACGGCGGTGTCAAGCCCGAGCTCTCCCGCTCCGCCCTCCAGCTCGATCTGAAGACATGCCTGCCGCTGCTGGGGGTGGATCAGAACGTGCTCTCGCTGGAGCAGGGCACGTTGGGGATCGAGCTGAGCAACCTCCTGCTCCACCCAGAGACCTTTATGCCGGAAGGAGGGCAGGTGCTGCTCTCGGGCGAGCTGCGTAACCTGGACCTTCGCCCGTCAGGAGTTCCGTTAACGCTGGGAAGTTTGAAGACTGAAGGAGCACTGCTGCTCGAGGCGAACCCTGCGTCAGACAAAAGTGACACCTCGTCGAGCCTCGGCGGAAAACTCTCCCTGAACCTCCCGCTGGAGCGCCTGCGCTACCAGGTGCCCGGCATGGACCTCAGGTGGACACGCGGAAGGCTCGCGCTCGAGCTGACGCCGCTTCTGCTCCGGCTGGATGATCCCCCAAAAAGCACGGCGGGGGTCGACCTCCGCCTCAGCGGTCAAGGTTTAGACCTCACGCTGGACAAGGATCGGCTCCAGGTTGGGCAATTTGCTCAGACGCTCAAGACCCACTATCCAGGCAAGCTCCTGGAGCATGCCGCGCTTCAGCTCACCACGGAGCAGCTCTCGCTGAGTCATGCGGGTCAGGCGTCGGCTGCTTTACCCTCCCTCAAGCTCTCACTGGAGCTGCCCACCCTTCGGATCTCAGCGGATCAACCACTGGCGTCTCGATTTGTAGGCACGCTGGAGCTGAACGCCCAACATCATCGGCTCGCCGTTGAGCTTCAACGAGAGCAAGCGCCGCTTCAACTGGGCCTCAAAGTGGCAATGGCAGACTTTACGATGTGGCAACCACTGCTTCGGGCGCTCACGGGAGAGACGACTTTACCACCACTGGCCCCCCTCGAGCTTCAGGTGCAGGGGAAAGCGCGGCTCGAGAATGGACCGCTCTCCCCGACCCAGAGCTCACCGCTGAGCCTACAGCAACAGACGGCGTTGGTGCTCAAGGGGTTGTCTTTCCGCACGGCAACACAAGCACTGAATCTGCCCACGCTGACGCTTGAGACCGACGCTCGTGGCAGCCTTGAGAAGCTCTTGGCGGAGGCGACCGTTCGTATACCCTCTGTTCAAGCACGCCTTCAAGCGAAGGCGGAAGCGGGCAAAGCACCTCCTTTGCCCACCCGGATGGAGGGTCAGGAACTTTTTGCCAAGCTCAGTGGTACGTACTCTCCATCTGCACCAGAAGGGATCTTTACGTTGCAGGCGAAACGCCTCGAGTATCAGGATGATATCGTGCCGGTGGTGGTGCAACAGCTCACTCAGACCCTGAAGATGCAGTCTTATCAACAGCGCAGCTCGGTGGCATATCTGCTCAACAGTAAGGCGCATATCGATAGGCTGGAGCAGCCCTATTCCAGCGCCTATCCTCCCGGTGATCTGAGCTGGCAGACCACCTTCCGTTTTGTGCCGGATGTCGCGCTGAGGGTGGATCAGCTTGAGCTCTCCAGCCAACAGAATGGCACAAAAGTGGAGCTCAACGCGGCACTGGATCTGCGACCTTCAGAGCAGACTCGGGGCTTGGAAGGGGTGGCGTCGGCGCGAAGTCTGGCCGAAGCAGCGCCGCTGCTGGAGAAGCCTGAGTTGCAAGGGGTGGTGCAAATTCAGGGGGGGCAGGTGCTGGCCCTTCAAGGCACACTGTCTCAAGCTCTGGAGCCTCTCTCGCATCAGCCGGAGCAGCTTCAGGGCACCGGAACGCTGCGGGCTACGGTTCAGCTTGAGTCACCCGATCAGCAGTTTGTGCGCCTGCGCTCGCAGATTCAGATGGATCAGGTCTCGCTTAAGATGCCTCAAGCGTCTCTCAATTTACAGGGATTAAATGGACGCATTGATGTGGAAGAAGCTATTCGTCAGACCGCCAAAGGTTGGGAGTTGGTGCTCTCGGATCAGCATAATCTGTTTACGCGGGCCAGCTTCTCAGAGATTCAGCCCTTCCTGGAGACCGAATCCTATTTTTCTGCTGATAAGATCCAGTACCAGGAGCTGCTCTTCGAGTCACTCTCAGGTAATCTTCAGATCGAGCAGGATCAGATCCGACTAAATCAACTGGAGACATCCTTCAAAGAAGGACTGCTGACCGGCCAGCTCTTGATCGACTATGCACCTCAAGAGAGTCAGGTTCTGTTCCGTGGGAATGCCACTCAGCTTAAGCTGAGCAGCGCGCGTGAACGATTTGATGCCAACTTTGCCCTGGGTCTCTCCACACGTAAGCTGGATCTGCAAGGACAGATGCAAGTGGTGCGGATTGGGCAACAAACGCTCATTGAGAGCTTGGATCTCTTTGATCCGTATCACGAAGATGTGACCTATAATCGAGTACGAAAAGGGCTTCAAGTGGGATATCCCGAGTTTGTGCGACTGCGCTTTGAGTATGGACTGATGTCCGCTCAGCTTAAGTTGGGGGGAGCAGCCGCCACCCTTCGCATCGACGAGCTGAAAGGCATTCCGGTCGGTCCTTTGCTCTCCAGTACCCTCGGTCCTTATTTGGCAACGGAGTAATGGGCATGCGTAAGAGCTCCTCTCTGCACTCTTTATGGCTGGGACTTCTGCTGATGGGATGTGTCAAAGCTCCCAATACCGTGTACATGGTAGACGCGCAGACGGCGCTGGAAGTGCAGGCTTCATCGCCCTTTATGTCTCTTGAGCGCACGCTGGATCTGCAACTGACCGCACCTACATTTCAGGCTTATGCGGCTTCTGAGGTGGAGCAGGGCCAGCAGAATACCGAAGAAGTGGCACGCCTGTCGAGCATCTACAGTGTCCAGCTTGAAGAAAGCAGTCGGGTGGATCTGTTGTTGGTGCGTCAGTGCCTGGGTGAAGGATTGGATGGACTTCTTCAGATCCGCACGGAAACCTGTCAGGGCAATCCCGATGCACAAGAGCTGGTACGGGTGGTGCAGCGCATCAACCGAAACCGACGACAGCTCTGGACTTGGCTCAAGCGTGAGCGTCCGCGCGCGAGTGAGACAGAGATCATTCAAACCTGGCGACGAATTCAGCTCGAAGAGGTCGTCTGTGGAGCCCTCATCCAGCAGGAGAATGGTGAATGGGTCGCCCGCAAGTGTTAAGACATTCCGGCATTCCATCGCTGCTGCTGGCCTTGAGTCTGTCGTGGCCCTCGCTGGCATTTGCTCAGAGCACGGCCACGCCGGACGCCTTCTTGGAGCCCGTTCGATTGACCGCTGGCATCGAAGATCAGCTCATGCCCAGCATCTCAGCGGATGAAGAGACCCTCTTGTATGCGAGCAATCGCAGCGCGACATGGGAGCTGCAACGCCTCAAGCTGCGAGGCGGTATTCCCGAGCCGTTGCTTAACTTGGCGGGGGATGCCTTGTGGCCCGAAGTCTCACCGCGCGGCGATCAGGTGGCCTTTATCTCCGCACGAGACGATGCACAAGGTGATGTCTGCATCGCCCCCCTGCTTTCTCGGCTGACCTCCAACAACACAGGTGTGGTAGACAATCCTGCTCAAAGTACGGTGCAGTGTCTGACCGATGGAGAGACTGCTGATTCTCGTGTGTTGTGGCGAGAAGATGGCAAGAGCCTGTTGGTATTGCAGCGACAGAGGGGGGGGAAACAGTATCGGGTGATGTCGTTGGATCCTCAGACCCGCGCACAGAGCGTTCTGCTGGAAGAGAACCTGGTGCATCCGGCCCTCTCTCCCGACGGAAAACGCCTGGCCTACGTTCCAATCCAAGCAAGACAGGCGCAGGTGAGTGTGAGCTTGTTGAGACGCAGCAGTGGTCCCCTTCGTATCCAAGCACTGACGCCGAAGACCCCTCCCCATATTCTCGAGTTCTCATTGCCGGGGGTGAGTAATTTTCCCGCCTTCTCACCGGATGGGCAGTTTTTATACTTTTCGCAGTATCTGAATGATACCAATGCCGATGGTATGATCAATGGAGACGATCACAGTGTGATCTTTCGGGTGAAGCTGAATGCAGAGGGATATCCCAGCAAGACGTCCTCACCGGAGCAGCTTACCAGTGCTGCCTGGAATTGCCAATATCCCCGTCCTGCGCGCACACACCTGTACATGACCTGCGCGCACGAGGGTTCCTTGGATCTGTATCGGCTGCCGCTGAGTGGAAGTATTCCGCCGCAGTGGGGGCTCGAGCGCTTAGATGAAGAGCTTGAAGCCAGCCGGATTCTGTGGCACAAGCTCCAGCTTGCCAGCCGGATGTTAGAGCTGGAGAAGACCCCCGTTGAGCGGTTGGCGCTTGTCCGGGAGCTGATCCGCCTTCACTTGGCATTACAAGAGTATGAGTCCGCCGAGTTCTATCTCCGTGAGACCCTGGCACTGGATCCCACCGATCTCTACCATACGCGCCAGGATGCTTCGGTCCTTCAGGCGCTGATTGCGCTGAGAAGGCAAGAGCGTCTTCTCTCGGATGGCAAGCTCAGCCCTCTGTTTTTGCAGCAGCAGCAGGCCCAGATCAGTCAGCTTCAGCAGCTCGCTCGGCCACAGCAGCAAGGACTTCCCCCGCTGGCGCAAGGGGTGCTGGCCGAGCTTTTGGACACCCTGGGCAACAAAGCCGAGGCTCGAAAGCTGTTGCGTTCCTTGCCGTGGGAGGACGTCCAGGAGCCATTCCATCTCCATGTGTTGGCCTCCTTAGCGGATAAGATCTGGCTCCAGACCGATGCGCGCACCGAGCGGCTGGAGGTGCTGCGACGACTGACTCAGCATCCTCGGCTGGCGGAGCGGGAGCAGCTTCGATATGCGGAGCAGTTCACCCGTGCCCTCCTGAGAGGTATTCCGATTGCCAAACGACGCGCCCTGCTCCATCACTGGCTGCAGCAGATGCCCGCGAGCTCCAGCTTGGCACTTGTGCTCACCATTGAAGGCTGGCTGCTTCAGCTCCAAGAGGCTTCAGCGCCCAGCGAAGCACAGGAGCCAGTTCGGGCAGGACTTTTTGCCCTCTATAAAGAGCACAAGAGCTTCGACCGGCGGAAAGCCCTGATCCTGGCCACCGTGCGAGCCGCCGCCACCCTCGATGGCGATGTGTTGCTTTATGAGTTCTCCAATACCTGGGTGAGTGGACTGAAACGGGGAACCGCCGAGCGTCGATATGCCGAAGGGCTCTATCGTGCCGTGGTGCTGGAGCGCGCGTATGCCTCTTGGCGACGGCAAAACTTCGGCGATGCACGGGGGCATTTTTTTGGAGTCACCCTTCAGCGGGACGATCTCGAAGCGTACATGGGTTTTTTGCAGGCCAGGCGTAAAGAAGGCAAGACCGACGGCCTCGATCAGCTTCAAAAGCGATTTGGCAAGACACCTGATGCACCCCCCTTCCAGTTTGCCCAGCTCTATGACGTGGTGCTTGCCTGGGAAGCAGATCCTGCCTTGCAGACACCAGCAGCTATTACCGAGCTGTTGGAGCGTCTCGAGAAGGTGCAGACAGACATGCCCGGCACCCTGGAGACGCAGCTCCTCGCCGGTTGGCTGGCCCACCAACGCTTTCGGCAAGGCCAGGCGGGGATCGACGCGCTCCGGGCTCAGCAGTCCTATCGGCTGGCCCTTGACCTCGCACGCGAGCGCCCACGCGCACGAGCCACCCTGCTCTCTCAGTTGGCCCTGCTCAGCGGGGAGCTGGGAAGCTGGCGTGAGGCGCAGGACTTTCTCCAGCAACGCCTGAAGCTCCTCATCCTGAAGGCAACGGAGAAGCTGGCGCTTGAGCTGCTGACGGGCAAGGTTTATTTTCACTTAGGGCAAGCCGCCGCTGCGCATCAGCTCCTGGAGCAGACCCTCACCTGGCTCAGCCAGGAGGCGTCCCTTCAAAGTTATAAACCGCTGGTGCTGGATCGTGCCATCCTGTATGCCTGGAGTGCAGGCCAGCTCGAGCGTGCCTGGAGCCTGCACCAGATGCAGCCCGAGCCCAGCCAGACAAACACCCAAGAAGAGCGAAAGCGCCTGCTGAGCTGGCATGTTCAGCGCGCCGCCATCGGTGGTCAAAACCATCCTAAAGAGGCACTGACAAGCAGTCGCCGGGCCTTAGAGCTGCTCGCCGATCCACAGCCCTTGTTACGACCCGATGAAAATGCCCCAGCGGGGGGCCAATACGTCTTTCCTCGGGAGCGGTATCGGCTGCTGGTGCTGGGACTTCAAGCTCAGGCCCTGGCTGGCCAAGCGCAGTTAAAAGAGGCCCTCTCGACCCTGGAGCAACGTCGGGTCGGGCTGGAGCGGCTATTAAAAGAAGAGGAGCTGGACGAGGATCGGCTGGATATTATCAAGTCATTTTGGCAAGAGGGTCTGCTCCTTCACCGGCTGGGACGGAGTGGGGAGGCCGTCCAGCGCCTCGAGGCAGGACTGGCACAAGAAGCACTGTATCGAGAAAATACCGGCTCACCGACCACCGAACCGGGGATCAAGCTCCTACGAGACCTTGCGGAAATCCACCTCTATGGTAAGTTAGACCTCGCGGGGAAAGTGAACCTCAAGGCGGCGCTCAAGCGGACCTCTGTGGCTCTGATGGACCCTCCCAATCCTCGCTATCAAGAAGAACGATATTTATTTCGTCTCTATTTGATCCTGCTGGAGCTGCCCCCTTGATCCATACCTGACAGCTCTAGCACTACAGCGGAGTGTTGTTCATGCGCTTGATTGTAATGATGTGTGGCCTTCTGTTGACAAGTTTCGTGGCGGCGGGTTGCTCTGGAGGCGGCGAAGTTGAAGAGAGCCCGACCCCTTCTGGCGTGGCCTTCAGCAGCTTGTATGGTGGTTATTTTCAAAACTGCACGGTGTGTCATACCCCCGACGCCCCCGGACGTACCAGCAGCACGGAGACGGCCCTGGACTTTACCTCCGAGTCCACCGCGCTTGCCACCATCTCTGAAGGAGTTGCCACCGGTCTCTCTGGCAATGAAGCAGGCTGCAACGGCGTTCCTTTTGTGGGCGACTCGCCCGAGACCAGCCTCATCGTGGCGTCCATTGATGAGACGGTACGCGCTTCTTTTTCGGTCTCGGGATTTCCAGACTGCACCGCAGAGTCGATTGCGGACATGACCCTTAAGTCAGGTGGCGCACCGGATGCTCAGTTTTTGACGGATCTCAAGCAGTGGATCGTGGACTACAACAACGGTGCGGCAGCGCGTCCGGGTGACGATGGTTTTGTCGGTCACTAAGACTGGTGAGGGCGGACCTTATGGGCTCCCATTTTTTTGAGGCGGAGCCCTTTATTGGGTCAAGATGACCCTCCAGCTTTTGGTTCAGGAGGAGCGGCATGGACATCGATATGCACTATCATGGCACTTTTGCGCTGGCACGAGCAGCGGGCCTCAAACGAGAGGTCGCGGAGACGATTGCTTATGCCGCTCAGTTTGTGGACGATTCAACCGATGCTGAAGGCATTGACTTAGATCCGAGTGGTGCATTCTGTCGAGCGGAAGTGACGGCGCATCACCCAGCGGATCTTCCAGCCAATCGGAACTTGGAAGATCAGCGCATGGTGTGGGTGCCTTTTCATTTTCTGCCCGGAGGCTCTGGGGCCGAGCTGACGGAGCGCTTGGTGTGTAACAAAGACTCGGCCATTGCCCGAACGCTGGTAAAACATCATCTGGATCAAGCTGAGCGCAGTTATGCGGTGGAGCTGATCGGTGTTTTGGCCCATGTATATGCGGATACCTTTGCTCACTATGGATTTTCGGGGGTCAGCTCTCGTCATAATATGGTGCTGAGTGATCAGATCCAGCTTCAATGCTCTGGGGATGTGGTGGCCAATTATCTGGGGCCCCGGGTGCTGAAGTTTTTTAAGGAGCGCAATCGAACCGATATCCTGGTGGAGAACTTCCGCAAGCTCTTCTCTGCGACAGCCGAGGCGCTCAGCGGAGCACTGGGACATGGGGCTGTGGCGGTCTATCCCGATCAACCTTATCTGACGTGGCAATTTCATTACGAGCATGATTATCCTGCCAATCGTATCCGAACGGTGGTCCGCAACAACACCAAAGACTTTATGGATGCCAGCCGCGCCCTGCATGAGCTGTTTCGGCAATTTGTGCAACGTCGCCCGAAGCTCTCCGACGGCAGTGTTCAGCGGGACTGGGACCAGCTCAAAGGCCCCGTGGAGGCGGTCTTACGCACCGAAGGCGATATTCCTGTGCGCAATGCGGCTTGGCAAAAGGCTCTCATCGATGGCAAGATCACCGGGAAGACGGAGCCTGCTTTAGCGCCTTACTCACCTCGTACATGGTATGATCAGCGTCCTCGAATGGCCAAGAAGCTGTCAACCGGTGGCATCGGAGAGTTTCCCCTCTATCGATTCTATCAAGCGGCCTCATATCATCGTCATTTTGTACTGCGTGATCTCCTTCCTGCGTATAATATCAACGTCATCTAAGCATGACCCACTCTCCCTCTCTCTGACAAGGAACACCTCATGCATATCGATACGCTCGAGCGTGCCCAGGATCTCTGTGCATTTGTTTCGGCCAGCCCCTCCCCTTTTCATGCCGTGGCAGAGTCTATTCGACGGCTCGAGTCCGCCGGTTTTCGCCGATTGGATGAACGCCAGAGCTGGGAGCTTCGTCCCGGTGAAGCCGCGTATGTGATGCGATCCGATGCATCTCTTATCGCCTTTCGGGTGGGCAGTGAGCCCGCATCTCAGAGCGGATTTAACATCGTAGGCGCTCACACCGACAGTCCCAATTTGCGCCTCAAGCCGCGCCCGGTCTACGAAAGAGAGGGGTACGCACAGCTCGGGGTGGAAATCTACGGCGGGGTTCTGCTGCATACCTGGATCGACCGGGATCTGGGCATCGCCGGTCGTTTGATCGTCGAGGATGGGGAAGGTGTGCTCCGGCCCCTGCTCGTGCGCATGCATGCGCCCCTCGCGCGCGTGTCGAGCTTGGCCATTCACTTGGATCGGGAAGTGAATGACCACGGGGCGGTCTACAACAAGCAGTTTCATATGTCACCCCTGCTCGGATTTGGTCCCGCAGACAAAGCGCGAGAGCGACTCTTTCGGGAGCTGGCGAGTCAACACGGCTTCACACCCGCCGATATTCGGGGGTTCGATCTGGGCTTGTACGATCTCACCGCCCCCACCATCGGGGGTGCGGAAGGAGAGTTTGTCTTTTCAGCACGCCTTGACAACCTTGCCAGTTGCCATGCAGCAGTTTCCGCGCTGGCAGAAGCCCCCCTGGTGGCCCGCTCAACCCGCCTGATCGCCCTCTTCGATCATGAGGAAATCGGCAGTGCATCTGCTCAAGGGGCGCATGGCTCCTTCCTCAAGGATGTGCTCTGGCGAATCATGGAGGCCACCGGTGTCTCCACCGCAGGCGGCATCTCGCAAGCCATCGCCTCGAGCTTCTGCATCTCAGCGGATATGGCACATGCAGTTCATCCCAACTACGCAGATCGCCATGAGCCACTGCACATGCCACGCCTGGGTCATGGTCCGGTGCTCAAGTCCAACGTTCAGATGCGCTACGCGACGGATGGCATGTCCGCTGCTCGTTTTCGTGCCCTCTGTCGTCGGCTGGAGATTCCCGTGCAAGACTTCGTCACACGAACCGATCTGGCATGTGGCTCCACCATCGGCCCCATCACCGCAGCGGAGCTGGGCATCGCCACGGTGGATGTGGGAAATCCCATGCTCAGCATGCACTCCACCCGTGAGCTGTGTGGCACCCGCGATGTGGCGCTGATGCTTCGGGCGCTCCGTGGATTCCTAACCACCTGAAGGCTGAGGCTTTCGCCGCCCTTCTCAGCACTTCTTTGGCCCGAAAAGTGTGGCCCCCCCCCCAAAAAAAAGAGGAGGTCTTGGGAAAAATACTTCCCAGCCTCCTCTCTTTTGCGCTGCGGTGTTGAGCCTTTGTAGACGCGACCTCGACGTCAAGCGGTTATGCAGCCGCCTCCAACCACGCCAGCTCCAGCCCCTTACGAATCAGACGATCATGCTCCGAGCTGAGGGCTTTAAGCGCCTCGAGCTGCACCACAAGCTGGGCTCGCACTTCGGACAGCAAGTTACGCTGTATCAAGAGCTCAAGCAGCTCCAAACGCACCAGCCACGCCGCCGAGTGGCGCATGTTCAATGCCTCCACCACCTTCTGCACGCGGGCGATCAACTCCGACGCTTCTGGAACCTGCTCACGAATGTCACGCACTTCTAAATACAGGTGGTCGAGCTCTTGGGCCAGCTCCGTCTGCGGAGCGCGCACGTTGAGGAGCTCAGAGAGCAGGCGCTCCACCACAAAACGGCTCTTGTCTGCACTGCCGTTAAACACGGAGACAATACGCTCTCCGATGGGCAAAACAAGCTGCTCAGCGGCCAGGACCAAGGAGCCCCGGTAAAAAACTCGGGCATCGCTGAGGTTCACGAGCAGGCGTGCTCCGTTGTGATGCTCTTCAAACTGAAGAATGCCCTCGACCTGCACACCGGTGTTGAAGGAGAGGTGAACCCGGCTGCCCGGCAAGAGTGGGCCCTCAGAGGGGGAACGTTCCAGCCGCCCCAACACACCCACCAGCGCCCGTGGCCCGCTGAAAAGGCCCAACCCCGGCAGCTCCTGATCATTCATGGCCAAAGCAGAGGGACTCTCAAAGATCATCAACACCGCTTCGCCACGCTCATCTTTGATCACACGCCCCAGGATGCCGGAGAGCTGCAAACCCGTCTCATACACGGCGGTACACACCCGCTCAGACTCGCGGGCACGCTCGAGCGAAACAGTGCCCCCCACGTTACACGCCATGTTGCGCGCAAACTGCTCCGTCACATCGTAGAGCTGCTGAAACGACTCGACGACAAAGAGCTGCGGCTGAGGCTTGGTGATGTCATAACTCTGCCGGATGACGTCCAAGCTGAAAGGCACTTTTCGGACATTGAGATTGAGGCAATCTTGCCCTTCACTCATGGAGGAGCAGAGGCCCGCGCCAAAGATCTTGGGGGTTTCGAGGGATCCAATCAGACCGTACTCGACGGTCCACCAGTAAATACGGGCGAGCTCGGCGGCCTCCGAGACCTCGGTGTTGTCGGCCACCGCACGAGTCAAGCGGTCCTCGGCCTGCTGGATCTGCTCCGGCGTGGCACGCGGATCTTCTTTGACAATCGACAGCTCCCGAATGGCTTCGTAGACCTCATGATCCGCACGGCTGGAGATGGCTTTGGCACCAAGCTGGCCAATATACTTCAGGAAGGCTCCAAACTCGGGATCCAGGATCAAAGGTGCATGGCCCGCGGCTTCGTGAATGATGTCGGGTGCAGGCGTATAGCCAATATGCTCCACCGTGCGGATGTCCTGTGCGATGGGCAACAACCCATAGGCTTGGAAATCCATAAAAGCAGCCGGAGGGATAAAACCATTCACACAGACCGCTCGCCAGCCACACGGCACCAGACGCTTGTTCATCTCGCGCAGATCGGGGATGCGATCCATCGTCATGCCGGTCTCAAAAAAATGACGCAGATACCCTTCGTGAGCCGTCTGGGAGAGCTGACGCCAGTTCTGTCGGATGACGTACCGCCACACGGCATGGTCCACTGCCGTATATTGATCGTAAAGCTGCTCCAGCACAAAAGGCTTCAGATGGAGCGGTACTTCATCTACAGGTGGGGTAAAAAAGGCATCCATGGGCGATTTTCCCTCCTCAATTAGGGCCTCCGAGGGCCGGTGATTCGGAATGCTCACTTCTCGGGCGTCTCTCGAGCATCGGGGGGAAGCCAGGGGGTGGGCACGGCTTCCCGCTTGATCGCTTTTAACACAAACATACTCTCCACTCGGTCGATGGCTTTCAGGCGCAACAACCGGCTGATGAGCTGCTCATAGGCATGCATGTTGGGCACTGCAACGCGGGCGATAAAATCAACCCGCCCCGCCACAGCAAAACAGCTCAGCACGTCTTCTTGCTCCAGCATGGTCTGACGAAAGCGCTCGGCTTCGTCTTCCTGATGGTGCGAGAGCTGAATGTGCAAGATGGCTTCGATGTCACGGCCCACGGCAGAAGGCTCAATCCGGGCGGAATACCCCTGAATGACGCCCTCGGCTTCCAGACGCTTAACCCGCTCTAAGGTGGAGGATTCAGAAAGTCCCACCACCCGCGCCAAGGCTGCGTTGGAGATGCGAGCGTTGCGGCTCAGCTCTCGTAAGATCTCTTTGTCTCGATGGTCCATGACACAAGCTTGACACCAAATTTTGAGGGTTGCAAAGATTTTTCGCTCACAGGATGGATTTTCCGCAGAATCTTCTCTTTCGGCGGGCCTTATTCCCCAGATTCCTCGGCAACGCACTCGGGCGGAAGGAAGGAAGGCAGGAGGGCGAATGATGATTCGCCCCCACGAGAGAGCGCAAACGGTCACTCGCCAACGGTCACTCGGTTAGACAGGGGTTCAGGAGAGGTCATCACTCAGCGCAGGATCTTGAGGGGGATCTTAAAGCAGGGCAACTCAAAGGGCAAGACATGGCGGCTGGACTTGGGCGGATAAACCGTCTCGGATCGCCCCATCGCCACCACTTCTTCTTTGGTGATCTGAGTGGTGCCAGACTCAGGCCGAGGCTCCACGACAATACGCTCGTCGGTGAGGTAGTCCACCTTCACCACCGGCACCAGCTTCAGCTTCAGCATGCCGGCAGCAGTCCACTTGTGATGGCCATCCAAGATGGTGAGACTCTCCCGATCCACCAAGACCGGCTTGTGGAAATAATCACGGCGACGAATCTTTTCAAGCATCTCTTCCAGACGCTCTGGCAAGACCTGCTCATGCGGCAAGAGCTGCTCGTGGGGCACCAGCTCCACTTCAAAGGGAGAGTCCGTACCCGTCTGCTCGACATGTTTTTGCGCCTTACGCGCCGCCTTTTTGAGGGCCTTCGGAGCCTCTTTCTCAGCAGTGGGCTCCGAAGAGGCAGCATGGGTCACAGAGGACAGCGCCTCTGCTTCAACGGCAGCGGCGGAAGGGTCGCACGCGGCGTCCCGCTTTTTACGCTTGGACTTTTCTTTTGACACGATGACATCATACCCAGTAAGTGGTGGACGTGAAGGGCTGGTCAGTTCCAAAATCCACTTGCGCGTGGGGAAAATATTCCGGCAGATTTGGAAATTCGCAGCCATCCAGCATATTATATCATATCTCGGCTTCAACGTCCGAGAGAAGACGGGCAGCGATGAGAGTTCCGCTTGTCGTGTTTAGGATCGCGTGCTAGGAATATGCCGATCTTTGTGATTCGCATTTCTCTTACTCTCACGGCACCAAAGGAGCCTGCCTTGAAAGTGCAACCGACTCCCGAACAGTGGGCGATACTGTCGCCTACGGAACGCACCAATTTTAAGATCTCCGACTTTTTTAACCGGGATCCAGAGGCGAAATTTGTACTCAGCCAGCTCTCCGCGACGGTGGGGAGTGGATATGTGGAGCTGGCGACCTCAAATCTGTGTCCGGATCACCACTTTGACAAGTTTACCAAGATAGATCCCAGTCGTGGTGTGATGCTGGTGGCCAATCATCGATCCTTTTTTGATCTGTTTGCGATTGTGGCGCGGCTGTTTACACTCTATGGCAATCACCATGCCATCTTCTTCCCGGTTCGTTCGACGTTTTTTTATGATCATCCGCTGGGACAGTGTGTCAACATTCCGCTGGCGATGGGCAGCATGTATCCACCGATCATGCGAGATCCCAACCGGAAGATTTGGAATCGTTTCTCAACAGATCTGCTGGTGGAGCTGCTCCAAAATCCTCGCAATATGGTGGGATTCCATCCAGAAGGCACCCGCAGTCAGACAACGGATCCCTATGAGCTGTTGCCCGCCAAACCCGGCGCAGGAGAGCTGATCTATCGCGCTCGCCCCAATGTGGTTCCGGTGTTTCTCCAGGGCTTCCCACGATACGCTTGGCCCGGCTTCCTACACAATCGCGGACTGCTCAAAAAGGATGTGCTGTGGGCTCATATGGTCATGGGAGATCCGATCCATTTGGAAGAAGAGCTGAGCCTGCCAGATTCCAAAGAAACCTACTTGACCATCTCTCAGAAGGTGATGAAGGTGATCGGAGAGCTCGCAGAAGAAGAAAAAGTCATTCGCCGAAACTGGGATGAAGAACGGCGCAGAGGCTGATCACACACTCACCCCTGCCCTTTTAACCGCCATCCCCTCAGCCATCCTCTCCGCGATTCCCTCTCTGATGCCAGCGGAGGAAGTTCTCAGGGACTTGGTGTCATTCAATCGGCCCCACGAGCCCACCTATTTGAATCGAATACGCTTCACCCATTCCATGTGATGCCCGCTGATCCATGTGTTGTCTGCTGAACCATGTGTTGTCTGCTGAACCATGTGTTGTCTGCTGATCCATGTGCTGTCCGCTGATCAGGGAGGAACCTACCATCCGGGCGGGTGTCCGCTCTTCCGTGCAGCGACCTCCACCTTCTCTCCAAACCCTCACCGACTGAGGCTGGGAGCTCGCCCATCCGTGTTACAGACGTTCTGCACGCAGGTACATGAAAATGCACGGATGTTGACACATGTATCCTGATGTTTTGCTGCAAAATCTAATGAGACACAGCCTGAATCGCAGGTAGAAGCACACTCATCGTCGCGACGACAGCCAAACTTATCCGGCGGTGACTGCTGAGCGCCACTCTCTGCCGCTGATTTGTCTGATGGCTCCCCCAGAACAGGAGCCGGACGGTCAACACCTTTGCCAGAATCCGACGCACTCAACACTTCGATTCGGCCTACGTCTGGATCTGCTATGCCGGGATTGGATGTCTGGCAGGCACTGAAGCAGTACCCTATCACGAGGAACCACATGACAACGGAAAGACGAGCCACGAGCTGATGCATAAACACTCCCTCACTGAAGTCTGAAGGCCACCACGGAATGTATCATAGGTGATTCACAGGAGAGATGCGAATTTTCTAGCCGATCTCCAAGGTGAAAAGGTATTTTGAAAGCACTACACCCGTGAGGAGACCTCACCTAGAGATAAAGGAGCCGTGCGTATGACCCCACAAACCCGTCGAGGGTGGTCCGCTGACGTTCTTGGCAAGGGCCTTCATTCCAAACGAGCACTGGCCGTTGGGATCGGGCTGAGCGTGCTGAGCACCTTGGTCACCCCTCAGCTCACGTTGGGCGCTGGCTCCTGCACGAGCTGGGGGAACCCCGTTCAAACCGGCAGCGTGATCGATGAAAAGCTCGATGAAGCCTCGGGATTGGTCAGCAGCCAGCTCAACCCGGGCCTGCTCTGGTCGCATAATGACTCCGGCAACGCAGGTGATATCTTCGCACTGACGCCCGCTGGGGATGTGCTCGAGTCCTTCAGTGTGTCCAATGCCTCCAATATTGACTGGGAGGATATGGCCCTGGGCCCTTGCCCGGAGAGCTGCGCCTGCCTCTTCATTGCCGATACCGGTGATAATCTTGCCATTCGTGCGCGAAAGACCATCTACCGTGTTCCCGAGCCATTATTGGGCGTCGATTCCGGTTCTACTCAGGACGCCCAGGCCATCGAGTTCACCTACCCAGAAGGCGCCCACTACGACTCAGAGACGCTCTTGGTGGATCCTCGGCAGGGTGAGCTGTTTGTGGTGACCAAAGACTATGAGTCTCCGCTGGCAAAGGTGTTTCGGTTTCCCTCCACCGATCCCGCCGATAGCCCCATCGAGCTGGTCTATGTGACCTCGATCTCTATGCAAGGCAAGTCGGGGAGCAATACGTTGGCAACCGGCGGAGATGTGGCACCAGACGCCAGCCGGGTGGTAATCCGCACCCTGACCCATGCGCTGGAATATACGGTGCCCAGCGGAAGTCCTCTGGAGGCGGCCTTCAGCACCGCCCCCACACTCATCGAGCTGCCTTCGACCAGCCAAGGGGAAGCCATTGCCTACGGCGCGGATGGGCTGTCTCTCATCACGATCTCGGAGAACTTGCCAGCGCCGGTGCATCAGATTCCTTGCGTGGCAGGAACGGCGAGTGTGCCAGTCGTGGCAGTTTCAGAAGTGTGTGAGAACAGCGGCGGGTGCAGCCAAACACCAGGGCGTCCCCCTGTTTTGGGGCTGCTGAGCTGGCTGAGTCTGACCCTCGGAATGTTGACGCTGAGACGTTTGACAAGACGCTATACTTAAATTGTAGAATGAGATATTCTACCGCAGTCCTGCGGGTTTGGTCTTTTCTGAAAGATTGCGGAAACGGAATGCGGAAACGGAATGCGGAGAATCATGATGAAGACGCGCGCGACGCTGTTGGCGGCCCTGCTGAGCCTTTCGTACTGTACTTTGCCCTCCTTGTTGACCCTCTCATTGCTCAGTCCCTCAACGGCGATGGCCAGTGGTGCCACGCCCGCGATGGGTGGCTGGGAGGCTTTCTCTCGTATCCAGGCAGGCAATAAGCGGTTTATCTCGGGCGATATCACCTATCGTCCCGACCCAGAAAGCCGCGCGGTGCTGGCCAACGGTCAAAAACCGCATACCATCGTGCTGACGTGCTCTGACTCTCGCCTGCCCCCAGAGCTGATCTTTGATCAAGGGCTGGGTGAGATCTTCACGGTGCGGGTGGCCGGAAACATCGCCGATGCCCATGCCATCGCGAGCATCGAGTATGCCATCGAACACTTGGGTGCTCGCCTGGTGGTGGTGATGGGCCATGAGTCCTGCGGCGCGGTGAAGGCGGCTCTCACCACACCGAAAGGCAGCTCGGCTGGCACCAAGTCGCTGGATGTCCTGGTCCGTGATATTCAGCGTAACCTTGATGGCAATATGCTCTTTTCTCCTGCTGACAAGACCTTAGTGGCACCCGTCAAAACCAACGTCTCCGCCGTGGCACGAGAGCTGATCACCAGCTCCCCAGTCATCCAGCATATGCTCGAGAGCAAAGAGCTGGTGATGGCTCAGGCCATCTACTCGCTGGCGTCCGGGGAAGTGTCGTTTTTCTATGCGGGAGTGCCCGAAGTGCCCGCCCACGGCAGCAGCGCCAGCCACGATGATCACGTCGCCGCCGTGGATGAGCATGGTCATGGAGCGGCGAGCAAGGCCCCTCACAAAGCGAAACCTCGGGCGAAAAAGAAGAAGATGTCACACTCCAGAGGACACGGGGCCGCAGCTCAAAAAGCGACTGGGCATGGCGCACCTGCGCATAGTGCCGCGCCAGTCGCACCTGCGGCTACACACAGCGCACCGATGGCGGCTCCGACGGGAACCCTTCCCCCCAGCATGGCCGCTCCCGCCAGTGCCCCGTATACGCCTCCCGCTGCGCCTGCCGCCGCCAACAGCGCTCCGGCTGCTGCGCCTGCCGCCAGCCACGGCAGCGGGCACTGAGCCCCCTCGCCCAGGCCCCTCGCCCAGCTCGCCCCCTTCGCCTGCTCCAGCTTTCGCTGACAAAAGTCCACACGCACGCACGCGCATGTTCACGCACGCACGCGCACGCACCTTCACGCACGCTCATGCACACGACTTTAGTGAGGGAGATGAGGACGCGCTCAGAGCCAATCTTCGAGGGTGATCTCTACTTGGAGGAGGCTGCCATTGCGGGAGAGCTCAACAGGCAGACGCTGGCCGGGCTCTCCGTTCAACATCTTCAGGATGACTTCTGAACGACGCTCCCAGACATCACCCACCTTCACACCCAAGAGACGGTCGCCAATGGCCACCGGGGATGAGAGCCCCGGACGCACACCTGTAACCCTCAAGGCACCCTCGAGCTGAATGGAGAGCCCGCTGCGATTGTAGGCAAAGGGTGTATTGAGCGGCATGTTTTGCTCAAAATACACGCGCCCACCCGGCAGATCAAATGTGATGTTAAACCGACGTAAGACGCCCAAGCCCAACAAACCCGACTCTCTCGAAGAGCCAACCGGGGGTGCCGGAATCCGCTCAAACGACACCAACGGATTGAGGATCCGGAAATGACCAAAGGTCAGGAGAGAGTTGCGCCCCAAATACGACCCGACCCGACCTCCCGCTTCCAGAGACTCCCCCTGAAGCCGCCGCTCGATGGGAGGCTCAAGTCGAAATCGAGCCCCAAGATCAGCACTCATGGCAACCGGGGCGACGTTGCCGGTGTCGAGGCTGAAAAAGCGTGTCACCGGTTTTCCATCGGGGGTATGCAAGGATGCCGTCACCCGCCGCAAAGAATCCAGCGGTAAGGGCGGGGAGGAGGACGGAGGGGAAAAGTTCTCCGGGCTGATCAGAGTGACTTCTTGTTTTTGATAGTTTAAGGAGATCACACAACGGGCAAATAGATCCGCTCCCAAGATGCCATCGACCTGCACACCGGTAGAAGTCCGCAGCTTCTCGAGACTCACCCCCACCACGTAAGGGCGCTCAAGCTGAGCATCTCCCAAGCCCAAGGCGGAGAACAGAACCAATGGAGCATAAAAGCTGTTGCGCTCGTCACCCACCAGCAGCCGCTCGACCACGGGGAGCTTGTAGCGGGCCAACACGTCTGGATCCACCACCGAGACATCGGAGGCACTGTCGAGCAGGAACCAAGTTGGGGCCTCACTCGGCAATCCCACCTGCACCAGCGGCAAGCCTGTGTCCGGCATCATGCGGGTCGGCAAGGTCAAGGGAGTGCCACCGGCTGGGCAAGGCAAGACAGGCCGCTGCTCAGCCCTCGCCTGCTCCAGCAAATGTTCTCCGGCATCCATCGGGGTGGCGCGGGTGATCTGATAGCTGGAGACATCCCGGATAGGGCCCTGCTCCACCACCCGGGTGATATCATGGGGGATCAGCACCCCTCGAACCTTACGATAGTCCGACAGCTCATAGGTGAAGCGGGTATTGAGCTCGTTGGTAACGGCGCGGACTAAGAGATGGGTGCGTGCATTAAAATAGAGGGTGGCGCTGAATCCACCCGGACTGTCAATGGGCAGTCGCCAGAGACCATCTTCAGGACGCTGGACAGGACGCCCGAGGCGCAGGCCATATTTTTCGGGGGAGAGCCAGGCACGGCTCATGATCAAGGACAGAAGGCGCAAGGGATGCACATCCTGGGCAGGCTCTTCGATGCGCACCGCGTTAGGATGTCGAACCCAAGCGGTCTCTTTAAAGATACCAAAGCCGCTGTTGAGGTCCTCGCCGACCGCTTCTTCGTGCATGTTGCCGTTGTTGTCTACCCACCACGAGAAGTTATACATGAACCCTTGGTGAGAGCGAGAGCCGGTCAAGAGCAGAGGCCCCAAGGTGTCGAGGCGTCGAGCAGCGCCCAAGGCCGTTTGCTGATCTTTTAAGACCTTCTGAAGCTGAGGATCTTGAACAGGACTGGCCATCGAGGAGGAGGAAGGAAGACAAGCTTGTACTGTCAGCCCGATAAGGGCTACAGAAGCCAGCAAGGAAGCGGCTCGCACACCAAAAAGGATGCGGACTGAAGCGGGTGCCTTAAACGTCACGGATTGAAGACGGGCTCCTGAAGCGTGTCTGATCGCGGGAAAGCCAGGAGTCCCCCTTACGATGGTGTTTCTTCCACGCCGGGAAGATCATGCCAATACGCGAGGGGCTCCTTAAAGCTGAGTTCACGCACAGACTCCACGTTGAGAGTTGATCGTCTTCACCGGCGAAGTCGATCACGATCATAGCCTGCTGAAGCGGCTCATCCACCCGCCTAATCGAGCGACGCTGCGCCGCTCGAAACACACACGTTACAAGACCCAAACGCTTGAAATCAAAGAAACTTTTTGGTCTCTGCATCGTTCGGTTCGTACACATCCGATGCGCCTCAAAGGTTTTGTATCGTGTCGGCGTGGAGAGCAGGGGCAAGCCTACTTTCACCTCATTAGGATCGACAGAAACCGGTCATTTGTCAAGCCTTGAGTTGACAGAACGCTCCGTGTCAGGGGCGGCCAGCCACTCTTCGTCAAAAAACCGAGGACTTCGTAGCTCCGCCTGCTCCAGCCTCCGCCGCAGCCAGAAGATCCAGATCACGCCCACGGTGGGAATCCCCACGCGCTCAATGGCCAGCAGCGGATTCAAGAGCAGGGCAATCCACGGAACAAACGCGACCACGGCATACAGAAGGACCAACCCGACCGCTAGAAAAGCCGCACGACAGGCCCAGCGAAGTCTGCGACGCGCTCGACGCCCCCAGTGCTCCAACGCCGCCAGCTCCCGCTGCGCCCGAAAGAGGGTCGGCAAGGTTAACATCCCCAACGGTAAGGGCAAGAGCTGAAGACAGACCGCCAAATCCACATACAGCCCCCCGGTCAAGGCAGTACGCCATAAGGGAGCGCAGAGCCCAATGCTCCACGCCAGCACCCCCAGAAACAGCCATGCTTTTCCCGTGTGCGGTGCAGGAAGGGTCGAGCTCGACGACATAGTCGCTCCAAAAGAGAAAGAGAGACGTCATAGGAATTTGGAGGCAGGCATTGACTCTTAACGAATAAAAGAGGACGTGTCAATGCAGGCTGGAAAACATTGTGAGGCGTTCGCTGGCCGGTCAGAAATGCAGAGAGAAGGAAGGCAGAGAGAAGAAAGGCAGAGAGAAGGAAGGCAGAGAGAAGGAAGGTGAGGCGCTCCTAAAGGAGGGGTCCAGACACTTTTCAGCGCGCATATCCCTGAAGGACATACACCTTGCCAGCGTCTGTGCCACCCTGATCGTTGTACGGTGCGCCAATCAGGATGTCGTCAAATCCGTCATCGTTGACGTCTCCACCCGCAGAGACGGCATATCCGGCTTGATCCCCCGTCTTTTCGCCGTAGAAGCGCATCGGTGCAGAGGACAAGGCGAAGGTCGTACCCGACTTAAAGCTGCTGCCGCCGTAGAAGAGATAGACCACGCCCGTATCGGTTCCGCGCTCGTTATTTTTTGCCACACCGATGGCAATATCTCCGAAGCCGTCACCATCCACGTCACCCACACCCGCGACCGAGCAGGGGCACTTGTCGGCAGCGGAGCCTGTGAACTTGATCGGGGCAGATCCCTGAGCGGTGTTGCTGCTGGGCAACGAGTTGCCCAAGTAGAGGTAGACCTTGGCATCTGTGCCGTTGCCATCCCCCTTACGACCCACCAAGAAGTCTCCATAACCGTCGGCATTCACATCCCCCGCACTTGCGGTAAAGAAGCCCACGAACTCCGAGTTGGTCTGGCCACGATACCGATTGCCACCCAGATCACTGGGTCCGTAGAGTGTCCCTGAGGTGAAGTTGCTACGTCCCGCCACTGCCCATGCACTGCCCTGCTCGCTGGTGCTGTAGCGACCTCCCATCACGATGTCGGCAAAAGCATCGTTGTTGAGTCGGTTGACAATGGCCACAGAAGCGCCCACGCCTTCAGAAAGGTCTCCTGTAAACTTGGCCAAGTCGTTGGGAGAGATGGACTGGATCCAGCCCGTGGTCTTGCCATTGAGCAACAAGACCCAGCCTGCACCGTTGCCAGAACCAGAGGGCCACGGCGTTCCAATCAACAAGTCACCCACACCGTCCCCATTCACATCCCCGCCACCAGCCAAAGAAGTACCGACTCGATGTTCGGTATAGATGCCCTTCACGGAGCTGTTGGCGCTGGTCGAGAAGAGACCACTGGTAAAGGCTGTGCCCTTTCCAAAGAAGATATACGCAGCACCGCCGTTGGTATAACTGCCCGCCTTGTAGAGCGGAGCACCCACCGCGAAGTCCATATACCCATCTTTGTTCAAGTCACCCGCCGCTGCTACCGAGGTTCCAGCACGAGCGCCCGCCAAGTCTTCGCTGAAGAGAACGGCTTCGGTCCCCAAGCTGGCATCGTCTTTCCACAGATCTTTTCCGCGCACCAGATAGGCACCTCCCTTGCCCGAGCCCAGGTTCGGCGCACCAATCAGAATGTCTCCAAAAAGATCCTTGTTCACGTCATTCACACCGGCCAGCGAGAAGCCCACATTGGCTCCCGCCGAGCTGGTGATGTAGCTGAAGGCATCGGTGAGGTTGACAAACTTGATCACGGTCTCATCGGAGCCATTACAGTCATTGTCCACCCCATCAAATCGCTCAGGGGCACCCGGATAGGTCAGCTCATCGCCGTCGTCACAGTCACCTTCCAGCTCCGTGTAACCGTCGATGTCATCGTCAAAAGCGACCGTTCCTTCATCGACATCACCATCACAGTTGTTGTCGATGTTATCGGGATCGGGGAGACCATCTCCATCCAGATCCACTCCTTCGGCTTCACCGGGGTTGATGTTGGGATCGGCGTCGTTGCAGTCTCCTTGCACCTCGGTGTAGCCGTCATTGTCATCGTCACCCCGGTCTGTGCCTTCGTCCACTTTGCCATCGCAGTCATTGTCTTTGCCATCACCATCTACCACACCATTTCCGTTGGTATCCCCCTTGCCTTCTGCGGCTCCGGGATAGATGGTGGCGTCGTTGTCATTGCAGTCGGTCTTGTCGGCGACATAACCCGTCGGAGCGGTACAGCCGGTCTGAGAGATGGCTGCATTTCCGTAGGTGTCGGCGTCGGCATCTCGATACCACGTCTTGATCGTACCTTCGTCGGTTTGACCGTCACAGTCGTCGTCTTTGCTGTTGCAGGTCTCGGTGGCACCCGGTTTGATGGTGGCGTCGTTGTCGTTGCAGTCGCCTGCGCAGGTGGTGACACCATCGGCGTCTTTATCGAAGCCTTCGTCTGAGCTGCCATCACAGTCGTCGTCTTTGCCGTTGCAGACCTCGGTGACACCGGGCTTAACGGTGGCATCGTTGTCGTTACAGTCGCCTGCGCAGGTGGTCACACCATCGGCATCTTTGTCGAAGCCATCGTCTTTGACCCCATCACAGTCGTCGTCTTTGCTGTTGCAGGTCTCGGTGGCACCCGGTTTGATGGTGGCGTCGTTGTCGTTGCAGTCGCCTGCACAGGTGGTCACACCATCGGCGTCTTTATCGAAGCCTTCGTCGGTTTGACCATTACAGTTGTCATCGACTGTATTGCAGCTCTCGGTGATGCCGGGTTTGATGGTGGCATCGTTGTCGTTACAATCCCCGGCGCAGGTGGTGACCCCGTCGGAGTCCTTATCAAAGCCTTCGTCTTTGCCCCCATCACAGTCGTCGTCTTTGCCGTTGCAGACCTCGGTAGCGGAGGGTTTTACGGTGGCATCATTGTCGTTACAGTCGCCATTGCAGGTGGTGAAGCCATCGGCATCCTTGTCGAAGCCTTCGTCCTTTGAGCCATCACAGTCATCGTCGGTCCCGTTGCAGACTTCGGGCGCATTGGGCTTTACGCTGGCATCGTTGTCGTTACAGTCTCCGGCGCAAGTGGTGACACCATCTCCATCCACATCAAAACCATCGTCCTTCACCCCATCACAGTCGTCGTCGATGCTGTTGCATTTTTCGGCGGCACCGGGTTTGATGGTGGCGTCGTTGTCGTTGCAGTCGCCTGCGCAGGTGGTCACACCATCGGCGTCCTGGTCGAAGTCTTCATCCTTTTTGCCGTCACAGTCGTCGTCCTTGTTGTTGCAGGACTCGGAGGCATTGGGATTGACCGTGCGGTCGTTGTCGTTACAGTCTCCAGCGCAGGTGGTGACACCATCCCCATCCACATCGAAGCCATCGTCTTTGATGCCATCGCAGTCATCGTCGATGCTGTTGCATTTTTCGGTGGCACCGGGTTTGACGGTGGCATCGGTGTCGTTGCAATCGCCGCCGCAGGTGGTCACACCGTCGGCGTCTTGATCGAAGTCTTCGTCCTTTTTGCCATCACAGTCGTCGTCCTTGTTATTGCAGGACTCGGACGCACCGGGGTTTACGGTACGGTCGCTGTCATTACAGTCACCGCCGCAGGTGGAATACCCATCTTTGTCGGCATCGAAGTCTTCGTCGGCTTTGCCATCGCAGTCGTCATCGAGCTCGTTACACTTTTCGGTGGCACCGGGCTTTACGGATGCATTCGTGTCATCACAGTCACCCGCGCAGGTGCTCACCCCATCGTTGTCTTTGTCGAAGGACTCATCGGCGGAGCCGTTACAGTTGTCGTCTTTGCCGTTGCAGATCTCGGTGGCACCCGGTCGGATGGTGGGATCACCGTCGTTACAGTCTCCGGCACACGAGGAGATGCCATCTCGGTCGGCGTCGTAGTCTTCATCCACCAAACCATCACAGTCATCGTCTTTGCTGTTGCAGAGCTCGGGAGCGCCGGGGTAAGAAGTGGCGGAGGAGTCATTGCAGTCGCCGCGACAGGTGGTCACCCCATCTTTATCCAGGTCGAAGTTCTCATCGGCTTCGCCGTCACAGTCGTTGTCGATGGCATCACACAGCTCCAGCGCAGCAGGGTTGATGGAGGCCAGGTTGTCGTTGCAGTCGGCAAGAGTGGTGGAGGTCTCACAGACAGCAAATCCGTCCCCATCTTTGTCGAAGCCTTCGTCGAGTAGGCCATCACAGTCGTTGTCGAGACCGTCGCAGGTCTCGGTGGTGCCGGGGTTGACATTGGCGCGGGTGTCGTCACAATCGGCGGGGCGGCCGCTGCTGGAGCAGGTGGCGTAATCGTCTCCGTCTACGTCAAAGCTCTCATCCACCTTGCCGTTGCAGTTGTCGTCTTTTCCGTTACAGGTCTCTGTCGCCGAAGGGCTGATGCTGGCATCTTTATCGTTGCAGTCTCCGCCGCAGGAGGTGAAACCATCTCCATCGGTGTCGAAGCCTTCGTCTACAGTGCCATCGCAGTTTTCATCGGTGAGATCACACTGCTCTTGAACCGAGGGGTTGATGGAGGCATCGCTGTCGTTACAGTCACCGTTACAGTAGACGTAACCATCTCCATCGCCATCAAATCCTTCATCGGCGACCCCATCACAGTCTTGATCGCGGGTGTCACAGTATTCCTCAGCGCCGGGATAGATGGAGATATCATTGTCGTCACAGTCGAGATCGTTGGCACCGGTGCCGCAGGTGGTAAAACCATCTTCGTCGAGATCATAACCATCATCAACTTGGCCATCACAGTCGTCGTCGAGCTGATTGCAGAGCTCGGGGGCATTGGGATTGATCAGCGGATCATCGTCATTGCAGTCGCCGGTACAGGAGGCGATACCATCGCCGTCGATGTCAAATCCTTCGTCGGTGGATTCGTCGCAGTTGTTGTCGAGCCCATCACAGATTTCTTCTGCGCCGGTGTAGACCGCAGGCTCACCATCATTACAGTCGCCGCCGCAGGGAGTATAACCATCACTGTCGGCATCGACCTCTTCATCGGTTTGGCCGTTGCAGTTGTCATCATAACCATTGCAGAACTCAACCCCACCGGGGTAGACCGTTGAATTGGAGTCATCACAATCGAGTGGTTCCTCACCGGTGGCACAGGCATCAAATCCATCGCCATCGGCGTCGAGCTCTTCATCGATGAGGGTGTCGCAGTCATCATCCTTGCCATTACATTGCTCTGGGGCGGATGGATTGACACTGGCATCAGTATCATCACAGTCTTTAACGGAGCCGGGACGATCACAACCAGCCCAACCATCACCATCCTCATCTTGGCAGGCAAGCACGGTCACGCCGACGGTATCGGTGGCTTCGCCGCCGGTGGCATCGATCACGGTCAGGGAGATCTCATGCTCACCGGGGACGAGATCGGTGGTGCCATAAGAGACCATGCCATTTTCATCGGGAGAGAGCTCACTGAGCACCCCTTGTAAGCTGCTGCTCCAGAAACCTTCGAGGGTATCGGGCGCCTGATCGGGATCGGAGACCTCTCCTTCGACCAGGTAACGTTCTCCTTCAAAGAGCTGGGTATCGAAGGTGAGAATGTTGGCGCTGGGCCCGCCATTGTTGAGGGTGAAGGTCACTGTATCCGAGCCGATGGCACCGGTGGGATCACTGGCGATCAGAATGACGCTATAGGTGCCATTTTCGAGGGATACACTGCACGACGCCTGACCGGCTTGGTTGGGCTTGCCTTCACAGAGGACTTCGCCGTCTTCTCGGTCGAGGCGCCATTGAACAGAGAGGGTGGTGAGGTCTGCCTCTTCCTGCGCGTCATAGACGCGGCCTACGAGCTGAAGCGCACCGGGGGCGAGGGTGGCATTGGCTTCAGGGGAGAGGATTTCAGCCGTGGGGGCGGTGTTGTATTCGTTTGGCGCTGGATCAGAGCAGGCGGTCAGGCCCCCCAGCACCAATAACGGGGTTAGGGTGAGCACCCGCAAGCGCCCATCGCCTGCGAGCCAATCAAAGAGCTCTCGCTTCATCATGCAACCTCATGCGACGGTTAATAGAGATGATTTTTGACACGACTGTCATAACGTGACATGATTTTCAGGCTGCATCAATAATTAGTTTTTATAGGTGTTTAGAATGTAGTGTTGCCTGAATATTTCGTGAACATTCCGGCGGTGCATGTTAAAAATTTTAGTTTATCTGCAACTTGTGACAGAAATCAAAGACTTTCCTACCTCCTCTGGTGCCGGTGAACGCCTGCCCTCGCCTGCCCTCGCCTGCCCATGTTTAAGATTTTACGTCGATGGGCTCCGCTGGGGGGACTCTGTCCAGCCAAACGCGCCGCTCTTTCTCGAGGGTTTCGTTACGGGTGCGCAGCTCGGCATTGTTCCGGTACAGCAGGGCCAAGAGGCGACTCTCACGCTCAGGAAGCTGAGGCTGAAGCTGCGTCACTTCCAGGATCGTGCGCAGGGTCTGCCGATCTTGGCTCAAAAAAGCCACGTCTTTCTCCAGGGGTGCCAATAATGCCCCCAGACGGGCCACTTCGTTCTCGAGCGGAGGAATGGCGGCATGGGTGCGCTCCAGCTCTTCACTCAGCTCGGCGATGCGCTGCTTGAGGGCTTGAGGCTCTTGATACAATAACAAGTTGGAGCGTTTGGCCTGCTCGAGGGCCACGCCCAGCTCCTCTTTCTGCCGGAGCAGCTCACTGTAGAGCTGGCGAAGGCTCTGATTTTGCTCCACCACCGCTTTGGCGTACACCTCAAGCTGCTGCACACGACTCATGAGCTGCTGAAGCTGCTGCTCTTGGCGCTGGTTTTGCTCCTCAAGCTGCTGATTGGCCACAGAAAATTGCTGATTGGCTTCCCGAAGCGCTCCGTTGAGCTGGCTGAGCTGCACATGGGATTGACTCAACTGGTGGATTTGCTGCTGAAGTGTCTCGTGGTCAGGCGCGGGTGTGGATGCAGGCGCGGGCGTGGATGCGGGCTCGCGAGCGGATGCAGGCTCGAGGGCAGGATCCCGCACAGGCACGAGGGTGGCATTTGGATCGGGGGCTGCCTCCCCCTGGCTCCCGCTGATGCTGGCCACCCCTGCCAGGGCTTCAGGGGCTCGGCGAGGTTGTGACGACGGACGGGGAAAGGCTTGGGTGGCTTCCAGCGAGAGCAGGCTCTCGGTTTCTCGAAGGTTCACCGAAGGCACTTTCTCAAACCAGAAGTCGAGGGCCAGATCTCCCACCCAAAAGGTGCCACTCTCCGGGAGCTGCACGGGGGTCTGGGTGAGGGGCTCACGCTCCAGTGTGGTGCCGTTGGTGCTGCCCAGGTCGCTGAGAAACCACGTATACCCATCGTCACAGCTCAGCAGGGCGTGCCGTCGGGAAACACTCGTGGAGGACAGGATCACCTCACAGGCATTCTCTCGTCCAAGAATCGCGCGGGGAGGTGCCAGCTTAAAGCTCTGCCCGTTCGCTTCACCGTTCTTCAGCCGCAGATGGATATGTTGCATGCTCTTCCTGCCATATACGAACGTTGAGCCGCGCTTGCACCGAAGGATCCGTTCGAGCACCTGTTGCCAATTGTGGGAGCTCTGGCATCACCCACCGGATGGAGCTGAGACATGAGCTTGCCATTCACATCTAAGGCTTGAGCCTCAGCCGCACTTGTTCGGCGGTCTCCACCGGAAAACGCACCCCTCGTTTTTCCAGCATGTGCTTGAGCTCGCTCAGCTTTTGGTACGCCTGGGTCTGAGGATTGACTTGCTGATGCAGCAGCTCTTTCTGGAGCGCATTGGCCAATGTCACCCCCTGAGTGGTGGGCAGCTCCAGCGCCACACCTTGCTGAATTAAGAATGCCACGGCATCGTATTTGGTGCGAAAAAAAGCGTGCAGGACAACGGAGCGACCCGCTGGGGTGGTCAGGTTCAGGTTGGCACCTCGCTCGATGAAGAGCTGGAGCGCCTCCAGGTTGTCTTTGGTGGCGGCATGAAAAAAATAAGGCATCCCGTGGGGATCCATCACATTTGCACCGACGCCTGCCTCGAAGATGGCCTTGAGAAAGACCGTCTTTTCGGCCATCACCGCCACCCCGAGGGCGGTTCCCAAGCCCTTGACCTCGATCAGCGGATCGGCGCCACGCCGGATCAAGAGGGTCAGCGCACGCGGCTGCTGCTTGAGCAAGGCAAAATGCAGAAAGGTCATCTGCTTCTGGTGGTGGGTGTTGAGTGGCACTTGCTGAGCAAGCTGCTCCACTTGGTCCCAGCGGGCCGATTCAATGGCCATGCCCAACACCAGGGCTGGCCCTTCAAAAAACTCAGACGCGGGATTTTTGCTCATAAGACGATCTTCCTACTCACGCTTGCTCATCAGGCTTGCTCATCAGGCTTGCTCATCAGGCTTGCTCAACAGGCTTGCTCAACAGGAGCGCACACATCAGGCTTGCTCATCAGGCTTGCTCATCAGGAGCGCACACATCAGGCGAGCACAGGACGGTCAGGTCGAGGGCTTTGCCTGTTAACAGTCGCAGTGAATGCCGGTGGCATCTTCCAGCATTTTTTCCAGGGCCGCTATTTGTTCTTCCAAAGGCGGAAGCACATGGTCCATCAGATGCCGGGAGATCGGATTGCCAGTTCCGGGCAACTTAAACGCATCCCCCAGTGCATCGGGCAAGAGGGCCGCCAAGCCGGTCTTGAGCAGCCCTCCGACCACCGCACCTTTGAGCTCCCCGAGCAGACCTCCCACCAGTGCGGCTTTGCCCACCCCTTTCCAGGAGTTCTCTTGCAGGCCGGTGAGGATCTCCCCTTCTACCTGATAGGCATTGATCTGAGAAGTTTGGGGAGTGCCGCCATATTTGGTCACGGTGTCGCTGTGCAGACCCGCAGCGTTGAAGGTGGTGGCCGGAATTCCGCTTGCGGAAGATGCCGCCGAAGCCAACCCACCCCCCAGAGAGTGTCCCGCAAACTCTACATCGGCACCACTGGCATCGACGGCTTTTCCAATGCCCACCGCATTTTCGTAATAGTCGGAGTGCAGGCCCAGGCCCTGCTGAGCATTGTTGATCCAGTCTTCGGTGGTGGAGGATCCCTTAAAGACGACGGTGGGCTTCATGCTGTCGCCAAAAACTTCCGGGTCCGGTGCATACACTTTGGCACGGAAGTCAGAGCCTTCTTGCGTGAGATCGCTGGGCTCCAGTCCCAGCTCAGCCAGTTCTGCCGGATCGGTGACTTCGCGCCAGCCTTCGGGGGGAGGCACCTCTTTTCCGTCTTCTCGAGGCTCATAGACGTGATCGGCGAGCTTGGCGTGCTCAAGATCGTGGTTGAGCCGCTCCAAGTCTTTGCCCGCTTGTTGCACGTTGGGATCGCTGCTCTGCTGTGCGGCTTTGGCGAGGCGCTGCCGACAGAGAAAACAGCTCTCGGGAGCGGTGAGGCTGCTCGCGCCGGGCGCAAAGCCGATCTGGACGGTGGCAAATCCCACCGAGATGCGTCCGCCGTGGGCGGTGACGTCTCCCAAACGTGCGGCAGGTTGTCCTCCGATGAGGACGGTGACTTCTCCTTGTACGATGAGGTCGGTGGGGCCCACACATTGGGCCATATCTCCCAGGCGAGCGGCGGGCTGACCTCCGATCAAGACGGTGGGGCAGCCGGAGGGCAACACGGGCCCTCCCACATGGGGTTTGGCATCGGTCATGGGGCAGATGTGTGCATCACCCACCCGCGCGGCATGTTGTCCCATCGTGGCGGATCTCCCCCTCGTATCAGCAGTTGAGCTTGACCAGCGGCGCTTGAATGGTGATGGTGCCAGGGTCAATGACAATAGAGCTGGCACCACACTGCAAGGTGATCTTGGAGACCGCCGAGACGGTGACATCTCCGGCGGCGCTGGTGACTTTGATGCCCCCGTTCTCGAGCAGGATCTTACTGGCGCCGACGCTCTCGGTGATCTTGAACTTTCCGGTGAGGCTGATGTCGGGAGAGCTGAGGGCCATGTTGCCTGGGGTGGCGGTTAATGAAGAAGCCCCCACCGTTAAGGAGAAGCTCGAGGCCGCCTCCACTGCATACACCGGGGTCACGCTGGTCATGGAGACCCCCGCACTCATGAAGGTGTTCATGGCGGAGTTCAACATGTACTCGCCCACACTGGATTGGAGAATACCCGCGACTTGTTCGGTGGCACTTCCCACGATGGTGCGTTGTTCGTTGCCCTGCACCACGTTGGACTGATCTCCCTGCACAGAGGTGGAGCGGTCTCCCTGGATGGAGGTGGAGTCGTTTCCGGTGACGTTGAGGCTCCGTGCCGCGCCGATCTGAACGTCTTGATTTACGGCAACCTTCAATGTCTGATTGGCACCCACCACGGTGGACTGATCCGCCCCCACCACCACGGCTTGATTAGAGCTTACCGTCACGGCTTGATTTGCACCCACTGCCACGTACTGGTCGGTGCCAACAACCACTTGCTGGTTATTCCCCACCTGAACGGACTCATTGAGTCCCACCTTCTTGCTGTTGTTGCGGCCCACGTCGGTCTGCCGATCTCGCCCATACTGCTGGCTGTGATCGCGCTTGACCACCGTGTTCATGTCTTGTTGCGCATGCAGGAACACTTCTTCGCTGCCGGCCACGTCTTCAAAGCGCAGCTCGTTAAAACCACCTCCCCCCGGCGTGCTGCGGGAGCGAATGCCGGTGCGGGTGCGGCCTCCCGGCAGGGGGTACGGTGGCTGATTCTGTCCGTTATAGAACACACCCACAACATAGGGCCGATCTGGATCCCCTTCCAAAAACTGTACCAACACTTCTTGTCCCACACGGGGCACAAAGATGGCACCAAACCCTCCACCTCCCCAGGACTGGCTGACACGTATCCAACAGGAAGCACTCTGATCGGAGCTCCCCTGCCGATCCCAATGGAAGTGAACCTTCACCCGCCCATGTTCGTCACAATAGATCTCTTCAGAGACAGGACCGGTCACAATGGCGGTCTGCATGCCCGCAATGTTCGGGCGAGGGGTCCGCAAGGCTGGTCGGTACGGAATATTGACCGGGATGGCCACAAAATGGCAAGAATAGGCCCGCGCTTCCTGCTGGCCCACGCCGGCATCTTCCAGACGGGCCTGCTGCTCCACCCCATGATGCACCAGGGAAACCATCAGCAGCGGCTGATTAAAATCTGCTCGTGCGTGACCTTCGAGCTTTACGCTGAATCCCGGCACCAGGGCGCGCACGGTCGCACTGCCGGTAAATCGACTGCGCTCCCAGCTCTGCTGCTCCAGCCGAATGCGGGCAAGGGTCTGCCCCAGCTCCGGCGAGACATAACCGCCCGGATAATAATAGGTCTCAAGCTGGCTGAACTGCTCGGATTTTCGGCTGGCTTCGAGATCCATGTTGGGATGCTTAAACCGAAAGTCACGCAAGACACTGGCACCCGAGAAGATGCTGGCTTCACCGCGCAGCTCATAGACCGCTTCTTCGTGCAAGACCGTCTCGTGGGACTCGTCGCGAAAGGCCACCGTTCCCACCTGGGCAAGCTCGGCAATGGCGTGAGGACCATCTCCCAGCACCCAGACCGGACGCTCTCCGCTGTGATCAAAGAAGTAAAAGATGCCATCTTCTTCTAACAGGCGGGAGATGAAGTCAAAGTCACTCTCTTGATATTGCACACAAAAATCACGCGGGGTATACGCACTCATCAAGGCTGGATGAAGGGTCTCGAGCGGAAGCTGTGCGCTCTGCATCACCGCCTGCACGATCTCAAGGGTGGTCTTCTGCTGAAAAATCCGCGCGTTTCGGGTATACCGTAACAAGGAGATGGCTGGCACCAAGATCGCTTGATATTCGGTGAACCGTCGCCCTGCCACCACAAGCTGGAAACGCTCGATCACCCCCATCACCCGCCGCGTTCCAGTCTTGCCTCGGATCTCGAGCACAGCGGGCTCTCCAATCAAGGCTTGAAGGTTCAGCTCACGCTCGGCGGAAATTAGGGAGAGCTGGAACTCAAAGGGATGGCTCAGCTCCTCCCGGCCCGTAAAACGGCTGACGCGAAAGGTGCTGCTCGGTAAAGAAGGGGTGCCAAAGGTAAAGTCTGCCTGATTTGCCAAGAGCTCGTTGGAGCGTGTGCTCGACGAGCTGTCCGAAGTGGTGCCGACGGTGTTGCTGTTTGACATACGGCCTCATCTGACGCATAAGCGGTGAAGATCCCTTCAAATTCGGTCCACGGCAACCGGATCTTATAGCACAGTATGGCATCTCAGAAAGGCTTGTCAAGCACCGGTGTTGCAAGGCTGCTGCCCGCCTCTGGGGCGGATGAAGTAGGCAGGTATAGCCGGATGCTCAGGCACACGGGCAGGCAGGCACACGCGCACGCTCGCACACGCACACGCTCGCTCGCATACGCACACGCTCGCACACGCACACGCTCGCACAAGAAAGCCGTCAGAGGCTGGCTCGGTCGAGGGTCTCAAACACGCCACAGGTAGGAAAACTTTAAGAAGAGCTGAGTGGCACCACTGTCGAAGCAGGTCTTATCTCCAGTGCCATCCCACCCACAAGAAGGAGAGAATCCCACATAGGCAGCCGTACCCGGATGCAACATCCACTGCACCAAGAGCTGAGCACTCACGGACTGATCTGGCATCTGCGCGGATCCGTCTGAGGAACGTACCAGGCTGTAGTTATAATCCCCAATCGCCCGAATACTCAACCGCTGCGAGAGGTTCACGCTTAAGTTCAGCCGCACAAGCTGCTGATCCGCACGCAGCAGCTCAGACGTCCCCCCCATCAGCCGCTCCAACAAAAACATCACCGAAGGCTGAGGGGCATCCAATAAGGCCACCCGCGCATAATTCCCCGTCAACATCAGATTGGGGGAGGGTCTCCACTTCACATCCAGCCGAGGCTGAAACTGCCAGATCTTCTCAACAGCACGATAGTCGATGCCCGTTCCTTCGTAGAAGCTGAAGGACCACTGAAATTGATTCCGCCGCTCCGAGCTGGCTGACACGTTAAGCTGCGCCAGCTCAAACTGCTCCCCCCCCCAAAATTCACGCCAGATCGGAAGATAGAGGTACAGATAACGCTGCCCGTCAAACCGAGTCTCCACCCCCGAATAGAGATTCCAGGGCTGCAAGCTCGGATCGCTCAGGTCACGGCTGATGTCGGTGTAAAAGGAGGGACGCACGTATACCAAACCCGGCAGCTTGGGCTCAAAACGCCGATGAAGATACAACTCCGCCGTCTGATATCCCGGACGGGTTAAGTAGGCGTTTTCATTTCGGAAGGTCGGCTCAACATGATGGTAAGATAAGGCCAGCCGATCCAGCCGGTTCTGATACACCAAATAGATATTCGCCGCGCCTCCGGCGATAAATTCAGCGCCCGCCCGTCCCGTCGCTGCATAGGCGGTGTTGAGCTGGAGCTTAAGCTGAGGGTTGAAGGCCCACAGCATACTGGCACCCGCCAAGCGATTGTATCCCGCAGGGCTTCCCGTCTCTGTGTTGATGATCTCTTTGTCGGAGAGGGTAAAACTCGCGTTGCTCTCTTCGCCAATATCACGACTCACCCGTCCCACCGTCACCCAGGCAGGAAAGGGCTGACCTTCAGCACCTTCCAGCTCCGAAGGACGAAAGCCAGGGGTCTCCCCCACTTCCTCGGCACGGGTCAAGGTGGGTAAGGGAGAGCGATCCCACGCACTCAAGAGGCCCACGCCGTAGCCTTGCTCTTTACCGGTGATCTTCAGCCCCAGCAGCGGTGCCACCACCGAACGGCTGTAAAATGACCACAAAGGCGCTTGAAGATACTCCGCACCTTCCAGGAAAAATGAGCGACGTTCGGCAAAAAAGAGCGCATACCGATTATTCAAATCTAACTGTGATGGATCATCCTCCGCTTGACTGAAGTCCGGGTTGAAGGTCGCATCCAGGGTCACGTTGGAGGTCAACCCATAACGCGCACTCAACCCTGCGGAGGCTATCGCCGGCAGCTTCTCAAAATGGTAGGTCAGCGGTCCAGCCGCACCTCGACTGTCAGAGGGCTCAGGCAATACCAGTCCGGCAATGGCTTCCGGTCTCAGCTCCAGACGCGATGCCGCTGGCAGCTCCCGCAGTCCCTCCAAACGAGCGGCTTGGGCAATCATGTTCGGGCGCTGTCGGGTGATCACCGGCCAGCTTCCTTTGATGCCTTGTGCCGCAAACTTCCGGGTGAGGATCAATCCCCAGGTCTGCTCCACCGTGGCCGGATATCTGAGGGAACGAAAGGGAATGGAGACCTCGACCACATATCCTTCGCTGGTCAAGCGCCCTTCGGAACGTAACACGGTATCCCAGCTCTGATTCCACCCCGTTTCAGTAAAACGCGCATCTTGTTGAATACCCAATGCGTTGAGATAAAAGACAAAGGCTTGGCGGTCGTCGTCGAAGGTGTCAAGGTAGATGCCAATCTGATCGTCTTGGTTGATGTCTTCACGGGGGGCGATGTGGGCACGCACGTCTTGAGGGCGAGGGGTACGACACACCACCCCGATGTGCAAGGACTGACCGTCGTAATAGATGCGCGCTTCGGTGTCTCCCGGAAGCGCACCTTCTTCTACAGGTTCAAAGATCCGATAGTCGGTGATGACGGCGGCTTGTTGCCATTGAGGCTCGTTGAGCACGCCGTCCACCACCACCGCCCCTTCAAGACGGGGCACTCGCACATGGGCAGCTTCGGTACTGAGCGCAGGTTCCGCCGCAACAGCAGGAGCACTCCACAGCAGGTTGAGTCCACACGACAGCCACCAGAGCCCACACACCTGCCGAGGGGCCCACGTCAAGACCTGCATGCCATGTTCTCCTGTGTCGCACGAGGAGGGCTTATTTGCCCAACCCCTTCAGCTCGGCGTCAATCACCCGCGAGAACTCTTCGAGGGGCTGAGCACCTTCGATCATGATGCCGTTGATGAAGAAGGCCGGGGTGCCGGTCACACCGTATTCTTTGCCTTCTGCCATGTCTTTGTCCACTTCGGCGGCATACTTGCCACTCTCTAGACAGCTCTTAAACGACTCGGTGTTGAGTCCAATGGTGCCAGCGGTGGCGACCAAGCTGTCTTTGTCGAGCTTGTTCTGATCGGCAAACATGGCCTTGTGCATTTCCCAGAACTTGCCCTGCTCTTCGGCACACTCGGAGGCTTGAGCGGCACCTTTGGCGTTGTTGTGGAACTCGAGGGGGAAGTCACGGAAGATCAGCTTAACCTTCCCGTCGTATTTCTTCATCACCTCGTCCACCACGGCTTCAGCGCGGGTGCAGAACGGACACTGATAATCGGAGAAGGTGACGATGGTGACGGCAGCGTCTTTGTTGCCCTTCATGGCGTCGTCGTCCACACTGACCTGCTGGCGAGGCGGCTGGAAGTTGTCTTCCACCGAATATTTGGCACGAAGGCTGGTCAGGAAGTTGATGCGGGCTTCTTCCTGCTTCCGGCCCATCAAGAACTCGCGGATCCGGGGGGCCACTTCTTCGTAGGGGGTCTCGCCGATACGGCCACGGTTCATCTCAAAAACCATGCGCATCTCGTCTTCGGTGGGATCTGCGGTCTTGGAGGCCACTTCTTTCTGCACCAGCTCCTGCACGCTGATGCCCTGAGCCTGGGCTTCAAGCTCCACCAGCTTCTCGTCGATCAGGGTGTCGAGGGCCCGGCGACGGGCTTCAAACTCTTCTTTTTTGATCTTCCGCAGCTCGCCCGAGGCTTTGGTGTCCACATCTTTGAGGGTGATGCTGGTGGAGCCGATCTTGGCCAACACTTCAGTGGGGGACGCGGAAGGCCGAGGGGTGGCTCCAGTCGGGGTGGAACATGCGCCCAGCAGCAGGGTGCTGGCCAAAAAAAGAGACGAAATCACACCACGAAGGGCCGAGGAACGACGAGGGGCAGAGGACATAAAAGACTCCCAATACAAAGATAATGATGCGCCGTGGCCAGCAGACGGAAGCTCCGAAGCTGATTCGGGTGGTATGGTAGCCGCATTGTCTCAGAAAGTAAAACAGTGCGCGCACGAGAGGGGAAAAAAGACAGGGGGGTCACTCACCGAGTCGGCTTAAGGTGTCGGCCAGCTTGCCATACTTACGTAAGTAGTCACGGCGGCTGCACTCGATCACGGCGAGCGCCTCTTCGCGCCCGTAGACGTGGGTGATCTCCACTTTGGGGGGGGCACCGTCTCCGGGCACCTGCTTGTAGGTCAAAAAATAGTGCCGGAGCCGATCAATCACCCCTCGAGGCACCTGCTCGATGTCTCGCCACTCCCCGAAGAGGGCGTCGTTGACCAGCACGGCGATGATCTTATCGTCGGCTTCGTTGCCGTCGATCATGCGCAAGCCCCCAATCGGAATGGCCTGAAGTAAGATCCCCCCGTGGTGGATGTTACGTTCGGAGAGCACGCAGACGTCCATCGGATCACCATCGCCGATGATGCCCGAACGTCCGGTCTTCTCATCACAGAACGCCCCCACCTCCCGCTCACACCAGGTCTGCGGAATAAAACCGTAGAGGTTCGGGCAGCGGTTGGAGAACTTCTGAGGCCGATCCACTTTCAAGTGGCCCGTGCGTTTATCCACCTCGTATTTCACCGCATCGGTGGGCAAGACCTCGATAAAACACGTCACCTGCTCCGGCGCTCTGGGACCAATGGGCACCCCATGCCACGGATGGGCTCGAAATAACAAATGGGACGCCAAGAGCGGGTCGGTCAGAGAAGGATCGTGGTCCATACTTCCTCACAGTCAAAGTCCGCTGTTTTTCTAACACACTTGCAGAGATAGCTTGAACCAGCGTATGAGATCCACGCGCGCCCGCCGCAACACCTGCTCACCTCAACCCGCTGCTTCATCCGTGATGGGTCGCTCGCTCAGACTCGGCTGCCAGAGCTGCTCGATCTGCGCCACATGCGCCCAACAGCCCAAATACGAAAAGATCGCGTGCGCACGCTCGAGCGCCCCCGACCTCACCGGAAGCTGAGTAAACCTCCCCAGCTCAAACAGGGCTTGCGCCTCTTCCCACGGCATGTCCAGCCGCCGAGACCAGGCCAGACTACGCTCCCACTCTCGACGTGCTCGCCGTGTCCGCCCCTCCAGCCATGCCTGCCTCGCCTTAAACCGAGCAAGCCGAGGCCGAGCGATCTCATAGACTTGGGCAAACCGCTCGAAGATCGTCACCGCTTCTCGGGCAGCGCGGGCCACCGGCTCCACCCCCGGAGACTTCTGCTGCTGATGGTGCTCCCAGCGCTCGAGCAGGACTTCGGCGGGTGCGGCGTAACCTTCTAAGCTGGCCCAATTATAGGGAATACTGCGGCGAGTGCGCTCCAAGACCCGCATGGCTTCCTCTTCGGCGCGTGTTTCTTCTCCACTGCGCAGGAGGGCCACCGCCGTCAGGCCATGCACAATGATGCGCGAGAGGGCATCTTCTTGCTGCTCCAGAAGCTGAGAGGCGTCACCCAGGGCCTTGAGCGCCTCGGCGTAGCGACCTTGAGGGATCAACGCCTCGGCCAAGGTATAGTTGCCCCAGGCTTGATGCTGAGGATTGGCGGCACTGCGCGCTTTGGCCAGCAGCTCCTGCGCGTACTGACGGGCCCGCTCAAACCGCCCTCGGAAATAGGCCGACAGCAACAAGATGGTGAGACAAATATCGGTCTCGTAATGAACGCCGAGCTGACGGGCACGCTCCAGCCCTTCGGAGGCGATGCGCTCCACTTCATCCCAGCGGGCGTAACCGGAGAGATAGACCGCTTCGTAATACTGCACAATGGTGAGGGCTCGACGATCTTCAAGCTGCTGGGCCACCCGCTCGCCACGTCGAAAATAACCTCGAGCCACTCGGTGAAGGCCAAACATCCCCGCCAGCATGCCCATGATGGCATAAGCTCGATAGGCACTGTTGGCACGCCCCGAGGCATCGGCGAGGTTGACGGCTTTGAGGGTGATGGCCAACATTTTGAGCACATCACTCTGAAAGTAGTATGCTTCGGAGAGCCGCTCGCTGGCCAGGGCTGCTTCGATGCGCCGAGTATGATCTTTCTCAACCGGTGGTGGGGCTCGACGCCAGCGGGCCGTCCCAAAGACCACCGCTTGCACCACCGCCTGCACCAGCAGCAGCCAAATCCACTGAGACTTCGAGCGCGGAAGTGGATCGTCCAAGAGGCTCAGCACCGCCGAAGCCTGGTGTGTCACACCGGTCATATCTCCTAAACCGAGGGTGGCATCGGCCAACATCCGCCGCCAGCGTCCTTCTCGAAGGATTCCCACTTCGGCTTTCAGCTCGGGAGATGCCTTCTCAAACAGCTCCAGTGCTCGTTTGAAGAACGAAGCCGCTTCTTGATCGGCACCGGTACGATACGCCTGTTCGCCGGCCCGCTCGAGATAGTGAAAGGCTTGCCGCAGCTCTCCGGCACGCTCCCAATGCCACGCCAGAACTGCAAAATAGAGGCTGAGCCCCTCCGCTTCGTGCTGTTCGTACCACTCGGCCACTCGACGGTGCAGATTACGCCGCTGAGCGAAGCTCATCAGATCGTAGGCCACCTCGTGGGAGAGGGCATGGCGAAACTGCCAGCGCCCCTCCCCGGCACCCACCAGCAGCCCTCGGGAGACCAGGGCATCAAGCTGCACCGGAAGCTGCCCCGTCTCGTCGGAGATCGGGTGGATGTCACGCAGTAGTCGAAGCTGGAAGGTGCGCCCCAATACACTGGACACTTTAAAGGTAAACTGCTCAGCGGGTTCCAGACGGTCGATGCGGGCGGTGAGAATTCCCTGCACCGTATCCGGCAAGGGAAGGCTCTGGAGCTGCTGCGGATCGCCCACCAGCTTACACTGACTGCCCTCGATCACAATGCGTCCCTCGTCTCGGAGGGCCAGGGCCAGCTCCTCACTGAACAGGGGCTGACCATCGGCACGTTCGCGAATCAGGGCCACCAGCGCCGGAGGTACTTGAGCAACCCCCAGCCGTTGACAGACCAGCTCCGCTGTCTCCGCTTCTCCGAGAGGCTCCAGCCAGATCCGTCGGGTGGTCGGCAGCGCGAGCAGGCGTTGCGCATCCGCCTGTCCCTCCGGGAGGGGTCGGGTGGTGAGCAACAAGATCACATGGGGCACCCGCTGAGCGACATGCGAGGCCACCGCCCAGGCCGCTGAGTCCAGCCAGTGACCATCTTCCAGCAGGATCAAGGTGGGTTGACGGGCGGCGGCGATCTCCACCAAACGCACCAGCAGCTCGCGGGTATTATCGGCTCGAGCCACGCCGGACATCCCGCGTGTCTCATCGTTGTCGGGCACCTCAAAAGGCAGAATGCCCGAGAGCAGCGGCATGAGCCGCACCAAACCCGGATAAGGTGCGAGGGTGCGCTCCAGGCGTCTCATCACATCGGCGTGAGGTGCCTCCGGCTGCACCGCCAGGAGCTTCAGAATGATCGGACGCCAGGCAAAATAGGCGACATTCTGCTCTTCTGCGCTGCCTGCACCGACCAAGCTGGCCAATCCTTTGAGCTCTGCGCGACGTAAAGCAGCGGCGGTGAGGGTCGATTTTCCGATGCCCGCTTCTCCTTCGAGCACCATGACCCCACCCTGACCGGAATCGATGAGCTGCGTGAAGAGTCCCTCGAGCTGCTCCAGCTCTCGCAAACGTCCCACAATCGAACGTGTTGCCACTTGAGGCTGGGCAAGAGGTCGAAGGGGTCTCCAGGCGGGCATAGGGTGATGTTTTCCACGGAGGCTTAGCTCGGAGACAAACGCAAACTCCACCCGATGGCGAGCGGCTTGAGCGGTGGCTTCATCGCAGTAAATATCGTGCTCCGCCTTGACCATAAATCGAGCGGCGATGTTGACCACATCCCCCATGAGGGTATATTCACGGCGCAGATCATTGCCCACGGCACCACAATAGACCCGTCCGGTGGTGAGCCCAATGGAGGTGGTGAGCTGAAGCTGTTGGAGGGCATCGCGCAGCTCGAGGGCGCAGCGCACGGCCCGAACGGGATCATCTTCATGGGCTAAGGGGGGCAGCCCAAAACCGGCCACCAGACACACGCCTTTGTCATCCAGGCTCAGCTTGTTGACCACTCCTTCCAGCCGAGACACCATCCGCTGAAGGGTGCTGACCACCGCTTGAGCACGCACGGGATCGGTACGAAGGAGCTGAGGCAAGGTGGGGAGCCGGGCAAAGAGCACGGTGACTCGGCGCATCTCCGCCAACCATCCCCGCTGTCCTGCGTTGAGGCGGGACCGAATGGCCTCCGGGATAAAGGGTCTGAGGGCCTCCGTTTCCAGCAACGCCGGTTTAAGGACGGGCAGCGCCTGCTGAAGTCCCGCATCCAGCACCCGAGTCAGACGCACAAACGGGGCGGTGGGAGGAGGTGGAAAGATGCCGGGAGGCGGTTCACCTTCCACGGCAGGCACTTCTTTTCCTTCGCAGAGGTCGGCGATACGCGCCCACGCGGGCATGGAGAGTGCCACCTCTCCGGGACGCACACTTCCGGTAAAGGGGGAGAGCTGATCGAGGGCTTCACCCGCCAGCAGCAGCTCGGGTCGTCCGTGAGGGGCTCCGCCGAGCAGTCCTGCGGTGAGTGTGCCTCCTCCGATGGCCAAGCGCATCGCCAGATACAGCCCCACGGCGGAGCCTCGCGAGAGCAGCTTCTGAATCTCGAGTCCGGCGCGCGCCGCTCCTAAGATGGCGGCGTTGAGTCCTTCTTCGGTGGAGGGCCAGACGGCGATGAGGGCATCCCCGGCAAACTTGACGACATCTCCGCCGTGCGCACGCAGGAGGGCAATGAGCTGGCCGAAGTGGTTGTTGAGGATGGTGGTCAGCTCTTCGGCACCGGCGGGCCCACGGGATGCGAGCCGTTCGGTGAAGGCGGTAAAGCCAGAGGTGTCGGCAAAAAGGACTGCGGCGGGGTAGGTTTCGAGTGGGATCTCACCTTTGGCATGTCCCTGAGTGATCAGCCGCGCGGTGAGCTCGGGTACATAGCTGGCAAAGGTATCCTTCAAGCTGGACATGGCAAGTCCTCGAGCTGAACAGCCGCTGCATCGGACAAGACGCTTTCGGGTTTGCGTGTTCCAGTCCCAATCGAGTCTGGACACCTGCAATTCGTTGCAGATATATCATGAGTCTTCACAGACATAAAGCACCATTCAGTCCTTCTCACAGATAAAGAATGCGTGTATTCTTTGCACCACTTCTATCCATTGGATGGAAAATCTTCAGCGCGTTGGAAGGAGCATTGCATATGCGGATGAGGACTGTACGCACCAACAGCCGAGCCATTTCAGGTGATGTCAAGGATGCGGTAGAACAAGAACGAGATGAATACGATGCCTGTGTACGCTGGCTCAAAGCCCGGTCTGCTGGCGTGGTGGAAGGATTTTATGGCCCCCGGAGCATGACCTGGCAGATCTACCGAGAGCCGGTGGTGCTCGCCGGAGGATTGCGTGCCATCCTGCTCCAGATTGCCCATCCGGCGGTGGCCAGCGGGGTTGAGCACAGCTCCAACTTCCGCACCGACCTGCTGAGACGGGCACGTCGGACCTTCACCTCGATGTATGAGCTGATCTTCAGCGACCTCGACGGAGCTTTGGCGGCGAGCTTACGCCTGCGAAAGCTGCATGAGACCGTGCGAGGCCGCATGCCGGGAGGGGCAGGCGCAGATGTGGCGGGACAGGTTTACCGGGCCAACGACTGGAACTTGGGTCTGTGGGTGTTGGCAACCCTATTTGATACCGCAGTTTTAACGTACAACACCTTCATCCGTCCCCTCCGAGAGACGGAGATCGAGCAGTATTATCAGGAGTCGAAGCTCGCGGCGGCTCAGTTTGGGATTCACCCTAAACATATGCCTGAGCATTATGCAGACTTCCAGCAGTGGTTCCAAACGAAGCTATCCAGTGCGGAGCTGAGGGTCAGCGAGCTGGCGAGAGGACAAGCACACACGCTGTTTAACTCACCCTATACGCGGGGACAGCTCGATGAGCTGCTGACGGCGGGCATGTTGCCTCCGGCGTGGCGAGAAGCGTATGGGCTGCCCTGGAATCCTACTCGGGAGGCACTTTACAAGGCAACGGTGGCGGGGCTTAAGCTCTCGCTCCGCTTGACCCCTCCCCTGCTGCGTGCAGTCCCGGCATATCATCAGGCTCAGCTTCGGCTGGCCATCGCACGGGGCGAGCGTGGCACACTCTATGCCCGCATGCTCAACCAACTAGATGGGGTCATCGACTTGCCCATGAGCATTCGACCGGTGGCGACCCACTTGGTAGAAGAGGATGAGACTGCTCAGGCTTAAGACGCTCTGCGTGCCTGCTCGCCTTGACCTTAAAATTGACCTTGACCTTAACGTTGACCTTAACACCATCGCCGATCATCTTTTGTACATCAGGCGTTTATACCGCCGCTCGACTTCAAGCGCCCAGCTCGGGCGTTTGTCCACCCGCCCTCAACCGAGAGGAGAGACACATGAAACGACAGGAACAAGTGCTGGGTGTGGCTGCTGTCGCGGGCCTCTTGCTGTTGCTGCTGCTCAAACGGGGAGGTGATGCTTCAAATTCCGGCTCCACCGTGACCGTCAAACCGACGACCCACTCCAAGACGAGTGGGAGCCCCGATGTAACACCCACTCAGACCACCGTGGTGGTGGAACCCTCTCACTCCAGCGGCTTAAAGGGCTGGTTGGCGCTGGGAGCCGGTCTGGGTTGGGCCCTCTGGTTTTTTGGCGATCCCCAGCAGGGTCATACCCGGCGACAGAAAGTGCGGGCTGCCGGAGAACGTGCTTGGCAATGGACCCGCGCTCGGCTGCCCACCAGCTTGGGGGGCGTGGCTCAACCTTCTGGAGACACCGAAGGTCAGAGCTGGATGCCAGATCGCCTGTTGCGCGATCAGCTCCTGCAAGCCTTAAGTGGGATCATGCCAAACCCTCGAAAGCTCCAGCTTCAGGTCAAAAAAGGGCTGGTACGGGTCTCCGGGGTGCTGCCAGCAGACCTGCATGAGCAAGTACTGCGCTGCATTCACGAAGTACCCGGGGTGGTGGAAGTAGACGCCGATCTCCATGCCGGTTAACCATAGTTCAACGGTTCAATGGGTTTTTGAACCGTCGTTATATTATTCTCCGGTGAAAGTGGGAAGAGTGGTCTTTTATGCCTCTTTTTTGGAGTCTTGAGGGCTGGCACAAAAGCTGCATTTTACTTGAGCACGTCTCCTCAACAGCCGGTGACTTACTCGGTCTCGACCCCGGGGGTGCTTGCACCCCACGTTGCCAGCCGTGAGTGACGCTTAACCCGAGCGAGAGCTCGGATGTCCGATAAAAAAGACGACTACGGACATCAACGCACAGGTTTTTGCCTGTGCGTTTTTTTTGCTTGACTTATTCTTTTATAAGAATATAGATATAGTATTATGTTTCAGCCGCCCGAGACGGTCTCCGGGATGCTGACAGACTCGCTCGGGAGGACACCTATGGACTTCGCCACCTTTATCATGCCGGTGCTGGGAGGGCTGCTGATCGGCCTCGCGGCAGCACTTTTACTGCTCTTTAATGGTCGTATCGCGGGCATCAGCGGCATCGTGGGGGGGATGTTAACCCCTCAAGCAGGGGATATGGGCTGGCGTGCGTCGATGGTGGGAGGTCTTCTGGCGGGAGGGCTGCTCCTGCTCGTGCTCATGCCGTCCGCGTTTCCAACGGTGTCGGTGCGTCCACTTCCCCTGGTGATCGTGGGAGGGCTGCTGGTCGGTTTTGGAACCCGGATGGGCTCAGGCTGCACCAGCGGTCATGGGGTCTGTGGCATGGGGCGTATGTCGGTGCGTTCTCTGGCCGCCACGCTGACCTTTATCTTCACCGGTGCCGTGACCGTCTTTCTCACCCGTATGCTGAGCTGAGGACATCATGAAAGCAAATATGATCTCATTTATCGTCGGCTTGCTGTTTGCACTGGGGCTTGGCATTGGGGGCATGACGCAGCCTCAGAACATCATCGGCTTTCTGGACTTCACGGGAAGCTGGAGCCCCGCGCTGATGGGGGTGATGGGCGGAGCGGTGCTGGTCTACATGATCGCCTATCGCGTCGTCAAAGGCATGCCCAAGTCGCTGCTGGGGGCGAAGTTTGGCATTCCGACCAAGACGGAGCTGGATCGGCCTCTTTTGCTCGGCGCAGCCCTGTTTGGGATCGGCTGGGGTATGAGCGGCTTCTGTCCAGGTCCGGCAATTGTTTCGCTGGTCACCGGCTCTGGAGACGTGCTCGCCTTCGCCGTCTCGATGGGGCTCGGAATGCTGCTCTTCAAACAGTATGATGCTTGGAAACAGGGGCGCCCCGCCTGAGCGTGCCCTGCCTGAGCGTGCCCCGCCTGAGCTTGCTCGGATAGCCCCCCTCCCCGCTTCGCTTCCCTCTCGGCTTGTACGACGACGTCCCCCCCGGAAATCGCTGAACCCCATGAGGGCTCATCGCCAGCCCGAGAGCACCAGTCTCACCGGCGTCAGGAGCAGCGCGACCACCACCAGCAGAGCCAATCCCCACCACAAAGGCGCTTGAACCCAGAGGATGAGGCTCAGCAGCTTCTGGTCCAGCCAGTGCCAGGGCTCCTGAAGCACCGGCACGTAGGGGGTCAAAAACGTCCCGAGCAGCAGCATGGCCGTGACCAACACCACGGAGAGACTCAGGCTCCGCACATCTTCCCAGCTTGGCGCTAAGTCTAAGCTCAAGCTCAGGATCAAGGCCACAAAACCGAGGGCTTGTAAGGCCCCCACCGGGGTCGTCACCCACTCGGCCAGGGCATCGAGCACCGAACGCCACGGGTAACGCGCAGGCTGAAGCAGGCGCTCGCGGGTCAAGCTGGCCATAAAACGGGTCGGGACGTCGAGAGCTTCCGCTCCCAGTCTCAGCACCAGCACGCCCGCAAAAAGAGGCGCAGGGGCGGCCACCAAGCGGGCCAAAAAACCACTGGCCCAGGGTGCCCAGGGTGCTCCCGCTTGACAATATCCACGGCCTTGAGGATCGGTAAACCAGAAGGAAATGCCAGTCACACGATAACCTGCCACCAAAAATCCGATGGCATGCCCCCCTTCGTGGGTGATATTTCCAGGGGTTCGCAGCACTTGTAAGGCATGGTAGGTAAATCGTCCGGCTTTGGCCAGAAATCCACCCAGGAGCCAATGGGAATAATAGGTGCGGGTTAAGATCGAGAGCAGAATTCCAAGGATCAACAGCTCAACCCAGGCATAAAGCGCAGCAGCAGACATGAAAATTCCAGCGGCATCGAGTTAATGGGAGAGGGCTGCCAGGGCCTGCTCTAAGGCTTCGGCTTCGCAGGTGGGCTGCTTTTCTTTCACCTTCCACTCACGAAGGCCCATCGGCCCCTTTTTGGTGACTTCCACTTCGGTATAGGCTCCACGAAGGGCTTTCTCAAGAGCAGTGCGCACCGACGGGGTTGGCGTTTTGGCAAAATACTGAGCAGCCTTCTTACGAACTTCACACTGATCATCAAACAAGTTTCGCCGCTGCACTTCTTGCGTAGAAAGAGGTGCCCCCGCCTTCTTAAGTCCATCCACCGCAAATTGACGGGTGGCATAGTCCGAGGAGCTCTCATGCTGCTGCTCGAGCTGCTTCACCAAGGTGTCTTTGGGCAGACCTTTGAGCGCCACGGGGAGGGCTTTCTTACGCAGGTTGACGGAGTCCAACCCAGCGGTCAACACTTTACGGGTCTCGTCCGGCCACTTCACCGCCGGTTTAGCAGGAAATTGAGCACTCTCCAAGGTCAAACACTGAAGCTGAGCGTTGAGCTCCGAACGTCGGGTACAGCTCCTCAGACGCGCTTGAGCTTCAGACGGATCAAAGGACGTATTCGCTCGAGCAGCTTCCGGTGATGCGGAGGTCGAGGAAGTAGTGGCCGATGAGCTGGTGGAGACTCTGGAAGGAGGCATAAGTTTGGCTTTGGACTCTTTGTCTGCTCGTTCGCCGGTGGTTCCAGTGCCGGTGGTTCCAGTGCCGGCGGTGCTGGTCCCCGTGCTTCCAGTCCCCGTGGTTCCAGTCCCCGTGGTTCCAGGAATGGACGCCACCGATTTCCCCGCCACCCCCACGTCGGACGCAGCGCCCGATACACCAGCGGCGTTTGGGTTTGCCGCTGAGCTGGGCCCGTTCTGGCTGGCCGATGGGCTCGAAGGGCTCGAGACTGCTGCCGCACCGGAAGCGCCCCCCGCCGAGCTCACCTGAGCAGGTTTGTGCAATGCACGCTCCTGAGCACTTGGCGTTGCGGAAAATGGCCAGTTCCAGCCTACCACTGCCGCCAACACCACCAGAGCCCCCATCGCGCTCCACACCCACTTCGGTCGTGCTGGCGAAGCACTGAAGCTCATCGTTCCCTCCACCGTGCGGGCATTGGAGGTCTGAGGGCCTCGAGCGAGCAGCCGGTCGCCGTCGGTGGAGAGGGTGGCGGCTTCAACATCTTCGGCCACCGGCTCGGCTTGGCCCAAGACTTCCAGCCGCTGGATCAGCATCGTCGCGCTGGAGATGCGCTGCGCCGGATCGGGATGCATGAGCTGCTCCACCAAGGCCGACAAACCCGGTGGGAGGCCCGCTCGCACTCTATCCAAGGTGGGAGGACGGGTATGGACGATGCGCTTGAGGGTCTCCAGCACTTCGTCTCCGGCAAACGGATTGTGTCCGGCCAGCAGCTCGTACAGGAGCACACCCAATGCAAAGAGGTCCGAACGTTCGGAGGATTCTTGTCCCAGGAGAAGCTCGGGGGCAAAATAGGCAGGTGTTCCCAAAGTACGCCCGTTGAGGGTCACCCGTGGGCTGTCACTGGAGATGGCCACGCCAAAATCCATGATGCGCACCCGGCCATCCCCCTGCAACATCAGGTTCTCAGGCTTGATGTCTCGATGGATGACACCTCCCGCGTGGGCGCAGGCGAGGGCTTGAGCGGCTTGCATGGCCCAAGAGCAGGCATCGGCCACCGAAATCTGCTCATCCATGCGCAGACGCTCGCGTAAGGTATGGCCCTGGACCAGCTCCATCACCAAGATCCACTGGTTCTGCTCGTGCAAGATGTCAAAGATGGTGACAATATTGGGATGGGTCAAACGAGCGGCAAGCTGAGCTTCACGCAAAAAACGGACCTCAAGCTGCTGAAGGTCTTCTTCAGCACCCCGCATGGGATACAACACCTTGAGGGCTACTTGACGGGCGAGACGTTGATCAAAAGCACGAAAGACCGCACCCATGCTGCCGCGTCCCAGCTCTGACTCCACGGAAAAGCGCTGGAGCACCGCTGCTGGCAGCTCTGGCAACCCATTGGGCCGTCGTGCGCCGGTGGGGGGGGTGCCTCCTTCCTGCGGTAAGGTCAGGTGTTCGCTCATGTGGATTCTCCCAGCTCGTCAGGCAAAAGGATCTGCCTTTAAAGACTTCTGGAGCGGAGATCAAACGCGCGGGAAGATGCCGCCCCGCTTCAACAGTAACACATTTTGCCACAAACGCCAGTATCGCGGCGAGAGGTTTGCAGCTTCCTGCTCCGTCAGAGGAGGTGGCTCGAATAGATACCGGTCCAGCACTGTTTCTGGGGTGTTTGGATGTTCTGAAGCTGCCACTTTTGACGTAATCTGAAGCAATCTGAAGCAATCTGAGGGCATAACCGAAGAAAACCAACACTCAACGCATCGACATCACAGACGCCAGGCCCGTGTAGGGCTTCTGCACAAAACCCCGAAGCTGACTCCGCCGCGCTTCAAAGGCTAACAACATCGCCGCTTGATCGGTGTGCAAGGTTTGCTCCAGCCCTTGCTTCTGCGCCCGAATATGCGCCTCCAGCAAGGTCTCACAGCCCACCGTCAGCCGATTGATCAAAGAGGAAGCAAGCAGACGCTGCGCCAATGTGCCTTGAGCATGCTGACGCACCAAGATGCGGAGCTGAGGCTCGATGCGCATGGAGGTGAGCAACATCTCCATCAACACGTCCGCCAAAAACTTACACTGAGCTCGCACCGCTTGACGAGACAGCTCCGCCAGCAACACCTGGCTGAGCAAGGTCAGGCCCAGCAACGCCAATCCCGCGAGAAATGGACGCCGCCGAAGCACAGGTGAGAGCCCCTTCACCATCAGGGGCAGTAACGTCAAGCGCCGACGTCCCGTCACAGGCTCTGCACTCAGCTCAACCGACACCAGCCGCTCAAGCCGCTGCCGCTGCTGCTGCCGCTGCTCTTTGAGCTGATCAAGCTGGTTGACAACGTCCACCTGCTGAAGAGGCTGAGCACGCAGGGCACGGGCAAAACTGACCCGGGCCAGCTCAATCAAGCTGCTGTCCAGCTCAAAAAATTCATGGAGAAGCACCACGGTACTGCGCCAAAAGGGCTGGGAAACTTCCAGGACAGGGACGCTGTTCAGGTCATAGTCGGATGCTGCTGCTTCAATTGCCAGTGCGGTGCTCATGTCTGCCTCCAAAACGCTCTTGATTGACAAAGTGATCGGATTGAAAGGCAGGGACTTAAGGCTTTTTTCTGATCTGGGATCATTTTTTTTGCTGAACCGGGATCTGAATACGCTCGATCTGATCAGGGATGCACAGGGACTGAGAAGGCTGGAACGAGGTAGAGTTTAAAAGGCTGACTCTGAAGGCTGGATCAGGAAGGGCTCAGAAGTTCAGGGCGCGGTTGTCCACAGCAAGGGCCGCTTCTTTCACCACTTCCGCCAGGGTCGGATGGGCATGACTGGATCGGGCCACGTCTTCGGCGGATCCCCCAAACTCCACGGCCACCGCAAGCTCGGCAATCAGATCTCCCGCGCGCGGACCAATGATGTGCGCGCCCAGGATCCGATCCGTGCGGGCATCGGCGAGGATCTTCACCCAGCCATCGGTGGCATTCATGGCTTTGGCGCGGCCATTGGCCATAAACGGAAAACTACCGCGCTTAAACGAAACACCCGCGACCTTCAGCTCCTCTTCGGTCGCGCCCACGGAGGCAATCTCCGGCCAGGTATAGACCACGTTGGGAATGGCGGTGTAGTTGACGTGGCCTGCTTTCCCCACCATCAGCTCGGCGGCAGCCACCCCTTCTTCTTCGGCTTTGTGGGCCAACATGGGGCCTTTGATCACATCACCGATGGCGTAAATGCCCGGCACAGAGGTGTGGAAATGATCGTCCACCTCGATCCGACCCAGCTTATCCAGCACCAGCCGCGCTTCCACCGCGCCCAAACCTTCGGTGTTGGGTTTACGGCCCACACAGACCAGCAGCTTGTCACACTCGACCAGCACTTCGGTACCATCGGCTTTCACGTAGGTGACTTTGACCACCCCCTCGGAGACCACTTCAGCGGCGGTCACTTTGGCCCCCAGCTCAAACTGGAGCCCCTGCTTGGTGAAGATCTTTCGTGCTTCTGCGGAGAGTCCTTCGTCCATCGGTCCCAAGATCTTTGGCATCAGCTCGATCAAGGTGACTTTGGCGCCCAGTCGCTTCCAGACGCTGCCCAGCTCCAAACCAATCACGCCAGCGCCGATCACCACCAAGTGTTGAGGCACTTTCTCAAACTCGAGGGCTTCCGTGGAGGACACAATATTCTTGCCATCAAACGGAATAAAACGCGGGACAATCACGGAGGAGCCGGTGGCCACCAGGATCCGCTTGGTCTGAAGCAGGCGTGTGCTGCCATCGGCGGCGGTCACTTCCACCTGCTTGAGCTCACCGGAGGCTTGGGCAATACGCCCCACCCCGTGGAGCTCGGCGATGCCATGCTTGCGGAAGAGTCCTGCAACACCGGTGGTCAAGGACTTTACCACCTTGTTTTTGCGCGCCAGCATCTTGCCCAGATCCAGCTTGACCTCTCCCACCTCGATGCCGTGGGCTCCAAAACCATGACTGGCTTCGTGATACAGCTCACTGGACTCCAGCAGGGCTTTGCTCGGAATACACCCGACGTTGAGACAGGTGCCCCCGAGGGTCTTGTCTCTCTCAACGCAGGCGGTCTTGAGGCCAAGCTGAGCAGCACGAATGGCGGCGATATATCCTCCGGGACCGGAGCCAATGACCACCAGATCAAAGATCACGTCTTCCATTTTACACCTCCAGGAGCAGACGCTCAGGACGCTCGATCAGCTCCTTGACCCGCACCAGGAAACTCACCGCTTCGCGACCATCGACAATACGATGATCATATGAGAGCGCCAAGTACATCATAGGACGCAGGGCAAGCTGTCCTGAGCCTGCCGGATATTCAATGGGCCGGTTCTTGATGGCATGCATGCCCAAGATGCCGGTCTGCGGAAAGTTCAGGATGGGGGTGGACATCAGCGAGCCATACACCCCCCCGTTGCTGATGGTGAACGTACCACCGGTCAGCTCTTCGACGGTGAGCTTGCCGTCTTTTGCTTTAACACCCAGCTCGTTGATGGTCTTCTCAATCTCACCAAAGGAGAGGTGATCACAATCGCGCAGGACCGGAACGACCAGACCTTTGCCACCTCCAACCGCCACACCAATGTCGAAGTAGTGCTTGTACAACACCTCATCGCCCTGAATCTCTGCATTCAGACCCGGATATTCTTTGAGGGCTTCGATCACGGCCTTCACAAAAAAAGACATAAAACCCAGCTTGACGCCGTGACGCTTCTGGAAGGTGTCGGCGTAGGTCTTACGCAGCTCCATGACCGCGCCCATGTCCACCTCGTTAAAGGTGGTCAGAATGGCGGCGGAGGATTGCGCATGCACCAAACGCTCGGCGATGAGCTTACGCATGCGGCTCATACGCACGCGCTCGACACGCCCATCCGCACCCGCAGGAGCGGAAGAAGCCGGGACAACAGGAGCGGAAGCGACCACCGGAGCAGGTGCGGAAGCGACCACCGGAGCAGGTGCCGCAACAGGAGCCGCTCCTTTCTCAAGATGATCCAGCACGTCTCCCTTGAGGATCCGTCCATTCGGGCCGGTGCCCGCCACTTGTGCGGGATTGACGCCACTCTCTTCGACCAGACGACGCACGGCGGGAGAGAGGGGCTTTTCGTCTCCACCAGCGGCAGGGGCGGCTGCCACCGGTGCTGAAGGAGCCGCCACGACGGGGGCGGAGGCCACCGCAGGCGCACCAGCGCCGGCTGCGAGAACACCGGCTTCAAGCTCTACGATGGCATCGCCGATGCTGGCCGAATCTCCCGCTTTTTTAAGGAGCTTCAGGATCTTGCCCCCTTCGGGAGCGGGCAGCATGACGTTGGTCTTGTCGCTTTCGAGCTCACACAGCTCCTGATCACGCTTGACCACATCACCTTCTTTGACCAGCCAGCGGGCAATGCCCACTTCGGAGACCGACTCGCCCAAGGAGGGCACCTTGATCATGATGGACATAGGGGGCTCACTTTCAAAAATAGAGGGAATTGCGCAAAAGAAGCCCGCTTAGGCGCGGAAAATATGATCGAGCAGGATCTTGGCCTCAATCTGGTGGGCTCGCTGAGAGCCGGTCGCCGGACTGGCCGCTTCAGGTCGTGAGCTGGTGCTCAGCTTATATCGCCCGCCAAACTGATCGAGCAGCCGCAGCAGCACAAACTCCAGAGCACCCATGTTTCGAGGCTCTTCTTGAGCAAAGGTCAGCTCTTTGAGGTTGGGGAGCTGAGACACCAGGGCTTCAAGCTGCTCTCCCGGGAAGGGATAGAGCTGCTCCAGCCGCACAATGGGCAGATGAGTGAGCCCGCGTGCGTCGCGGTCTTTGGCCACTTCATAATAGAACTTACCAGAGACGAGCACCACCCGCTCCACTTGAGCCGGATCGGGGATCGGCTCGGAGAGCACCCGCTGGAACGTCCCGTGGGTCAGCTCCTCCAAAGGAGAGACGGCCTGGGGAAGCCGCAGCAGGTTCTTCGGTGACATGATGATCAAGGGCTTCCGGATCTTACGATGCACTTGTCGGCGCAACAGATGGAAGATCTGCGCAGGGGTCGAGGCGTTACACACCTGCATATTGTCGCGGGCGCACAGATCCAGGAAACGCTCCAAGCGCGCGCTGGAGTGCTCCGGGCCCTGCCCTTCGTAGCCGTGTGGCAAGAGTAAGGCGATGCCGGAGAGCCGACGCCATTTGTCTTCTGCCGAGCAGATGAACTGGTCAATGATCACCTGGGCACCGTTGGCAAAGTCGCCAAACTGCGCTTCCCAGATCACCAAACCATCGGGGTAGTCCAGGCTATAACCATAGTCAAAGCCCAATACTCCCGCTTCGGAGAGGCTGGAGTCGTACACGGAGAACGGCCCCTGTCCTTGCCGCAAGGTGTTGAGCGCACAAAACTCCTCGCCGGTGTTCACGTCGGTGAGCACCGCATGACGATGGCTGAAGGTGCCTCGCCGAGAGTCCTGACCACTCAGGCGCACCAGCCGCTCTTCCCAGAGTAGAGTGGCAAAGGCCAGATGTTCCGCCATCCCCCAATCGAGTGGTGCCTTGCCCTGCCCCATCGCCTGCCGCTGCTTGAGCAATCGGGCAATCTTGCTGTGCGGGGTGAAGTGTCCTGGCACGGTGGTCAGCTTCTCGGAGAGCTGCTGCAAGGTCTCCAGGGCCACACCGGTATCCACATCGGGCGCATCGTGGTCTTTCCCACCCAGATATCCCGCCCAATAACCGCCCAACCACTCCCGCTGGGTGGGTTTTCGCTCGGAGCGGATCTTCTCGAGCTCATGCTCGAGGGTCTCGCGGGTGCGCATCACGATGGCACTGGCTTCTTCGCGGGTGATGCGTCCGGTCTCCACCAAGCGCTGGGTGTAGGTCTCGTGAACGGACTTGTGGGCCTCGATCACTTTGTACATCAGCGGCTGGGTGAAGCTTGGCTCGTCGCTCTCGTTGTGTCCGTACTTGCGATAGCAGAACATGTCGATCACAACGTCTTTTTTGAAGGTCTGACGATATTCCATCGCCAGCCGCACCACTTGGGCCACCGCCTCGGGATCTTCACCGTTGACGTGGAAGATGGGAATCTGGCTCATCTTGGCCACGTCGGTACAGTAGAGGGTCGAGCGAGATGAAGAAGGAGAAGTGGTAAACCCAATCTGGTTGTTTACGATGATGTGGACGGTGCCGCCGGTGCGATATCCTGGAAGGCCCGCCAGGTTGAGGGTCTCCGGGACCAGTCCTTGACCGGCAAAAGCGGCGTCGCCATGCACCAGCACGGGCAGTACGCGGGTGCGATCCAGATCTCCCCGTCGATCTTGTTTGGCACGCGCGCGCCCTTCGACAACTGGATCCACGGCCTCCAGGTGGCTGGGATTAAAACAGAGGGTGGCGTGGATCTTCTGGCCTTTGCGGGTCACCACGTCGGCAGAATAACCGAGGTGATATTTCACGTCACCGGAGCCCAATGTATGCTCCGGATCGGTGTCCTCAAACTTGGCAAAGAGCTTGGAGGGTGCCTGATTAAAGGTATTGGTCAGCACGTTGAGGCGGCCTCGGTGGGCCATGCCCATCACCACCTCTTCCACATTCATATCCGCTGCATACTCCAAGAGCAGGTCGAGCATGGGGATAAGGCTCTCGGCACCTTCCAGCGAAAAACGTTTGGTGCCCACATACTTGGTGTGCAAAAACTGCTCCAGCCCCTCGGCGGCGGAGAGCTTTTCCAAGATGCGCACCTGCTCGGCACGCTCCAGGGCGTAACGATTGCGGGAGGTCTCCATCCGCTGCTGGAGCCAGGCTTTCTGAGAGACATCCTGAATGTTCATGAACTCCGCGCCGATAAAGCGGCAGTAGGTCTCCCGCAGGGCCTCTAAGAGCTCACCCAGCTTCATCACGGTGGGACCAAAAAAACCACCGGAGGGCACCAGGGTCTCGAGATCGGCTTCAGAGAAGCCATAATAGCCCAGGTTCAGCTCCGGGTGAGGCTGGATTTCACGCTGATCGAGGGGGTCCAAGTCGGCGAGCACATGACCCCGGACACGATACGCATTCACAAGCTGATAGACCCGCGAGAGGCGAGTGGCTGCTGCCAGCACCGCGTTTTGATCCGGCATGCTGGAGGCAGAGCCCACCGACGCCACACCTCGGGGATTAAAGATGCTGGCCGGTTTTGCCGTGGGCCGCAGCTTCTGTTGACCACGTGTGCCGCCACCTTCCATGTCAAAATAGGCGCGCCAGTGGGGATCCACCGAGGACGGGTTTTCGAGGTAGCGCTCGTAAAGCTCCTCAACAAAACCAAGATTTTCAGGGTTCAAAAACAGTGCGCTGTCCATATGGGTCGTGTGATTACCTCGCAGAGAAACGACTGAACTTCCCGTTCCACCACGGGAAGCTGTGGCCAAGATGCCCTCCCGGCGCGTCAGGCGTCCAAGGGGAAAATGCGCGCTAAGGATAGCACCAGCCTGACCAACTGGCAAGTGAACCGCGTCCGAAATGCTCAGGCAGGCGCGCAAACATGGCCTGTTGAGGCTCAACGGCGCTCGAGAGGAGATGAAAGGGCTGGCGCGCCCTGCCCTCTTTCGCACAAATATTTCATCTGCGCCTATTTTATTGTTGCAACTTTATTGCACATACTACAAAGTATCACCTGTGGGGCTCACTTGAACATGACTCTCAGCAGGATTGCCTTTAGGAGATCTCGAGTCACGGTTGTGGATCAGGTGAGCCTTCGCCCTTTCTTCGACTTCTTTTAGCCCGCTGGATGCCCTGCTTCCACTCAGGGAGCTGGCGCGGATGTCCTGATCGAGCCCGAGCTACGTTTTGGTCCACCTGTCTGTTTATCTTTCAGTCTACCTTTCAGGAGCTTCTTTCATGAACACCTCACTGCTGCCCGTGACCGTGCTCTCCGGCTTTTTAGGGGCCGGAAAAACCACGCTGCTCAACCACCTGCTGCACAACCGCGAAGGCAAACGCATCGCCCTCATCGTCAATGATATGAGCGAGTTAAACATCGATGCCAAGCTGGTCAAGGCGGGAGGGGCGGAGTTGAGTCGGGTCGATGAAAAGCTCATCGAGATGAGCAACGGCTGCATCTGCTGCACACTGCGAGAGGATCTGCTGCTCGAGGTGGCACGTCTGGCGCGTGAAGGCCGCTTCGACAACTTGGTGATAGAGTCCACCGGGATCTCAGAGCCCTTGCCGGTGGCGGAGACCTTTACCTTTCGCGACGAAGAAGGGGTCAGTCTGTCTGACTTGGCGCGGCTGGATACGATGGTGACGGTGGTGGACGGCTTTAACTTCCTGCGGGACTACGGCTCGTCAGAGCAGCTCAAAGCACGAGGTCTGCAAGCCACGCCGGAAGACGAGCGCACGCTGGTGGACCTGCTGATCGATCAGGTAGAGTTTGCGGATGTACTGGTGCTCAACAAGCTGGATCTGATCTCGACGGAGGATGCAGAGAGGCTGGAGGCCATCTTGCGGGCGTTTAACCCTCGCGCGCGTATGGTGCGTGCAAAACACGGACGAGTTCAGCTCTCGGATGTGCTGGATACCGGACTGTTTGACTTTGAGCAGGCTCAACAAGCGCCAGGCTGGTTGGCCGTGTTACGAGGCGAAGAAATCCCCGAAACGCAAGAATATGGCATCTCCAGCTTTGTCTATCGCCGGGTGCGCCCTTTCCATCCCGCCCGCTTGATGGAGCGGCTCCAGCGTCCGTTTGAGGGACTGCTGCGGGCGAAGGGGTTCCTCTGGCTGGCCACCCGCATGCATATCATGGGACAGTGGGCTCAGGCTGGCGCGTCGGGGGTGGTCGAGCCACTCGGCCTGTTTTGGGCGGCCACACCACGCGAAGAATGGCCCGAAGCGGCTGAGGAGCAAGAAGCGATCTTGTCTGACTGGGATGAGACGTGGGGCGACCGCCGCAACGAGCTGGTGCTGATCGGTACGGAGCTGGATCCAGAAGCCTGCTCCGCTGCACTCGACGCCTGCTTGCTCACCGATGAAGAGCTGGCCCTCGGCCCCGAAGGTTGGTTGCAGCTTGAGGATCCATTTGATGACTGGGACGCAGCCCTGATGGGGAATGAAGAGGACGACGAAGACGCCGAGGATGCTGAGGAAGAGGATGTTGAGGAAGAAGATGTCGTAGAGGCTCGATATTCTTAAGGAGCGTAGTTCTGGGCAGCGTCAGGCAGGAAAAGAGCTCGAGGTAGGGTCCGCAGGGAGGCTCACGGACGCAGACGGCGCAGACGTCTGATGCTGGCCAAACCGAGCAGCAGGCTTAGGAGGCTCACAGGGGGCGCTTCACTCTCTTGAGAACAGGAGCACCCTCCCCCCCCAATGTTGCCACCGCCCTCCGGTGTGTCGGTCGGAGCGTCCGTCGGAGCGGGGGTGGGAGTGCGATCATCCTGCTCATCACAAGCGTCTCCGACACCATCCTGATCGGCATCGGCTTGATCTGGATTGCTGGCGGTGGCACAGTTGTCAGCACCGTCGTCTTTGCCATCTGCATCGTCGTCCTCGTCACAGGCATCCCCTTTGCCATCCCCATCGAGATCGGCCTGAGTCGGATTTGCAGTGTCCACACAGTTGTCGGTGTTGTTGTCCACACGTCCTTCGGGCGCCTCCAAGGTGCAGAGGGAAAGCCCATCGGCAGGATCCCCATAACCATCGGCATCACCGTCTGCATAATATGCAATGGGTTCCGAGAGGGTGTCATCCAGATCGTTGCAGTCTTCCACCGCCAAGAAGCCATCACCATCCACATCGGTATCGCAGGCGTCTCCGATGCCATCCTCGTCAAGATCCGCCTGATCGACGTTGCTCACCTCGACACAGTTATCCTGGAAATCGGAAAATCCGTCGGCATCACTGTCGGCATCACAGACATCTCCGATCCCATTGCCATCGGTATCAAGCTGCTCTGGGTTAGACGCGGAAGGACAGTTATCTGCTTCGTTCTCGACGCCATCACCATCTTTCTCAGCGTCGCAGACATCCCCTACCCCATCGTTGTCAATGTCGGTGAGTACGTCCGATGCCACCGAGGGACAGTTGTCAGCAGCGTTGGCGGCATAAAACTCGGGCGGAGCTGAGGCGCAGGCCGTCATGGGCTCCGCCGGATCTCCCAAACCATCCGGCTCCAGATCGGCGTAGAAGACCTGCTCACTCTGCGCGGCGGGATCCAGATCGTTACAATCTGAGGTGGCAGGTACTTCGTCCCCATCGGCGTCGAGATCACAGGCATTCCCGGATGCATCTCCGTCGAGGTTGGCTTGATCGGTGTTGGCGACCTCCAAGCAGTTGTCGGTGTCATCTGCAATGCCATCTCCATCTTGATCATTCTCACAACGATCACCGATGCCGTTTTGATCGGTGTCTGCCTGATCGGCATTACTCACGAGGGGACAGTTGTCCTGCGCATCCGCTTTGCCGTCGTTATCGTCGTCGTTGTCACAGGCATTCCCCTGACCATCCTGATCCGTGTCGCTCTGTCCTTGATTGGCGACCTCGGGGCAATTATCAGAAGCGCTGGTGGTATATCCTTCAGGTGCAGTGGCACTACAGAAGTCTGCGGGTGCCTGCGCGTCGCCCACTCCATCCCCATCTACGTCTGCGTAGTAGGTCAAGACTTCAAAGGCGGAGGGGTCCAGGTCATTGCAGTCGGTGTCTCCCGGCGTATTGTCTCCATCGGCATCGGCGTCGCACAGATCGCCCTGAAGGTCGAGATCCAGATCCCGCTGATCGGTGTTTGCAATGCGCACGCAGTTGTCATCCACATCGTCTACACCATCGGCATCGTCGTCGAGATCACAGAGATCTCCCAGCTCGTCCTCATCCAGATCGGCTTGATCCGAGTTGGGCAGATAGGAGCAGTTGTCATCTGCATCCGTCACCCCATCGTTGTCATCATCACTGTCGCAGGCATCACCCGGTCCATCAAGGTCGTTGTCCGTCTGGGCAGGATTGGAGGTCAAAGGACAGTTGTCCAGCGCATCTCCCACGGCATCACCGTCGTCGTCGCTGTCACAGGCATCACCCTCCAGATCGGCATCTGTATCGGCTTGGTTGCTGTTGCTGACCACGCTACAGTTATCGATCAGATCGGCGACTCCATCGTTATCATCGTCTGCATCACAGACATTTCCTTCGGTATCACCATCGGTATTGAGCTGCTCGACATTGGCAGCAAAAGCACAGTTATCAGCGGAGTCTAACACGGTATCATTGTCGTCGTCAGCGTCACAGAGATCACCCTGACTGTCTCCGTCATTGTTCTCCTGCTGGCTGTTGGAGATCAGAGGACAGTTATCGCGGGTGTCTGCCACTCCATCATTGTCGTCGTCGCTGTCGCACGCATCACCCTGCGCGTCCGCATCCGTGTTGAGCTGATCGGCATTGCTCACAAATGCGCAATTGTCCAGCTTATCGATGACGGTGTCATTGTCATCATCGGGATCGCAGACATCGCCTTGAGTGTCGGCATCATTATTCGCTTGGGCGGTGTTCGAGGCGAAGGGACAGTTATCAGCGGTGTCGGCCACGGTGTCGTTGTCATCATCGTCATCACAGAGATCACCCTGAGCGTCGGCATCGTTGTTGGCTTGGGAGGTGTTCGACACAAAAACGCAGTTATCTGTGATGTCTGCTACGGAGTCATTATCGTCATCGGCATCACAGGCATCCCCCTGGGAGTCCCCATCGTTGTTTGCCTGAGTGCTGTTAGACGTCAGGCTACAGTTATCGGCGGTATCGGCCACACCATCGTTATCGTCGTCGGAGTCACAGGCATCACCCTGGGCGTCGCCGTCATTGTTGGACTGCGAGCTGTTGGACACAAAGACGCAGTTGTCGCTGGTATCGGCCACTGTGTCGTTGTCATCATCCGCGTCACAGGCATCACCCTGGGCATCATTGTCGTTGTTCGCTTGGTTGCTGTTGGCAATCAAGACGCAGTTGTCGGAAACATCCAAGATCGTGTCGTTGTCATCGTCGGAGTCACACACGTCACCTTGTAAGTCCTTGTCGTTATTAGCCTGATCGCTGTTCACAACCAGACTACAATTGTCGGCTGTGTCGGAAATACCATCGTTATCATCGTCGGCGTCACAAGCATTCCCTTGCGTGTCTCCGTCGGTGTTGAGCTGATCTGAGTTGGCCACGGTGGGGCAGTTATCGCTCACATCCGCCACACTGTCGTTGTCGTCGTTGCTGTCGCAGGCGTCTCCGCTGCTGTCGCCATCGGTGTCGGTCTGATCTACGTTGGGGGTGACGGGGCAGTTGTCGGTCACATCCGACACACCATCGGCATCGTCGTCAGTGGCACAGGCATTGCCATTTCCATCTCCATCCGTGTCGGTCTGATCGGCATTGCTGACGAGCGGGCAGTTGTCGAGTGTATCCAAGACACCATCTTCGTCATCGTCGTCATCACAAGCATCTCCTTCAAGGTCATTGTCGGTATCAGACTGGCCAGCATTGGAGGTGAAGGGGCAGTTATCACCGGTGTCGGTCACACCATCATTGTCATCATCGGTGTCGCACACATCCCCCTGGGTATCACCATCGTTGTTGGCCTGGGAGCTGTTGCTGGTGAAGACGCAGTTATCGCTCGTATCTGCAACTCCATCGTTGTCATCGTCGCTGTCACAGGCATCCCCCTGGAGATCCTTGTCATTGTTGGCCTGGGAGCTGTTGCTGGTGAAAACGCAGTTGTCGCTCGTATCTGCCACACCATCGTTGTCGTCGTCGCTGTCACAGGCATCACCCTGGGAGTCGGCATCGTTGTTGGCCTGGGTGGTATTGGAGATGAAAGGACAGTTGTCTGAAGTATCGGCGACGGTGTCGTTGTCGTCGTC
>JBJTQF010000045.1:0-3159 GCA_046075485.1 Myxococcota bacterium | reverse complement strand
AATGGCGGGTGTGAGAACGTCCCAGAGTAGTCGCGGCGGATAAAGCCTAATACGGTGTGCGGATCCGGCATCGGCTGAAGAAGAAGGGGATAAAGGGGGTCATCCCTCGAAAAAGAAGGCAGCTCATCCCAAGCAGCGACGTATCCCCCCAGCCAGGTACATCTATTCCTGTGCATCAAAGGCATGCATACTCAGGCAGGTACCAGGTGGTCGGCGAGGTCTTGGGGATCCATGGTCTTCGGATCGACAGGGGGTAGCGGCGGGTCCGGGCTGGGCACCCAGTTTTCGGGGAGCAGCTCGTCGAGTCTGGAGTGGGGCCAGCCCCGACAGAGTTTGTCGATGACATCGCGGATGTAGTGGAAGGCGTTTTTGTCCGCCAGTTTGCAGGCAGCGATGAGGGTATACAGGATGGCTGCCCGTTGGGCACCGATGTCTGAGCCGGCAAAAAGGTAGTTTTTTCGCCCGACAGCAACCGGTCGCATGCGCTGCTCGACGGAGTTGTTATCGATGGGAACGGCACCATCTTCCAGGTAGACCAGCAGGGAATTCCACTGGTTTATCGTAAAGGTAATCCCCTTATATAGCGGTGATTTCGGCTCAATATTCGGCTGATTTTTCACCGCCCAGGCAATGATTCTCTGGGCGGCGGGCCTGGCATATTGGTTTCGGAGCTGCTGACGTTCCTCGGGCGTGGCACTGCGGGACGTGGCCAGTCGTTCGGTATCGTAGAGGATCGCGATGTATTCCAGGGGTTCAGCCGCCCGTAAATCCCCTGCATCCAAGGCGTCTTTGTATTTTCTGCGGCAATGTGTCCAGCAGCCGACCTTGACGGCCTGCGCTGGATTGCCACCAAAGAGACCCTCGTACCCGGCGTAGCCATCGCCCTGAATGTATCCGGTGCGGTTCTTGAGGAAGGTAAGTGGTCCCTCTTTTTCCCAGGTCGGCGTGAAGTGGTAGACCACCCGTCGCGGAATAATGCCCTCGTAACCGACGTATGCCCACAGATGTCCGCGACGTATTCCAGCAGGATGGTCTCGATCCAACACTTTCAGAGGGGTGTCGTCGACGCCCAGGACATAGGAGGCGAGCACCAGTTCCTTGAGCCGGAAATAGACAGGCTCAAAGTACTCGGCGACCACGCCCACCCAGGAGCCCAGGGTGGAATCGGACAGGAAAACACCCAGGCGCTCATAGCTTTTGCTCAAGCGATACAGGGGCATATGGTCGTCAAACTTGGAGATAACGATATCAGCGAGCAGGCCGGGACCGGGACGTCCCCGCTCGATGGGCTTATCAGCCGCCGGTGCGATGACCACTTCCCCTTCACAGGGTTTACAGGCCATCTTGACACGCTCATTGACGATGACCACAAATTGAGCGGGCCGATACTCGAGAGTCTCGCTACATTCAACGCCAATAATGCACTTTTGAGTGCCACAGGTGGCGCAGATCTGCTCCTCCTGGGACGGCTCGGTGCGTCGCCGCTCACGGGGCAGCTCGGGCGGAAGCGGGTTACGTCCGGTGCGCTTACGCGGTTCTGGCGTGGGGAGCTCCGGCAGCGGCGGCCTGGGCAGAGGGTCATCTTTTTTCTTGCCATCGGGCTGGGTGGGGTCGGGTGTAGTGGCCAGAGCGTCTTCAATGGACTGACGGAAGAGCTCGAGCTGCTCATGGCTGATTTTTTCGCTGCTTTTCCCAAATTTCTCGCGTAGGAGTTTGGCGAGACGAAAGGTCATAAGCGCATTGTCATCACGCAAAGCCAGGAGCAGTTTAAAGACCTGATCGAGGGCCTCATCGACCCGACCGTCGGCGATAAGAGACACCAGAAGAGGCCGCAGGGCATTTATGTCCAGGCTCTTCGGGGCTGCGCTCTTCTGATGTTTGTGTGGTGTGCTCATGTGGCAGGGAGTGTACTGTCAAATGCCATATTCAGCAATGATATTATGACTTATAATTAAACTATTATATGCTTCATACATTCATACTAAAGACCAGAAGATATCGCTCCCGGAATCCAGCGTGACCGGCGTTTTGCACCCTTCAGGTCAATGCCTTCTAGAATCAATGCCAGCTCCACGGCCTCGAGCTCATAGTACCGGGGATTCGCAGAGGAGCCCTCCCAGGGCAGGCGAAATCTCCCCTTCTCGAGCCGCTTGCAGATTAGACAGTATCCATTTCGATCCCAGAAAAGTATGCGGACGTGGTCCCCACTCCGATTGAAGAACACGAGCAGATGACCGCTGAGAGGGTCCAACCTGAGCAGGTTTCGAGCTGCTGCCGCCAGTCCATCGAAGGACTTGCGCATATCCACTGGCACTGCACACACCATCACTTTTACTGTCGGTGGAAGTGTCAGCATCAAGCCTCCCCATCCAGAACGCGCAGCAATCGCGAGAGTGTACCTTCATCAAATCCTTGAGGAATCCGGACAACACGATGGGAGGTCACCACCAGCTCGAGCACATTGTCGCCCTTTACCCTCTCGCGCTCGAGCGGCCTCGCCCGCCTGGGCTCCGCTACAGGCTTGACCTGCGACGTCAGCCGCACTGGCACAAAGAGGGGTGCCTCCACCAGGGGCGGCGGCTCACCTGCCGGCGCTGCCGGTGTTGCCGGGGCTGCTGGTGTCCCGGTTGCCAGAAATTTGCGCTGCCAGTCATACAGACGTTTGGCCGGCAGTTTCCGGGAGCGAGCAAACATCCAGATAGACTGACCACTTGCCGCGTGCTCCGCCAGAATGGCCCGCGCCTCTGCTTCAGTCCAGCGGGGAAGAACTATTGGCGATTTCCGACGACGAGCGACCTCAACAATCGATGGCTTTACAGACATTGCGAACCTCCTGCGCGGGTGAGCGTCCACTATGCCTGACAATTTTTCACCTCGTTAGATGGGGGTGGCTGGGGGGATACGGGGAACTTTGTGACGGGCTGGATGTAGGGTGGCCAAATGAGCACTCTTCAAGCAAGTTTAACTGAATCGAACTTGATTCTACGTGCCGCTGAGGATAACCTACCATCCACCTGCTGAAGTCGTTCCCTTTGTGAATCGATTGTAAATGTCGGTTCAGCTTAATCTGACTGGACACGAGCAGTATCACAGCATGGGTCCCCTATTACAGGTACATGGAGGGTTGGATGGGATTTTCGGAGCTTTCGGACATTTATG
>JBJTQF010000044.1:0-4261 GCA_046075485.1 Myxococcota bacterium | reverse complement strand
GTGTGGACCTTCCACACCCTACCTCTATCCGCATGTTTCCATATCGTATGTTCTTCTGCAAGCACAATCTTCCTGCCAGCGCATCTTTTCTGAATTCACGCTGCGCCCATAACACGCGAGGAATCAGACTCTCTTGAGCTGTCACGCTTGGCGGAGCGTGAGCGTATGATTGTCCATGTTTCAAAGCAGCCTTCTCCTCATGTGTGGCCGTGCGCAGGCGCTCGCCCGCCCTCGCACCCGCGAGAGAAAGACGAAAGATCTTGCAGCACGGCAGATTGTTCAGGTACATTCCGATCACCTCCCAGGGAAAACCCCACCCCATCGGCCTCTCAAGCACCGGGGTGGGCTTGGTGACTTCGCAACTGTACGAGGACACTTATTCTGTGAAAAGTGTCTTTTTTCGCCACGTTGACGAGGGTCAATAGAACGCAAGCTGCGTTGCTAAAAGAATGGGAGGAAATCATGGAACTGAAGGAACGGCTCAAGCTGCTCAGGGCTACATTGGGCATCTCCACACGCGCAATGTCGGCAAGATTGGGCCTCGACGCGAGCCTATGGTCTCAGTACGAAAGTGGGAGACGTGAGCCGGGAGCCCTCGCGATTCGAGCCCTTTTGAAGCTGGGTGTGAATCCCCACTGGCTTCTGGAGGGGCATGGCGAGATGTGGCAACACCTTCCTTCTGAGCGTGACGACCAGCAAGATGTGCTCGCTCGTCTCAAGCATGAGCTGGAGGTGGCGCTGTCCTCGCCACTCGGTCAAAAGTTGATCTCGTGGCAGCGCATCATTCAGGTGCTGGAGCAGTCGCCCAGGACACCTCTGACCGAAGATGCCTTGATCACGATGCTGAAGGCAGAGTTTACTCAGGAGCAGGTGCAAGCGTCGCTACAAGGTCTGGAAGCTGAAGGACTGATTGCACGGAGTGTCACGGGTTATCGCTTGATCAAACTTACGGCGTCAGATATTCATAACGAAGGCACCTTGCAAACGCTCCTTGCAGTTCGCACGCTGGTGCGCGTGTTCTTGCCAGCGTTTCTTGAACGCGATTTTAGGGGAAAGGTGATCAACTCCGAGCTTGAAGTGAAGCGTGGGCAGGGTGTGGAACAGGCGCGCCTTCTGGTGGGAAGGGTCAAAGACTGGATTGCGGAGCACAATACCTTGAGCGCCAACACAGAGTGCAGTGAGATCGTGAATCTGGTGTTTTCAATCGTTGTAAGGAAGAAGCCATGACAGGCAATAGCTTTCTTTGGGAGTGGGGCAACCTCGCCCAGCTCCTGCGTGACCTCTTCTTGAGCTGAGCACGCCAGCGGTCTCCCGGCTCCGGGGGGCCGCTATTTTTTTGGCGTCTGTATCACCTACCCCCTTTCAGCAGCACAAGACGAAGGCTGACCATCCCTGCAAGGTGTTACCTCCAAGATGACAGAGCCGCTCCAGGATCCGCCCCGCAGCACCCGGTTTGAGCCCGCCATATAACCTGATGAATTGATCTGTGCCTCGGAAGGATATTCCCCATCCCAGTCCCCGCAGCCAAGCGCGGGTCAGAGGTGTGTCTGACACATAAAACACCCATAACCGTCCAGGAGCCGGTTCCCTCATTCAATGGCATGCGGAGCGGAGATCCCGTTGTTCTTGGCTCGTCCTTGTTTCCCTTGGCTACCGATGCTATAAATCCCCCTCTACTTATCTGACTGAAAGGCCAACATGGATCCTCATCTCCCACTCCTGCTCTCCCTCCAGAGCATCGCACGCCTCGAACGTGCCGGTGTGCGGCCCCCGCGTTTGACCGAGCCCGGTCACGAGAGCTGGAAGCGCATCCAACGCCGACTTCGTTGGATCGACTTCATCGCCATTCTCCACCAGGATCTGGCCATCGCTTTTCCCTACCCCTTCGACCTGGGCCGATGGCAGCACCATCCCCTCAGAGGCTTGCCCGAGCATACAGCAAAACATCTGCTCGCACAGGCCATGATGCTCGACCCGTCGGATGCGCTCACGTTCCTGCGTGCCTCCGCCCGTGCGCTGGAGCTGCCCGCAGGCGGTGCCATCGCCGAGCTGCCCAGAGTTCAACCTCACCAGCGGGTGCTTGAGCTGCCCGGTAGCCACGGTCGCATTGCCGCATATCAGCTTCAACAAAACGCCACACTCACCTTCCATGAGCAGTTCACCTTTGTAGCCGATTCGGACCCCGAACGCTTGTTGGTCGGACTGGCGGCGGTGGAGCTTCGCGCCCAGGAACCACGCATCCTCTCCAGCCACCAGGTGGAAGACAAGCTCCAGGAGCTGCGCATCGACCGGGCCTTCGGTCTCAAGGAGAGTCCCGCCGCTTCTGCCCTCGAGCTTCGCCTGAAACCGCTGCTCCAGGAGGTCCGGCTGGTATGAATACCGCACTGAACCCTGCCCTCCATCGCATCGACTCCTCCACCCAGCCGGAGCAGCCCCCCCGGCTGACAAGCTGGACCCGGACCTTGAACGAAAATGATGCCCTCGCCCTCCTGGACAACGCCACCCCAGGCATGACCCTCTCGGAGTGGGAGACGCTGGCCCATATGGTGCTCCCCCAGGCCCGTCACGACCGCCGCCGCGAGCTGGTGAATATCGTCCGAGAAGAGCTGCTCGATCATGATGGCAGCCATATCCTGCCCTCCGCTTTTCTCCGCCTGCTTCAGAACGGCAGCCCCTGGCGACGCATCGGCCTGTTATACGGTCGGAGGCTCTTCGGCCACCCCCTCGCGGCTCAGACGCTTCATGCACTGTTGCTCCCGGCCCTTGCCCGACGGGATGAGCCTCTGGCCCCCGAAGAAGCCAGTCACCTCGAGCAGGCGGACTGGGCCCGATTCCTGCATGAGACCCTTCACCCCGACACCGGCCCCCAGGCTTTCGAGAAAACCCGCTCCACCCTCCAACGCCACTTCGCCCGTCTGCGTGTGCTCGAAATCTCCGGTCATACCCGGCGGACCACCCTGGTTCAGCACTCCGAGCCCGATCCCATCGCCTTCTGCTGGCTGCTGGCCCATGAGCTGGTCTCCACCGGACAGCTCGAGGTGGAACAGAGCTGGGTCATGCGCCAGTCCTTCGCCAGCCAGGTCTTTGCCGTTCGCCCCACCTACGCCATCGCCTGTCTCCACGCCGGAATTCAGGAGGGACTGCTGGTACGGGGCTATCTGGCGGGAGTTGAACGCCTCCACCCCGGTGAGGTACGCCGATGACCGCCCAGTACCACCCCATCGCCCAGCCGCGCCACGAGCTTGAAGCCGAAGCCCTCCGCTTCCTGCGCGAGCGACTCCCCAACAACTTCACCCTCTACTCCAACATTGACCTTACCACGGGGCGCTCCGGGGACACCTATGAGCACGATGCCATTGTGGTGGCACCCCATGCCGTCTTCACCGTTGAGATCAAGAGCTGGGGAGGACGCATCACCGGCAACCGGGATCGATGGGTGCTCGCCGACAACTATTCAGTTCAGTCTCCTATCGCTCTGGTATTGGCCAAGGCCCGGAGCCTCAAGGGCCTGCTTCAAGCCCGGCGATTTGATCTCGCGAGCCTCTGGGTGCAGGGGCTGGTCTTTCTCTCCGCCCCGGACGCCGCCCCTCGCATCAGCCAGGACTACGAACAGTTGGTGGTCACTCGCTCAGATGTAATCCCGGCGCTGACCGATCCGGCAAGCTGGCAGCTCAATCGTCGCCTCACCCCCCAGCAGCTCGGCTCGGTCCTCAAAGTCCTCTCCGATGGTGCCCCTGCCCGGCAGATGGCCCGGCTCGGCCCCTACGATCTGCTCCAGCGCCTGGAGGCGGACGAGCGCCCCTACGCGCTCTGGCTTGGCAAACATCGCTTCGATGGTATCACCCATCTGCTGCACGTCTATACCCTGCACCACGCCCAGGAAACGCAGCGCTCCCGCATCCGGGATCTGGCGATGCGCGAGAAAGAAGCCTATGACAAGCTCTATGGCTGTCCAGATTTGCTTCGGTATCACAGCGTTGATATTCCCTCGGATGCCGATCCGGCCTGCGTCGTGCTCTCCTTCGAGGATACAACGCCGCTGCTCCCCCTGCCGACCTGGGTGAGTTCCCGCAAACCCCGTCTCTCCCACCGGCTGACCGTGGCCGCCCGCATCGCCCGTGCGCTCGCACACGCACCCTCAGCGTGGGTCGCCTGTACCGGATATACACTGGCGAAGGCGACATCTGGATGGTATTGGATCAAAAAGCACTCACCCCCTCCGCAGATTCGTGTCCCCTCAGCACGGGTGCGCAGTGTGAAG